>NZ_JAEMVM010000010.1:0-440139 GCF_016463925.1 Pseudomonas sp. P20 | reverse complement strand
TCGCACGCCTACAAACAGGCCACGGTTGAGCGGCCGGATATCCCGAATCGGCTGAACCGCGAATTCGCGACCGAGCATCCCAATCAGGTGTGGTGTGGCGACATCACCTACGTCTGGGCGCAAGGCCGTTGGCACTACCTGGCCGCGGTGCTGGATCTGCATACCCGGCGGGTGATCGGCTGGGCGTTCTCGGCCAAGCCGGATGCCGAACTGGTGATCAAGGCCCTGGACATGGCCTACGAACAGCGCGGCAGGCCACAGCAGGTGCTGTTCCATTCAGACCAGGGCAGCCAGTACGCCAGCCGCCTGTTTCGGCAACGGCTCTGGCGCTATCGGATGCAGCAGAGCATGAGCCGTCGGGGGAATTGCTGGGATAACTCGCCGATGGAGCGCCTGTTCCGCAGTCTGAAGTCGGAGTGGGTCCCGTCAACGGGTTACCTGACGGCGCAGGAGGCCCAACGGGACATCAGTCATTACCTGATGCACCGCTACAACTGGATCAGGCCGCATCAATTCAACGACGGGCTACCGCCTGCGGTGGCCGAAGAAAAACTCAACCCACTGTCCGGGATGGGTTGACCACTACAAGATCGGATAGTGGCCATTTGCCCTGGAACAGTGCAAAATCCCCGCAATAGATCGGGACTTCAGGGAAGAATACGATGGCATGGCAAGTCATACTCCAACTCGACGAGCAAGCCTACTCGCCCGGCGTCGTACAACGAGCGGCCTACAGCATCGCCAGGGACTTTGTCACAGAAGTCCGGATGCAGGGCCAGCGAACCACCCTTCTGGTCACCCCCAATCCGACCTCAGCCAACGCAGCCACGTTCTGCCCCGAGCAGGTCAAATCCCTGCTGCTCCAGCAGCTGAATGATTTCGTCCTGCGCGAACGAATCCAGCAGGAAACCGCCGGCATCAGAGAGGCTCTGATCCGCACGGCACTGGTCGGCTGTAGCTATTGAATGGGGAGCGTCATCGCCACGGACGGTAGCTACCGACTACTGCCCTTCCGCTTCATGCGCTTGAACGGCGATAGCACAAAGAATGTGCTGATCACCGGGGATACCGGCGAACACCTGTTCATCTCGGACCCGCAATTGCGTGAACTGCTGAGCAAGCGCCTGCGTCCAGGAACTTCGCTGTACAAAGACCTACTAGCCAGGCATTTCATCTATGAGCCCGGCAGGCATGACCCGCTGCCGGAGATGGCCGCACAATACCGCAGTCGCAAGGACTTTCTTCTACAGGGTCCCGCTCTGCACCTCTTCGTCGTCACCTTGCGCTGCAACCATACCTGCCAGTACTGCCAGGTCTCGCGAGCACCGCTTGCCGGTGGCGGTCACGACCTGTCCGAACAAGACGCTATGGCCGCAGTGGAGCGCTTGTTCGAATCCGCGTCCCCCACTCTCACTGTTGAGTTTCAGGGTGGTGAACCTTTGCTAGCCTTCGAGCGCATACGTCAGATCATCGAGCGTGTGGTCGAGCAAAACGAGACCGAACAGCGCGATATCCAGTTCGTCATCACCAGCACATTGCATCACCTGACTGATGAGATCCTGGATTTTGCCCAAAAGCATCGCATCCAGTTTTCGACGTCACTGGATGGGCCAGCCGCGCTTCACAATGCCAACCGGCCCACCCCGACGCGCGACTCTTACGCACGAACCCTTGAAGGCATTCATCGCGTTCGCGAGCGTCTAGGTCACGATGCAGTATCTGCACTCACGACACTAACCGCCAAAAGCCTGGAACAGCCGCGAGCGATCATCGACGAGTACGTAAAGGAGGGCTTCTCCAGCATCTCTCTCCGCCCGCTCAGCCCCTATGGTTTCGCCTCCAAAAGTGCTCAGCGTCTCGATTACCCGATGGAGCGGTACGTTCGTTTCTACAAGGAAGCACTTGCCTATCTGCTGGAGTTGAACCAGCAAGGCATCTACCTCTCCGAGGGCTATACCGCACTACTGCTGAACAACGTCTTGACGCCCTTCTCATCCGGCTACGTCGACTTACGTTCCCCCATGGGCGCTGGAATTGGCGCTCTCGTTTATAACTACGACGGCTATGTCTATCCATCCGATGAAGCCCGGATGCTCCTGGAGATGGGCGAAGATGGATTGCGACTGGGCACTGTTCGACAACCGCTGCGCGAGTTGCTGAACGCGCCCGTGATGAGTCTGCTGCTCGAGGCAGGCATCGCGGAAGCCTTGCCTGGCTGCAGCGATTGCGCGTTGGTCCCATATTGCGGCGCCGACCCCGTTGAACACTTTGCCCGCCAGGGTGACCCGATTGGGCATCGCGCCTTCAGTAGTTTCTGTGAAAAGAACATGGGGCTGCTTCAACACCTGTTTGGTCTGCTGCGGAATGGAGACGAGAGTACCCAGCGTGTCCTGCTGTCCTGGCTGACTCGCCGTTCCTTCGCTGATATCCCTCACGTCGGCTACAGGGGGTAGCTCATGCTGCGCAGAGAAACTCAATTCGACATCCAGAACCTGTCCGGCCCGCGCCTGCTGAAAGTCATCACTGCCAGCGAACTCATCGAGAAAGGCACAGCCGTCTGTGCCGGTCATGCAACGTTCAACGACCTGGCACTCTGGGTCGAGGCACATGAGCTACGCGAACACCCTGGTCTACGAGCGCTACCGGTAGGCGCCTTCCTGTGCCCGGACCAGGACGCGCCGGATTTGCCCAATGCGGTATTGCAGCTTCGGGCACCGAAAGATCCACATGTCGTGCGCCCCGGGGACGTCATTGCGCTCTCGCCGGCCAGCAACCTTGTGCGCGTGCTGTATCGGCGTGGGGCCAACTCCAACCTGCTGTTCATCACCGATCGCTGCAACAGCTTGTGCCTGATGTGCTCACAGCCACCGAAGGACATCGATGACCGCTGGCACATCAAGGAAAACCTTCGCTTGATCGACCTGATGGACGCAGGTGAGGAGCACTTCGGCATCAGCGGCGGCGAACCGACACTGTATCGCGAAGGGTTGTTGGAGATTCTCGCCAGGTGCAGGGCCGTGCTGCCGGAGAAATCGATCCACTTGCTCAGTAATGGCCGGCTGCTAAAGGACTCCAGCTGGATACCCGAATTGAAACAGTTGGAGCACCCAAGCCTGAGCTGGGGTGTCCCACTCTATGGCGATAATGCCGACGACCACGATCACGTCGTCCAGGCGCCTGGAGCCTTCAGCGAAACCATGCAGGGCCTATACAACCTCACCCGAGCCAACCAAGTCGTAGAAATCCGCGTGGTACTCAGTCGTCTGACCACACCCAGGTTACCTGAGCTGGCCCATTTCATATTTCGCAACCTTCCTTTCGTTCGCCACGTGGCTCTGATGGGTATCGAAAGTACCGGCCTGGCGAAGAAGCATTATGAGGAGCTCTGGATAGACCCATTGGATTATCAAGAGCAGCTCAGCCAGTCCGCCTTTTTCCTGCACAACCGTGGCATCCCGGTTTCTATTTACAACCTGCCCTTGTGCGTATTGCCTGCGCAGTTGTCGCACTTTGCTCGGCAAAGCATTTCCGACTGGAAGAACCTGTTCATCGACGCCTGCCAAAGCTGCGCTGCAGCAAGTCACTGTGCAGGCTTCTTCAAATCCCACACCGACCGCTGGCAAAGCCGCGGTATTCGTCCGTTTTCCACGGAAGAGTTCGCCACTTATGCAAGGAGTGCTTCATGAGTTTGCTTGATCGTTGGAAGATTCTGATCGGCCACATCACCCTCCTGCCGGTCGCCGGCACTGCTTTTGCTCAAGCCAACCAGCTGCCTCTCGCCGACACAACCTGGGAGCCACGCAGCGACGCGCAACCGCCCGTATTCATGAACACTCTGAACGCCCCCGATGCCGTAAACATCTATGCCGCGCACCGCTCGCACAGTTCCCACCGGTCGCATAGCTCACACAGCTCGCATTACAGCGGATCGGGTGGGTACAGCGCCCCTCGCTACTACAGCCCACCGGCCGCTCCCACGCCGAGTTACACCCCGAACAGCTACTACACCACGCCCAGTACTTCGAGCAGCAGCAGCCGATCAAGTACCAACTTCAACAGCCCCGCATCGCCCTCCGTGGATACGACGACCAAGACCGTACCCGCGCGTCCCGCGGCGGGCGAGCTGTCCAACCTGGTGATGCGTGTGCAGACCGCGCTGATGGTGCGCAAATACTACGAAGGTGCGATCGACGGAATCTTGGGCAAGACAACTCGCGGCGCGCTGATGTCCTTTCAGATGGACAGTGGTCTGGACATCAACGGCCGGATGGATACATCGACGCTGAATGCGCTGGGCATCCGTATTCCTTGACCAGAGGCGAGACGACCAGAACATGACAATGCATGACATCAAGTCCAATCTTTATCCCTGCGCCCATTGCGAAGGCAGCGGAACCTGCCGCAACGGAGAGCAGCAGCTGTCCTGCGCGGTATGCATCAAGGAGAGCGAGCTGAAGGGAAAAAGCTTTGCAGGATTGCCCTGCATGGTGTGCGGTGGGATCGGCCAGGCTGAACCGAAGACCGAACGCATCAATAAGCGCATTCCAGCACTCGTCGGATTCATAGTCGTTTTTATGCTGCTTGGCGGCGTACTGATTTGCGGGGTTCTACAGAGCCGCTACTTTAGCGAAGTACTAGCATTCGCCGGCCCCTTGATCGGTAGCGTACTGGCGTACTACTACTCTGCTCAGCGCCATTTAACAAACTAGCGTCGCGATGCAATGCCGGTCATCAAGCATCCGCGCTTCAAGCGTTGAGCCAAGGCTCCATCGTTTCACTGCTGTACTCGGTCCTCCAGGCTGTGAGAGCTTTGTGATTACCACCCGTGGTCTCGGCGGTTTTGGATCAGAAGCTGGTCGCAGCCAAGGGCCGCGCTCGGCCAGGAGCGGACAGTCATCCCAGGGGATTGGTTTCGCCTGCGAAATCATGCCATATAGCTACCTTTCATCAGGGATGAGTACTGCGTTGGCGGAAATGGCCAAGATAGGCGTCCCTGCCTCGTCATGAGCAACAGGGAGCCTAATCGTGTATCTATCCGTCTTGAAACTAGAAAATTTCCGCCAGTTTGGCCAGGCTAACTGCGGCTTGGAAGTCACCTTTAACCGAGGTGTTACCGCGTTGGTCGGGGAAAACGATGCAGGTAAAACAGCCGTCATCGATGCGATCCGGCATGTACTGCAAACCCGTGATGCCGAATACCTGAAGCTTCAACTCCAAGACTTCCATATCGATGACAGCGGAGCTCAGGCCAGCACCATCACGCTGAGGTGCACATTAGATGGTTTGAGTAAGGCCGAACTGGGAGCGTTCGCTGAGTATGTCACCTACAAAAACGGCGTAGGTCGTCTACACATCCATTGGTCAGCCACACGTGTCCAAGGCTCAACTCTAACCCGCAGATGGGTGGATATTTCAGTGCGTTCTGGTGAGAACGGGGAAGGGCCGTCCCTGGATGCGGGGGCCCGTCTTCTGCTCGCCACTGCGTACTTGAAACCATTACGTGATGCAGAGCGCGAGATGTCGCCAGGCCGCAATTCCCGGCTCTCTCAGGTCTTGAGCAGCTTCCCAAGCATCGATGTCGGAAGCGCTTTCGATACCGCGACCCCGCCTGCTAGCCCCGTCGATGCAGAAGCGTTGAGCATTGCTGGCATGGGCGACTACATGCGCTATCTGGTGAATAAGCACAGCGCTATCGTCAGTGCTGAACATGCCATTAACCAGAACTACCTGGCCCCGCTTTCTCTTGCGGGACAGCCTCTGACAAGCCGTATCAGTTTCGGCGAGGGGGGGACCGAGGATGCGAGGCTCAAACAGATCCTTGAGCGCTTGGAGCTTGGGTTGCTTGATCACGCTTCGGGCGAGTCCCGGGGCGTTTATGGTTTGGGCTCAAACAACGTACTGTTTATGGCCTGCGAGCTCCTCCTGCTTGGAAAGGAGCCAGACGGCCTGCCGCTTCTATTGGTAGAAGAGCCTGAGGCTCACCTGCACCCGCAGCGGCAACTACAGCTCATGGAGTTTCTTGAGAAGGCCGCGAAACCTGCGGACGGTTTGAGACCGGTTCAGGTGATTCTGACCACTCACAGCCCGAATCTGAGCTCAAAGATTCCGATCCAGAATCTTATTCTCATGCATCGAGGGCGCGCTTTCTCGCTGGCTGAAGATCAGACCTGCTTGGGCGCCGATGACTATCGATTCCTCAGTCGCTTCCTGGACGTCACGAAAGCAGGATTGTTCTTCGCCAAAGGACTATTGGTGGTGGAGGGCGATGCTGAGGCGATCCTTCTGCCAGCCCTTGCGCGTAGGCTTGGAAAAGACCTGACCAAGCATGGTGTGTCGGTGATCAATGTGGGCGGCGTGGGGTTGCGTCGCTACTCCAAGATCATGCAGCGCCGAGATACGAGCAAGGGTGAAATCTCCATTCCGACGGCCTGCATTACCGACATGGATGTCATGCCCGACTGCGCGCCTGAGATTCACGAATTGGTAACGGGGCCAACAGATCCCAAGTGGAACAGTACTACCCGTCGCTGGAAGGCTGTGCGAGATTTCGGCGCGACTGCTGTAGAGCAAAAAGCCGGTATGGCTGAGCACCGCCAGAAGCGAATGGCAAGCGACGGGCAGTGCGTTCGAACCTTCGTTGCTGACCACTGGACACTTGAATATGACCTGGCCTTTTCCGGTCTTGCGCGGGAAGTGCACGCAGCGGCTTATCTCGCGATCAACGAGGAAAAGGTTGATCAGGGAAAGGTGACTAGAGCAGCTCTTTTGGTTGAAGCTGAAACCGCATTCAAGGCCATCGAGACAGCCCACTCCACCAAGGAGGCGAGGTGTTCCGCTGTCTACAAACTGGTCAAGAAAGCCTCCAAAACCATCACTGCCCAGCACCTGATCGACCTGATAGAAGAGCGTTTCGAAGCTAAGAAGCTAGATGCGGCAACTCTGCGTGGCTCGCTATCAAAGTCTGTGATTCACGCGATCGAATACGCCACCAGTGGCTTAGCTGTACCGCCGACGGGGTCTACGCTCACACCGGTTGCCATGGGCACGGTAGCTGGCACCTCAGCGGCTGTTGAGGAGAGCGAGGAATGAACCTGGCCCAGCTCATCAATCCGATAACCGATGGCGATGTGGAGTGGGTCACCAAGCTCATGAAGCTGGAGGCGTTGGACGAGCCTCGACGCAGCTTCCTGAAATCCATGAGCACACTGGACGTCTCTGCTTGCCCTGGTAGCGGCAAGACCACATTGGTGGTGGCCAAGCTGGCTATCCTCGCTCGCCATTGGAAGAGTCGAACTCAGGGGATCTGCGTCCTTTCACATACCAACGCAGCTCGGGAGGAAATTGAGCATCGCTTGGGAGGCTCGGAGATTGGGCAGCGCCTGCTTCGCTACCCACATTACATCGATACCATCCATGGCTTCACTGGGCGATTCCTTGCTTCACCGTGGCTGCGATCGAAGGGCATTCCACTCACTGCCATCGACGATGAACTTACGCATGCCGCCCGCCGGAAAGCACTGAAACCCTGGGAATACGCGGGCATGAAGAAAACGTTCGAATCGGCGTTCATCAAAGTGGAAAGTTTGCGCTTAAAAACTGTCGATTTCGACAACCCGCTCACCGGTTGGAGTCTGAAATTCGGGGCTCATACGGACACCTATAAAAATGCCTGCAAAGCGATGACTCATGCAGCGAAGACAGGGCATTTTTGCTTCGATGAAGTGTTCGTCTTGGCTGATGCGCTGCTGGTTGACGAGCCTGAGGTAGCGAGCGCTTTGCGAGCTCGCTTTCCCTGTGTTTTGGTCGATGAGATGCAAGATACGCGGTACGAGCAGGCCAACATCTTGAGCAAAGTTTTCCCGCGTCAGGATCCAGATGTTTGTGTCATCAGGGTTGGGGATCCCAACCAGGAAATCTTCGAA
Organism: Pseudomonas sp. P20; assembly: GCF_016463925.1. Taxonomy (NCBI): domain Bacteria; kingdom Pseudomonadati; phylum Pseudomonadota; class Gammaproteobacteria; order Pseudomonadales; family Pseudomonadaceae; genus Pseudomonas; species Pseudomonas sp. P20. The sequence goes on along the minus strand of NZ_JAEMVM010000010.1, from coordinate 432,217 downwards.
GTGAAGGTGGAGCTACCAGAGCCGTTTCCTGATCAATCGAGCACCATGGAAATCGCTAGTAGCTTCCGTTTCAATCAGTCGATCGCGTCCATCGCCAATCCCTTTGCCTACCTGCCGATCACTGGCGGCCTGGTAGGGTTACGGCAGAGTGGTGCAAACCAGCCTGCTCCCAACACCATCATCGTCTTCCCTGATGGCGACGTGAGTAATGTCCTGGATGCCTATGGGCAGCTGTTGATCCAGCACCTACCTGCAGGTGTCCGGACATCAGGTGTCTATGCGGTTGGAGCGGTACATCGACTGGAGAATGACAAGCCAGAGCACTACCCCAAAGCGGTTGAGCATTACTGGGCTCCGTATCAGTCAGAGGTTAATAAGCCTTCGTTCAAGCCGCGTACGTTTTCAGAGGGTGTGCACATCGCTCGTCGCTATGTTGCTAGGGATGCAACTGCGGCTCTAGGCGTGGAACTGATAGCGTCCTGCCTATTAAACCTGGTGCGCCTGGCGTTTCCCAGGGACGCGATTGTGGCCAGGTCTCGCAGTCATCAATGTGTCGAACAGCATCTTGCCGGTCGTGCTGGAGTGGTCGCCGCTTATCGCGGATGGCTCGAACGGCTGTTGTTCAGCCCCGCTGGTATTACCCAGGCGGAATGGGATGCAACGGTTGCCTCAGGCTTGATGGATCTTGCTGCGGATTTGGTCTTTTCTGATCAACTGCTGGCAGCAGCGGATGCTGAAGCCTATCTCGCCTGGTCAACTGCCCCTCTGGTAGAAGACCCAGGTGACAACGGTGGTGCGCTTCTCAACACATACAGGTTTGAGGTCGGTTCTGAGAGCGTCAACATCCGGTTGTCTTCGATTCACGCCGAGAAGGGTAAAACGCATGCTGCCACCCTGATTCTGGAAACGTACAACCGCACTCACTTCGTCAACAAGCTCTTGCCGTGGCTCGAAGGCAAAGCCTCAGCTGCTAAGCGTCCGAACGAGGCCGCAAAGAAGAGCATGATGCTCATGTACGTAGGGATGACCAGGCCGACCCACATGCTCTGTCTGGCCATGCGAAAAAGCGCGATGGGTGAGGGTAAAGCCGAGACCAAGAGGAGGGCAGCACTGCAGCAGGCAGGCTGGGCAATTATCGACATTTGATACGAACACATGGTTCGCCGTTTAGATCAATTGGCCGGTTTGAGCCTGTCGCATCAGGCATAAGTCGGCCATGAGCAGCCGTTTAGAGTAGAGAAAAAACCTGTCCCCTTTTCAACCGGTGACAGGCAGGAGGGCCGCGGGCTCGGCGCTCTGGTGCAGTGAGCCGATGTTTTCAGAGGACTTTGCTCCGCGATCAGCGAAGCATACGAAAGGCGACCGTCCTCATTTATCGAAGCCCTGTAGGCTGGTAGCAGGACCTCGGCTTGAGGCGAGTTCGGTGAGGCCACTGGCGCGGGCACTAGCGACCGGGTTTGAACGCCAGGAAGTCCTCCATGGCGTGGAACTCCAACTGCTTGGCCTTGCGCGTGGGAGACAAGTACGCCGCAATGTCGTCAAAGATGGCATCGGGATCCTTCAGGTCTGTATCTGTGTAGACAATGATGGGGATACCACGTTTGCGGAAATAGGCCTTGAGCTTACGCATTTCCTTCTCGAAGTTTGCCTGAGCCTCTTCATTGATTTGCTTTTGGGTCTTATCACGGGTGCCCTCCAGTCTGCCATGGGTTGACCAGGGCGAAAGCTCGAACCCGACCTTCGACAGGGTAAAAGGATCAATGATGGTGAAGTCGAGGCGATGCTCATGGCGCGCCACCTTTCCACCATAGCGCAGTTCTGGAATCAACAGTGGCACATCCAGTGGGTTCTCGCTATTGAGCACGAAATTGCAGTAGCGCCTGGCAATCGCCATTTCATGTTCGGAGCCGGAGTTGCGCACCAAGGTCTGGCGGAAGAATTTCAGGTAGTGATCGACGGAGGGAAATTCGATGCGATCATCTTCATCGGGTATCACGAATCCAGTCTGCAGGATGTGCCCGATGGTCCAGTAGTTCGGTTTGAAATGTCGAATTTCACTTTTATCGTTCTCCCAAGCTCCATTCTTGAACCGGGGGGTCACCAGGATGCCGTAGGACGCATTCTTTTGACCTATCCATATCTCCGCATCCTCCACTTCCGGACGCTTGCGGGCCAGAGCATCGAACTGACGCAGGTAGGTTCGAGTGAGGAAAAGCTTGAACCAGCGACGCACCGTCTTGGAGCTCTTGATATGCGCGTGGGCCTCGTAATAGGGGTTGCCAGGCCGCGCGGCAGGTCCGAGGTTCTCCAGAACATCAAGGAACCCACGGAGATAAAGCGTAATGAACTGCTCGGGCGAATCGATGACTTCGTTCTTGATGTCGATGTACTCGGCGTGCTTCCCGCCATAAGTGGCGTTCAACGAATGTTCGCTGGGATAGCCGGTGATATCTAAGACGTCCTCCTTGAGTTCATTTATCTGCGCCGTGAGTTCGTTAATCTGGCGATTGCGCTGCGTTTTTACCGGGTCTCTGGGGGCCACCGTAACTGTCCCTTTCCTTGGTCGTCACGCCGCGGGGGGCATAGCCCGTAGCGCGGAGCTGGAGTGCGGCGATTCGCGGTTGAGAATCCATGAATTTTCGCACGCACGGGCCAATGTCACCACCCCGCGCAGGGCAAAGAGCGCCGAGTTAGACTGGCAAGAGCATCACTAGTCGACAGGCTGCAGGGCAGGCAAGACTTGCACTAGGTGCAATCAGCACAAGACGCCGCAGGTCCAATCCATAGCCACTCCCAGTCGGCCAATAAGGCTCTTTTACGCGCTGAGCACAGCGCGCGTATAAAGCCGAGGGGGGGCTTCGCGCTGCGCATAGTGGAGGCTTGCGTCCGCGACTGTTCGGCAATACGCAGCATGGCGTCCAGGTTGTCGATGCACCACAGACCATCGATGCACAAGAGGCGGTCGGTCAGCGCCGCTTCGAGCAGTTGCGGGATGGTAGCCGAAAAGAACCCCGCTCCGCGGACGCCGGGCTCAGGGTCCAATTGTAGTTGCACTACAGGGAGATCCGTGAAACAAGGCCCGAAGCGCCCTCGGGGGGGAATTTGACTCCAAACTCTGCCCGCAGGCGCTCTTTTGCCGTGCTCTTGGTCAGGGTCATGTAGCGGTCGTGCCGCATCAACCACAAGGCTTTGATACCCTCGACCCGGTAGCGTTCTTGACGGCGGCGATAATCGCGCAATGACTGATATGAGCGCTGGATCTCGAAGGCCAGCTTGACGCCATCGCACTCTGCCCAAACGTCGGCTTGCCATCTCCCGGAGTTTCCAACTCCAGACATCTCCAAGGTGGCCCCGCAGCCAAGGTTCTCCAGCACGCTGCGAACCATGATTTTCGCTGCCAGATGCCATTGGCTCTCTTCGGATGCACTACAGGCACTGCCTGCATGTGCAGAGAAGGGATGGCCGTTAGGACTGAGCTTTGGAACGGCGGGAGCCGGGCAGCAGGGCATGAGCAATTCACCCATCTGATAGCTCACTTGAAGCTGCATCCATTGGGCAGGCGTCATCCGTAGGGCGTTGGCTACCCCACGACCATCGGCAAACCTGGCTTCAATCACCATTACCATTCAGGCGCATCCCCAATCGTGGCCGGCATTGACAGGCAGTTTATCGGTCGCTCTGGCATCAATCAGACTTGTCGGTTTCTTCAGAGGGCCTGAACGTCCGTGATGATTGCAGGTCCGTCGTTGTTGAAACCGACCAGATCGCCGCCATCGATATAGCTTTCCAAGAAGCTGAAGACCGACTCGATAGGGTCAGACCATCTCGCCCTAATCGCATGGGCAAACCACCTGAACTCGTCATCGCCGGGGAAGTCCTCAAACCCAGGCCCGTTCAGGAAAAGCCATTTGAAACACCTTATTGTTTGCGAGAAGTCCGTCACGATGAAATGGGATTTTTCGATCATCAAGAGGACTCGGTCAACACCATTGTGGCGAGTCTCTTCAAACCAGATTTGCTTCTGGTTGCCCTGCACGGTACCGATTCCAAAGACACAGAACTCCTGTTTAATGCCCCAGTACTTTTCGCTCCGGAACTTGGTTCCATAGATTCCCTCCACCTCGCCGAAAATGGCCACTGACCCGCCATTGAAGCTATTGTCCAAGATCAGGCACAGGTCGGAGTAGGCGATGAGTTTTGGTACGCTATCTTGAGATGCGTGAAAAGGAAAAATTTCTGTGAATCTGTCATTTAACCGGTGGCTAAGGGCGGAGTCCCTTCCTGAGATATGGAAGGTAAACGAGTCCAAATCCCTATTGAAGCAGATCCCATACAAGCCCTCCAGCCGCTCTAGGAGCTCAATGACGAGGTGTCCTCCGAGCTTTTGGTTGAAGAAGCTGGCCAAGAAATATTGAACTCCCCAATTCTGTACATATGACTCAACGTCGTTGAAGAAATTGAGAGGGAGATTTCCCCTCAATAAGCTCAAGCTCCACTGCGGAAACTCTCTGAAATTCCGAGGCGAGTAGGCGAGCTGTTTGTGCGAGTCGATACACTTCAAAACGCTGTAAAAGTGGGTGGCCCAATAGGATCTGGCATTTCCAATTAGGATTGGAGCCACGGGCGTAAGAATGCTGCGCTTGTTGCTTCTCATGGTGGAGCCGCTCGACAATTATTGCGTGTATACAAAACGCGGTAATGTAGCAAAAGCTGGTTGGCGTGGGGTGTAGTGGTCAATCAGTCCGTATATGGACTCCCCCTCATTGCAAGCTCCCGTCACTTTGGCGCCCGTGCCGACTGCACACGTATATCCGGCCTCTGATTTCGGCATCGTCTTCTGATGCTGGGCCATGATGGGCTATTCGCGCGCGGGCTCCCAATCGCTTCTACGTGCTCTGCGCACATGGACATTTGAGGGGTTTGCTCGCGCCGGTTCGACCGGTTTGCCATCGTTCAGGTTGCTTCGCAATCGTGGGTGACGGTCATTCTCTCGTAGCGTTTTGACTGATAGTGAGTCAGGCCGCAGTCCGTTCCGGCTGGTAGGCAGTGCCATCGCGCAGCATCGCCCAGGCCATGCGCGCGGTCTTGTTGGCCAGCGCGATGGCGGCCACGTTGGTGTGCGATCGTTCAGCCAAGCGGACGGCCCATTGGCTCAGCCGGTCATCCTTGGATGAAGCTGTGCGCAGCACGGATCGAGCGCCATGAATCATCAGTGTTCGCAGGTAGGCATCGCCGCGTTTGCTGATGCCCAGCAGTCGATCTTTGTCACCGGAGCTGTGCTGCCTCGGTGTCAATCCCAGCGAGGCAGCAAACTGTCGACCATTGGCAAACTGACGGGTGTCACCGATGGCCGCGACGAGGGCGGTGGCGATCATCGGGCCGACGCCGCGCAGTTGCTGCAAGCTCTGAGCGCTCGACTCATTGGCCGCAATCCCGGATATCTCGCAATCCAGCTCCTTGACCCGTTCATCCAGCATGCGCAAGTCGCGCCATAACCCATCCAGCAAATGCCGAAAGCGCAGCGTTAAACCGTTGTCTGCATCCTCCAGCCAGCAGGGAATGGCGCGTCGCAATGCACACAGTTCTTTCGGTGCAATCAGGCCGTACTCTGCGACCAGGCCACGAACCTGGTTGGCCTTGGCGGTGCGTTGCTCAATCAACCCTGCTCGAATGCGATGTGCCGCCTGAATGTCCTGCTGTTCAACCGTCTTGATCGCCACGAAGCGCATGCTGGGCCGGCTCATTGCCTCACAGATTGCTTCCGCGTCATTGGCGTCGTTCTTGTTGCTCTTCACGTAGGGCTTCACGAACTGGGGCGCGATCAACTTGACCCGAAATCCACGCGCCTCAAGTTGCCGAGCCCAATGATGGGCTCCACCGCAACTCTCCAAGCCAATCTCACAATCGGGCTCGGCCTTCTCCAGGATCGCTTGAAGCCAGCGTTCGCGAGATAACCGCTGCCGCCAGACAGGCCTCTCTTGCAGTCGACGCCGTGGATCTGGAACACGCTCTTGGCCAGGTCGACCCCAATGCGCATAAGCTTCATGTCTGGACTCCTTCTCATCAGTGACTGCGGTTCGCACCTTCAGTCTGGCACTCGAAGTGCCGAGGTGAGGGGGAGTCCATCCCATTGCTTCTGGCCGGCTGCTGCCTGTTGCGACAGGCCGGAGTCGACCCATAGCTGTCGCTCATGGACGGTAGCAATCGGCTATAGCCATTAGCTGCACCCGACGGCCTACAGCAGGCTGCGTTGAAGGAATTGCTAGCCAGCACCGGCGGCGACCATTTGGTAGTAGCTCAGATAAATTTGGCCTGTTTGTGCTGCATGCCGCTTTTTTCTAAGAAGCAAACTAACGAAGTCGATTCGCTCTTCCAGAACGGCCATTAGATCCCCTCCGTCGACTAGCAATATTGAGGCACCACCCGCTTGGTGCGCAGAAACGCCGTCTCCCGAAAAACCATTGATCGACAGGAAGATGCCCAGTGTATTTTCGAGCTTGGTCCTCACTTTGTCGGAAAAGACTGCTAGGTCAGCTTTATTGACGGGTTCTTTCTGCCACTTGGCCTCGAAGAGGTACTCAGTTCCGTCCAGAGAGAACGCTCCATCGATTTGCTCGCCAAGATTCTTGAATGAAGCCTTAGGGTCGAGATCGAAGAGTTCGAACAACTCATACATGACGCGCTCAAGTTCGAAGCCTCGGCTTTGTGCGTTGTCAGAACTGACCAATGCCATATAACGAGCCTTGATGGCTTCTAGCTTCTGCCGCACAGCCGCGTTTTCACGCAGCTTTTTGGCAGCGAGTTCCTGCCTTCGCTTTATTTCATCCTGCTCCTTTTTGATATCTTTGTGAGGCTCCACTAGTTGTTTAAGCTGATTGACTGCATTCCTCGCCTTCTCCACTTTTTGCGGACCATCATCAAGGGGCTTCAAATGTGAAAAATCAGTTATCTTGCAGAGCTCGTAGCAGACCTTTGTTAAGTCACCAAGATGAGATGCTGGATTCGCATACAGAAAATCGACAACATCAGAGGCAATTTGACGCTTGTAGTTCTCCCAGTTGAAGTTGTTGAGAATGCCTGGATTGGATAAACAAAGCTGTAGAAAGCCACGAAGTTCTGACTTATACCAGTAGACCGAACACAGCGCTTCTTTGAGCGCCATGACTCCGGCAGGTGAAAGCTGCTTTGCCATGTGATTCTCCCTTTGTAGTGATGGCCGACTTCTGAGTCCGCCGGCGGTCGAAGGCTGCCCGGTGGAACGAGAGGTTAGCCATTGTCGGATTCGGCGCCGGAACTACCGATAAAGTAGAAGTCTCGATCGATACATGCGCTTTCAAGTTGTTGCATATTGGCGGGCTCTAATCTATACAAAGGCATGTCGTGAAATAGCCATCGGCGCTGCCCCGAATATCTTGAATTTATATCTAGAGCAACAGCTTTGAAATAGAATTTTCCATTGTGAGCAGCATCCACGATGTAGGCTCTTCCATTCTTCGAGCGGCGCAGTTCCAGACTCATAGTATTCTGACCTTGCCTTGCCAGAAAATTAAAAGTCTGTTCTAAACGCCCACCTCGGCTGGCGGCTTCGATCACAAAGAGACCGGGCGAATAGTAATTTTCTGGCAACTCACTTGCAAAAACGAACTGCTTAGAGTCTTCCGGGCTGCGACAAAGATAGAAAACTGAATACATCAGACCTTACTCCGGATGACGGCGGAGCCGTTAAGAAGATCCTCAGCCGCCACGCTCTCAAACTTGTACTGCTCTGCGTCGACTCGTGTGGTGCCAACAATTGGTGACCACACCACGTTCCCATTGAATGTGTGGGTGCGTGTTGCATTTGCCTCTCGGATTTCATCTCTGTGCCTAAGGGCATCAATTCGAGAGAGCAGTAGAGGGTCTAGGTCAAAGAAGTCGCTGTCGCTGACTTCGATGTGGAGAACTGCTCCATCAAGTCCATGCCGATTAGCGGCCCAAGACTTCGCCACCCAGAGGTGTTCTCCCGTGTAGAATCCCATTCCGAGCTCACCTCCTCCTTTTTTAATTTCGATCCTGCCCGAGACGAGATCGTTGGCCGTTGTGTCCGATGTTCCGTGGTAGCAGTCAATGGGCATAGGTAAAAATGTCTAACGATTAGTCTAACAGGCAGACAAAAATTAAGATCTTTGTCTGCCTAGGGAATGAAGTGAACAACAGTTTAGCGCATTGCTACATGCCTACACTACTGACCTGTAAAAGTCATGCAGCGCTGCAGAAGCTGCGATGCACGCTCGAAATTTTCTTGCTGTTCTTGCATTTGATAAGCCCACTTTAGGCCGTGGAAGAAGTTATTTCTGAAACGCAAGACAATAATAAGCATGGCTGCTAGCTCGTCTCCTGGTGACGCTGAATTTCCTGATAGGATCGAACGAACTAAATCCGGTTCATCGTTATCTCGCAAATGCAGATATTCGAATCTACGGGTGGGCTCGCCATTTTGAAAATAGCGAGCCTTGAAGTATTCAAGATGTGGGATAAGCCAATTTTCCTTGAGATGACCTTGCTCTTCCCAATGCTGGGATTTTCTTATTATTTTCTTAGCTGATGCCGCAGAGCCCAAAACTTGCGCCTCGAATAAAGTCCACATGATTGTGAACGTATTCATTGCTTCAATCTCTTCTGGGGATAGCTGGCTAAAGCCTGGAGCGAAGCGCTCTATCGATTCTTTTACACTCACGCTGCCTCCTTGGCACATAACACGAGGTGTTGAAGCCAGCGAACTGCTTTAGAATAGAGGGGAGCTGGTGAAGCAGTGGATTAAATACACCACTTCTGCAGATCCCTTGGCTGGCGGTGTTTAGGCTTGCCCAAGGCTAACCTTAGAGAGAGCCGCTCACAATCCCTGTCCTCATGATCTGTAACGACTGACTTCTCTTGGCCGATTGCTGCCAGTCTTCACTGGATCTTCGGGAACCCCAAGCACTCGAAATCGCCATGCAGCTCAATGGTGAAAGATGGCACATTGCCAACAAAATACCCTTCCCCGCTACCGTTGTTTTATCGTTGTTGTCAGCCCCCGATCTGGCGGAAAAGCCCGCTCCATGAATCGTCATGGAGCCTCCCATGTTTCAACTCCTTTCCTGGATATCCAGGAAGCCTTCCCCCACCCCACCAACCAAAGCTGCCTCAGGGGGATTCCTCCCTCCTCTGAGCAGTATGGAGCTGCTCGGCACGCCTCGCCGCCGGCAGCTACTGGAGAACATCTGGCAGCGCGCCTCGCTATCCAAGCAGCAATTCGAGGAGATCTACCGGCGGCCACTGGCCAACTATGCCGAGCTGGTCCAACAGCTCCCAGCTTCGGAAAACCATCACCATGCCCATCCAGGCGGGATGATCGATCACGGCTTGGAGATCGTGGCCTACGCACTGAAGGTACGGCAGACCTATTTGCTCCCGATCGGCGCAGCGCCGGAGTCACAGTCAGCTCAGGCTGAAGCCTGGTCGGCCGCCGCGGCGTATGGCGCCCTGGCTCACGACATAGGCAAGATCGTCGTAGACCTGCAGGTTGAGCTGCAGGACGGCAGCACATGGCACCCTTGGAACGGACCGATCAACCAGCCTTACCGCTTCAAGTACGTGAAGTCCCGCGAATACCAGCTTCACGGCGCTGCCTCAGCACTCCTCATCCACCAACTGCTACCGCGCACTGCACTCGACTGGCTCAGTCGCTTTCCAGAGCTGTGGGCTCAATTGATCTATCTGTTCGCAGGGCAGTACGAGCACGCCGGGATCCTCGGCGAGATCATCGTGAAGGCAGACCAGGCCTCAGTCGCGCAGGAGTTGGGAGGTAATCCGGATCGAGCGCTGGCTGCACCGAAGCAGTCGCTGCAACGGCAGTTGGCAGACGGCCTGCGCTTCCTGGTGAAGGACAAGTTCAAGCTGAATCAGCCGGGCGGCCCGTCCGACGGGTGGCTGACTCAGGACGCACTCTGGCTGGTAAGCAAGCCTGCGGCCGATCAGTTGAGGGCCTACCTACTGGCTCAGGGAATCGAAGGGGTCCCCTCCTCCAACAGCACGCTCTTCAACATGCTTCAGGACCAAGCCATCATTCAGACCAACGCCGCGGACAAAGCCATTTGGACGGCCACGATAGACAATGGCGCCGGGTGGAAAAACAAGCTCACGCTGCTCAAGATCGCTCCAGCCTTGATTTGGACAGACCCTGCCGAGCGTCCCGCGCCCTACGGCGGATCACTCGTCGTTGAAGATGGAAGTACCTCCACGGAAAAGTCGGAATCGACCTGCGAAATCCCCATCGAACCAGTTGAACAGCCACAGGTACTAGAAGCCAAGATGACGCTCCGCCAACCTGCGCCGAGCGTTGCGAAACCGTCAAACGAGATGCGGGCGATTGCGAAGCCCACAACTGATGTTCAGGAAGAAACAGACGATTTGTACGCGCTTCTTGGTAGTATCAATTCGCCATCAGAAGAGCTAGTCACTAGCCGCGACTCACCGGCTGCTACTCCTACGAACACTCGCGGGGAGGAGAACCTACAGCAGCCATTAGGAACCGCGGAGCCAGCAGATTGCGCTCCCGAAACAGTTAAAGACGTATTTATGCCTAGCAGAAGCACTGATCTGGGACAGAGATTCGTTGGCTGGATGAAATCTGGCATCACGGCCCGTCGCCTGTTCATCAACGACACCAAGGCTTTGGTGCATACCGTCGACGGGACCGCCATGCTGGTCACGCCAGGAATCTTCAAGCGTTATGTCCAAGAGCATCCAGAGCTCGAAAAGCTGGCCCAGGCCAAGGATACGACCGGCTGGAAGCTGGTGCAGCGCGCGTTCGAGAAACAAGGGCTTCACCGGAAGACCAGTAAAAACCTGAACATCTGGACCATCAAGGTTTCTGGTCCTCGCAAGACGAAGGAGCTCAAGGCTTACCTGCTCCAGGATCCCAAACTGCTGTTCCCTGTGCAGCCTCTGGACAACCCAAGCCTCACGGTCATCACCGATGCCGAAGTAGGTGTGGAATGACGCCGCAGCAGCTCACCGAGGAGTACATCTTCGCGCACGATCTCCGAGAAGCCAGCGCGAAGATCTACCGCGCCGCGACCAAGGCGCTGCTCAAGCACTTCGGCCCTACGGCAACCGTACAGGAGGTGGACCACAGGTCTGTGCTGGGATGGCGGCGCAAGGTCCTGGAACAAGGCCTGTCGAAGCGGAGCTGGAACACGTATTCGAATCATCTGCGAACTATCTGGGGGTATGCCATCGAGCACGAGCTGGTGACGCACTCCCAAGTCAACCCGTTCAGAAAGACCACCGTCACCCCCCCCAGGCGAGCAAGCAAAACCGTCGCAGCCGAAGCCATCCTGCGCGCCCGCAATTGGCTCAACATGCAGGTCGGCGCCGAGCGCTGCACCGGCGATCGCGCACGCATCACTCCCGCCTGGTTCTGGCTTTGCACGTTTGAGGTCTTCTACTACACCGGCATCCGGTTGAACGCGCTACTGTGCATCCGCAAGCGCGACATCGACTGGGATAATCAACTGATCCTCATCCGCGGCGAGACAGAGAAAACTCATAAAGAGTTCGTAGTGCCAATAACGGAGGGGCTTGTGCCTCACCTATCGAGGCTCCTGCAAGAGGCCGATAGAGCCGGATTCGCCGATGACGACCAGTTGTTCAACGTCAACCGGTTCTCTCCGCACTACAAGAGCAAGGTGATGAACTCCGACCAGGTCGAAGCCATGTACCGGAAGTTGACCGAGAAGGTTGGGGTGCGGATGACCCCGCACCGTTTCCGGCACACCCTGGCCACCGACTTGATGAAGGCACCCGAGCGGAACATCCACCTCACGAAGTGCCTGCTCAACCACTCGAACATCCAGACCACGATGAGCTACATCGAGGCCGACTACGATCACATGCGTGCCGTGCTGCATGCTAGAAGCCTGGCCCAAGGCGCGCTGGAGAATGTCAGGAAGGTGGATTTCAGCGGCTCCCCGCAAGCCTCTGCCAAACCGAAGCCATGCGGGCAACCTCTCGCTCGAGTGAGTGAAGCGCCGCCACCGGAGGTCAGGACAGAGCCTGCAGAACCAAGGGAGCACACGTCAGGGACAGGCATTCAGGGAGGCCCAACCGCGTGGGAAGCAGAAGCGCTACCACAGCCACCTGACACCTTCGAGCAAAGCGTGCTGTTCACTCTGATGGCTCAACACTTATCGAACCGTGCCGCCTCGGCATCCGCGGCTCCCGCTGCAACAAGCGGATCGGGTGGATGGGGATCTGCCGCCCGAAGCAGTCTCGCCTAGCGATACCGGTACTGAGGGGCCGGCTACCGGACGAAAAGTAGCCGCGCCTCCCAGCAGATCGCTAGGCCTGTAGGAAGAATCTGGAATTACCGAGAGCGCCTGGATTCCAGCGCCTGCATGTTGGCAGAGCCGCGGAATTTCAAGGCCGAAACCGCAGTACCCTCTGTAATCGCTGATTACGTCGGGGGCGCATTGCTACGCCTGCAGAATGGATTCAGGACCTTAGAAACAGAAAAGCCCACCTTGATAGGCGGGCTATTCCATATTGACATCACGTCAATGCGGGCCTAATGTTCGGCCCAGACGGCTGCTGGACAAGTAAAAGGTGCAACACCCCTTCCTAGGCCTGCGCAACTCGCCCCTCTGAAAATGGTGGGTCGTGTAGGATTCGAACCTACGACCAATTGGTTAAAAGCCAACTGCTCTACCGACTGAGCTAACGACCCAACGCGAGGCGTATAATACTGATTTCTAACGTAAAAACAACACCTCTCGCGAATTTTTTTCAGAAATATGGCGTCGGGTCGGAAATACCAGCCGCCGCGAAGCCATCCGCACGCAGCCGGCAGCTATCGCATTTACCGCACGCACGTCCCTGCTCATCGGCTTGATAACAGGACACCGTCAGGCCGTAATCCACCCCGCGCGCCACGCCCGCCTGGATGATCTGCGCCTTGGACAGATACTGCAGCGGCGCCTGGATGCGGAAGCCATTGCCTTCCACGCCCGCCTTGGTTGCCAGGTTCGCCATGCGTTCGAAAGCCTCGACGAACTCAGGGCGACAATCCGGATAACCAGAGTAATCCACCGCATTCACACCGATGAAGATGTCACGGGCATCCAGGACCTCGGCCCAGCCCAGGGCGAGCGAGAGGAACACCGTATTGCGCGCCGGCACGTAAGTCACCGGTATACCTTCGCTAGGCGACTCGGGCACCGCGATGCTCTCGTCGGTCAATGCCGAGCCGCCCATGCCATTGAGGTCGAGCCCTATCACCTTGTGCTCGATCACGCCCAACTGCCGGGCCACGCGCTCGGCGGCCTGCAGCTCGGCACGATGGCGCTGGCCGTAGTCGAAACTCATGGTGTAGCAGGCGTAGCCGTCGGCCTTGGCCATGGCGACAACGGTGGCGGAGTCGAGGCCGCCGGAGAGCAGGATGACCGCTTTCTTCTGATTCATGATGGATTCCTCGTCTCAATGGCCCGGTTCGTCGTTCCAGAGAATCTTGTGCAGTTGCAATTGCAGGCGGACCGGCAGGTTGTCGGCCACGATCCAATCGGCCAGTTCTCGCGCGCTGACCTGATGGTGGCTCGGCGAGAACAGGACTTCACCGGCACGCTGGTCGAGGCGGTACTCGATCAGCTTGGATACCGCCCAGTCGTAGTCCTCTCGCGAACAGACGACAAACTTCACCTGATCGTTGTCGGTCAGCAACGGGATATTTTCGTATCGGTTGCGTCCGACCTCGCCAGATCCCGGCGTCTTGAGGTCGAGAACCTTGCTTACGCGCGGGTCGACCCGTGACACATCGAGGGCCCCGCTGGTTTCCAGGGAAACCTCGTAGCCGGCGTCGCAAAGCCGCTCCAGCAGAGAAATGCAATTCGGCTGGGCCAGCGGCTCCCCGCCGGTCACGCAGATGTAGCGAGGCTTGTAGGTGGCAACCCGCTCGAGAATAGCGTCCAGGCTAACGACGTCGCCGCCGCTGAAGGCATAGGCGGTATCGCAATAGTGACAGCGCAGGGGGCAGCCGGTCAGGCGCACGAAGACCGTCGGCAAGCCGGCGGTACGTGTTTCCCCCTGCAACGAGTAGAAAATCTCGGTGATGCGCAGGGTCTGTTGCATATTCAGCCACGGGCGTGACGACTGAACAGGTCGTCCGCCTCCGTTGCGGTAAATGAAGGGGCGCCACGGAACGTATCCTGTCGTGGCACTCGAAATCCCGGAAGGTCTCGCGAGGAGAGGCACGAAGATCAGCCGAGCTGAAACCATGCAGCTTCACGGGGGCGCAGATTCTAACGAAAAAACCCGCGACAGGCGCGGGTTTGTTCATCGGGAACGGGGTCAGCGAAGGTTCTTCAGGTCGCGCTGCGCCAGTTGGGCGGCCGAAGTGCCCGGGTACTGGGAAATGACCTGCTGGAGGATGCCCTTGGCCTTGTCGTTGTTACCCAGGCGACGCTCGACGTCCGCCAGCTTGTACAGCGAGTCGGGCACCTTCTGGCTGCTGGGGTAGCTCTGGCTGACCCGCGCGAAAGCCTGGCCGGCACCTTGCAGGTCGCCCTTGGCCAGGTTCACCTCGCCGAGCCAGTACTGGGCGTTGCCGGAGTACTGGCTGTTCGGGTACTTGCGCAAGAAGGCATTGAACGCCTGGCTCGCCTTGTCGAAATCCTTGCTCTTTATCAGGTCGAAGGCCGCGTCGTAGTAGAGCTTCTCCTTCGCCGGGTCGCCCGGCTCGCTACTCGGCGCCGGTGCGTTGTTGCCTGCGGGAGCCGCAGGCGCCCCATTGGCGTTGATGGCGCCAGCAGGTGCGGGATTCTGTGCAGCGGGAGCGCCACCACCGGAAATCCGACGGTCGAGGTCCTGGTAGCGTTCCAGGCTTTCCTGCTTGAGCTGCTGGATCTGGTTCTGCTGTTCCTCGAGCGTGCCACGCAGGCGAGCCAACTCGTCCTGCATCTGCTGGAGCTGCATGAACAGTTCGCCCTGCACGGAGGTGGGGGTTGTCACCCCACCTCCGGCAAAGGCGCCGCCGGCACCTGCCGTGCCATACCCGGAAGGAGGAACGTTGCCGCCATTGTTGGCGGCAACGCCGTCATACACAGGAACTTCCGCCCAGGCCGCTAATGGCAGGCTGAGCGCGAGGAACGTCAGGACACGCAGGTGCTTGGGCATAACGACTTCTTACTTCTTCAGCTCGACGCGACGGTTCTGAGCCCAGGACTGCTCGTCGTGGCCGGTAGCGACCGGACGCTCTTTACCATAGGAAACCAGTTCCAGCTGGGCCGGCGAAACGCCCTGCAGCACCAGGTAGCGCTGAACGGCCTTGGCACGACGCTCGCCCAGAGCCATGTTGTACTCGCGGGTGCCGCGTTCGTCGGTGTGGCCTTCCAGCACTACGCGCTGACCGCTGCCTTTCAAGTCTTTCGCGTGTACGTCCAGAGCGCGCATGGCTTCCGGCTTCAGGTCGGAGCTGTCGTACTCGAAGTAGAAGGTGGTGATCGCACGCAGAGCGGCTTCGTCGCTCAGGCTGCCGTCAACGGCACCGCTGTTGGCGCCATAGCCTGCGTTCGGGTCGACGCCGCCATTGGCACCTTCACCGGAAGCATCGCCGCCCTTGGAGGAGCAACCCACAGCCACAGCCATGGCCAGAGCCAGCGCAGCAAATTTGCCGAATTTCAGCATTTCCATCATGTAACTCCTAATGAACCCCAGTGTATAAGTTTGTAACCGTTGGCGACCGTCAGTTCAGGTAAGGGGACCAGGAAGGCTCGCGCACATCGCCCTGAGCGGTAGGGAGAGGTATCCGTACGCGTCCGTTGATGGATACGAGCATCAGCACGCCCCGGTCCTGCTGGCGGGTGGCGTAGATTAGCATGGTGCCATTGGGCGCAACAGTGGGCGAATCGTCCAGAGTGGTGTTCGACAGCACCCGCAGATTGCCGCGCTGGAGGTCCTGGGCGGCGATCTGGAAGTTGGTGTAGCCCTGCTGGCGGTGGACCATTACCAGGGTCTTCTCGTCGGCCGAGAGTTTCGGGTTGGCGTTGTAGTTGCCGATGAAGGTTACCCGGTCCACGGCACCGCTGTTCACGTTCATTTTGTAGATCTGCGGCTTGCCGCCACGGTCCGAGGTGAAGTACAGGGTAGAGCCGTCCTTGCCCCAAAAGGGTTCGGTATCGATCGCCAGGTTGTTGGTCAGGCGGCGCAGGGCGCGGCTGCCAAGGTCCATGACGTAGATTTCCGGGTTGCCGTCGCGCGACAGGACGAAGGCCAGGCGGTTGCCGTCAGGGGAGAATGCCGGAGCGCCATTCAGGCCCTCGAAATTGGTGATCTGCTCACGACGGCCAGTATCGACGTACTGGATGAAGATACGCGGGCGCTTCTGTTCGAAGGAGACATAGGCGATACGGCGGCCATCGGGCGAGAAGCGCGGCGACACGATGGGCTCGCGCGACTGCAGCAGGGTCACCGGGCGGGCGCCGTCGTAGTCGGAGCGCTGCAAGGTGTAGCGGGTGTTGTCGACCGAGAAACGCTCGGCGGTGACATAGAGCATCTTGGTGGAGAACGCGCCCTTGATACCGGTGAGCTTCTCGAACGACTGGTCGGCGATGTAGTGCGACATGTCGCGGAGCTGATCGGTGCTGCCGGTCACGCTGCCGGTCAGGACCTGCTGCTCGGTGCCGACATCGAACAATGCGTACTGCACCTGCAGGCGTCCGCCGGCAGGCACGATGTTGCCGACCATCACGTAGTTGACGCCAACTGCCTTCCAGTCACGGAAGATCACTTCGCTGGCCTGCGCCGGCTGGCTGATCATGTTCTGCCGGGGCAGCGGCTCGAAGTAGCCGGAGTTGCGCAGGTCGTTGCCGATGATATTGGACATGTCTTCCGGCAACACGTTGCCCCCCTGGAAGCCGAACGGCACCACGGCGATGGGAATGGCACGGTCGTTACCGCTGGAGATCACCAGCGGGTCGGCAGCCTGCGCAGCACCTGCCACCAGGGCCAGGGCGAAGAGCGCAATGCGAATCAGGGTACTCACAGACTCAAATCCTCCGGTTTAAAGATGATGCGGCGCTGACGATACAGGCTGTCGAAGGTAGCCCGCGGCAATTGCTGCATCTCGGGAATACGGCCGACGTTGCGCACCGCCGCCACCGCCGAACTGTCGAAAGGCTTGTCGCCACTCGAACGGCTGACGCTGGCATTGGTGATGGTACCGTCCGGCAGCATTTCGATCAGTACTTCTACGCTCATTCCATTACGCGCCGATGGAGGACGCCGCCACTGCTGGCTCACCAGGTTGACGATCAGGTCGTCGAGACTGCCGGTGACCTCGCTGCCCACCTCGTCGGCCAGGGCCTGCTGGCGCTCGGTCGTATCCGAAAGCAACTCGGCCAATGCCTGCGCCTTCTTGTCCTCGGCAGCCTTGCGGGCTGCCGCGGCAGCGGCGGCGGCCTTTTTCTTGGCGGCCTCGACGGCGGCTTTCTTCTTCGCCGCTTCCGCAGCAGCCTTCTTCTTGGCCTCCTCGGCCGCTTTCTTCTTCGCGTCCTCGGCTGCCTTTTTCTTGGCGTCCTCAGCGGCCTTTTTCTTGGCCTCGTCCTCGGCGCGCTTCTTGGCTATGTCAGCCTGCTTCTTCTGTTCGGCGGCCTTGGCCTCGGCAGCTTTCTTGGCTTCATCGGCCTTTTTCGCCTCGGCGGCTTTCTGGGCCTCGGCCTTTCGAGCCTCGTCAGCCTTCTTTTGTTCCGCCGCTTTCGCAGCAGCGACCTGCTGCTGTTCCAGCTTTTGTTGCTCGAGTTTCTGCTGCTCGAGCTTCTTCTGTTCGAGCTGCTCGACTTCGTATTGCTTGGAGGCGGTCTTCTTCGCCTCGCCAGCGATCTTCTGGTTGGTCTGTGTCGTCGCCTGGCTCTTCGACTTGAGCTGGTAGAGCGTGGCCTGCACGATCGGCTTGGAGGGAGGAAGCTCCGGAGCAAACGCCCAGCTGACGAACAGCATGGCGAAGATCAGAACGTGCAGGACCACCGCCAGGACGACGGGCCAGAAATAACTCTCGGAAGGCGAGCGTTCGAACTGTTGCTTCAAGATCAGGGGGCCTCGGTAATCAACCCGACGTTGGGCACACCGGCCTGCTGCAAGGCACCCATGGCGCCAACCACCGCACCATAGTTCACCGCCTTGTCGCCGCGGATGAATACCTGGGTGTCCGGACGGGCACTCATGATCTTGGTGACTGCATCGGTCATCTGTTCCAACGACACGGCACTATCGGTCTGTTTTTCAGTATCCACTTCGCTGCCGACGTTCCAGTAATAGGAACCGTCGGCCTTCACCGAAAGGGTCAGGACCTGCTTGTTGTTGTCCTGAGGCAACGCCTCGCTGGACACCTTCGGCAGGTCGACCTTGACCCCCTGGTTAAGCATCGGTGCGGTCACCATGAAAATCACCAGCAGTACCAGCATCACGTCGATGTAAGGCACCACGTTCATTTCCGCGACCGGCTTGCGCTTGTGACGAACCCTTGCCATATCGGCTTACCTCTCAGTCGTCTTAGTCGTCGCTGGTGTGCACCTTGCGGTGCAGGATGGCCTGGAACTCGTCGGCGAAGGTGTAGTAACGACCGATCAGCATCTCAGAACGTGCGGAGAAGCGGTTGTAGGCGATGACCGCCGGGATCGCGGCGAACAGGCCGATGGCGGTAGCGATCAGCGCTTCGGCGATACCCGGGGCGACGGTGGCCAGGGTTGCCTGCTGCACGGTGGCCAGGCCACGGAAGGAGTTCATGATACCCCAGACGGTACCGAACAGGCCGACGTACGGGCTGGTGGAACCGACGGTTGCCAGGAATGGCAGGCTGGCTTCGAGTTTCTCCTCCTCACGGGAGATGGCCACACGCATGGCGCGCGCCACGCCCTCCATCACCGCATCGGGATCGACGCCGGGCTGCTGGCGCAGACGGGAAAACTCCTTGAAGCCGGCACGGAAGATCTGCTCGACGCCGGAGTCCGGGTCCGGATTGCTACCGGCCTGGCGGTACAGCTTGGACAGGTCGATGCCCGACCAGAAGCGTTCTTCGAAAGCATCCAGTGCCTTCTTGGCGGCGCGCATGGCATTGCCGCGCTGGAAAATCATGATCCAGGATGTGACCGAGGCGGCCACGAGGGTCAGCATGACCAGCTGCACCACGATACTGGCGTTGCTGATCAGGCTCCACATGGAGGTATGGTCGACGACGTTCGGTTCCACTTTAATCTCCTGCTGAAAAAGAATCCGGGCTTCCGGCAAAAGCCGCACGCAACGTTTCGGGGATAGCACGTGGCTTCAGGGTGTCCGCTCGCACGCACGCCACCAGGAACCGCCCCTCGCAGAGCAGGACGGAGTCCGACGCTCGACGAACCTGTTGACGAAACTTCAGGCTCGCCCGGTTCAACTCCTCGACCTCGGCGCTGACAAGCAGTTCATCATCGAGCTTGGCCGGGGCGTGGTAACGCGCCTCGGCGGAGTGCACGACGAACAGCAGATTGTCGCCGACCAGTTGCGATTGGGCGAACCCCAAAGCTCGCAGCCGCTCGGTCCGAGCCCGTTCCATGAACTTGAGATAGTTGACGTAATAGACGATGCCGCCGGCATCCGTGTCCTCGTAATAGACCCGGAAACGCTGCTGGAACGGCTTTCCCCCGTGTTGCGCGCGCATACTCTAGAACCAAGTCCCGGCTTTGCCAATCGGCAATCGCCCACAAATGCAATTAATTACCATCTTCAGACGTGAACAGATCCGTCGTCACCCCCGGCCCCAACCTTTTCGGAATATTCAGGCCAAAGTGCAGGTACGCATGGCGTGTTACCACGCGCCCCCGCGGTGTCCGCATGATGTAGCCCTGCTGGATCAGATAGGGCTCCAGTACATCTTCGATCGTGTGCCGCTCCTCGCTCAACGCCGCAGCCAAGTTGTCGATTCCTACAGGCCCGCCATCGAACTTGTCGATCATGGTCAGCAACAGACGACGGTCGAGGTGGTCGAAGCCACGCTCGTCGACATCGAGCAGGTTCAATGCCTTGTCGGCGATCACCCGGGTAATGTCGCCCTGCCCCCGGACCTCGGCGAAGTCGCGTACCCGGCGCAGCAGGCGATTGGCGATTCGCGGCGTACCGCGGGCGCGCTTGGCGATTTCCGCCGCGCCCTGCGGCTCGATCTCCAGGCCGAGAATGCCGGCCGACCGACTGACGATGGTCGCCAAGTCCTCGACGTTGTAGAACTCCAGGCGCTGGACGATACCGAAGCGATCGCGCAGTGGATTGGTCAGCATGCCGGCACGGGTGGTCGCGCCGACCAGGGTGAACGGCGGCAGGTCCAGCTTGATGGAGCGGGCCGCGGGCCCTTCGCCGATCATGATGTCCAGCTGGAAATCTTCCATGGCCGGATACAGCACTTCTTCGACGATGGGCGAAAGACGGTGGATCTCGTCGACGAACAGGACGTCGCCGGCCTCCAGGTTGGTCAGCAACGCGGCGAGATCGCCGGGACGCTCGAGCACCGGCCCGGAAGTACTCTTGATGGAAACGCCCATTTCCTGGGCGATGATATTCGCCAGGGTCGTCTTGCCCAGCCCCGGCGGACCGAAGATCAGCGTATGGTCGAGCGCCTCCTGGCGGCCGCGCGCGGCATGGATGAACAGCTCCATCTGCTCGCGCACGCTGGGCTGGCCGATGTAGTCGGCCAGCTTCAGCGGGCGAATGGCGCGGTCCAGCTGCTCATCACGTTCGCGACCGGAAACGGCGGATATGAGGCGATCAGGCTCGATCATCGGACGCCACCTAGACCATGCCCTTCAGGGCCTGGCGGATCATTTCTTCGCTGGACAAATCCTCTCCCGGTACGGCTGCGACGGCACGACTGGCTTCCTGTGGCTTGAAGCCGAGGGCGATCAGCGCGCTGACTGCATCGGCCTCGGCGCTTGAGACTGTAGCGCTGGCACGGGGTTCCATCACCAACGGTGCAATCGTGGGCATGTTTTCCCAAGCCTTGAAGCGGTCCTTCAACTCCACCAGCAGGCGCTCGGCGGTCTTCTTGCCAACACCGGGGATCTTCACCAGGGTGGAGGTGTCCTGTGCCTGGACGCAACGCACCAGTTCGTCCACTTCCAGGCCCGACATCAGCGCCAGGGCCAGTTTCGGACCCACGCCGTTGAGCCGGATCAGCTCACGGAACAGCTCTCGCTCGCGCTTTTCGGCGAAGCCATAGAGCAAGTGCGCATCCTCACGCACAACCAGATGGGTATGCAAGGTCACCGGCTCGCCCACCGAAGGCAACCGATAGAGAGTCGTCATCGGCACTTCCACTTCATAGCCGACGCCATTCACATCGAGGATCAGGTGTGGCGGCTGTTTCTCCGCCAGGGTGCCACGCAAGCGTCCGATCACGAAGAGCTTTCCTTATTCAAAGACGCAGGCGCCCGCCACGTCGGCGTGCGCCCACCAGGCCATGGGGGACCAGACTCTGTTGGGTATGGGCATGACACAGGGCGATGGCCAGGGCGTCGGAAGCATCTATCTGCGGTTTCTGGGTCAGCTTCAACAGATGCATGACCATCATCTGCACCTGCTGCTTGTCTGCACCGCCGGTCCCCACGACTGCCTGCTTGACCTGCGAGGCGGTGTACTCCGCCACGCTCAACCCCTCCTCCATTGCCGCGACGATGGCCGCCCCCCGCGCCTGCCCCAGCTTCAGGGCCGAATCGGCGTTGCGCGCCATGAACACCTGCTCGATGCTCAGGGCCGTCGGGCCATGGGTGCGGATCACCTCGCGGACGCTGCGAAACA
Source organism: Pseudomonas sp. P20 (assembly GCF_016463925.1). Classification (NCBI taxonomy): domain Bacteria; kingdom Pseudomonadati; phylum Pseudomonadota; class Gammaproteobacteria; order Pseudomonadales; family Pseudomonadaceae; genus Pseudomonas; species Pseudomonas sp. P20. The sequence goes on along the minus strand of NZ_JAEMVM010000010.1, from coordinate 410,386 downwards.
CCACGTGTAGACGCTCGTGCAAGGGGCCATTACCGGTCCGTATACATCCGGACGCCACGTATTCGCAACCGCGCGCCGTTTCCCGCACCACGCCGAAGCCGGTGATGCGCGAGCCCGGGTCAATCCCTAGAATCAAAGTCATAAGCTGGATACTAAAAGCCGGAAGCGGGGTTCGAACGCATCAAGCGTACCCCACTTCCGGCTTCGCGTTATCGCTCCGATCGGCTCAGCCGAGCTGCGCCATCACGTCGTCCGGGATATCGGCATTGGAATAGACGTTCTGCACGTCGTCCAGGTCCTCGAGCATGTCGATCAGCTTGAGCACCTTCTGCGCGGTTTCCAGGTCCAGGGTCGCGGTGGTCGAAGGGATCATGGTGACTTCGGCTTCGTCGCCCTTGAATCCGGCGGCGGCCAGCGCCTCGTTCACGGAAATGAAGTCGGCGAAGGTGGTGAACACGTCGATGGAGCCATCGTCGTTGACTACCACGTCATCGGCGCCGGCCTCCAGAGCCGCGTCCATCAGCGCTTCCTCGTCCACGCCGGGAGCGAAGCTGATCTGTCCCTTGCGCTCGAACATGTAGGCGACCGAACCATCGGTGCCCAGGTTGCCGCCACACTTGCTGAAGGCATGACGCACTTCCGCAGCTGTACGGTTGCGGTTGTCGGTCATCGCCTCGACGATAATCGCTACGCCGCTCGGCGCATAGCCTTCATAGGAAAGCTCGACCATGTTGTCGGCATCGTTGGAGCCGACGCCGCGTGCAATGGCACGATCGATGGTATCGCGGGTCATGTTGGCGGTCAGCGCCTTGTCCACGGCCAGGCGCAGACGCGGGTTGTCCGCCGGTACGCCGCCGCCCTGCCTTGCAGCGACGGTCAGCTCACGGATCAGCTTGGTGAATATCTTGCCTTTCTTGGCATCTTGCCGCTCTTTGCGGTGCTTGATGTTGGCCCATTTAGAATGACCAGCCATAACTCACTCCGTATTGCTCTCTCGGCAGGAGGCGCCGCAAGCGGCGCCACCGCGGGTTGATTCGAATCACTCGGCCTTCGGCTGCTCGCGCAGGCGAATGTGCAGCTCGCGCAGGGCCTTGCCGTCCACGGAACCCGGTGCCTGGGTCATGACGTCGCCAGCGCTCTGGGTCTTCGGGAAGGCGATCACTTCGCGGATCGACGATGCACCGGTCATCAGCATGACCAGGCGATCCAGGCCGAAGGCCAGGCCGCCATGCGGCGGCGCACCATACTTGAGCGCGTCGAGCAGGAAGCCGAACTTCTCTTCCTGCTCCGCCTCGTCGATGCCCAGCACGCGGAACACCGCCTGCTGCATGGACTTGTCGTGGATGCGGATGGAACCGCCACCCAACTCGGTGCCGTTGAGCACCATGTCGTAGGCGCGGGAAAGCGCCGCGCCCGGATTGGCCTCAAGCTCGGCCGGGGTGCACTTGGGCGAGGTGAACGGGTGGTGCAGCGCGGACAGCGAGCCGTCGTCGTTCTCCTCGAACATCGGGAAGTCCACGACCCACATGGGCGCCCACTCCCGGGTGAGCAGCTTGAGGTCATGGCCGACCTTGATACGCAGCGCGCCCAGGGCATCGCAAACGATCTTGGCCTTGTCGGCGCCGAAGAACACGATGTCGCCGTCGACCGCGCCAACGCGATCGAGGATCACGTTCAGGTTGGCCTCGGGGATGAACTTCACGATCGGCGACTGCAGACCGTCCACGCCCTTGGCGCGCTCGTTGACCTTGATGTAGGCCAGGCCCTTGGCACCATAGATGCCGACGAACTTGGTGTAGTCGTCGATCTGGCTGCGCGGCATGGAGGCGGCGCCCGGTACGCGCAGGGCGGCGACACGCCCCTTCGGATCGTTGGCCGGACCGGAGAAGACCTTGAACTCCACTTCCTTCAACTGGTCGGCGACGTCCACCAACTCCAGCGGAATGCGCAGGTCGGGCTTGTCCGAACCGTAGCGGCGCATGGCCTCTTCGAACGGCATGTGCGGGAACTCGTCGAACTCGACGTCCAGCACTTCCTTGAACAGCTGGCGCACCATCTTCTCGGTGATGCCGATGATGTCGCTCTCGTCGAGGAAGCTGGTCTCGATGTCGATCTGGGTGAATTCCGGCTGGCGGTCGGCACGCAGGTCCTCGTCACGGAAGCACTTGGCGATCTGGTAGTAGCGATCGAAGCCGGCGACCATCAGCAGTTGCTTGAACAGCTGCGGCGACTGCGGCAGGGCGAAGAAGTGGCCCGGGTAGGTACGGCTCGGCACCAGGTAGTCGCGCGCGCCTTCCGGCGTCGGCCGGCCGAGGATCGGGGTCTCGACGTCGAGGAAGCCGTTGTCGTCCAGGTAGCGGCGAATGCTGCTGGTGATGCGCGCGCGCAGCTTCAGCTTGGCAGCCATCTCCGGACGACGCAGGTCGATGAAGCGGTAGCGCAGGCGGGTTTCCTCGCCCACATCGGAATATTCATCCAACGGGAACGGCGGAGTCTCGGCCTGGTTCAGCACTTCCAGTTCGTAGCCCAGTACCTCGATGGAGCCAGACGCCATGTTCGGGTTGCGCGCGCCTTCAGGGCGCAGGCGCACCTTGCCGGTGATCTTCACCACGAACTCGCTGCGCACCCGGTCGGCCTTGGCGAAGGTTTCCGCACGGTCCGGATCGAACACCACCTGGGCCAGCCCCTCGCGATCGCGCACATCGAGGAAGATCACTCCACCATGGTCGCGGCGGCGGTGAACCCAACCGCAAAGGGTGACTTCCTGGCCGTCCAGGCTCTCGTTCAGTTGGCCGCAATAGTGGCTGCGCATCATGGTGTGGTTCGCTTCTCGTAAGTCTTGGATTCTGTGGAGCCGCCGGCTGCCTGGCGACCATTGCCGGGCTCTCGCCGGCCCTGACCGAGCACCGGAACCATCGGTACGCCCCCGGAAGGACATCTCCCGCGCTGCCCGGTGAACGGCAACGGCGAAGCACCCGCATCCGGGTCCACTTCGCATTGAAGGCGGGGATTATAGCCTGAAAAATCCATGGCTTGCAGCCAGCCCAGCCGGCCTGTCACGCGGGAAGCCAGGCCGTTGAACGGAAGCATTTCGCCGCACCCTGCGAACCATTCGCTTGACCGGGCAGTCGGAATAGATTCTCCCTATCGCCGCCTTTGACATAGACCAAGAGCGCTGGGAAAAACCCTGTGTTAGCCTCACTCCAACTGTTTCGGAGTGCCCCATTCACAAGGCCGACTGAAAGGAGAACGCCATGGAAATCAATATCGGAATCGGCGAACAGGATCGCGCAGCCATTGCCGAGGGCCTGTCGCGGCTACTGGCCGACACCTACACCCTCTACCTGAAAACCCACAACTTCCACTGGAACGTCACCGGCCCGATGTTCAATACGCTGCACCTGATGTTCGAAGGTCAGTACACCGAACTGGCCGTTGCCGTGGACGACATCGCCGAGCGCATCCGGGCCCTGGGCTTCCCGGCGCCCGGCACCTACGCCGCCTACGCCCGCCTGTCGTCCATCAAGGAAGAGGAAGGCGTGCCGGAAGCCGAGGAGATGATCCGGCAACTGGTCCAGGGCCAGGAAGCCGTGGTGCGCACCGCCCGCAGCATCTTCCCGCTGCTGGACAAGGTCAGCGACGAACCCACCGCCGACCTGCTCACCCAACGCATGCAGGTACATGAAAAGACCGCCTGGATGTTGCGCAGCCTTCTCGCCAGCTGATCGTCGATCGCTCGATAGAAAGCGGGGCCCGCCTCAGGGCCCCGCCCTCCCCTCCGGCGCCAACCGCTTGATTTGAGTAGCCTCCTGCTTTCCTGTTAAATAGCCGCCGTGCGTCACACGCATAGGCCGGCCGTCCTTCCGCACCTTTCGTTTCATGCACCGAAGCGCTGTCCGGCTACTTGATCGTTACCCCATCAAGGTGAACTCATTGACATGTTGAAAATCGTCCTTCTGGTCACGGGCGTCGCCGCCCTATTGCTGTCCTTCATTCCCAGCCTAAGAACCGAAGCCACACCCTTCCTGCAACATCCCGATGCCATCTACCTGGCCATTCTGGGCCTGATCAACCTGCTCTTCGCTCCCGTACTGCAATCGTCACATCCAACCCGCCCGCTGCAGGCCGGCGCAGCCGCCCTGCTGGTCCTGGGCGTCGTCCTGCAGGCACTGATCCTGCTGGCGCCGCTGCCGACCATCGCCGACCAGCCGGCGATCGTCCTGCCCCTGCTAAGCCTGGTGCTGGCCACGGCCCTGCAACTGGCGGGCAGCCTGAAGCCCGGCAAACCGGTCTCGCACAGCGCCAGCGCCCCGACGGCCCTCGGCGGCAGCCAGGACAGCGGCAACCGGGAGACCGGTACCGTGAAGTGGTTCAACACCTCAAAAGGTTTCGGCTTCATTTCCCGCGATTCGGGCGAGGACATCTTCGTCCACTTCCGAGCGATTCGCGGCGAAGGCCACCGCATCCTCATCGAAGGCCAGCGCGTGGAGTTCTCGGTGGTACAACGGGACAAGGGCCTGCAGGCGGAAGACGTAATCGCCTCCCGCCGCTGACCGCCGCGAAAAACAGAAAACCCGCCGAACGGCGGGTTTTTTGTGCATTCAATAATGGGGAGGAGGCGCTTCGTCTTCCCCCGCCTCGCCCACCAGCCCCTGGACGTCTTCCAGACGCTTGATCAATGCCGCGACCTGAAGCTGCAGTCGCTCGATGCTGCGCTGCTGCTCGACCACCACATCGTTGAGAGCCTGCAAAGTGTCATCCTGGAAAGCCTGGCGGCATTCCAGGTCATCCATGCGCGCGCCCAGCTCCATCTAGGCCTCCCCGGCAAAACGGAAGCCATCGGTCAGCACCATCCGCAACTTGCCGCGGATCGCCTCGACCTGCTCGGAAGAATAAGGCTGAGCCGGATGGCGCCCCCAGACAGGGCCGGGCCAGGCGTCGTCGCCACGTCGCCGGACGATCACGTGCATGTGGAGCTGGCTGACCACATTGCCCAGGTTAGCGACATTCATCTTGTCCGCACGGAAGGTGTCCTTGAGCACCTCTGCCAGCAGCGTGGCCTCGCGCCACAGCGCCTGCTGGTCATCGACATCGAGCTGGAACAGCTCGGTGACATCCTCCCGCCTCGGCACCAGGATGAACCACGGATAGCGGGCATCGTTCATCAGCAGCAGGCGGCTGAGGGGAAAGTCGCCGAGCAACAGGGTGTCCTGCTCCAGCCGGGGATCCAAAGCGAACATACTGACCTCTCCTGTTCGACCGTCATTCATGGACAGCTTAGCCCCTCCTTCCGAGAAGGGACCCGCCATAACTGCCGCGCAGGATACTTCGCCGCCCGGCCAAAGCAAGCCCGCACATCCGACCGCCCCAGCTTGGCGCGCCTCTCCTGCCGAACGCCCCATAAGATGCCGGTCGAATGAATACAGCGCGATGCCGAACATAAGACATGCCGTGGATACAAACGCATTCGCCACAGACAACTCGATGGCAACCAACCCTTGAAGCAGACGGATTACAAACAGGTTTCAAGGCATGATTCGTTTGCTTTCAAACAGAATAGCTTCGCTCTCGAAGAGACCAACTGGAATACATAGGCGAAGCCGTTTTCCAATTTGTGCACGGAGTTTGCTTATACCTCTTTCATCACAGTAAGAGGGGCCGTACGGAACATGACATTTTTATTACAAGACCCCGCCAATCGGGAAAAGCGACTTGAGAAGCGACCTCAACAAGAGTGACCAAGCCCGCGACATACGTCATTTTTTCAACTGCGCACCTACGCAGATGCGACATACGTCATGCAATTTTGCGACAACGCCGTAAAGAATCCGTCGCTTCGGAACCTCAACTATCGCCAAGAAACACTGCGTGCTATAAGTTAGCGCCGACAAGAAGAACTAGCCGTCACTGCGGCACTGTGATGGCAGAGATAATTTCAAAACCAAAGGAGCAATCACAATGAAAGTGATGAAGTGGAGCGCCATTGCACTGGCGGTTTCCTTCCGCAGGTAGCACTCAGTTCGCCGTGGCCGACGCATTCGTCAGCGATCAGGCCGAAGCGAAGGGGTTCATCGAAGACAGCAGCCTCGACCTGCTGCTCCGCAACTACTATTTCAACCGTGACGGCAAGAGCGGCAGCGGGGACCGCGTCGACTGGACCCAAGGCTTCCTCACCACCTATGAATCCGGCTTCACCCAAGGCACCGTGGGCTTCGGCGTCGATGCCTTCGGCTACCTCGGCCTGAAGCTCGACGGCACCTCGGACAAGACCGGCACCGGCAACCTGCCGGTGATGAACGACGGCAAGCCGCGCGACGACTACAGCCGCGCTGGCGGCGCCCTGAAGGTGCGCATTTCCAAGACCATGCTGAAGTGGGGCGAAATGCAACCTACCGCGCCGGTCTTCGCCGCCGGCGGCAGCCGCCTGTTCCCGCAGACCGCGACCGGCTTCCAACTGCAGAGCAGTGAATTCGAAGGGCTCGATCTCGAAGCGGGCCACTTCACCGAAGGCAAGCAGGGCACCACCACCAAGTCGCGCGGCGAACTCTACGCAACCTATGCAGGTCAGACCGCCAAGAGCGCGGACTTCGCCGGCGGCCGCTACGCGATCACCGACAATCTCAGCGCCTCCCTGTATGGCGCCGAATTGAAAGACATCTATCGCCAGTATTACCTGAACACCAACTACACCATCCCGCTGGCATCCGACCAGTCGCTGGGCTTCGACTTCAACATCTACCGCACCACCGATGAAGGCAAAGCCAAGGCCGGCGACATCAGCAACACCGCCTGGTCCCTGGCCGGCGCGTACACCCTGGACGCGCACACCTTCACCCTGGCCTACCAGCAGGTGCATGGCGACGAGCCGTTCGACTACATCGGCTTCGGCGAGAACCGTTCCGGCGGCGGCGGTGACTCGATTTTCCTCGCCAACTCCGTGCAGTACTCCGACTTCAACGGCCCCGGCGAGAAATCCTGGCAGGCCCGCTACGACCTGAACATGGCCTCCTACGGCGTTCCCGGCCTGACCTTCATGGTTCGTTACATCAACGGTAAGGACATCGACGGCACCAAGGTCGACTCCAGTTCCTCCTACGCGGGCCTGTACGGCGAGGACGGCAAGCACCACGAGACCAACCTGGAAGCCAAGTACGTCGTCCAGGCCGGCCCGGCCAAGGACCTGTCGTTCCGTATCCGCCAGGCCTGGCACCGCGCCAATGCCGACGAAGGTGAAGGCGACCAGAACGAGTTCCGCCTGATCGTCGACTATCCGCTGTCGATCCTGTAATCGACCGACAGGCAACGAAAAAACCCGGCATCGCCGGGTTTTTTCTTCTCGGCGGCAACGCGCCTATAAAGGAAGGGCGTAGGTACCGGTCACATGGGCCACCAGGTCTTCCTCATTACTCTGCGAAAACACTCCGACCTCGCAGACGACCTGGCGCCGCCCCAGCTTGAGGATGCTCGCCTCGGCCAACAGGTCCTCGGGCCTGGGCTTGCTGAGGAAGTTGATGTTCAGGTTCGAGGTCACGGCCATCTCGACCGCCCCGAGACGCCCGAGAATGACCGCGTACATCGCCGCGTCGGCCAGCGCCATGATGGTCGGGCCGGACAACGTTCCACCGGGACGCACCAGCTTGCCGTGAAAAGGTATGCGCGCCAGCGCATGTCGTTCGTCGAGACGCTCGACACGAAAATCGATGTCCTCGGCCATGGGCAGCCCCATGCGGATCAACGCCTGTACCTGCGCCGCGTTCATTGCCTGCTGACTCCTCATCATCGATGGCCGGCGCCCTGTACGCAGCCAGACCGGCACCGTACAATGCCCAGCCATTCCTCCCGATACAACCGACATAACGGCCAAAGATGCGTACCAGTCAGTATCTGCTTTCCACGCTCAAAGAAACCCCCGCCGACGCGGTGGTAATCAGCCATCAACTGCTGCTTCGCGCCGGCATGATCCGTCGCCTGGCCTCGGGTCTCTACACCTGGCTGCCAATGGGCCTGCGGGTACTGCGCAAGGTCGAGACCATCGTCCGCGAGGAAATGAACGCTGCCGGCGCCCTGGAAGTGCTGATGCCGGCGGTGCAGCCGGCCGAGCTGTGGCAGGAGTCGGGGCGCTGGGAGCAATACGGCCCTGAGCTGCTGCGCCTGAAGGACCGCCACGAGCGCGAATTCTGCGTAGGCCCGACCCACGAAGAAGTGATCACCGACCTCGCGCGCAACGAGCTGAACAGCTACAAGCAACTGCCGATCAACTTCTATCAGATCCAGACCAAATTCCGCGATGAGATCCGCCCGCGCTTCGGCCTGATGCGCGGACGCGAATTCATCATGAAGGATGCCTATTCCTTCCACCTGAGCCAGGACTCGCTGCAGCAGACCTACGACGGGATGTACCAGGCGTACAGCAAGATCTTCTCCCGCCTCGGCCTGGATTTCCGTCCCGTGCAAGCCGACAACGGCTCCATCGGCGGCAGCGGCTCCCATGAGTTCCACGTGCTGGCCAACTCCGGCGAGGACGATATCGTCTTCAGCGACAGCTCCGACTACGCCGCGAACATCGAGAAGGCCGAAGCCGTGCCGCGCGAGAGCGCCCGCGGCAGCGCCACCGAGGACATGCGCCTGGTCGACACGCCCAACACCAAGACCATCGCGGCCCTGGTGGACGGCTTCCAGCTACCGATCGAGAAAACCATCAAGACCCTGGTGGTGCATGGCGCCGAAGAAGGCACCCTGGTCGCCCTGATCGTCCGCGGCGATCACGAACTCAACGAAATCAAGGCCGCCAACCAGCCGCTGGTCGCCAGCCCGCTGGTATTCGCGTCGGAGGCCGAGATCCGTGCCGCCATCGGCGCCGGCCCCGGCTCGCTGGGCCCGGTCAACCTGCCGATCGCCTGCATCGTCGACCGCTCCGTCGCCCTGATGAGCGATTTCGCCGCTGGCGCCAACATCGAGGACAAGCACTACTTCGGCGTGAACTGGGAGCGCGACCTGCCGCTGCCCGAGGTCGCCGACCTGCGCAATGTCGTCGAAGGCGACCCCAGCCCGGACGGCAAGGGCACCCTGGTGATCAAGCGCGGCATCGAGGTCGGTCATATCTTCCAGCTTGGTACCAAGTACAGCGAAGCGATGAAGCTGAACGTCCTGAGCGAACAGGGCAAGCCGGTCAACCTGATCATGGGCTGCTACGGCATCGGCGTATCCCGCGTGGTCGCCGCCGCCATCGAACAGAACCATGACGAGCGTGGCATTCTCTGGCCAAGCGCACTGGCGCCGTTCCAGATCGCCCTGGTACCGCTGAAGTACGAAACCGAGAGCGTCAAGCAGGCGACCGACAAGCTCTATGCCGAGCTGACCGCAGCCGGTTTCGAAGTGCTGCTGGACGATCGCGACAAGAAGACCAGCCCCGGGGTGAAGTTCGCCGACATGGAGCTGATCGGCATTCCCCACCGCATCGTGATCAGCGACCGCGGCCTCAACGAAGGCGTCCTGGAATACAAGGGCCGCCGTGACAGCGAGTCGCAGAACCTGCCGATCGGCGAACTGATGTCGTTCATCACCGAAAAACTCAGCCGCTGAGCGTAACGATGCCCACCGGAAGACCCCTGCGCCTATTCGCCGCCGCCCTGTGCGGCGGCCTTCTGCTGAGCGGCTGCGCCAACCAGTTGCCGCAGCGTAGCGAGCATGAGGAGCGCGTCGAGCGGAAGCTGCTCGAACACACCCTGCAAGTCGATGTCGGCCAGCCCGATGTGCTCGAACTGCCGCAGCGCCGGGTCCGGATCAACGACCAGAAGTCCTTCGAGGTCACCGAGTTCGAGGTGACGCGCCGTTACGACCGCTATACGCCGTACCAGGCCTGGCGGGAGATCTACGAGATCCCGTTGGGCGCGGTGGCGCTGGTGGCCGGCGTCGGAGCGAACATCGTCAACGTGGTGACCTTCGGCAGCGTACCGGACAACATCACCCACGGCTGGATCAACTACGGACTGGCCGGGGTGAATCCGTTCATGAACGTGGAATCCAACGGTCGCGCCGAACAGAATCTCGCGAGCATCGACGAGAAACAGCGCGACAAGCGCCTGGAATACTCCAGCCTGCCCTGGGCGGAGCGTCCGGTCCTGGTCAGTTCCGGCAAGGAACTCAACGAACTGCTTACCGACCGTCATGGCGTGCTGCGCCTCAACCTGCTCGACAGCCCCTTCGCCGAACAGGACATCAGCCGCATCTCGCAGATACACCTTTCGGTGAGCGACCCACAGGATGGTACCCGCGCCGATGCCAGCCTCCGCGTCAGCCGCAGCCTGCGCGGCAAGCTCCTGGAAGCTCACGCCCTGATCTATGACGACCTGGAAGGCGATGACGTCCACCACTGGGTCCATCGGGTGAAACGCCTCGCGGAGCTGGGCCTGGAAGAAGAAGCCAGCGAACTGGAACAGAGCCTGATCGAGCTCACGCGCAACGACCCCGAACTGCAGCAGCAGTTCATGCATGCCCTGCTCCGGGATGCCGGTCGCCTGGCCGCGGACCCTGGCGAGACGCCCTGACGGCGAACTCGCCTCGTCAGCGACGGACGACGAAGCCAGCGATCCCCTGCAGCGGCATTTGCTCGACCTCGACCGCAGAGACCTCCGCGTGCCGCGGGCCCCGCCCCAGCCATCGCTCCAAGGCTTTCGCCCGGTCCTCCTCGCCCTCCCAGACGACTTCGACACGCCCGTCATCCAGGTTTCGCACCCAACCGTCGAGTTCGAGGCGATCAGCCTCTTCCCGGGTCGCCTGACGGAAACCGACGCCCTGTACCCGGCCGCCGACATAGGCATGCAAGCAGATCCTCGCCATCAGCGTCCCTCCCGCAAAGCCTCGAGCTGTTTCAATATGCCATCGGCCGTCTGCTCGCCCAGCAGACGCTGACGCATTTCCCCCCGAGCATCGACGATATAGGTGACGGGCAACGCTTCGCTGCGAGGGAGCTTGAAGCGAGGCGCCGGATCATCGGCCAGCACGGTGAAGCGAATCCCCATGCCATCGGCCGACTTCTTCAACTCGGCATCGCGCAGGCCATCGAAATTCACGCCAATGACGCGCCCGCCCTGCCCTTCCAGCACCTGCGCAAGGCGATTCATCTCCGGAATCTCGGTCCGGCAGGGCGCGCACCAGTCAGCCCAGTAATTGACCACCAGCCAATGCCCGTCCAACTGCTCCGCAGCGACAGGACGCCCGTCCTGGTCGACTCCGTAATCCGCCGAACAGCCCGCGAGAAACAACACCGCAGCAGCGCCCAGCGGGCGTAGCCAACTCCCCATGTCAGGAACCTCTCGAGTCAGGAAAACTTCGGCCGGACCAGGGCAACCCGGCGCGGCACTATGGCGAGACCTTACTGGAAGCCATCCACCTCTGCAAAACCGAGTGGAGACGAATATGGGAAGAAGAAGCCCCGATACTTCCTACAAGGCACAAAGTGCGAGGAGAGTCACGACGATCGCCGTCGAACCGCACAGTTTGACGCAAAGGACCACCCCTATAATCCGCGTGCCACACACGACACGACGACTCAACCGGCCGTATGCCCAGGCATCGGCAGGATCGACTTGGGGAGAAGTCGAGAGCGACGAGTCCGAAGCCCTTTTAAACGGACACACTGCTGCTTATGAAAGACCATCTGATCGGAAGCGTCCCCGCACACCTGGTGGATGCCGCACGCCCGACCCTGACAGCCCACGAGGGCCTGGTCGCGGACTACAACATTGCCGCCTGGCTACATCTTCCGGATGCCTGCGACCTGCTGGTGTCACTGGTGGTCAGCTATCTGGATGGCGGGCGCCAGCGCGAAGTGGCGGTGGATCACGGACGAATCGACCGCCAGCAACGCATCCTGCTTTCCGGCATTGCCCGCCTGCCCGTACGGCAGAAAGTGGAGAACATGCAGGTACGCCTGAAGTCGGCGACGGCCTTTTCCCGACTGGTCGTGGAGGAGTTCTTCGTACAAGCGGTGGAGCAGGAAAACAGGTCCCAGCAGGTGTCCGAAGCTTGAGCCGGATCGCTCAGCCCTGGCGCACCTGATCGAGCAGGGGTTCGTCCCGCGCTTTCTCAGGCGACGGTTCGTTGACGCTGCGCGCCGGCACCAGCGACTCCGGCCAACTGCTGAACTGCAGCCCGGTAATCCGGTTCAAACGCTCAAGCGCTGCCTGCTCATCCTTGTGATGCAAATGGACGACCTTGTTCGACATTGGGAGCATGAACGGGAACCTCGGCGGAACTACGGAGTGAAACGACTGTCACACGAGGGTTTGCCAGAAGCGTGCCAACAGCGCTTTCCCTGCGCTTGCTGGGGTTCCTCCGGCAGCATGCAGCGCCTCATGCACATCGTTCGCCGCAAACTGACACTTTACGTCACCTTCGCTCCCGAGGTTCCGTCCGCCAGCCAGTGGGCCAGGCTTTCTCCGAACAGCGCCTCCTGCTCCACCTGCAAGCGCTCCATGGCCTGCTGGAACGGCGGATACCACGCCTCGTCCAGATTCGCAGGCATGCGCTCTCGGCTAGGCATGGGCCAGGGGCAGCGATTCAGCAAGCGATGCAGACTGTAGGCGCCAAGATCCCGGCACAGCACCCACTCGCCTCCGCCGGCGCGACAGACGAACTGCTCCTTCTCGAGAAAGTCCAGCAGTTCCTCCCACTCATCCTCGGGCAACAGCCAACCCGCACGATGCAAGTGGGTCAGGCGCAGCGACTGTCCAAGCTGCTGGCGCTGGTGGAACACCCTCAGCACGCCGAGCAGGACGATCAGCTTGGGCAGCGAGCGCCGCCGCCAGAGACGGGAAGAAGAGAGATTGCAGACCAGCACCGCGCCGAACAGAACGATCATCCAGGAAAGATAGATCCACAGCAGGAAGATAGGCACGGTGGCGAAGGCACCGTAGATCAACTGGTAGCCGGGAAACAGGCTTACGTACAGCCCGAACAGGGTTTTCGCGGCTTCGAACAGTACCGCGGTGAACACGCCGCCCATCAGGGCATGGCGCACCGGGACCCGGGCGTTCGGGACCGCCGAATAGAGCAGGGTGAAGGCCGCCACGCTGAACGCCAGCGGCATCAGCCCCAGCAGCGTCTCCGCGCCCGGCAACGCGTCCGGGCCATGGAGCAGCGACAGCGAAGTGATGTAGGTGGTCACGGCGAAGCCGGCCCCCAGCAACAATGGGCCCAGGCTGAGGATCGCCCAGTAGAGGAGGAACCGCCCGACACCGCGGCGTGGCTGGCGAACCCGCCAGATCTCGTTGAAGGCTTTCTCGATGGTCACCAGCATGGTGAAGGCGGTGACTGCCAGAAAGACCACCCCGACCCAGGTCAGGTGCCGGGCCTGGGTGGTGAAACTCTTCAGGTAGGTTTCCACCGCTTCTCCAGCGGAGGGCACGAAATTGCGAAAGATGAAAGTCTGGATCGACTCGCCCATGCCATGGAATGCCGGAATCAGCGAAAGCATGGAAAACATCACCGTCATCATCGGCACTACCGCGAACAACGTGGTGTAGGTCAGCGCCGCCGCGCTGTTGGGAGCCTTGTCGGTGACGAAGCGATGAGCGAGGAAGCGAGCGAACTCGACCCCATCGTTGAAATGTTCGCGCATGCCCTCTCCTTGAAGTCGCGCCGGTTCTTCGCCTCTCGGGGCGGTACTTCGCGCCGACGGGTTCAGTCCTGGTCGACGAGGCGGTTAGAATAGCCGTCACTTCACCGGCCATGCGACCCCTGACATGAGCGAACTGATCCTGTTGCACAATCCGCGCTGCTCGAAATCCCGCGCAGCGCTCGAACTGCTCGAAGCCCGCGGCCTGCAACCGCAGGTGGTGCGCTATCTGGAAACCCCGCCGAGCGCCGCCGAGCTGAAAGCGATCCTGGCCAAGCTCGGCATTCCCGCCCGCCAGTTGCTGCGGACCGGGGAGGACGAATACAAGGCCCTCGGCCTGGATGAGCCCAGTCTTGGCGAAGAGGCCATCATCGAGGCAATGGCCAGGCATCCGAAGCTGATCGAGCGCCCGGTGCTGGTCGCGGGTGACAAGGCGGTGGTTGGCCGGCCTCCGGAAAGAGTCCTGGAGATCCTCGCTTGAGCAGTCCCTACATCCTGGTGCTGTACTACAGTCGCCATGGCGCTACCGCGGAAATGGCCCGGCAGATCGCCCGTGGCGTCGAACAGGGCGGCTTCGAGGCGCGCGTACGCACGGTTCCCGCGGTATCCACCGAATGCGAAGCGGTCGCCCCGGACATCCCCGCGGAGGGGGCGCTGTACGCAACCCTGGAGGACCTGAAGAACTGCGCGGGCCTGGCCCTCGGCAGCCCGACCCGCTTCGGTAACATGGCTTCCCCGCTGAAATACTTCCTCGACGGTACCAGTAGCCTATGGCTGACCGGCGGCCTGGTCGGCAAGCCGGCAGCGGTCTTCACCTCCACCGCCAGCCTGCACGGCGGCCAGGAGACCACTCAGTTATCGATGCTGTTGCCGTTGCTGCACCACGGCATGCTGGTCCTGGGCATTCCCTACAGCGAACCCGCCCTGCTGGAAACCCGCGGCGGCGGCACGCCTTACGGCGCCAGCCACTTCGCCGGCGCCGATGGCAAGCGCAGCCTCGATGAGCACGAACTGACCCTGTGTCGCGCGCTGGGCAAACGCCTGGCGGAAACCGCCGGCAAGCTGGGGAGTTGAAATGGCCCGCAAGAACAAACCGCTGCCCGAAGTAGTGTGGCTGCAGCCGCGCCTGGCGCTCAGCCGCGCCATCAGCCTGGGAAGCTTCGTCGGCCTGGTCCTGCTCATCCTCATTCGCGACCTGATCTACGCGGACGCCCATGGTGCGGCGAGCTGGGTGCCCTGGCTGGTCCTCGCCTTCAAGCTGCTGCCGCTGCTGGTGGTGGCCCCCGGACTGCTCATGGGCAGCGCGCGCGGGCATGCCTGGGCCTGCTACGTGGTCAACCTGTATTTCATCCTCGGCGTACTCGCCGCCTTCGATCCCACGCAGCGCCTGTTCGGCTGGGCCGAAGTGCTACTCAGCGTGACCTTGTTCTGCGCCGCGCTGCTCTATACGCGCTGGCGATTCCAGTACGACCGACGGGTCGCCGGGGAACGCTGATGGTAAGGCAGGAGCCCCCTCCTGCCCTGCCGACCGCCGGGAAGCCTGCGGACAGCGCTCCAGTATTGCCGGCGCATGGATGGAGAGACGGATAGAAGGCGGTCACTTCCTGCCGCAAGCGAAACCCAAGGACTGCGGCACGGCCATGCGGGAGTTCGCCGACGGACTGTCGACGCTTACCAGCCGAGGGTTTCCTTGAGGAAAGGAATGGTCAGCTTGCGCTGAGCCTGGAGCGAAGCGCGATCCAGTTGCTCCAGCAGATCGAACAGAGAGTTCATGCTGCGCGAACCGCGGTTGAGGATGAAACGACCGACTTCATCGGTCAGATGCAGGCCACGACGGGATGCCCGCAGTTGCAGGGCACGAAGCTTGTCCTCGTCGGAAAGACCGTGCAACTGGAAGATCAGCGCCATGGTGAGGCGGGACTTCAGGTCCGGCAGCTTGACCTGCAGCTCCCGGGGCGACTTCGATGCCGCCAGCAGCAGGCGCCGACCGGTATCGCGCAGTCGATTGAACAGGTGGAACAGCCCCTCTTCCCACTCTCGCTTGCCAACCAGCACATCCAGGTCGTCGATGCAGACCAGCTCGCACTGCTCGAGATCGTCGAAGATTTCCGGGCCGTACTGCACCAGATCGGCCATCGGCAGGTAGATGGTTCGCTCTTCGAACTGCTCGAAACGCAAGCAGGCCGCCTGCAACAGGTGGCTGCGGCCGACGCCGTCGTGTCCCCAGAGGTAGATGAGGCTTTCCGCCCAGCCAGCCTCGGCTTCGCACAAACGCTCGACATATCCCAGTGCCGCGGCATTGGCACCGGGATAGTAGTTGGCGAAGGTGGCGTCGTCGCGCAGACGCACACTGAGGGGAAGCTGAATAGGTTTCATGCCAGGCTGGGCGGACAATCCGAAAACGCCGCAGGAGTCACCGTAAAGGCTGCAAAGTTTATACGCCTCGGCAAGGCCGCACAATGAGCAACTAGGCAAGCAAAATCAAAGGTTTGCCGATAGCCGAGGCTCCTTGCCCAGAGCATCGGCCGGTCGCGCGCCGGCCCGCTCCGTTGCATAGGAGCGGATCGGCGCGCCGACTCACTGCCAGCGGAAATTCAGTTGGGTCGACGACGGTACCGCCGCGCTGGGCGCTGCGGGCTGGCCGGACGCATCCACCGGTACGCTGTCGGCCGGGACTTCCTGCAACTGCGCCAGGCCCAGCTGGGCACGCAATTGCTCGGGACTGGCCTTCACGGAATAGTCGAGGCGGTCGCCCCGCACGCCTACCAGGCGCGCGCCGAACGGATCGAGCAGGCGTTGCAACTCGGCATAGCGTGCCAGTGTCGCGCCCTGGACCTGGAGGGTCAGGCCGGTCGCCGCTCCCGGCGTGGCAACGAAACGGGTAGACAGGCGGTTGCCGACGGCCAGCATCACGCTGTCTGCCAACGCGTCGGGCGTAGCGCCTTCAGCCTGGCCTTGCTCTCGCGAATCGCCCATCCACAGCCGCCATTGCGCCTGCCATTTGCCGTCCGCCTCCTTGGCGTCCACTGCCAGCAAGGCATCGGCGGCATAACGCTCGGAGGCTGCGCGCAGGGCATCGGGTTGGGCGGCGGTGAGGTTCTCCGGGGTACCGACGATCTGTTCGTCGAGATCCGCCAGAGGCAGGCGCAACGGCAAGCCGCGGTTCTGCGCCGCACGCTTGAGCGGTTCGGCCGAGGCCTGGTTGTCACCGACCAGGGAGCTGCCATCGGCGCTTTCGTTCAGCCACCAGGCCAGCACCGCCGGCCGGTTGGCGCCCCAGCTCGGCAGGCCGGCGGCCCGCAGCGCATTACCGGTGGCGGTCGGATCGAAATCGACCACCAGCGCCAGCGGCGGACCATTTTCGAAGGCGTACTGGCTGATCAGTTGCTGCGGATCCTTCAGGTACCCCGCCAATGCCGGATTCTGCGGCGCCTGCGGATTGCCGGTCAGGCGCACCAGCAGGGTCTGCAGGGCTCGCACCAGTCCGGCATCGCGCTCCCCGGGCTGCTGCGACGAAACCGGCTCGTGGACCTGGTAGAGATTGGGGACCGTTGCCGCGAAGACGGGCAAGCCTAGCAGGGAAAAACAGAGAACGAAGAGTCGGGCTATGCGCATGGAGGGCTCTCGACGAACGGATGGGAACGGCGGCGACGAGCTGTGAAGGCCGCGCAAGTGGACCTATACCTTAAACAGCAGTCCGTCCAGCGGCAACCGAGATGGCCGCTGCGTGGCAAGCCTGATAAAATCGCGCGCCTTCAAAACCGGCAAACAGCGTTGCACGCCTGGGCGGCCGGCCGATCTCCGAATTACCCCTATAGGCCTGGATTTATGAGCAGCAAGCAACCCTCGTTGAGCTACAAGGACGCTGGTGTGGACATCGACGCCGGCGAAGCCCTGGTGGAACGCATCAAAGGCGTGGCCAAGCGCACCGCACGCCCGGAAGTGATGGGCGGCCTCGGCGGCTTCGGCGCCCTCTGCGAAATCCCGGCCGGCTACAAGCAGCCGGTGCTGGTATCCGGCACCGACGGGGTGGGCACCAAGCTGCGCCTGGCGCTCAACCTGAACAAGCACGACAGCATCGGCCAGGACCTGGTGGCGATGTGCGTCAACGACCTGGTGGTCTGCGGCGCCGAGCCGCTGTTCTTTCTCGACTACTACGCCACCGGCAAGCTCAACGTCGACGTCGCCGCCACCGTAGTTACCGGCATCGGTGCGGGTTGCGAACTGGCGGGCTGTTCCCTGGTCGGCGGCGAGACCGCCGAAATGCCCGGCATGTACGAAGGCGAAGACTATGACCTGGCCGGCTTCTGCGTCGGCGTCGTGGAAAAGGCCGAGATCATCGACGGCTCCAGGGTCCAGGCCGGCGACGCGCTTATCGCCCTGCCCTCCTCCGGCCCGCACTCCAACGGCTACTCCCTGATCCGCAAGATCATCGAGGTTTCCGGCGCCGACATCGAGCAGGTCCAACTCGACGGCAAGCCGCTGGCCGACCTGCTGATGGCGCCGACCCGCATCTACGTCAAGCCGCTGTTGCAACTGTTCAAGCAGACCGGCGCGGTCAAGGCCATGGCTCACATTACCGGCGGCGGCCTGCTGGACAACATCCCGCGCGTCCTGCCGGACAACGCCCAGGCCGTGATCGATGTCGCCAGCTGGAACCGTCCGGCGGTATTCGACTGGCTGCAGGAACAGGGCAACGTCGACGAGACCGAGATGCATCGCGTACTCAACTGCGGCGTCGGCATGGTCATCTGCGTGGCCCAGAGCGACGCCGAGAAAGCCCTGGAAGTCCTGCGTGCCGCCGGCGAGCAACCCTGGCAGATCGGTCGCATCGAAACCTGCGGCGCGGACGCCGAGCGCGTGGTCCTGAACAATCTGAAAAACCACTGATGCCGAAACTCTGCAATGTCGTGGTGCTGATTTCCGGCTCCGGCAGCAACCTGCAGGCGCTGATCGACAGCCTCCGGGACGGCGCCACGCCGGCCCGGATCCGCGCGGTGATCTCCAACCGCGCGGACGCCTATGGCCTGGAACGCGCACGCCAGGCCGGCATCCAGACCGAGGTGCTCGATCACAAGGCCTATGCCGATCGCGAAAGCTTCGACCAGGCCCTGGCACAACGGATCGATGCCCATGAACCGCACCTGGTGATCCTTGCCGGGTTCATGCGCATCCTCAGCGCCGATTTCGTTCGCCATTACCAGGGGCGTCTGCTGAATATCCATCCCTCGTTGCTGCCGCGCCACAAAGGGCTGCATACCCATCAGCGCGCCCTCGAAGCCGGCGACCGCGAGCACGGTTGCAGCGTGCACTTCGTGACGGAGGAACTCGACGGGGGGCCACTGGTCGTACAGGCAGTAATCCCGGTAGAGTCGCAAGATACGCCGGAACGCCTGGCCAGACGGGTTCACGAGGAAGAACACCGGATCTACCCGCTGGCCATGCGCTGGTTCGCCGAGGGCCGCTTGCGCCTGGGCGAACAGGGCGCCCTGCTGGATGGCCAGGCCCTGCCTGCCACCGGCCATCAGATTCGCACCAAGGAGATTCGCAATGCGTAAAGCCATGCTGTTCCTGCTGACGCTGCTGACCCTGCCGGCCTATGCCTTCGAGCTGAAGCCGTTTACCGCCAGCTATACCGCCGACTGGAAACAGATGCCCATCAGCGGCAATGCCTCGCGCAGCCTGAAGGCTCTCGCCGACGGCCGCTGGCAACTGGACTTCGAGGCCTCCATGCTGCTGGCCAGTCTCAACGAAGTCAGCACCTTCAAGGTCGAGAACGACACCTTCCTGCCACAGACCTACCGCTTCGCCCGCCAGGGTCTGGGCAAAGGCAAGCAGATCGAACTGGACTTCGACTGGTCGCAGAAGCAGGTGCTCGGCAGCGACCGCGGCGATGCGGTGCGGCAACCCCTGAATCGCGGTCAACTGGACAAGTCCACCTATCAACTGGTCCTGCAGCATGACGTTGCCGACGGCAAGAAGAGCATGAGCTACCAGATCATCGAGGGCGAGGATGTCGATACCTACGACTTCCGGGTTCTCGGCGAGGAAAAGGTACGCACCCAGGCCGGCCTGATCAACGCGATCAAGGTCGAGCGCGTGCGTGATCCGGGCAAGAGCAACCGCAAGACCATCCTCTGGTTCGCCAAGGACTGGGACTACCTGCTGGTCCGCCTGTACCAGATGGAAACCGACGGCAAGGAATACCAGATCATGCTCAAGGAAGGCACCATCGACGGCAAGACCGTCACTGGTGAAAAGAGCTGACCCCCTCTCCCACGAAAAGCCGGGCCATTGCCCGGTTTTTTATTGCCCGCGGGTCAGCCGCAGGCCTGGTGCTCGCGGCAGATCAGCTCGGCATCGACAGCGCTCAACGGCTCCCCGGTTAGACCGCAGAAGGGCGAGCCCGCACGCCGTTGATGGAACCGGCAGGACCGACAAAGGCCGAAACCAGGCACATCCTCCTGACGCTGGATGACGACCAGAAGATCACGCAACAAGCCTTGCAAGTGTTCGCCCTTCTCGCCCAGTGCCGTGACGGCCTGCTCGAGGAACTGCGGCGGAATCACCGCCTCGATCAGCGCGCGCCCCGCATCGGTCAGCCGCAGATGAACGCTGCGCCGATCCCGCGCATCCGGCAGCTTGCTGATCAGCCCCCTCCCTTCCAGCACCTTGAGCGATTGCGACACTGTGCCCTTGGTCAAGCCAAGGTATTCGGTCACGCCCAGCGGAGTGTCCGAATAGCGATTACAACGCGCCAGGTAATGCAAGGCGCTCAACTGCACCGGCTGCAGCTCAGCCACCAGCGGCTGCTCGCGGGACCAGGCACGCATCAGGCTGGTCAGCCTTTCCAGGTAATCGTAAAGGGCGATGGCGGACATGGGATACCTCCTTGCCAATATAGTATCGACTAAAAACATGTTTGACAAAGAGGTCGCCCTTGTTTAGGCTGAAAACGTATCGTATCGATACTAAATTCCCACAGGAGAATCAGCATGACCAAAGCCATCTACTACCACGCCGGCTGCGCAATCTGTGTCGAAGCCGAACGTTCCTTGCTGCCATTGCTCGATCGCAAGCAGGTGGACATCGAAGTGGTCCATCTCGCCGAACAATCGGCACGCATCGCCGAGGCGGAAAAGGCCGGGGTCAAGTCGGTTCCTGCCCTGGTTGTCGATGGACAGGTACTGCACCTTAACTTCGGTGCGGCGCTCAGCGATCTGAAATAAGGAGAACGGCCATGGAGGTGAAGATCTTCGACACCCATGTGCGAACCCGCGACGGCCGCTACCTGCACTTCGATGTCCTGGTCACGGAGGAGCTGGGGGCTCGCGCCGGCGAGTTCGCTCGACGCTGGCTCGCCGGAAGAGGCATAGACGAGGCCGATATCAGCCAGGGGCATTGCAGCTACTGCCATAGCGAGATTGCGACAGCAGAGGTTGCCGAAGCCATTCGGCTCCATGGCCATTACATCCTTCCCCTGGAAGGCTGTTGAGGCCAATGGACAGCTACCGCCCAATCGCCTGCGATCTCCATGACTACCTGGAGATCGCCTGCCTCTACCGCTACCGGTTGCTCCTCGAACTCGAGGACGGTGTTCGCTTCGAAGCCGAGGCGCGCACGACGCATACCCGGGCCGTTCGGCCAGGCGGCGGCAAGGAGGAATACCTTGAGGTGGCCGTCGAAGGAGCGACTCTGCTGCTGCGCCTGGATCGCCTGTTGGCGATTAGCGCCCTCACGGAAGCGGCCTTGTTCGGCCGCATACGCCTGAGGGAAGAGGCCTGTTCCAGAGCATCCGGCATGCCATCTTCACACCTTGGAAACTGAAAAGGTTTTTCTCAATTCCAGGGCTATTTGATTAGCCTGCTATTGAAATAGGCTGAATTTGCCTTGATGCAGATCAACCCTGGAGCAGAAAAATGAGTGTGACAGTGACCGAGCGTGACGATGACCACAAATCCCGCGAGCTGCGTGCGCTTGGCCGCCGCTGCTGGGACGTGCATCAGCAGGGACTGCTGGTTGGCGTCTTCCATAACGAGGATGACGCCCACGCCTATCGGATCAAGCTGGAGAAAGAAGAAGAACTGCGACAGATAGGTAAATCGGCCTGAACCATGCGCCCCCGCGTACTTCGGGGGCGCACCTTTGGTCTCAGGTCCCTGAAAGGCTCCGGTCGAGGCTGACGACTCCCGGCGGCAGGCTATCTTCCTGTACCCGTTGCCGTGGGGCACGCAACATCGCCCGAACCAGAGCCACCAGCACGCCGAGCGCCAGCCCACCCAGGAGGCCCAAGGCCACCACTAGAGCCTTGCGTGGCTTGATCGGCCTCAGAGGCGTTGCAGCTTTCTGGTCGACCCGTACCAGTTCGATCTTAAGGTCACTTGCCCTCAAGGTCTGTAGACGCGCCTGCTCTCCACGCAGCTTGTCGATGTTTTCGAAGAAACGCTCCTCGCCCTTTCGAGCCTGCAGGTATTGCACTTCACGGTTGTTCTCCAACTGTTTCAGCTCTTGCTGGATCGTCGCCACGCGGGGCTCGGTGAAGTCATCGCCCTTGCGTTTGAGCAAGGTATCGCGCTCGGCGGTCAAGGCATCGACGCCCATGAAATACAGGGGAATCTGCTGGTTATTCACCTCGGTGCGGAAAACGCTGCGCGAGCCATCCTGCCCGACCTCTCCCAGTGCGCCCGGGGTCGTCGGCTTGACGATCCCCAGCCGCGTGGCGATCTGGATGGCTTCGTTGAGCTGCTGGATACGCGAGTCGCGCACCATCTTCAGCCGCCCGCGCAACGCCCTGAGTTCATCCTCCAAGCCAGCCCGCCGGATGCTGTCCGCTTCCAGCAACCGGGCGATCTTGCCTTCCTTGCTAGCCTGGTAACTGGCACGCTTGCCTTCGATATCCTGCTCGAGGAATTGCAGGCGACCGTCGATACGTGCCTGGAGGTCGTCCAGGATTCGCTGGCGCTCGTTCTCGATGGTCGACGCGAGCATGCCGTTGAGAATGGCGGCACCATCCATGCCCTGGGGATACTGCATGGACAAGCGGAAGAAAGGCGCCGCCTGGGGGGCCGTCTTCAAGTCCGTCTGCTGCATGCTGAAGGCATCCTGGTTGAACTTCCAGAAAGCCTGCTCGGGGGACAGGCCCTCGGTGTTCAATTGCTGGAATAGCTCTGGATGGGCTTCGAAATACTCCAGCCTGCCGGAGTAGGCTGCCAGCTCGTTGCCGACGCGCTCCAACGCTTCCCGCGGAGTCATGGCGTAAAGACCTTCGATGTTGACAGCCTCCAGGGCCTTGGTCTGTATAGGCCGCAACAGGACATCCACCTGGTAGGTCGGAACGACCAACAGCGCATAGGCGAGCGCAGCGGCGGTCGCCAAGGCTGCGATCAGCGCTATCAGCCATTTCGACGCCCACAATTGCTGGAACAGTTGAACGAGATCGATCTCCGAGGGCGAAGCCCCCGGAAGCTGTGAGGAAGGCATACCAACGTCCTTTTCGATAGGCGGCTAGCCCACAGATGCACGCAAAGGCAACCGTAGGAGATTTCTGAGGAAAAGCATTATGCTATCGAAACGAAATCATCGGTAGTTATTTTAGAACTGCTTCGCATTCCAGAATTGGTAGTTGACCGGCATCCGTACCGGTCAAGCGACACTCCAGATGCGGACCTCACCACATGAGATCGTCGGGCACCACATAGTCCTTGTAGGGATCGTCTTCGTCCGGCTCCTGGCTCTGTACGTTGAGCAGCACCACCCGCCGCGGATCGCGCTCCTGGATCTTCACCGCCGCATCCCGGGGCACGATCTCGTAGCGTCCGTCATAGCTGACGATAGCCAGGCTGCCTCGGCTCAGCTTGTCGCGGATCAGGTCGTTGACCGCGATCCGCTTGACCTTCTTGGCGTCGACGAAATTGTAGTAGTCGTCGCTTTCCAGCTTGGGCAGGCGCGTCCCTTCGATAAGTTGCTTGATCTGCGCGGCCTTGGCCTTCTTCTCGGCTTTTTCCTGCTGCTGGCGGTTCAATTCCTGGTCGCGCGCCAGCTTTTCCGCCTTGGCCTGCTCCGCCGCCTGGCGCTGGGAGTCGTCCTTGTCGACCTGGTTCTTGTGCTCCAGGCGCTGCTGTTTCTGTTTCTGCTTGGTGGCCTGCTTGGCCTGTTTCTCATTGACCAGCCCGGCTTTCAGCAACTGGTCACGCAATGACATGCTCATTCGTCAACGACTCGCTCGCGTGGCACGCCCGGTGGGGTGCGGCATAATCTTCCAGCCGACTGGGGTTCAGCCGGCCCTCGCAGGGGGTATAATCCTCCAGCCTCAGCCGCCTCAACGCAAGTCTCGGCGGCTCGCAAACTGCCACGCATGCCCTGGAGACCCCTCCCTACCGTCCCGAGCACCCGCAGGCACTCCTCCCGGCCCCTGATATCGAAGGCATGGAAAGCAAGGCATGAGCGTTTCTCTCCTGGTAAAAGTCACTCTGGTGGGCCTGTTCGTCGCCAGCGTCCTGTTCGTCCATTTCCGTGGGCGCGCGCGCTTGCCCTTCCTGCGCCAACTGGTCAACCACTCCGCCTGGTTCGCCCCCTACAACTCGCTGATGTACCTGTTCTCCAGCGTTCCCTCGAAGCCCTATCTGGATCGCAGCCGTTTTCCGGAGCTGGACGAACTGAAGAACAATTGGCAAACCATCCGCGAAGAAGCCCTCAACCTGTTCGACGAGGGTTATATCCGGGCTGCCCTGAACAATAACGAAGCCGGCTTCGGCTCGTTCTTCAAGAAAGGCTGGAAGCGCTTCTACCTGACCTGGTACGACGGCCCGCTGCCCTCCGCCCAGCAGCTCTGCCCGAAGACCGTAGAGCTGGTGAGCCGCATCCCCAACGTCAAGGGCGCGATGTTCACCCTGCTTCCCGGCGGCAGCCACCTGAATCCGCACCGCGACCCCTTCGGCGGCTCGCTGCGCTATCACCTCGGCCTGTCCACGCCGAATTCGGACAACTGCCGCATCTACGTCGACGGCCAGCCCTACGCGTGGCGTGATGGCGAAGACGTGATGTTCGACGAAACCTTCGTCCACTGGGTGAAGAACGAGACCGAGCAGACCCGGGTGATTCTCTTCTGCGATATCGAGCGGCCGCTCCGCTCCCGCCTGCTGACCCGCCTCAATCGCTGGATCAGCGGCATTCTCGGGCGTGCGACCGCACCGCAGAACGTCGAAGGCGAACGCGTCGGCAGCATCAACCAGGCCTACTCGGTCGCCATTCGCGGCGGCAATGCCATCGGCGCCCAGGTGAAGCGCTTCAAACGCGCCTACCCGAAGGCCTACCGAATCCTCCGCCCGGTGCTGGCGGTGATCCTGCTGGTCATCCTCTATCGTTGGATCTTCGGCTGATTCAGATGCCGTGGCAGCCCGGCTGCCACGGTAATTTTCCCATTAACAGCCGGGCGCGCTCCTCTCCGCTTTCTTAGCCTCGCCCCAGAGGCTGTCCAGTTCCTCCAGCGAACACTCTTCGGCTTTCCGGCCGGCTTCGCGCAGGTTCCGCTCGATGAACCGGAATCGCCGCTCGAACTTGCCGTTGGCCTGGCGCAGAGCAGCCTCCGGATCGACCTTGAGATGCCGGGCCAGGTTGACCACGACGAACAGCAGGTCGCCAACCTCCTCGCCCACGGCACCCTCGTCACCCTCTGCCATCGCCTCGAGGACTTCGTCCAGCTCCTCGCGAACCTTGTCCACCACCGGCAGCGCTTCCGGCCAGTCGAAGCCGACCTGCGCCGCGCGCTTCTGCAGCTTCGCCGCCCGTGACAACGCCGGCAGGGCGACAGGAACGTCATCCAGCAGCGACAACTGCTGCGGCTCCTTGGCCTTGGCGGCACGCTCCTCGGCCTTCAGTTCTTCCCAGCGCTGCTTGACCGCCGCTTCGGCCAGCTTCGCCGCATCGGGCTTGCCATAGAGATCGCCATCGAGGAATACGTGGGGATGTCGACGGATCAGCTTGCGGGTGATGCCGTCCACCACCTCCTCGAAAGCGAAGCGATCCTCTTCGCGAGCCAACTGGCTGTAATAGACCACCTGGAACAGCAGGTCGCCCAGTTCCTCGCGCAATTGCGGGAAATCCCCCTGCTCTATGGCGTCCGCTACTTCGTAGGCTTCTTCCAGGGTGTGCGGGACGATGGTCGCGTAGCTCTGCTGGAGATCCCAGGGGCAGCCGAATTCGGGATCGCGCAGGCGCGCCATGAGGTGGAGCAGGTCGTCGAGTCGGTACATGGGTATCTCGGGTCTTCAGTGAACGGTCCGGGCATTCTGCCCTTTCCGGAAACGAAAAGGCCACGGGCAGCCTGCGAGCGCCCGTGGCCTGTTTCCGCCTCGCCTCAAGGCGTACGGTTGCGCCGCGCCTCGATGATGTTGGGCAGTTGCGAGACGCGCGCCAGCAGGCGTCCAAGAGCGTCCAGACCGGGAATCTCGATGGTCAGTTGCATGGTCGCGGTGTTGTCTTCCTTGTTCGAACGGGTATTCACCGCCAGAACGTTGATCCGCTCGTTGAGCAGCACCTGGGACACGTCGCGCAACAGGCCGGAACGATCATAGGCACGGATCGCGATATCCACCGGATAGGTGCGAACCGGCTCCGGCCCCCAGCTGACCTGGATCATCCGCTCCGGTTCGCGTCCCGCCAGTTGCAGCGCGGTGGCGCAATCCTGGCGGTGGATGGTGACCCCACGGCCCAGCGTGATGTAGCCGACGATGGGATCTCCCGGCAGCGGCTGGCAGCAGCCGGCCATCTGCGTCAGGAGGTTGCCGACACCCTGGATCTGCACGTCGCCGCGCTTGCCGTGGCCGATCTTGCTCGGCTTGCGCGGGATCAGTTCGAGTTGCTCGCTGTCGCGGTCCGGCTCGACCAGTTGCTGGGCATAGTTGACCAGGTGCGCCAAGCGCAGGTCGCCGGCGCCGAGAGCGGCGAACATATCCTCGGCGGTACGCACGTTGGCCTTCTCCGCCAGCCGGTCGAAATCCACCGGCGGCAGCGCCAGGCGCGACAGCTCGCGTTCGATCAGGGCCTTGCCGGCAGCGACGTTCTGGTCCCGCGCCTGCAGCTTGAACCAGTGGACGATCTTCGCCCGCGCCCGGGAGGTGGTGACGTAGCCCAGGTTGCTGTTCAGCCAGTCGCGGCTCGGACCGCTGTGCTTGCCGGTGATGATCTCGACCTGCTCGCCGGTCTGCAGGCTGTAGTTCAGCGGCACGATGCGTCCGTTGATCTTCGCCCCGCGGCAGTTGTGCCCGACTTCAGTGTGGACCCGATAGGCGAAATCCAGCGGGGTCGCGCCCTTGGGCAGGTCGATGGCATGGCCGTCGGGAGTGAAGACGTAGACCCTGTCCGGCTCGATATCGACCCGCAGTTGCTCCGCCAGGCCACCGATGTCGCCCAGTTCCTCGTGCCATTCGAGCACCTGGCGCAGCCAGGAGATCTTTTCCTCGTAATGGTTGGAGCTGGCCTTGACGTCGGTCCCCTTGTAGCGCCAGTGCGCGCAGACTCCGAGCTCCGCCTCTTCGTGCATGGAGTGGGTACGGATCTGTACTTCCAGCACCTTCCCCTCGGGGCCGATCACTGCGGTATGCAGCGAGCGATAGCCGTTTTCCTTGGGGTTGGCGATGTAGTCGTCGAACTCCTTGGGAATGTGCCGCCAGAGGGTATGCACGATGCCCAGCGCGGTGTAGCAGTCGCGCATCTCCGGAACGAGCACGCGCACGGCGCGAACGTCGTAGATCTGGCTGAAGTCCAGGCCCTTGCGCTGCATCTTGCGCCAGATCGAATAGATGTGTTTCGCCCGTCCGCTGAGATCGGCCTGTACGCCGGTGGCCGCGAGAGCTTCCTTCAACTGGCTCATCACGTTGGCGATGTACTGCTCGCGATCCAGCCGGCGCTCGTGCAGCAGCTTGGCGATCTGCTTGTACTGGTCGGGCTCGAGGTAACGGAAGGACAGGTCCTCCAGCTCCCACTTGATATGCCCGATGCCCAGGCGGTGGGCCAGCGGCGCGTAGATATCGAAGACTTCCCGGGCGACGCGGTGGCGCTTTTCCTCGTCGGCGTTCTTCACCGCGCGAATGGCGCAGGTGCGCTCGGCCAGCTTGATCAGGGCGACGCGAACGTCGTCGACCATCGCCACCAGCATCTTGCGCAGGTTCTCCACCTGCGCCTGGGTACCCAGCACCATGGAATGGCGCGGATTGAGGCTGGCGCTGATCGCGGCCATGCGCAGCACGCCCTCGATCAGCTTGGCCACCACCGGCCCGAAATGCTTGTTGACCGCTTCCAGGGTGATCTTGCCTTCCCGCACGCCTCGATAGATGACCGCGGCGACCAGGGACTCCTGATCCAGCTTGAGATCCGCGAGGATCTCGGCGATTTCCAGTCCGGTCTGGAAGCTGGACGTGCCTTCCGCCCAGGAGTTCTGTGCGGCGATCGCTCGCTGCTCGGATTCGCGAGCGAACTCGCAAGCCTCCAGCAAGCCCTGACGATCGAGCCCGGGGACGAGGTTCTGGACGTGGTCCAGCCAGGCCTCGAGGTTGATACTGCCGTCGGTGTTGACCGGCTGGTGCGCTCTCACCTGTACCATCTTGCCTACCCTTTACCACGGTGCGCGTAGCCCACCGATGACTGCGCCAGCCTTCGAACGGGCTGGTCGGATTACGCAGGCATCCTAGCCTGCCTCGAACAAAGCCATGGCCTCGACATGTGCGGTCTGCGGAAACATATCGAGGATTCCGGCGCGCTTCAGACGATAGCCCTGCCTGGCCATTTCGCCAGCATCGCGCGCCAGGGTCGCCGGATTGCAGGATACATAGACTACCCTCCGGGCACCCAGAGAACTCATTTCGCGTACCGCCTCGAACGCGCCGTCGCGCGGCGGATCGAGCAGCACAGCGGTAAAACCTTGCTCCGCCCAGGGCGCTTCGGCAAGCGCTTTGGACAGGTCGGCCTGGAAAAAGTGCGCGTTGCCAAGGCCATTGGCCAGCGCGTTGGCGCCTGCCCGCTCGACCATCGCCGCCACGCCCTCCACCCCGACTACCCGCGCCACCCGGCGCGCCAGCGGCAGGGAGAAATTGCCCAGCCCGCAGAACAGGTCGAGGACCCGCTCGTCGGCGGTCGGCGCCAGCCAGTCAAGGGCCTGGCGGATCATCGACTCGTTCACCGGCGCATTGACCTGGACGAAGTCTCCGGGTCGGTATGCCAGAGTCAGTTGCCAGTCACCCAAGGAGTAGCCCAGTTCGGCGGCCGGCTCCACCGGCAAGGGCTGTTCCGCACCTTGCAGCCAGAGCTGGGCCTGGTGTGCGGAGCAGAAAGCGGCCAGGCGCTGGCGATCCTCGTCGACCAGGGCAGTCGTATGCCGCAACAGCAATGCACTGGCCGTGCCATGGAAGAGCTCCACGTGGCCGATGCTTTCCGGCTTGCGGAAGTCCTGCAGAAGAGCAGGCAGGGCACGGGCAATCGTTTGCAAAGGCGGCACCAGGACCAGGCACTCATCGAAGGCGACGATCTCCTGGCTGGCCGAGGCACGGAAGCCGACATCCAGACGCCGCGCCCTGGCATCCCAGCGCACGGCGATCCGAGCGCGGCGCCGATAGCCGAATTCGGGCCCGACCAGAGGGGCGGCCCATTCTTCCGGCTCGATCCCGGCGAAACGCTGCAACTGCTCCTGCAAGGTACGCTGCTTCAGGGCCAACTGCTCGCCGTGTTCCAGGTGCTGCAGGGTGCAGCCGCCGCAGCGACCCGCTACAGTGCAGGGCTCGCGGCGACGCAGGTCGCTACTGCTGAACAGGCGCTCGCTGCGCGCGTCGACCACCTTGCTTCGTGCGCCCAGCACCCGGGCCTCAAGTTCCTCGCCAGGCAGCCCTCCGCTGACGAACCAGGTCATCCCCGCCTCGTGGGCGATACCTCGGCCGTCATGGGCCAGGCGCTCGATGGTCAGGCGCTGCTTCTTGCCTACCGGTATCGCGGGACCGCGCGCACCACCGCTGGGCTGGAAGCGCAGCCCGCCCTTATTTCTGGCCATGGACATGCTCAGCGCGGGTCATAGACGCCGGAAGACAGGTAGCGGTCGCCGCGGTCGCAGATGATCGCCACCAGCACGGCATTCTCCAGTTCGCGGGACAGGCGCAGCATCGCCGCCACCGCCCCACCGGAGGACACGCCGCAGAAGATGCCTTCCTCGCGGGCCAGCCGGCGCATGATGTCCTCGGCTTCGTCCTGGTGCATGTCGACGACCCGGTCGACGCGACTGGCGTCATAGATCTTCGGCAGGTATTCCTGCGGCCAGCGTCGGATTCCCGGGATGGCCGAGCCCTCCATGGGTTGCAGGCCGACGATCTGCACCGCCGGGTTCTGCTCCTTGAGGTAGCGCGAGACGCCCATGATGGTCCCGGTGGTGCCCATGGAGCTGACGAAATGGGTGATGCTGCCGCCGGTCTGCTGCCAGATTTCCGGGCCGGTGCTGTGGTAATGGGCTTCCGGGTTGTCGCCATTGGCGAACTGGTCGAGGACCTTGCCGCGGCCTTCGCGCTGCAGCTTGTCGGCCAGATCGCGCGCGCCCTCCATGCCCTCTTCCTTGCTGACCAGAATGAGCTCGGCGCCATAGGCGGTCATCGCCGCCTTGCGTTCGGCCGTGGAGTTGTCCGGCATGATCAGGATCATCTTGTAACCCTTGATCGCCGCCGCCATGGCCAGGGCGATGCCGGTGTTGCCGGAAGTAGCCTCGATCAGCGTATCGCCGGGGCGGATGTCGCCGCGCAGTTCGGCACGGGTGATCATCGACAGGGCCGGGCGGTCCTTCACCGATCCCGCCGGGTTGTTGCCTTCGAGCTTCACCAGCAGGGTATTGGAGGTTTCCCCGGGAAGGCGCTGCAGACGCACCAGAGGGGTATTGCCAACGCAGTCGGCGATAGTCGGGTACTGCACGGTCATGGAGGCACTCGTTCGGCACTGACGGTAAAGGCTGAGCATGATACCGGGAAACTGGGGCCGGACCCTAGCACCGCAATATCCGGTCATGCATGCCGATTCAGCCGAAAGACCGCCCGAAACGGCATGCGATGCGATGACCAGAGGCGTCCGAAGAGAAAACCTGGCGTTGGACAGCCGATGCCTGACCAACGCCAAAGAAAGGTCCGACAGGCGTTGCGCCTGCCGGTGAAAGCGCGTTGGCCGCGGCGATCAGAACGAGGTGGTCATCGAAACGTAGTAGGCGCGACCCGGCTCGTTGTAGGTTGCCGCGCCGGCGTCGAAGGAGTTGCCCTGGCGGTACAGGCGCTTGTCGAAGAGGTTGCTTACCCCGCCCCGTACGCTCAGGTTCTCGCTGAAGGTGTAGCCGGCGCTGACGCCCCAGATGCCATAGGTACCCACCTCTTTTCGCGAGACCACCGGCGTGTTGCGGCTGGTGCCATGCTTCGGCGGCTCCTGGCGGCCGTAGATGGTGCTGGTCAGTTGGGTGGAAAGACGCTCGCTGGCCTGCCAGTCCAGGGTCGAGTTCAGGGTGTACTCGGGGATCACCGAAAGCGGGTTGCCGGTGTCCTTGTCCTTGGATTGCAGCATATAGGTCAGGTTGGTGCTCCAGCTCAGGTCCTCGTGCAGGGGGACCAGCAGGTTGCCTTCCAGGCCCTCGACCACTGCTTTCTTCGCGTTGCTCCATTGCAGGATGTTGTTACCGGTCCCGGTCTGTCCCATGACATCCAGCGGCGCGACGATCTTGTTCTTGTAGTCGTTGCGGAAGTAGGTGAGCCCGGCGACCCAGCCATCGCGCCGGAACTCGATGCCCAGTTCCTTGTTTACGCTGGTCTCGGCGTCCAGGTTCTCGTTGCCGACCAGGTAGCAGCCGCCGCTGCTGGTCTGGATCGGGCAACCGTTGCCACGGGTATAGAGCAGGTAGTTCGGGTTGCTCTGGTACAGGTTGGGCGCCTTGAAGGCCCGTGCGATACCGGCCTTGACCGTGAAGTATTCGCCGAGCGTTTGGGAAGCGTTCAGGCTCGGGCTCCAGTTCAGGCCGAAGTCGCTGTGATCGTCCAGGCGCAGCCCGGGGGTGAGCATGGTGCCGGGGCGCAGTTCGATATTGTCTTCCACGTACAGCGCGCGGATCTCCGCCTTGCTTTTCGGGCTTCGCGAGCCGGCCGCGGGGGTCCCCGGCAAGCTATCGCTTCCCACGAAGCCCTGCTTGAGCGAGGACGGGTCGTTGAGGGTTTCCTTGTTCCACTCCGCGCCCACCGTCAGCACCTGCTCGAACAACGCATGCAACGGAAGGTTGAGTTCGCCGCTGAGGCGATAGTTCTCCAGCTTGCTGGTGCTGAACGAACGGTCGGCGCCGATCTGCCCCTCGACGGAACCGGCCAGCCCCTCCTCCAGACGGTTGTTGCGGGTGGAGTCGTACTGGGCGACGAACCTGGAAGTACCGAACGACCAGGTCCCGTTGTGGGTGATGGCGTAGTTCTCGCGATACATGCGGTTGGTCTCCGCACCGTCGTCGGCGAGTCCCTGGGTATTGGCGGTGCCGTTGTTGTTCTGGGTATCGCCGGCATAGATGTTGCCCTGTCGGCTGAAGCCCGCTTCGAAATCGACGACCTGGTCGGGGGTCACCTGCCACGACAGCATCCCGCTGAGATCGCGATTGCGTACCCCTTCGCGTCCGGCCACGGTACGGCTCGGGTTGACGGTATGTCCGAGGTTGATGTCGGTATCGTCCGAATCGGTCTTGTTCGCGCTGCCGTACGCGCGGAAGCTCAAGGCTTCGGTCAGCGGCCCGCTGAGGCTGAAGTTGGCGCGGCGCGTGGCGCCATCCTTGGAGCTTTCCGGAATGTTGGTGAACACCGTCATGGAACCACGCAAACGATCGGTCGGGCGCTTGGTGATGATGTTGACTACCCCGCCCGCCGCGCCGGAACCGTAGCGTGCCGCCGCGGGCCCACGGAGGACCTCGATGCGCTCGACCTCCTCCGGCGGCACCCAGTTGCTGTCGCCGCGGGTGTCGCGTTCGCCGCGCCAGCCGTAGCGCACCGAGTTGCGCGAGCTGACCGGTTTGCCGTCGACCAGGATCAGGGTGTTCTCCGGCCCCATGCCGCGGATGTCGATCTGCCGGTTGTTGCCGCGCTGGCCGCTGGAACTGTTGCCGGTGAGGTTGACCCCGGGCATGGTGCGGATGATCTCGGAGAGATCGTTCACCGGCGGGCGCTTCCTGATGTCCTCGGCGGTGATGATGGATACCCCCGGTGCCTGCTTGAGCTCCTGTTCGGCGGTGCCCAGCACCACCTCGTCACCCAGCTGGACCACCGATTCGGCGCGTTCGTCCAGTTCTTCCAGGCGCTCGTCCTCGGCCAGGGCCTGCCCGCCCAGCAGGCTCGATGAAGCGAAAAGGACGGCAGCGGCGAGATGGCCGCGACGGAATTGGGGGTACATGCGTGACTACTCCTGTCGAGGGAAAACGGGTAGCAGGCGAGCCACGAGGGATACGTTGACGTTTTTTCTGAAGCCTGGGTCGCCGGCGTTGCGCGGGTGACGTCTCGGCACGGGTAGGACAGGGCGCAGACCCGGAACAAGGCCGGCCGAGGAGATCGGCACGAATGATAATCATTCACAAAAGAGAGTAAAGATCATTTACATCTAGACCAAATGTAAAGGTACCTGCGCCTCGCTAGGCAGAAGGCAGCACCAGGCACAGGCGCAGCCCCGGATCGGCGGCTTCCGCCCATAGGCGGCCGCCCTGGAGCACCACGGCGCGACGGGCAATGCTCAGTCCCAGGCCGAAGCCCTTGCCGGTACGTGCCGAAGACAGCCGGGTGAACGGGCGGAAGATGGTCTCCAACTGGTGCTCGGCCACACCCTCGCCCTGGTCTTCCAGGCAAAGCCACCAGCAACTTCCTTCGCGCCGACCATGCAGGCGGATCACGCCGCCTTCCGGCGAATGCCGGATGGCGTTGCGCAGCAGGTTCTCCAGGGCCTGGGCAAGTGCATTGAGGTTGCCACGCACGACACAATCCTCGGGCAGATCGCTGCGGAACCGCTCGGCGGCCCAGCCGCTTTCGAAGCGTGCGTTCTCCACCAGCAGGTCCCATAACGCCGGGATGGAAATGTCCTCCAGCGCCAATACCGGGCGTTCGGTGTCCATCCAGGCCAGCTCCAGGGTGTTGTCCACCAGTTGCTGCATGCCCCGTACCTCCTGCTCCAGGCGCTCGCGCAGGAGCTGCGCGGACAGCGTGCCCTCTGCCGCCACCTGCAGGCGCGCCAGCGGCGTGCGCAGCTCGTGGGAGAGATCGCGGAGCAGTTGGCGCTGCAACACCATGTGCTCGTCGAGTCGCTCGGCCATATGGTCGAACGCCCGCCCCAGATCGCCCAGCTCGTCGCTGCGCCGGCTGATCTCTGCCTGCGTACGCGCCGTCAGGTCGTTGCCGCGCAGGGCATTGGCCTGCGCTCGCAGGCGTCCCAGCGGCACTATCCAGCGCCGATACAGCAACACTCCCAGCAGCAGGGCCAGCCCGGCCGGCACCAGGCCATGGGTGACCAGGCGCTTGGCCGGCGACAAGCCGGGAGGGACGAACTCGGCGGGAAGACGCAGGACCACCCGGCCTTGCTCCGGATGTTCGGGGAAGCGCAGGCTGATGAACGGCCGCGACAACGAGCGGGAGCTCATCGGCCAGTCGACGCCCCGCAGGAAAGTCAGGCGCTCGGCTTCCTCCGTGGTGAGCGGACGACTGCCCAGCGATTGCAGCCGTCCGTCGAGCACGACCACCCAGTCCAGCGCCCGCTGGCGCGGCTCGGCCAGCCAACGGTCGATGCCCTCGCGGCCATCGTCGAGCCAGGCACGTTCGGCTCGCCGCGCATAATCCGCCAAGGCGGAGCGGGCTTCGGCGGACAGGTAGTAACCCTTCAGTTCGGCGCTGCGTCCCCAGGTCCAGGACAGCCATACCGATAGCAGGAAGAACGCCACCAGCACCAGGGCCAGGCGCCAGAACAGCGAATGACGGTTGGGCATCATGGCGCCGGTGTCAGGACGTAACCCTTGCCCCAGACGGTATGCAACTGGTGACCGGCGTAACCGAGGCGTTGCAGCTTGCGCCGCAGGTGACTGACGTGCATGTCCAGGCTGCGATCATGCTGGGTATGACCGCGGTGCAGGACATGCTGGTAAAGGAAGGCCTTGGTCAGGGTCTCGCCTTCCGCGGCGAGGAAGGTTTCCAGCAGGCGGTATTCGGTCGGCGTCAGGCCGGCGAACCGCTCGCCAAGGCTGACATCGCAGACATCGGCAGAGAATTGCAGCGAGGGCCGCGCCAGCGGTTCGGCGCAGCGGCCCGGCGCGCCCCCCCGCTCCAGGGCGATCCGACGCAGGATGGCATCGATGCGTACCCGCAGCTCGGCCAGGCTGAAAGGCTTCGGCAGATAATCGTCGGCGCCCTGGCTGAACCCGGCGATGCGGTCCTGCTCGGCGCCCAGGGCTGACATCAGGATCACCGGCAGCGCCTGCTCCTGGCGGAGTTGGCGAAGAATCTCGAGGCCATCGCGCCCGGGCAGCATGATGTCCATCAGGATCAGGTCATAGCCGCCGCTGCGCGCAGCCGCCAACCCCTCTTCCCCGTCTCGGCACCAGGTCACCTCGAAACCGCTGCCATTGAGGTGCTGGAACAGATGTGCGCCCAGTGTCGGATCGTCCTCGATGGCCAGCAGTCGGGGGTCGGGCGTCAGGGATGGGAACATGGCAGACAAATAAGATTGATTAGCAATCGTGCCAGTATTCACGATCTTTCCGCTTCGTCGCAAGCCGAATCCGCCGGGCTGCGCACATCGGTGCAGATTCCCCTTCCGCGACCCGCTAAACTGCGCGGGGTAAACGTATGGCCGGGGAGCGTCGGCCATCCCGATCTGGCTCGACGGAGAGACGTGTGTTCAAGGATCTCGGCATCAAGGGGCGCGTACTGCTGCTCACCCTGCTCCCCACCAGCCTGCTGGCGATGGTGCTTGGCGGTTACTTCACCTGGGTCCAGCTGTCCGACATGCGCGCCCAGTTGATCGAGCGCGGGCAACTGATCGCCGAACAACTGGCGCCGCTGGCCGCCACCGCGCTGGCGCGAAAGGATACCGCCGTGCTCAACCGCATCGCCAACGAGGCGCTGGACCAACCGGACGTGCGCGCGGTGACCTTCCTCGACGCCCGCCAGGAACGCCTCGCCCATGCCGGGCCAAGCATGCTCACCGTCGCCCCGGCCGGCGACGCCAGCCATCTGAGCATGTCCACCGAACTGGACACCACGCACTTCCTGCTACCGGTTCTTGGCCGCCACCACAGCCTGTCCGGCGCCACCGAGCCTGACGACGAGCGCGTACTCGGCTGGGTCGAACTGGAACTGTCGCACCACGGGACTCTGCTGCGCGGATATCGCAGCCTGTTCACCAGCCTCTTGCTGATCGCCGCCGGCCTCGGCGTCACCGCCCTCCTCGCCCTGCGCATGAGCCGCGCGATCAACGCGCCGCTGGAACTGATCAGCCAGGGCGTCGCCCAGCTCAAGGAAGGCCGCATGGAAACCCGCCTGCCACCGATGGGCAGCAACGAGCTGGACGAACTGGCCTCCGGCATCAACCGCATGGCGGAAACGCTGCAGAGCGCCCAGGAGGAAATGCAGCACAACATCGACCAGGCCACCGAGGACGTACGGCAGAACCTGGAAACCATCGAGATCCAGAACATCGAGCTGGACCTGGCGCGCAAGGAGGCCCTGGAGGCGAGCAGGATCAAGTCCGAGTTCCTCGCCAACATGAGCCACGAGATCCGCACCCCGCTCAACGGCATCCTCGGTTTCACCAACCTGCTGCAGAAGAGCGAGCTCAGCCCGCGCCAGCAGGACTACCTCACGACCATCCAGAAATCGGCGGAAAGCCTGCTGGGGATCATCAACGAGATTCTCGATTTCTCGAAGATCGAGGCCGGCAAGCTGGTTCTGGAAAACCTCCCTTTCAATCTCCGCGACCTGATCCAGGACGCCCTGACCATGCTGGCTCCGGCCGCCCACGAGAAGCAACTGGAACTGGTCAGCCTGGTCTACCGGGATACCCCGATCCAATTGCAGGGCGACCCGCAGCGGCTGAAGCAGATCCTCACCAACCTGGTCGGCAACGCCATCAAGTTCACCCAGGGCGGCACCGTCGCCGTACGCGCCATGCTCGAGGACGAAAGCGACGACCGCGCGCAGCTGCGGATCAGCGTCCAGGACACCGGTATAGGCCTCTCCGAGGAAGACCAGCAAGCCTTGTTCAAGGCCTTCAGCCAGGCCGACAACTCACTGTCGCGGCAAGCCGGTGGCACCGGCCTGGGCCTGGTGATCTCCAAGCGCCTGATCGAGCAGATGGGCGGCGAGATCGGCGTCGACAGTACGCCTGGGGAAGGCGCCGAGTTCTGGATCAGCCTGAGTCTGCCGAAAAGTCGCGACGACAACGAGGAGCCGGGCGCCTCCTGGGCCGCGGGCCAACGCGTGGCGCTGCTCGAACCGCAGGAACTGACGCGCCGCTCGCTGCACCACCAGCTCACCGACTTCGGCCTGGAAGTGAGCGAATTCGCCGACCTCGACAGCCTCCAGGAAAGCCTGCGCAACCCGCCGCCCGGCCAGTTGCCGATCAGCCTGGCGGTGCTCGGCGTCTCGGCCGCGATCCATCCGCCGGAAGAGCTGAGCCAGTCGTTCTGGGAATTCGAACGGCTCGGCTGCAAGACCCTGGTGCTCTGCCCGACCACCGAGCAGGCGCAATACCACGCGACCCTGCCCGACGAACAGGTCGAGGCCAAGCCCGCCTGCACCCGCAAGCTGCAACGCAAGCTGCAGGAGTTGCTTCAAGTCCGCCCGACGCGCAGCGACAAGCCCCACGCCATGGTTTCCGGACGGCCGCCACGGCTGCTATGCGTCGACGACAACCCGGCCAACCTGCTGCTGGTGCAGACCCTGCTCAGCGACCTCGGCGCCCAGGTCACCGCGGTGGACAGCGGCTACGCGGCCCTCGAGGTAGTGCAGCGCGAGCGCTTCGACCTGGTCTTCATGGACGTGCAGATGCCCGGCATGGACGGCCGCCAGGCCACCGAGGCGATCCGCCGCTGGGAGGCCGAGCGGGAAGTCAGCCCGGTGCCGGTGATCGCGCTCACCGCACATGCGCTTTCCAACGAGAAGCGCGCATTGCTGCAGGCCGGCATGGACGACTACCTGACCAAGCCGATCGACGAGCAGCAATTGGCCCAGGTAGTGCTGAAGTGGACCGGACTGAGCCTGGGCCAGTCGCTGGCCAGCATGAGCCGTGCGCCGCAGCTCGGCCAGTTGAGCGTGCTCGACCCCGAGGAAGGGCTGCGCCTGGCCGCCGGCAAGGCCGACCTCGCCGCCGACATGCTGGCGATGCTGCTGGCCTCGCTGGCGGCGGACCGCCAGGCGATTCGCCAGGCCCGCGACAACGACGACCGCACCGCTTTGCTCGAGAGGGTCCACCGGCTGCATGGCGCCACTCGCTACTGTGGCGTGCCGCAGTTGCGCGCGGCCTGCCAGACCAGCGAAACCCTGCTCAAGCAGAACGATCCGGCGGCGGCCGCGGCCCTGGACGAGCTGGACAAGGCCATCGAGGCCCTGGCCGACACTGCCTCGGCCACCACCCACCTGTCCTCCACCAGCCTCGACTCCAGCGAACTCTGACCATGCGCATCCTGT
The DNA here is from genome assembly GCF_016463925.1 of Pseudomonas sp. P20. Classification (NCBI taxonomy): domain Bacteria; kingdom Pseudomonadati; phylum Pseudomonadota; class Gammaproteobacteria; order Pseudomonadales; family Pseudomonadaceae; genus Pseudomonas; species Pseudomonas sp. P20. The sequence goes on along the minus strand of NZ_JAEMVM010000010.1, from coordinate 372,076 downwards.
TCTTCAGCAGCCAGGCCTACGACAGCGAGAGCTTCCAGGCCAGCAACCACCGGCACGGCTTCGAACTGCACTTCCAGCAGGCCCACCTGCAGGCGGACACGGCGGTCCTCGCCCAGGGCTTCGAAGTAGTCTGCGCCTTCGTCAACGACGACCTCTCGCGGCCGGTGCTGGAACGCCTGGCGGCCGGCGGCACGCGCCTGGTCGCCCTGCGCTCGGCCGGCTACAACCACGTCGACCTGGCCGCCGCCGAAGCGCTCGGCCTGCCGGTGGTGCACGTCCCGGCCTATTCGCCGCACGCTGTCGCCGAGCACGCGGTCGGCCTGATCCTGACGCTCAACCGGCGCCTGCACCGCGCCTACAACCGGACCCGCGAGGGCGATTTCTCGCTGCATGGGCTGACCGGCTTCGACCTCCACGGCAAACGCGTCGGAGTGATCGGCACCGGACAGATCGGCGAGACCTTCGCCCGCATCATGGCCGGCTTCGGCTGCGAGCTGCTGGCCTACGATCCCTATCCCAATCCGCGCATCCAAGCACTCGGCGGCCGCTACCTGGCGCTCGACGCCCTGCTCGCCGAGTCCGACATCGTCAGCCTGCATTGCCCGCTGACCGCCGACACCCGCCACCTCATCGACGCGCAGCGCCTGGCGACGATGAAACCCGGCGCGATGCTGATCAATACCGGCCGTGGCGCCCTGGTGAACGCCGCGGCGCTGATCGAGGCGCTGAAGAGCGGACAACTGGGCTACCTCGGCCTCGATGTCTATGAAGAGGAAGCGGATATCTTTTTCGAGGATCGCTCCGACCAGCCCCTGCAGGATGACGTGCTGGCACGCCTGCTGAGCTTCCCCAACGTGGTGGTGACTGCCCACCAGGCCTTCCTTACCCGCGAGGCGCTGGCGGCGATCGCCGACACCACCCTGGACAACATCGCCGCCTGGCAGGACGGGACGCCGCGCAATCGGGTCCGGGCCTGATGGCGTGGTAGCATGCGCGGCTGATTGGAGGCTCCATGGCTGAACACGATTTCCGTTACACCCTGCTCAACCCGCAATACACCCTCAACGAATGCCGCGCGCTCTCCCCGGGGCGCTACCAGGTCACCGGCACCGGCGGCTCGATCAAGGCCGACGACGTGCTGCTGGTCAGCCTCAAGGGCAGCAAGACCCTGAGCATGCGCCTGACCGTGGAAAAGGTCCGCCACCTGATCAACCCGCCCGGCCAGTGGCTGGCTGTCGCCCGCGGCCCGGCATTCCGCGAACTGGCGATCCATACCTGGCAGGTCGACTGCGACCAGTGCCAGGCTCGTCTCGACTTCGAGTTCGCCGTGGACGCCAGTCTCGGTCGCAAGGCCCTGGCGCCGGCCGCCGAAGAGCGCATTCACGAACTGGGCTGGCGCAGCCGCGAAGGCAAGCACCTGTGCCCGAAATGCCAGTAGGGCGAACGCTCCGTCCGACCGACGGTCTGTGAACTATCGCCCGTACGAAATGCGCAAAGGAAACGCCATGAAACCCTCTCTCGCCCTCTTCGCCTCCACCGCCCTGGTACTGGGCGGTTGCGCCAGCCAGGAGACCACCCTGGAAACCGAGCAGGCCTACCAGGTCGACTGGGTCGGCGCACAACCGACGATGGACTACAGCCACATCAGCCTGACCTTCGACGGCCAGGGCCGTGCCTTCGGCAACGGCGGCTGCAACCACTGGTTCGCCAGCTACACCTTGCAGGACGACCTCCTTCAGTTCGGCGCCATCGGCAGCACCCGCCGCCTGTGCGCGGCGGAGATCATGGAGCAGGAACGGCGCTTCCTGGCCCTGCTGCAGAGCGTCCAGCACTGGGACATTTCGCCGTCCGACGAGCTGCGCCTGTGGCCGGCCGAAGGCAAGCCGCTGCGCCTGGTCCCCGAGCACGACTGAAGCCTGAAGCGGCGCTACCCGGCGCCGCCCGTTTACATTTTTTTGACATCCATTTCATTCCCGCTTGACCACCACGTCCCTAGGCTTCCGCATCCTCGCCCGGAGACGCTTGATGTTCGCCCCACCCAGCACCGAGACACTCAACCGCTTCTTTCTGTTGTCGTGGCTGGTGGTGCTCTGGCAGGTGCTGCGCCTGCAGGACGGGATCGTCTTCGACGACGCCTGGCTGCCGCTCTGGAGCGTCGCTGCCAGCCTGAGCTACGCCTTCCTTTATATAGTCCCGGTGTACCTCGCCTGCCGACTGCTCCTGCATTTCCATGATCGCCTTCCCGTGCGCCTCAGTCCGTGGCTGGCAGGCGTGCTGGCCATCGTCGGCAGCGCGGCGGTACAGATACTGCTCTACGCCGACCGCACCCTCTACGACCTGTACGGATTCCACCTCAACGGTTTCAGCATCGGCCTGCTGGTCTCGCCCGGCGGCCTCTCCAGCCTCGGCAGCGGCGACGGCACCCTGCTCAGCGCAAGCCTGGCGGCCCTGGCCCTGCTCTGTCTGCAGGTGCTGCTGTACAGCGCCTGCCAGGTCAGCCGCGAACGCCTTCCCGCGCTCCCTCGGCGCGCCTGGCGCTACCTGTTGGCGGCCTTCCTCTGCCTGGCCCTGGGCGAACGCCTGGCCTATGCGTTCAGCTCCCTGCGCGACTACCGGCCGATCCTGCTGGCCAGCGAACGCTATCCGCTTTACCTGCCATTGACCGTCCGCAGCCTGGCGCGAAGCCTGGGCATCCAGCCGACGCCCACCCAGCGCGAGCTGCTCCAGCAGCAGAGCGACCTGCACTATCCGCTCCGGCCGCTGGAGATCAGCGCCCCGGCGCACCCATTGAACATCGTCTGGATCGTCGCCGAGTCGCTCCGCGGGGACATGCTCGATCCGCGCTACATGCCCAGGCTGTGGGACTTCTCCAACCGGGCGATCCGCCTGGACAACCACTACAGCAGCGGCAACCTGACCCAGATGGGCGTCTTCGGCATGTTCTACGGGCTGCACGGCGGCTACTGGGACGCCGTGCTGAAGGCCGGCCAGCCGCCGGTGCTCATGGAGGTACTCAGGCAGCAGAACTACCAGTTCCGGATCAATGCCGCGCAACGTTTCAGCTATCCGCCCTTCGACCGCAGCGTGTTCGTCAACCTGCGCCCCCAGGACCTGCACGTGCTGGATAGCCCGGAGCCTGCCTGGCAGCGCGACGCCCGGAACACCGACGACCTGCTGCGCTTCGTCGATCGCCGACTACCCGACCGGCCGTTCTTCGCCTGCCTGTTCCTCGAGTCGAGCCACGCCAACTACAGCTTCCGCGACGAGACCGCGAAAATCCGCCCCTATCTGGTCAACTTCAACTACCTGACCACCGATTTCCAGGCGCAGATGCCGCTGATCAAGAACCGCTACCTGAATGCCGTGCGCGAAGTCGATACACAGATCGGCCGCCTGCTGCAGCACCTGGAAAACCAGCACCTGCTGGAAAACACCGCGGTAGTGGTGCTCGGCGACCATGGGGAAGAGTTCATGGAACGCTCGCGCTGGGGCCACAATACCGAGTTCAATCGCTACCAGACCGGCACCGTCGCCGTGCTGAGCATTCCCGGACAGGCGCCCCGTGCCGTCCGCGGCATCACCAGCCACATCGACCTGCCCGCAACGCTCCTGCCGCTGCTGGGCGTACGCAATCCGCCCCGCGACTACTCGCTGGGACAGGACCTGCTCGCAGCGGACTACCATCGCGACTATGCGGTGAGCGCCGATACCACGCGCATCGCCTACCTGGGCGAAGGCTTCAAGGTGAGCTTCCCACTGCGTGGCGCGGACCGTCACCACGGTCCGGTGAGCGATGGCGACGACCGCCCGCTCGACGTGGAACAACAGGAAGCCATACGCGGCCCACTCCGTGCAGCACGCCTGGAACTGCTGCAGGATCTCGGCCGCTTCAGCGCCTTGCCGGTAGGGGAAGAGCCGTCGCCGCGGAACCTCGCGACTTCGTTGAGGCCATGAGGAGCATCAGAACAACCTGAGTTGTTCGTGGGCGCCCTGCAGGTCGAGCAGGCGCACGCCGACGCCGATCAGGCGCACCGGACGATTGCCACGGGCAAAGGCCTGGCCGAGCAATTGCCGGTAGCTCTCCAGGTCGCGCCCGGCGCCGGACTGTTCCACCGTGGTCTGGGTGAAATCGTGAAACTTCAGTTTCACGAACGGCTTGTCCGGCCGATAACTGCCATCCAGGCGTTGCAGGCGTCCGTCCAGCTCCCCGAGCAGGGTCGGCAGTTCCTCCAGGCAAGCCGCCAGGTCCGGCAGGTCGCGATCGAAGGTACATTCGACGCTCACCGACTGGCGCCGGCTGTCGACTTCCACCGGTCGCTCGTCGATACCATGGGCCAGTCCCCACAGGCGTTCGCCGAAGCTGCCGAACTCGCGCACCAGGCTCAGCTTGCTGCCCTGGCGCAGGTCGGCGCAGGTGCGGATGCCCATCCGCGCCAGGCGCTCCGCCGTGACCTTGCCGACGCCATGCAACTTGGCCACCGGCAACTCGGCGACGAACCCGTCGACCTGCTCCGGGGTAATCACGAACAGCCCGTCCGGCTTGCGCCAGTCGCTGGCGATCTTGGCCAGGAACTTGTTCGGCGCGACGCCCGCCGAAACGGTGATGTGCAGCTCCTCGGCCACCCGGCGGCGGATGTCCTGGGCGATCCGCGTGGCGCTACCGGCGAAATGCGGCGAAGCGCTGACGTCCAGGTAGGCCTCGTCCAGCGAAAGCGGCTCGATCAGATCGGTATAATCGCGGAAGATCGCATGGATCTGCTTCGACACCGCCCGGTAGACATCGAAACGCGGGCGCACCACCAGCAGATCGGGACACAGCTTGAGCGCCGTGCGCATGGCCATCGCCGAGCGCACGCCATAGGCTCGCGCCTCGTAGCTGCAAGTGGCGACCACTCCGCGCTTGTCCGGCGAACCGCCAACCGCCAGCGCCTTGCCGCGCAGGCTGGGGTCGTCGCGCATCTCGAGGGCGGCGTAGAAACAGTCGCAGTCTATATGGATGATTTTCCGCACCGGAATCTCGCTACAAGCCCCGCCGGGCCTGCCCCGGAGCGCTGAATTCTAACATTGGGCAAGCGCTAAGCATTTGAAGAAAAAACACTTTTTTCGAAAAATCGATTGACAGCCCGACGAGAGTCCGTAGAATGCGCCCACACAGACGCGGGATGGAGCAGTCTGGTAGCTCGTCGGGCTCATAACCCGAAGGTCGTTGGTTCAAATCCAGCTCCCGCAACCACATTCGAAAAGCCCCGGCACTAGCGATAGCGCCGGGGCTTTTTGCATTCCGCCCCTCCTGCTCCACTGCATCGCCTCGCCCTCCGTTCGCTCGCATCATCGCACATTTAACTGTATATTCGTACAGCCAGCTCAGCCTTCGATGAATGCTCGGTAACGGATACGGAAAGGACAGACAGATGCTGAACGTCGAACAATTGAAGCGCAGCGTGAACCGGATGGAACTCGACGACATCCGCCAGGCAGTGGACGAACTGCAGATGGACGGCCTGGTCACCGACGGCAAGACGCCGTTCACCCGCGTGCACTTCAACACCTGCTTCGCCGAGATCGAGGCGCTGTTCCAGCGCGCCGGCTTCCACCGGCCGCTCGATGTGGTCGGCTACCAGGGCGAGATCTATGCGTTGTACGACCCCTCTCGCTGGGAGGCCGTGGAAGTGCTGCGCTGGTTGAAGGAATACCGCGAGGAATCGCGTCACCTGACTCCGGCGTGAGCGCAACGCCTGCGTCAGCGCAACTCGTGTGCCAGGCGCGCGCAGGCCATCCCCACGACCAGCATCACCAGCGGACCGAAGGCCCGCATGGAGATCCGCGCAAGGCTCCAGGACTCTTTCGCAGCGAACAGGCTGGCCGGATTCACCGAATAGACCAGCAGGGAACCGCAGAACAGCCCCAGGCCCAGCAGGCCCAGGCGGCGCAACCAACCGTCGTGGCGGAGCAACACCACCAGCAGGGCGCCGTACAACAGGCAATCGACCCGCGCCACCGAGTCCTTGACCTGCAACGACTGTTCCCAATCCCCCAGCCACCATCCAGCGGCCACGCCCAGCACGACTCCGGCGCCGACATGAATGCCCGCCTGGATCATCGTCACCCTTCCCCCCTCGGAAATGGTCGGACAGTGCAAGCCGCCACTATGCCCACGGCAAGCTGAACCATCGCTGAACGAATACCAGCAAATGGCCTTCGGCCACTTCGCCGACGCAACTCCTGCAAAACCCGACGGTCTTCTCCCTGTGACAGGACGCCGCCCCGCACAGAAAAAATCTGCTGCGACCACTTGGGAACTCGCCCGAGAGGCCATACTCTGTCGCGCAAATTCCCATGAGGTGGCTGATGCGCACCGACGCTCCCGTTCCAGAACATCCCGCTCCACCCAGCTCTCCCGCGTCCCCACAACGCATCCGGCTGATCGATCGGATTACCGCCTACCGCCAGCCCATCGGCCTGGTCTTCACCTTGCTGCTGTTCGGCCTGGCGCTGGTGGCCTGCTACCACCTGCTACGGGAGATCGATCCCGGCGCCCTCCACGATGCCATCGCCGACGTGCCCAGGCCGGCGCTGCTCGGCGCCCTGGGCGCGACCGCCCTCGGCTTCGTCATCCTGCTCGGCTACGAGTGGTCGGCCAGCCGCTTCGCTGGCGTCACGCTGCCCATGCGCAGCCTGGCCACCGGCGGCTTCAGCGCCTTCGCCATCGGCAATGCGGTAGGCCTGTCGCTGCTTTCCGGCGGCTCCGTACGCTACCGACTGTATTCCCGGCATGGCATCGGCGCTGCCGAAATAGCCCGGATGACGCTATTTGCCAGCCTTTCCCTGGGCTGCGCACTGCCGGTGCTGGCGGCACTCGCCGCACTCTGCGACCTCGACGATGCGGCGTCGGCGCTGCACCTGCCCCGCGCCCTGGTCGCCGTCATCGCGATCGCCGTCCTGTCGCTGGCTGTCGGCCTGGTGGCGTTCCTGGCCCGGCACCGTCTGCCGGGAGAACGGCCGTCCCCCGACAGCCTGCTGGTCCGCCTCGGCCGCCGCAGCCTGCGCCTGCCAGGCCTGCGCCTATCGCTGCTGCAACTGCTGATCACCGCCCTCGACGTCGCCGCCGCCGCTACCGTCCTTTATCTGTTGCTGCCGGAAACCCCACCCTTCGCGGCGTTCCTGCTGGTCTACCTGCTCGCCCTGGCCGCCGGCGTGCTCAGCCACGTACCGGGCGGAGTCGGGGTGTTCGAGGCGGTGCTGCTGGCCGCGTTCGCCGGCCAACTGGGCGCCGCGCCGCTGGCCGCGGCCCTGCTCTTGTACCGCTTGATTTATGTGGTACTGCCACTGCTGCTGGCCTGCCTTTTGTTGCTGTTCCTCGAAGCGCGCCGGTTGTGGGTGACGCGCCAGGCGATCCGCGTCGCCTCGGGTTTCGCCGCACCGATCCTGGCGATCCTGGTCTTCCTCTCCGGTGTCGTGCTGCTGTTTTCCGGCGCCACACCGGCGATCGACACCCGCCTGGAACACCTCGGTTTCCTCATTCCACATCGCCTGATCGATGCCTCGCACCTGGTCGCCAGCCTGATCGGCGTGCTCTGCCTCCTGCTCGCGCAGGGTTTGCGCCGACGGCTGTCGGCCGCCTGGGCCCTGACCCTGGTGCTGTTGCTGGTGGGCGCCCTGCTTTCGCTGCTGAAAGGCTTCGACTGGGAAGAAGCCAGCCTGCTGAGCCTGACCGCCGCGCTGCTCGCCATGTTCCGCCGCTCCTTCTACCGTCCCAGCCGGCTGATGGAAGTACCCTTCTCGCCGCTTTACGTAGGCGCCAGCATCTGCGTGGTCGGCGCCTCGGTCTGGCTGCTGCTGTTCGCCAACCAGGACGTGCATTACAGCAACCAGCTCTGGTGGCAGTTCGCCCTGGACGCCGACGCCCCGCGCGCCCTGCGCGCCGCCCTCGGCAGTTGCCTGCTGCTCCTGGCCCTGGCCCTTGGCTGGCTGCTGCGCGCGGCACCGCCGGCGATCCGCGAGCCGAACGCGGAAGAGCTGCAGCGCGCGGCGCGGATCATCCGCCACTCGGACCAGCCGGATGGCGGCCTGGCCCTGACCGGCGACAAGGCCCTGCTCTTCCATGAGAGCGACGACGCTTTCCTCATGTACGCCCGCCGCGGTCGCAGCATGATAGCCCTGTACGACCCGATCGGCCCGGCCATGCAGCGCGCCGAACTGATCTGGCAATTCCGCGACCTCTGCGACCTGCACCATGCCCGCCCGGTGTTCTACCAGGTGCGTGCCGAGAACCTGCCGTTCTACATGGACATTGGCCTGACCGCCCTCAAGCTCGGCGAAGAAGCGCGAGTCGACCTGCTGCGCTTCGACCTGGAGAACAAGGGCAAGGAAATGAAAGACCTGCGCTACACCTGGAACCGCGGCCAGCGCGACGGCCTGGCCCTGGAGTTCCATGAACCGGGCCAGGCTCCGCTGGACGAGCTGAAGGCGATATCGGACGCCTGGCTGGGCGGCAAGCAGGTGCGCGAGAAAGGCTTCTCCCTGGGCCGCTTCACCCCGGCGTACCTGAACTTCTTCCGCATCGCCATCGTCCGCCACCAGGGCAAGCCGGTGGCCTTCGCCAACCTGCTGGAAACCGACAGCCGCGAACTGGCGAGCCTCGACCTGATGCGCGTGCACCCGGACGCGCCGAAGCTGACCATGGAGTTCCTCATGCTCGGCCTCATCCTCCACTACAAGGCCCAGGGCCACGCGCGCTTCAGCCTCGGCATGGTGCCGCTGGCCGGGCTCCAGCCAAGGCGCGGCGCGCCGTTGACCCAGCGCCTGGGCGCGCTGGTCTTCCGGCGGGGCGAACAGTTCTACAATTTCCAGGGGCTGCGACGCTTCAAGGACAAGTTCCAGCCCGACTGGGAACCCCGCTACCTGGCCGTGCCAGCCGGGCTCGACCCGCTGGTGGCCCTGGCCGATACCGCCGCGCTGATCGCCGGCGGCCTGACTGGATTGGTGAAACGCTGATATGTCTGTCGTGAAACGTCACTGGCGCCGTTTTCTGGTCGCCGCCCTGGTGCTGATCGTTGGTGCCGCCCTGCTGCTCTGGAGCCGACCGGCGGCCCAGGCGAAACTGGAAGCCCTGGACCTCGACGACGGCGGCCACGCCACCCTTGCCGAACCCGGCGAGAAGCCGCGCTCGCGGGTGGTGGTGATCGCCGCCCCCGAACAGCAACTGAACGACGCCCAGATGCTGAACCTGGCTCACGACAGCGCCGCCCGGGTGATCCAGTACTTCCCTCCGGAAAACGGCGATTGCAGGGCGCAGCAGTCCCGGCTCGAAGCGGTCATTGCCCGCCTCGGCGGCAAGCCGAACCTGGTCGCCGGCATCGGCCCAGGCTCGACCACCGCCTGGCGCTGGCTCGCCAGCCAGGACGACGACAAGGCCAAGGCGCTCTCGGTCGGCTTCGACATTGCCCTGGCCGAGCGCGACTGCGACGCCCCGCTGCCGCACCAGGCGTCGCACGGCCAGTGGCTGCTGGCCTGGAACGACAACCCGGACGACGACACCGCAGTCTTCGTCCGCAAGCAGTCGAGCGCGGAAACCAGCATCAGCGACTACGACACCCCGCTGTCCGACGTGCTCGCCCATCAGTTGCGCCTGCAACTGCAAGGCAACGCCGAGGCCCTGCCGGTACTCGAGGTCCCCGCGGCGCAACCCTCGGACATCGTCACCCTGTTCTACTCCGGCGACGGCGGCTGGCGCGACCTGGACAAGGACTCTGCCGAGCATATGGCCAGCATGGGCTACCCGGTGGTCGGCATCGACACCCTGCGCTACTACTGGCAACACAAGAGCCCGGAACAGAGCGCCGCCGACCTCTCCAAGCTGATGCAACACTACCGCGAGAAGTGGGGCGCGAAACGTTTCGTCCTGGCCGGCTACTCGTTCGGCGCTGACATCCTGCCGGCGATCTACAACCGCCTGCCCGGAAAGGACCAGCAGCAAGTGAAAGCCATGCTGCTGCTGGCGCTGGCGCGGACCGGCAGCTTCGAGATCGAAGTGGAAGGCTGGCTGGGCAAGGCCGGCGAGGAAGCCGCCACCGGCCCGGAAATGGCCAGGTTGCCGGCAGCCAAGGTGTTCTGCATCTATGGCGCCGAAGAAAAGGACGAAAGCGGCTGTACCCAATCCCAGGCCGTCGGCGAGAAGCTCGAACTGCCGGGCGGCCACCACTTCGACGAGGACTACCTGTCCCTGGCGAAGAAGATGCTCCAGGCCATCCGCGACCGCGAGAACGCTCCCGACGCCTGATCGCGATCAAGCTCTCCCCGCTCCGCCCTTCTTGTCCCCGGCCGGCGCCAGCTAGACTGAGCCTGCCGGGGGCATTCAGGCTGGCTTCAGCGGAGCCGCCGAGAATACCGGCCGACCCGCCGCAGAGCGGGCTCCCGAGAGCCGAAGAGAAGGAACCGTGATGAGCTGGAAAAACACCGAATCCCGTTATGGGAGCCTGACCATTGTCCTGCACTGGCTGACCCTGCTGCTGATCGCCGGGGTCTACGCCTGTATCGAACTGAAGGGCAATTTCCCCAAGGGCAGCGAAACCCGCGAACTGCTCAAGCAATGGCACTTCATGCTTGGCCTGAGCGTTTTCCTGCTGGTCTGGTTGCGCCTGCTGGTGCGCCTGGCCACCCCTACCCCGCGCATAGAGCCCGCCATCCCCGCCTGGCAGGCGACGCTGGCCAGGCTGATGCACTACGCCCTCTACCTGATGATGATCGGCCTGCCCTTCGCCGGCTGGCTGATCCTCAGCGCCGCCGGCAAGCCGATACCGTTCTTCGGCCTGGAGCTACCGCCGCTGGTCGACAAGAACCCCGACCTCGCCGGGCAAATCAAGGAATGGCACGAAACCATCGGCAACGCCGGTTATTTCCTGATCGGCCTGCACGCCGCCGCGGCGCTCTTCCATCACTTCGTCAGCCGCGACAACACCCTGGTACGGATGCTGCCGCAACGGCGCTGAGAAACGCGCAAAAAAACGCGCCCAATCGGGCGCGCTTTTTTGCAGCGGAGCGGATCAGATCTCGACCTGGGTTCCCAACTCGATCACCCGGTTGAGCGGCAGGTTGAAATAGCGCAGGTTGCCGTTGGCGTTCTTCAGCAGGAAGGCGAACAACCCCTCGCGCCAGCGCGCCATGCCGATGCGCTTGGATGGAATCACCGTCTCCCGGCTGAGGAAGTAGGTGGTGCGCATCGGGCTGAAGTCCAGTTCGTTGAGATGGCACAGGCGCAAGGCAGCCGGGATGTCTGGCTCTTCCATGAAGCCGAAGTGCAGGATCACCCGGAAGAACCCGTCGCCATAGGCCTCGACCTCGAAACGGCGATCCGGCGAAACCCGTGGGCTGTCTTCGTTGACCACGGTGAGCAGCACCACCTGCTCGTGCAGCACCTGGTTGTGCAACAGGTTGTGCAGCAGCGCGTGAGGCACCGCGTCGGTACGCGCGGTAAGGAACACCGCGGTCCCCTGGACCCGGTGCGGCGGCTGCACGCGCATGCTGGAAATGAACACCGAGAGCGGCAGCGAGCCCTCGTCGAGACGCTCCACCAGCAGTTGGCGGCCACGCTTCCAGGTGGACATCAGGATGAAGATGACGATACCCGCGATGACCGGGAAGGCGCCGCCCTGGATCACCTTGGGCAGGTTGGCGGCGAAGAACAGGCTGTCCACCGCGAGCATCACGCAGAAGAACGGGACGCCCAGCCACAGCGGCCATTTCCACAGGCGCCAGATCACCACGCCCATCAGCAGGGTGGTGATCAGCATGGTTCCGGTCACCGCCACGCCGTAGGCAGCCGCCAGCGACGCCGAGGACTCGAAGCCGAGCACCAGCAGGACCACGCCGACCATCAGCGCCCAATTCACCCCGCCGATGTAGATCTGCCCCTGCTCGTGGCTGGAAGTGTGCTGGATGGTCATCCGCGGCACGTAGCCGAGCTGGATGGCCTGGCGGGTCAGGGAGAAGGCGCCGGAGATCACCGCCTGGGAGGCGATCACCGTGGCCAGGGTGGACAGCGCCACCATCGGCAGCAGCGCCCAGCCCGGCGCCAGCAGGTAGAAGGGGTTGCGCGCCGCCTCGGCGTTGGAAAGGATGGTCGCGCCCTGGCCGAAGTAGTTCAGCACCAGCGCCGGCAGCACCAGCAGGAACCAGGCACGGGCGATCGGCTTGCGACCGAAGTGGCCCATGTCGGCGTACAGCGCCTCGGCGCCGGTCAGCGCCAGTACGGTGGCGCCGAGGATGGCGACACCGATGCCGGGATGCGAGCTGAAGAAACGCACGGCCCATACAGGGTTCATCGCCTGCAGCACTTCCGGCTGCTGGATCACCCCGTAGACGCCCAGCGCCGCCAGGGCGCCGAACCAGAGCACCATGACCGGGCCGAACAGGATGCCGATCCGCGCGGTGCCGTGCTTCTGGATCAGGAACAGGCCGATCAGCACGATAAGCGCCAGCGGTACCGTCCAGTGCTCCAGGCCGTCGAAGGCGATCTCCAGCCCTTCTACCGCCGACAGTACCGAGATCGCCGGGGTGATCATGCTGTCGCCGTAGAACAGCGCCGCGCCGATCAGGCCGGCAACCACCACGAAGGTCTGCAGCCTGCCGAACGGCGCCGCCGCCCGGCGCGCCAGGGCCGACAGCGCCATCACCCCGCCCTCGCCCTGGTTGTCGGCACGCAGGACGAAGATCACGTACTTGATGGAAACGACCCAGACCAGCGACCAGAAGATCAGCGAGAGCACGCCAAGGACGCCATCGTGGTTGGCCTGCACCCCGTAGCCGCCGATGAAGACCTCTTTCAGGGTATACAAGGGACTGGTGCCGATATCCCCATAGCAGACTCCAACCGCCCCGACCATCAGGCCGATGGCAGAGCTGGAATGCCCCTCCGACGTCTCCTCGGCACGCGTCGCTGCATCACTCATGAAACGCTTTCCCCCGGAAAAATTCGGCAAATGCTGCGCCCATGCCGTCCGCGATGCAAGCGCCGAGGCCACGGACTGCTATGACTATAGAAGGCCGGGGAGCCGATTGCCGAGCGCCCGCGGTGAGTTTTTCCAGGGCCGGAAAAGAGCTGCACGGGAGACTGGAAAAGCCGCGGCGCTGCCGCTAGAATTGCGCACTTTTTGATCAGAGGCGCCAGCAAGCGCGCCCGCCTACCGAGGTTAGCCATGTCCACCCCCACTCCCAAAGTCGGCTTCGTCAGTCTTGGATGCCCCAAGGCGCTGGTCGACTCCGAGCGCATCCTCACCCAGCTGCGCATGGAAGGCTATGAGGTCGTTCCGACCTACGAAGACGCCGACGTCGTGGTGGTCAACACCTGCGGTTTCATCGACAGCGCCAAGGCCGAGTCCCTGGAAGTGATCGGCGAAGCCATCGCCGAGAACGGCAAGGTCATCGTCACCGGCTGCATGGGCGTGGAAGAGCACGCGATCCGCGACGTCCATCCCAGCGTCCTGGCGGTCACCGGCCCGCAACAGTACGAGCAGGTGGTTACCGCGGTGCACGAAGTGGTGCCGCCGAAGACCGAACACAACCCGCTGGTCGACCTGGTCCCGCCGCAAGGCGTCAAGCTGACCCCGCGCCACTACGCCTACCTGAAGATTTCCGAAGGCTGCAACCACAGCTGCAGCTTCTGCATCATCCCGTCCATGCGCGGCAAGCTGGTCAGCCGGCCGGTCGGCGACGTGCTGAGCGAGGCCGAGCGCCTGGTCAAGGCCGGGGTCAAGGAACTCCTGGTGATTTCCCAGGACACCAGCGCCTACGGCGTGGACCTGAAGTACAAGACCGACTTCTGGAACGGCCAGCCGGTCAAGACCCGCATGAAGGAACTCTGCGAGGCGCTGAGCAGCATGGGCGTGTGGGTTCGCCTGCACTACGTCTACCCGTACCCCAACGTCGACGACGTGATCCCGCTGATGGCCGCCGGCAAGCTCCTGCCGTACCTCGACATCCCCTTCCAGCACGCCAGCCCGAAGGTGCTCAAGGCCATGAAGCGCCCGGCCTTCGAGGACAAGACCCTGGCCCGGATCAAGCAGTGGCGCGAGATCTGCCCGGAACTGACCATCCGCTCGACCTTCATCGTCGGCTTCCCGGGCGAAACCGAAGAAGACTTCCAGTACCTGCTCGACTGGCTGACGGAAGCCCAGCTCGACCGCGTCGGCTGCTTCCAGTACTCCCCCGTCGAAGGCGCTCCGGCCAACGAGCTGGGCCTGGAGCCGGTGCCGGACGAGGTCAAGCAGGACCGCTGGGAACGCTTCATGGCCCACCAGCAGGCGATTTCCGCCGCTCGCCTGCAGCTCAAGGTGGGCAAGGAAATCGAAGTGCTGATCGACGAAGTCGACGAACAGGGCGCGGTCGGCCGCTCCTGGGCCGACGCTCCGGAAATCGACGGCAACGTGTTCGTCGACAGCGACGAGCTGAAACCGGGCGACAAGGTCCGCGTGCGCATCACCGATGCCGACGAGTACGACCTCTGGGCCGAGCTGGTCTGAGCCCCCCTGAAGAGCCCCGCCCCGCGGGGCTTTTTCATCGCCAACCGTTCCGGAGAGCACGATGCTCAACAACGACGTACTACGCAGCCTGCGCTACCTGCTGGATCTTCCCGATGCACATCTGGCCGAACTGGCCGCCCCGTTCGGCGAGCAAGTCGAAGCGGACCTGCTCGAGGCTTACCTGAAGAAGGAAGACGAAGACGGCTTCCAGGCCTGCCCCGACCGCTACCTGGCGCGCTGCCTGGACGGACTGATCATCCAGCGCCGCGGACGCGACGAGTCGCGTCCGCTACCGCCGCTGGAGCTGCCGTTGAGCAACAACATGATCCTGAAGAAGCTGCGGGTCGCCTTCGAACTCAAGGAGGAAGACCTCCATGCCATCCTCGCCAGCGTCGACTTCCCGGTCTCCAAACCCGAGCTGAGCGCCCTGTTTCGCAAGCCCGGCCACAGCAACTACCGGACCTGCGGCGACCAGTTGCTGCGCAACTTCCTCAAGGGCCTGACCCTGCGCGTCCGTGGCTGAACGAGCGGAGCCGCTGCTGGCGGTTCTGCTCCAGGCGCCGCCCTGCGTCGCCCCCTGGTTCCTGGAGTGCCGCCAGGATCGCGCCGGCCTCACCATCCTCGTCCGCGACCTCGCCAACCAGCGCACCTGGCGCGTCGAGTTCGTCGAAGTCGAAGGCCTGCGCCAGCTCGACGCTGCCGACCTGCTGGAATTCTGGCCAGCCTGCGCGGCATCCGAGGGTTGGCTGTACCGGGTCGAGCAAGGCGGCTGGCTGGACCAGGAATGCCGTCGCGAGGGCTTCGTCGCCCGCGAGACCAAGGCCGTCGACGAGTATTTCGTCAATGGCGGCGATCGCTGCCTGAGCGTGCTGTCCTGGTCGCCACCGAAGGTTTCCCCGCTGATCTGACCGCCATGAAAAAAGCCGCCCGTGGGCGGCTTCTCGCGTGGCGCTCCGGCTACATCAGGAAGATCGTCGCCAGGCCGAGGAAGATGAAGAAACCGCCGCTGTCGGTCATCGCAGTGATCATCACGCTGGAGCCCATCGCCGGATCGCGTCCGAAACGATGCAGGGTCATCGGGATCAGCACTCCCATCATCGCCGCCAGCAGCAGGTTCAGGGTCATCGCGGCGGTCATCACCACGCCCAGTTCCCAGTTGCCGTAAAGATAGAAGGCCACCACGCCGATCACTCCGCCCCACGCCAGGCCGTTAACCAGCGCGACGCCAAGCTCCTTGCGCAGCAGGCGGTTGCGACTGTTGCTGGTCGGCTGTACCTGGTCGAGCGCGATGGCGCGGACGATCATGGTGATGGTCTGGTTGCCGGAATTGCCACCGATGCCGGCAACGATCGGCATCAGCGCGGCCAGCGCCACCAGTTTCTCGATGGAGCCTTCGAACAGACCGATCACCCGCGAGGCGACGAAGGCGGTGATCAGGTTGGTGGCCAGCCAGGCCCAGCGGTTGCGCACCGACTTCCAGACCGAGGCGAAGATGTCTTCTTCTTCACGCAGACCGGCCATGTTGAGGACTTCGCTTTCGCTTTCCTCACGGATCAGGTCGACCATCTCGTCGATGGTCAGACGACCGATCAGCTTGCCGCCCTTGTCCACCACCGGCGCGGAAATCAGGTCGTAACGCTCGAATGCCTGGGCGGCGTCGTAGCCGTCCTCGTCCGGGTGGAAGGTCACCGGGTCAGTGGCCATCACTTCCAGCACTTGCTTGTCCGGATCGTTGACCAGCAGGCGCTTGATCGGCAGCACGCCCTTGAGCACGCCGTCGTAGTCGACCACGAACAGTTTGTCGGTATGCCCGGGCAGTTCCTTCAGGCGGCGCAGGTAGCGCAGCACCACTTCCAGGCTGACGTCCTCGCGGATGGTGACCATCTCGAAGTCCATCAGCGCGCCGACCTGGTCCTCCTCGTAGGACAGCGCCGAACGCACTCGCTCGCGCTGCTGCGCGTCGAGGCTTTCCATCAGTTCATGGACCACGTCGCGCGGCAGTTCCGGTGCCAGGTCGGCGAGTTCGTCGGCGTCCAGGTCCTTGGTCGCGGCGATGATCTCGTGGTCGTCCATGTCCGCGATCAGGGTTTCCCGGACCGCGTCGGAGACTTCGAGGAGGATGTCGCCGTCGTCCTCGGACTTGACCAGTTGCCAGACCGTCAGGCGGTCGTCCAGCGGCAGCGATTCGAGGATGTGGGCGATGTCGGCGGGGTGCAGTTCCTCCAGCTTGCGCTGGAGTTCTACGAGATTCTGCCGGTGGACGAGGTTTTCCACCCGGTCATGGTGCTGGCCTTCCTGACGATGGGTCAGGTCTTCCACCACCTTGTGGCGATGCAGCAGCTCGACCACCTGCGCTAGGCGGTCCTGCAGGCTTTCCTGCGGCTTCTTGGCTTCTACTTCGGTCATAGCGCGCTCCACCCCCAGTAGCGGAGCACGCCAAAGGGGTCAATCAGAAACGTGATTGGTCAAACGGGAAACTGTTCGAGTTTCTACTGGGTAAGTCCATGGGGGTGTTCCAAGGGCCCTCTCGGGGCAGATACGGATAATGATAACACTCCGCTTGCGTTTTGCGCGTTACAAAATGGCGGCAAGAACAAGCGCTTGCGGCACAAAGTTCATCGTCACTCGACGCCTGACTGCGACGCCGGAAATTTCACTCAGGACACTCGGCCCCGCGGAAAAAGGCAACGCGTTAGCCTGCACTCACCCTTATCCGACCCGGAGTGCCGCCCATGCGTTCCCTGTCCCTCCTTCTCCTCCTCTCGCTGGCATCCACCTGCGAGGCCGCTGCGGTATTCCGCTGCGAAGACGCCAGCGGCCATGTCAGCTTCACCCAACTCGGTTGCCCCGCCGGGCAGGCCGGCGAGACCGTCGTGGCGGACAACCCGCCGCCGGGAGGCAGGAGCGTCACGCCGAGGGCCGAGACGAAGACGAAAAAGGCGTCCATCGGCCGGAAAAGCGTGCCGCTCGCGGTGATCGGAGAAAGAGAAGATCGCTGCGGCAGACGCCTGGACGAGAAGGAACGCCGCAAGGCGATCGTGGAGCAGCGGATAATGGCGGGAATGACCCGCTCCGATGTGGAGCGGGCGCTGGGCAAGCCGGACCGGGTCAGCGGGAACAATGCGGAGGTGCGTTATCAGTACAAGGCCGACAAGCGACGGGGAGCGAGAAGCGTGAGCTTCGATCAGGAGGGATGTGTGAAGGGAAAGAGAAGGTACCGGGTGGAGCGAGTCGATCCCGGGAGCTAAGGCCGGGCCGTCCTCATACCGATGAAAGCAGGACCGGCATCGCCCTTAGCGTGCCGGGCAGGGTGTCGCCCTGCCTGCATGGAAAAGACGGACGACAGTCTTCAGCAACCTACCGCCTGCCCGCCGTGCACGCCTCTGGCTGGCGGTTATGGTCAGGCTCAATCCTCTTTCTGCGGTTCGCCGGGCAACAACGCGCGTGATGAACAGACCGCGATACAGGTGGAATCCCGTTTGCACGTCCACCGTTTCGGAAGCGCCTTGCAGTGAAGTCAAGGCAGCGATGCCCTTGCGCACACGGCACTCGTTCAACGCGCGGCTGCCTCCCTCCATCGGCAGCAAGGAGGGCAACGGCTCGCCAGCGGGCGCATGGTCGACAATGCTGCCGACGATGGTGATGAGCTTGTCGCCGCGCGCGCTGACGGCAGCCTCTTGCCCCGTCTCGACGACACTCCCGGCAGCCTGCGCGAGGTTTTCGGAAATCACCGCATCCAGGCGAACGATGCCGACGCGACGACTGATCAACATGACCATGGATCTCTCCTCTATGTATGGATGGCATCGCTACGATGCATCGCAACGACCTCTAGTAAGCCGTTCCACCCGTCCCCCCGGAGGCCTGCCCGGAAGCGGTGCGCTCGAGGTCGACGAGCAGCACGTGTTCGTGAGCGAGAACAAGGTCGAAACGAGCCTGTCCCAGCGCCTGGCCATCCTGCACGACGGACAGGTTTTCGATGGGCGTCAGGCGCAGCAGGCTGGCCTTCAGCACGCGCAGGCGCTCGCCGGCATTGCCTGACTGCAGCAGGCAGCGGGCATCCTGCAGGTACTGGTGCGCCTCGGGACCATGCCAGGTCAGGCGAAAGATGCTCTCGCAACTGGCCAGCAGGGACTCCTGCTCGCCACTGGCGGAAAACTCCCGCCGCACCTTGCCAAGCAGGCTCGAGGACTCCAGGCGCAAGGTCATGAAGGGGATGGCCGGCGGGGCCAGCAGTTGATCGGCATCGATGACGCTGCCGGCGGGCAGGCCGAACAACTGCCGCAACGTTTCGCGCAGGGCGGCGTGATCCAGGCGCACGGTTGCACTGGACATGTCGAACTCCTTTTTCAGGATGGATGGATGACGGACAGGCACCGACGCGGCGGATACAACCGCCGGCCAGGCCGGAGCGAAGTACGTTCGTTCAATGCAGGCGCAGGACCCGCGCCAGGTTGCCGCGCGCCTGCAACAGCAGGACCAGCAGCACCAGCAGTACCCCGAGCATCCACGGCGAGAGGTGCTCGGCACGATACAACCCGGCCACTATTCCCAGCGCCTGGCAGCCGGTGCACAACGCCAGCAGGTAGGCGCACAGGGAAACGCCGGGGCGGAAACGCGCGCCGGCGCGGCGATAGGTGATCAGGCGCATGCAGATCGCCGAGCAGACCAGCACGGTCAGGGTGGACAGCGGATCAACCATCGGACTTGCCTCCCCGGCGGCGCAACAGCCCGCGCATCCAGCTGGGCAGTTCGCCGCCACGCATCCACTCGAGCATGCCGATGCCGCCGGTCACGCAGAGGGTCGCGGCGACGAAGGCGGCCATGCCGCTGGTCTGGGTCAATCCGCGGCCGAGCGCCTCGATTCCGGCGTAATAGCCGCCGACCCAGGACACCAGCAGGTAGCCGAGGCGGGTCAGGGCGTTGTAGTCACGGGCGAACACGACAAAGAAGATGGCGCCGCCGAAGCCTCCCAGCAAGGCGTTGCCATCGATACCCGGCAGGTACATGGCCAGGCCGACGCCAGCCATTGCGCTGGCGGCGGAGGCCGCAGAGCTTGGCTCGGACATGGATGACTCCCGGAAATGCAAAGGCCCGCCGAAAAGGCGGGCCCGGAACGGCCGAAGCCCGCATCGGCGGGCTTCGGCCAGAGGAATTTCAATCGTGGAGAATTTATACCTTTATCGTCCCATAGCGTCAATATGGGAAAACCCGTTTTCATACAGAAATTTTTTTAGCGCTCGCCCACGATCCCCACCTCCGCCATCGGCTCCTCCAGCCGCTGCAAGGCCTGGCGCAGCAAAGCGACGACCCGCTCGCGCCATTCCTTGTCCCAGCGATGCAGGGTGCTCTTCGACAGCCCGCTGAGTCGCTCGATCTCGCGGATGCTCGACGGCGGACGACGGAACATGCGCATCAGCAAGGCCAGGGTTGCCCGCTGCTCGATCAGGTCGGCCCCGGGCTTCAGCCAGTCGCGCAAAGCCGCCAGGCCAAGGACGAAATCCCGCCCGCGGGCGAACTCGGCCCGCACCACCGCCAGCTCCAGTGGGTGCGCAGCCAGCTGGCGCTGGGCGAAACGCACGGTCATCACCGCCTGGGCCTGCCATTCGTGCGGACTCAAACCGCTGGGCAGGTGTTCGATGAAGCTGCGATCGAAGCGCTCGCGCAGGCCATCGATCACCATCGCCGTCGACGACTTCGGTCCCGGCTGGTGCTCGAACATCCAGTAGGCCACGGCCAGCGCCTGCTCGGTACTTTGAAACATGGTATTCCCTCCTTGGCCGGCCCACCTGGCTGGCCGCTCGCATTAGCCACCCGCAGTGGCTGTGTTGGGCCGCCGTCCTACCCGAGGCGAGTAGGAAAGCGCTGAAATTATGGTAATACCCATATACGGAGGCTTGCAATGCCACAGGCACACCCTTAGTCTTGCCCCCTATGGAACTCAAAGATCGCATCAAGGCGGCGCGCAAGCACGCCCATCTCAGCCAGGTCCAGCTTGCCCAGGCGGTAGGCATGACCCAGACCTCCATTTCCGATCTGGAGCGCGGCAAGTCCCGCGCCACCAGCTTCGTCGCGCAGATCGCCGGCGCCTGCGGCGTCAACCCCCTGTGGCTGGCGGAAGGTCGCGGCGAGATGCTCGCCGAGCGCGGCCAGGCGAATGCAGGCCCCAATGCCAGTTGGCTTGGCGCAGTAGAGTCATGGGACGACGAAACGCCCCTGGATGCCGACGAGATCGAACTGCCCTTCTACAAGGAGATCGAGCTGTCCGGCGGCAAGGGCAGCACGGTGATCCTGCAGACCGGCGGGCGCAAGCTGCGCTTCGGCAAGTACACCCTGCGCAAGAAGAACATCGATCCGGCCAGTGCAGCCTGCGTCACGGTCAGCGGCAACAGCATGGAGCCGGTGCTGCCGGACGGCAGCACGGTAGGCGTGGACACTAGCGCGCGGACGATCAAGGACGGCGACATGTACGCCTTCGACCACGACGGCCAACTGCGCGTGAAACTGCTTTACCGCCTTCCAGGCGGCGGCCTGCGCATTCGCAGCTTCAACAGTGACGAGCATCCGGACGAGCGCTACGAGCCCCAGGAAGCCGCCGAGCACATCAACGTGATCGGCCGGGTGTTCTGGTACTCGGTGCTGGTCTGACCCCTTCCCGCCCCGCCTGACGACGGGGCCGCGTTCCGGCGGAAGAAAAATCCCGGGCAAAGAAAAAGGGCCTGCATTGCTGCAGGCCCTTTCGGTATGGCGCACTCAGGAGGATTCGAACCTCCGACCGCTCGGTTCGTAGCCGAGTACTCTATCCAGCTGAGCTATGAGTGCGTGTCGGTGCTTTTTCCGGCCACCTGCCGGTAACGCTTGTTTTACCGTGAAAGACCGCAACTGTCGATCCTTCGCTCGCCGAGCCCCTGACGAGAGGAACCCTTCGAAATATGGCGCACTCAGGAGGATTCGAACCTCCGACCGCTCGGTTCGTAGCCGAGTACTCTATCCAGCTGAGCTATGAGTGCGTCGTGGGGGCGCATTATAGATTGTGGATTTTATCCGTCAAGCGATTTTTTCAATCAAATCAGTAACTTAGTTACCAAGATGGCTTTCGCCGCCTGAATCAACCTCTAACACTTGAATGGCGGAGAGGGGGGGATTCGAACCCCCGACACCCTTTTGAGGTGTACTCCCTTAGCAGGGGAGCGCCTTCGGCCACTCGGCCACCTCTCCGCAACACGGGGCGCATGATACCCATCTTTACCCCGTTTGCAAAGGGAAAATTAGATAAAAATTAATGGTTTGGCTCTTGATCTTTCTCTTTCTGGATGCGCTGGTAAATTTCCTCCCGGTGTACGGCGACTTCCTTCGGCGCGTTGACGCCGATGCGCACCTGGTTCCCTTTGACACCCAGTACCGTCACGGTGACGTCGTCACCTACCATCAGGGTCTCTCCGACCCGACGAGTCAGAATCAGCATTCCTTTCTCCTCACGCGAATATTTCAGGACAACAGTCTGCAAAAAAGAAATGGCGGCGGATCCGCAGAAATCAAGAGCGCGATCCTTCACCCAGTATTGACCAGTCCCGCCGGAATGAAAGTTCCTGCCAAACGGTCAAAAACGACAAAAGGCGCGGGGTTGCCGCGCCTTTCGCCTGCCAGCGTCACTCACCCTGTCGCGCCGGCGCGTCGAGCTCGAACGCCGTGTGCAGAGCACGTACCGCCAGTTCCAGGTACTTCTCTTCGATCACCACGGAAACCTTGATTTCCGAGGTGGAGATCATCTGGATGTTGATGCTTTCCTTGGCCAGCGCTTCGAACATGCGGCTGGCCACGCCGGCGTGCGAACGCATGCCGACGCCGACGATGGAAACCTTGGCGATGTTGGTGTCGCCGATGGCTTCGCGCGCGCCGATGTTGGCGGCGGTCTGCTTGAGGATTTCCAGGGCGTTCAGGTAATCGTTGCGATGCACCGTGAAGGTGAAGTCGGTGGTGTTATCGTGCGCCACGTTCTGCACGATCATGTCGACTTCCACATTGGCGGCACTGATCGGCCCGAGGATCTTGAAGGCCACGCCGGGGGTATCGGGTACACCACGGATGGTCAGCTTGGCTTCGTCGCGGTTGAAGGCGATGCCGGAGATGATCGGCTGTTCCATGGATTCCTCTTCATCATCGATAGTAATGAGGGTGCCCGGACCCTCCTGGAAGCTGTGCAGCACGCGCAGCGGAACGTTGTACTTGCCGGCGAACTCGACCGCCCGGATCTGCAGCACCTTGGAACCGAGGCTGGCCATTTCCAGCATTTCCTCGAAGGTGATCTTGTCCAGCCGGCGGGCCTGCGGCACTACGCGCGGATCGGTGGTGTAGACGCCGTCGACGTCGGTGTAGATCTGGCATTCGTCGGCCTTCAACGCCGCCGCCAGGGCCACCCCGGTGGTATCGGAACCGCCGCGGCCCAGCGTGGTGATGTTGCCGTTGCCGTCGACGCCCTGGAAACCGGCGACCACCACTACCCTGCCGGCCTTGAGGTCGGCGCGGATGTGGGTGTCGTCGATGTGCAGGATGCGCGCCTTGGTGTGCGCACTGTCGGTGAGGATACGCACCTGGTTGCCGGTATAGGAGACCGCCGGCACGCCGCGCTTGATCAGGGCCATGCTGAGCAGGGCGATGGTCACCTGCTCTCCGGTCGAGACCATGACGTCCAGTTCGCGCGGAACCGGCTGCTCCATGATCTGGTTGGCCAGGCCGATCAGACGGTTGGTCTCGCCGCTCATGGCGGATACCACCACGACGACGTCATCGCCCGCTTCGCGGAATTTCTTCACCTTCTCGGCCACCTGCTCGATACGCTCGACGGTGCCGACGGAGGTCCCTCCAAACTTCTGTACGATCAAAGCCATTTCAAACCGCCTGATTCCGTGAAGGGCGCCCTTTTGAACCTGCCACATTCTTTCGCTACCCGGACTGGCGGGGCGCACCGCCGGCCGGGCATCAAGGGGCGCTGGCCGCCCGGCCCCGCATCGCTCTGGCGCGGGGCCGGCATGGCATCAGAGCCCTTGCTCGACGAAGCGCTGGGCCAGGGCCAGGGCCTCGTCCAATTTCGCTGCATCGGTGCCGCCGCCCTGGGCCATATCCGGGCGTCCGCCACCTTTGCCACCAACTGCCGCCGCGGCTTGCTTCATAAGCTCGCCGGCCTTCAGTTGGCCGGTCAGGTCCTGGGTCACGCCTGCGACCAGTACGACCTTCCCGTCCAGCTCGCCGCCGAGCAGGATCACTGCGCGGCCGAGCTTGTTCTTCAACTGGTCGACCAGCGCCAACAGCGCCTTGCCGTCCAGACCATCGAGGCGCGCGGCGAGTACCTTCGCGCCCTTGATTTCCACCGCCGCCGCCGAAAGGTCGTCGCCGGCCGCGCTGGCAGCCTTGGCCTTGAGCTGTTCCAGCTCCTTCTCCAGCGAGCGGTTGCGCTCCAGCAGGGCGCCGAGCTTGTCCAGCAGGTTGTCGCGGCTGCCCTTGACCAGGCTGGCGGCTTCCTTGAGCTGCTCCTCGGCACCGTTCAGGTAGGCCAGCGCCGCCGCGCCGGTGACCGCCTCGATACGGCGTACGCCAGCAGCCACGCCACCCTCGCTGGTGATCTTGAACAGGCCGATGTCGCCGGTGCGGGATACGTGGGTGCCACCGCACAGCTCGACGGAGAAATCGCCGCCCATGCTCAGTACGCGCACCTGGTCGCCGTACTTCTCGCCGAACAGCGCCATGGCGCCCTTGGCCTTGGCGGTGTCGATATCGGTTTCCTCGGTCTCGACCTCGGTGTTGCGACGGATTTCGGCGTTGACGATATCCTCCAGGGCCTTCAGTTGTTCCGCCTTGATCGCCTCGAAGTGGCTGAAGTCGAAACGCAGGCGCTGGCTGTCCACCAGCGAGCCCTTCTGTTGTACGTGGTCGCCCAGTACCTGGCGCAGCGCGGCATGCAGCAGGTGGGTCGCGGAGTGGTTGAGCGCGGTGGCCTGGCGTACCGAGGCGTCGACCTCGGCCTTGACCGCGCCGCCGACGCTCAGGTTGCCCCGGGCGACCACGCCATGGTGCAGGTGCGCGCCGCCAGCCTTGGTGGTATCGCGCACGTCGAAGCGCACGCCAGCCGCCTCGAGGTAGCCACTGTCGCCGACCTGGCCGCCGGATTCGGCGTAGAACGGCGTCTGGTCGAGGACCACGACGCCCTCCTCGCCCTCCTCCAGGCGCTCGACGGCCTGGCCGTCCCTGAACAGCGCGACGATCTGCCCGGCGCCGGAGACGCCCTGATAGCCGAGGAAGCGGGTCTCGCCGTCGACCTTGACCAGGCTGTTGTAGTCCATGCCGAAGGCGCTGGAAGCGCGGGCGCGCTCGCGCTGGGCCTCCATCTCGCGCTCGAAGCCGTCCTCGTCGATGGTCAGCTCGCGCTCGCGGGCGATGTCATTGGTCAGGTCGACCGGGAAGCCATAGGTGTCGTACAGCTTGAACACCACGTTGCCGGGAATCACGCTGCCCTGCAGTTCGGCGAGGTCCTGTTCGAGGATCTTCAGGCCTTGCTCCAGGGTCTTGGCGAACTGCTCTTCCTCGGTCCTCAGCACGCGCTCGATGTGCGCCTGCTGTTGCTTCAGCTCGGGGAAGGCATCGCCCATCTCGGTGACCAGCGCTGCGACGATCTTGTGGAAGAAGGTGCCCCTGGCGCCCAGCTTGTTGCCGTGGCGGCAGGCGCGGCGGATGATCCGCCGCAAGACGTAGCCGCGCCCCTCGTTGGACGGCAGTACGCCGTCGGCGATCAGGAAGCTGCAGGAACGGATGTGATCGGCTACCACCTTCAGCGACGGCGCGTCGTCGTTGGCGCAGCCGATGGCCTCGGCGGAGGCTTTCAGCAGATTCTGGAACAGGTCGATCTCATAGTTCGAGTGCACGTGCTGGAGTACCGCGCTGACGCGCTCCAGGCCCATGCCGGTGTCCACGCTCGGCGCCGGCAGCGGGTGCATGACGCCGTCCGCGGTGCGGTTGAACTGCATGAACACGTTGTTCCAGATCTCGATGTAGCGGTCGCCGTCCTCTTCCGGCGAACCGGGCGGGCCGCCCCAGATCTCCGGCCCATGGTCGAAGAATATCTCGGTGCAGGGACCGCAGGGTCCGGTATCGCCCATCGCCCAGAAGTTGTCGGACGCATAGGGCGCGCCCTTGTTGTCGCCGATCCGCACCATACGCTCGGCGGGCACGCCGACTTCCTTGGTCCAGATGTCGTAGGCCTCGTCGTCGGTGGCGTAGACGGTGACCCAGAGCTTTTCCTTGGGCAGGTTCAGCCATTTCTCGCCGGTGAGGAACTCCCAGGCGTAATGGATGGCGTCGCGCTTGAAATAGTCGCCGAAGCTGAAGTTACCCAGCATTTCGAAGAAGGTGTGGTGCCGCGCGGTGTAGCCGACGTTTTCCAGGTCGTTGTGCTTGCCGCCGGCGCGCACGCATTTCTGGCTGGTGGTCGCACGGGTGTAGGCGCGCTTTTCCAGGCCGAGGAAGCAGTCCTTGAACTGGTTCATGCCCGCGTTGGTGAACAGCAGGGTCGGATCGTTCGCCGGGATCAGCGAACTGGAAGCGACACGGGTGTGTCCCTTCTCTTCGAAGAAGCGGAGGAAGGCTTCACGGATTTCAGCGCTTTTCATAGGTTCTTCCACGGAAAATTGGCGGCCACGAATCGCCGGCAAAGGGCCGCATTATATCGGCCCTTGGGCAAGGTTGTAGTGTATTTGCGCGATAGTTATTGCCTATTGCCGACCTTTTCGCTTATGAGCGACGAAAGGCCGCGAAGGCATCCAGTACTTGTCCTATGGACTCGGCGGAAACGTCCAGGTGGGTGACCAGGCGCAAACGCGCCGCCGCGCTGATCCGCACCCCGCGCTCGGCGAGGAAGTCGCGCAGCGCGACCGCCCGCTCGCCGACATCGACATAGACCATGTTGGTCTGCACCGGCTCCACCGCATAGCCCAGTTCGCGCAGCCCGTCGCCCAGGCGCGCAGCGTTGGCGTGGTCGTCGGCCAGGCGTGCCACCTGGTGGTCGAGGGCGTACAGGCCGGCAGCCGCCAACAGGCCGGCCTGGCGCATCCCGCCGCCGACCATCTTGCGCCAGCGACGGGCCTTGCCGATCAGTTCGACGCTGCCGCAAAGCACCGAGCCCACCGGCGCACCGAGGCCCTTGGACAGGCACACCGACACCGAGTCGAAGTGTCGGGTGATCTCGCTGGCGTCTACGCCCAGCTTCACCGCCGCGTTGTACAGGCGCGCGCCATCCAGGTGCAGGGCCAGGCCACGCGCGCGAGTGAAGGCGCGCGCCGCGGCCAGGTAGTCGAGCGGCAGCACCTTGCCCTGCATGGTGTTTTCCAGGGCCAGCAGGCGGGTCCTGGCGAAGTGGAAATCGTCGGCCTTGATCGCCGCCGCGACCTTGTCCAGGTGGAGCGATCCGTCGGCCTCGCCGTCGATCGGCTGCGGCTGGATCGAGCCCAGCACCGCGGCACCGCCGCCCTCGTATTTGTAGGTATGCGCCTGCTGGCCGACGATGTATTCGTCGCCGCGCTCGCAGTGGGCCATCAATCCGAGCAGGTTGCTCATGGTCCCGGTCGGTACGAAGAGCGCCGCGGCGAAGCCCAGGCGCGCCGCCAGCTCGGCCTCCAGGCGGTTGACCGTGGGGTCCTCGCCATAGACGTCGTCGCCCAGTTCGGCCGCGGCCATGGCTTCGCGCATGCCGGCGGTGGGCTGGGTGACGGTGTCGCTGCGCAGGTCGATGACAGGCACGGAGGGCTCCTCGGTTCGGCGGAAAAGCCCGATCCTACGGCGCTCTAACGACAGCCACAAGGGAAGTCGGGAAATCTTCCCGGCCGCAACGGAAACGGAGCGCCGAAGCGCTCCGTCATGATCGAGAGGGAAGGCCGATACGCCTCAGAGCTTGGCCGGCACCACCAGGATTCCGGCACGCAGGCCGTTCTTCACCCGTGGATTGGGGAAGATGATGCGCGCGCCGACCTCGTCCACCACCCAGCGCGTGCCGCCGATATCCTCGGCCAGCAGGTAGCCCGGCGAGAGTTCGGTGAAGTTGGCCACGTCGTCGTCGAGGTGCAGGCGGAAGTGGTCGCTGTGCTTGATCACCTCGCGCGACACGCTGAACAGCTTGAGGCCGTCGAGCCGGGAGCCGTCCGGCTGTTCCTCGCTGCCGTCGATCAGCAGCTCCAGGCTCCGCTCCAGGCGCTCCAGGTTGACCTCCTGGTTCTCTCCGAACGGACGTGCCTTGCCCAGTTCCAGGGTAAAGGCCTCGGCGCCGAGCTGGCCGTAGGTGTAGGCGCTGAAGGTGATGCCCGGCTTGTTCTGCAACAGCACCGCCTCGATGCCGGCGTCGCGCAGGCGGGCCAGTTCGCTGCGGGAATGCTGGCGGCCCTCGGCCCAGGGGTAGAGGGCGAACTGCTCGATCTTCGAGCCGCGGATCGCGGTATGCAGGTCGTAGTGCAGGTGGACTCGCTCGGTCTTGCTGAAGAACACCTGGGCCAGGCGCTCCAGCTCGGCGGCACGGAAGGCCTCGTTGCCGCTGCCCTCCTCGTGGCGACCGTTGAACAGGCGGTTCATGTCCTGTTCGACGTAGCGCTCGCCGCGGCGGATGGCTTCGGGGTTGCCGAACAGGAAGAGGACCCTGGCGGCAGGCTTGAGGGTGCCAGCGGCGACCTTGCGGATCAGCCGTTCGAGCAGTTCGATGGGCGCGGTCTCGTTGCCGTGGATACCGGCCGAGAGCAACAGGTCGACGCCGTTATCGCGGGCGCCGATCGGCGTGACTTCCAGCGCGCCCTCGGCCAGCCAGTGCAGGCGGGTGCCGTCGGCGGTGAGCTGGATCTTCTCGGTCGGCTCGCGGCCGGCCAGGGTCAAGTCGAGCAGTTTGCCGAGGGCGAGCATGGGATGTCCTCAGTCAGTGGGTGTGGTCGCAGCCGCAGTCGGGGCCGTGCTCGTGGTCGTCGCCCTCTTCGATCGGCTCCATCTCCAGTTGCAGGCTGACCAGGTTGGTCGCCATCGGCCGCAGCAGCAGGTTGGTGTATTCGGTATCGCCGTCTTCGACGTCGACGCCGATCAGCAACTGGCCGTTGCCGGCTTGCTGGACCCACACTTCCTTGCCCTGCCAGACCACGGCGAAACGGGTGCAGGAAGTTTCCAGCTGGGTGCCGTCGGTATCTTCGAGGATCAGTTGCAGGCTATCGGACATGGTGGCGAGGCTCTCAATCGAGTTGGAAGGAATAAACCGAGCCCAGTTTAAGGATCTGCGTCAGTTCATCCAATGCCGTCCGGCACTCCAGCAGCAGTTGGGGGTCGGCCAGGTCGGTCTCGCTCAGGCGGTCGCGGTAGTGCCGGTCGACCCAGGCTACCAGCGTGTCGTACAGGCCGGCGCTCATGATCACCCCCGGATTCACCGCCGCCAGCTCCCGTTCCTGCAGCGCCACGCGCAAGCGCAGGCAAGCCGGACCGCCGCCGTTCTGCATGCTCTGCTTGAGGTCGAAGACCTTCACTTCGCGGATCGGACCGTCGTCGCCGGTGAGCTGGTCCAGGTAGTTCCAGACCCGCGGGTTGTTCCGACACTCCTCCGGTACCACCAGCAGCATCGAACCGTCGGCCTTCGACAGCAGTTGGCTGTTGAACAGGTAGGACTTCACCGCGTCCTCCACCGCGACCTGGTCGCGCGGCACGCAGATGGCGCGGAAGCGGCCGCCGCGGCGGCCCAGCTTGTCGTGCAGTTCGGCAAGGACCTTCTCGGTATCGAGGAAGGCGTCCTCGTGATGGAACAGCACCTCGCCATTGCCCACCGAGATCACATCGTTGTGGAACACGCCCTGGTCGATCACCGCCGGGTTCTGTTGAGCGTAGACCACTCCGGCCTCGCTCAGCCCGTGCAGACGCGCGACGGCCTGGCAGGCTTCCAGGGTCTGGCGCGCCGGATAGCGTTGCGGCGCCGGGAAGCGACTGTCGAAGGCGCTGCGACCGAAGACGAAGAACTCCACGCCGGCATCGCCATAGTCCTTGCAGAAGCGCGTGTGGTTGGCCGCGCCTTCGTCGCCGAACTGGCTCACTGCCGGCAGCGCCGCGTGATGAGCGAAATGCCGCTCGTCGTTGAACATCGCCGCCAGCACGCGGCTGGTGGTGGGATGCTCGATGGATCGGTGGAACTTGCAGTTCAGGTTGGCCGCGGTGAAATGCACGCGGCCATCGGCGGTGTCGGCACTCGGGCTGACCGTGGCGGCATTGGCGGTCCACATGCTCGAAGCCGAGCTGCAGGCGGCGAGGAGAGGCATCGCTTCCTTCGCCGCGCGGCGGATCACCTCCTCGTCGCTGCCGGAGAAGCCCAGGCTACGCAGCGCAGCGGTATCCGGGCGGGCTTGCGGAGCGAGTACCCCCTGCTTGAAACCCATCTCCATCAGCGCCTTCATCTTCGCCAGGCCCTGCTTCGCCGCTTCCTTCGGGTTGGACACCGCCTGGCTGTTGCTTTGCGAAGCGACATTGCCGTAGGACAGGCCGCCGTAGTTGTGGGTCGGGCCGACCAGGCCGTCGAAATTCACTTCATGGGCATTCATAGGCTGATCCCGGGAGTCAGGGTGGCAGGAAGGGACACGCTGGGGCTTTCCAGCGAGGCGACCGGATAGGCGCAGTAATCGGCGGCGTAGTAGGCGCTCGGCCGGTGGTTGCCGGACGCGCCGATACCGCCGAACGGCGCGCTGCTGGCGGCGCCGGTGAGCTGCTTGTTCCAGTTGACGATGCCGGCGCGGCTTTCCACGAGGAACTGCTCGAAACGCTCGCGGGAATCCGACAGCAACCCGGCGGCCAGGCCGTACTGGGTGGCGTTGGCTTCACGGATCGCCGCAGCGAAATCGGAGTAGCGGATCACTTGCAACAGCGGCCCGAAGAACTCTTCGTCCGGTCGCTCGGCCACCGCGCTGACGTCGAGGATGCCCGGGGTCAGCAGGGCGGCGCCGTCGATCGGCTGGGTCATCGCCAGCAGCGGCTGTGCGCCCTTGCCGATCAAATGCTCCTGGGCCTTGAGCAGGTGCTCGGCGGCGCTCAGCGAAATCACCGCGCCCATGAACGGCGCCGGCTGTTCGTCGAAGCGACCGACCCGCAGGGTAGCGCTGACCGCCACCAGGCGCGCCAGCAGTGCGTCGCCCCAGGCGCCCTGCGGCACCAGCAGGCGGCGGGCGCAGGTGCAACGCTGGCCTGCGGAGATGAAGGCGGACTGGATGATGGTGTAGACGGCGGCGTCGAGGTCGGCGACCTCCTCCACCACCAGCGGGTTGTTGCCGCCCATCTCCAGCGCCAGGATTTTCTGCGGCTGGCCGCCAAACTGGCTGTGCAGCAGGTTGCCGGTGCGACTGGACCCGGTGAAGAACAGACCGTCGAGCCCTCGGTGGGCGGCCAGCGCGACGCCGGTTTCGCGACCGCCCTGGACCAGGTTGAGCACGCCGGCCGGCAGGCCGGCCTGGATCCAGGCCTTGAGCGTCAGCTCGGCGACCTTCGGGGTCAGCTCGCTGGGCTTGAACACCACGCAGTTACCGGCCAGCAGCGCCGGGACGATATGCCCGTTGGGCAGGTGGCCGGGGAAATTGTAGGGACCGAATACCGCCACCACGCCATGCGGCTTGTGCCGTAGCACGGCGGTAGCGTCGGCCAGCGGACCGGATTTCTCGCCGGTGCGCTCGCGGAACGCCTGCACCGAGATCGCCACCTTGTTGACCATGCTGGTCACTTCGGTGGCCGACTCCCACAGCGGCTTGCCGGTTTCCTCGCCGATCACTCGGGCCAGCTCGTCGGCGCGGGACTTGAGGGTCGCAGCGAAGCGCTCGAGCAACTCGATGCGCTGCTCCAGCGGGCGCCGCGCCCAGGCCGGGAAGGCCTCGCGGGCGGCGCGCACGGCGGCGTCGACCTGGGTGGCGTCAGCGCCGCGCCCGGACCAGACCACGCCCTGGCCAACCGGGTCGAGGGACTCCAGGGTCTCGCCCTGGCCCGCCAGCCACTGGCCGGCAATGTAATGGGTACTCATCATCGACTCCTCGGGCGCCCTCGCCGGGACGCCTCCATCAGGCTTTCAAGCGCGCTTCTGCGCCGACAGCGGCACCGCGCGTACCGAGGCGCCGGCCGACAGGCGCAGGCGCTTGGCAGTCAGCGGATCGACCACCAGGGTGCCGGCGGCGGCCCGCGCCGGCGCGGCGGTGATGCGACAGTCTTCGCGCTTGCGGTTGTGGATCAGGTAGGGCTCGGCGTCGTCGCCGGGAGTGCCCACCGCCAGCACCAGGTTCTGGCTCTCGGCGATGGCGCGGATCTTGTCGGTCTCGGCCTCGATCGCCGGGCCGGCGTCGAAGATGTCGACGTAGCCCTGGTAGCTGAAGCCCTCGGCCTTGAGCATGGCCAGCGCCGGCTCGGTGTTCGGATGGACGCGGCCGATCACCCCGCGCGCCTCCTCGGAGAGGAAGCAGGTGTAGAGCGGGAACTTCGGCATCAGCTCGGCGATGAAGGCCTTGTTGCCGACCCCGGTGAGGTAGTCGGCCTGGGAGAATTCCATCTTGAAGAAGTGCCGGCCGAGGCTTTCCCAGAATGGCGAACGCCCCTCCTCGTCGGACATGCCGCGCATCTCGGCGATCAGCTTGTCGCCGAACAGGTGGCGGAATTCGGCGATGAACAGGAAGCGCGCGCGCGACAGCAGCTTGCCGTTGAGGCCGCTGCGGTGGTCGGCGTGGAGGAACAGCGAGCACAGCTCGGAATTGCCGGTCAGGTCGTTGGCCAGGAACAGCGTGGGGATCTCGCGATGGATGTTGAGTTCCTGCGAGGCGCTCACGGTGAGGCCGACCCGGTAGTTGTACCAGGGTTCGCGAAGCCCCACCGCTCCGGCGATGGCGGAGATGCCGACGACCTTGCCGGCGTCGTCCTCGAGGACGAACAGGTAGTCGGCGTCGCCGCGTTCGGCCTCGCCGCGGAAGGCCTTCTCGGCCCAGCTGACGCGATGCTGCAGGCGCTGCTCGTTGGCCGGCAGGGTGGTCAGACCGGTACCGGTGCTGCGCGCCAGCTCGATCAGGGCCGGCAGGTCGGCGCTGGTAACAGGACGTACGATCATGACTGGCTCCTTCAGACCGCTACCAGGCGCACGCTGGCGCCTTCGCCGACGCCCAGGGCCTCGGCGGCTTCAACACTCAGGGCCACCGGCTTGCCGGGCGCCCAGTCCAGGTCCAGCACGACCGCGCGGAAGTCCTGCAACTGGCCGTTGGTGACCAGGTATGGACGCCCGCTCTTCGGCGCCTCGCCGATCTTCACCGGAACCACCCGGCTCTGGGCGATCGAGCGAATCCCCGAGGTACGCGCGTGCAGGGTCGGGCCGCCATCGAAGATGTCGATGTAGTTGTCGGTCTCGAAGCCTTCGCGCATCAGGATATCGAAGGTGATCTGCGCTCGCGGGTGGACCTGGCCCATGGACTCCTGGGCGGCATCCGGCAACAGTGGCACATAGATCGGATAGTGCGGCATCAGTTCGGCGAGGAAGGTGCGGCTCTTCAGCCCGGAGAGCTTTTCCGCCTCGATGTAGTTCAGGTCGAAGAAGTTGCGCCCGACCGCGTTCCAGAACGGCGATTCGCCCTGCTCGTCGCTGTAGCCGACGATCTCCACCACCACCGCGTCGGCGAAGCGCTCCGGATGGCTGGCCATGAACAGCAGGCGACCGCGCGAGTTGAGTTCGGCATGGACGCTCTGCACCAGGTCGCGCTGTACGTAGAAACTGGTC
Organism: Pseudomonas sp. P20; assembly: GCF_016463925.1. NCBI lineage: Bacteria > Pseudomonadati > Pseudomonadota > Gammaproteobacteria > Pseudomonadales > Pseudomonadaceae > Pseudomonas > Pseudomonas sp. P20. Next base: position 338,779 of record NZ_JAEMVM010000010.1, on the reverse strand, counting down.
AGCAGGCTGTTGCCGGTAAGGTCGTGGCACAGCGAGAGGACATGGATCTTGTTGTGGATCGACAGCGAGCGCGAGGCGTGCACGAAGGTTTCATTGCGGAAGCTGTAGAACGGTTCCGAGAACCCGGCCGAGGCGACGATCGCCGAGCAGCCGACCAGCTCGCCGCTGGCGCTGTCCTCGAGGACGAAGAAATAGCTTTCCTCGCCGTTGTAGCTCACCTCCGCGGCGAACGAGGCCTCGGAAGCGAGGATCTTGTCGCGCAGGCGTTCGGCGTCATCCGGCAAGGACGTGACGCCTACCGGGCTGTCCGCCGCCAGACGCTGCACCTGTGGCAGGTCGGCCGCTTGGGCGGGGCGCATCACCAACATGGCGTCACTCCTTTCTCAGACAACGATGATTGCCGCATCCATGCGCGGGACCGCGGCACCTTCCTGTGCCACGGTTTCGAACGTCCAGCAGGGAAGATCCCGCGCCACGCACGGCGGCACGGTTCCCGGCTCCGGCGCGGGCCGCTCCGGGATTTCGCATCGGGTGCCCCGGCCTGCGCCGGGGCCCCGTGGGTTCGCTCAGCCGCGGACCAGCTTGGCCACGGCGCGCTCGAAGCGCTCCAGGCCTTCGTCGATCTCGGCGTCGTCGATCACCAGGCTCGGCGCGAAGCGCACCACGTCCGGGCTGGCCTGGAGCACCATGACCGCCTCTTTCTCGGCGGCGTTGAGCACATCCCTGGCCTTGCCCTTCCACTCGTCGGTCAGCGCCGCACCGATCAGCAGGCCCATGCCGCGGATCTCGTCGAAGATGCCGTACTCCTGGCCGATCTTCTGCAGGCGGGACTTGAAGCGCTCATGCTTGGCCTTCACGCCATCCAGCACTTCCGGGGTATTGATCACGTCCAGCGCCGCCTCGGCCACCGCCGAGGCCAGCGGGTTGCCGCCGTAGGTGGTGCCGTGGGTGCCGACCGAAAGGTGCTTGGCGATCTCGCCGGTGGTCAGCATCGCACCGATAGGGAAGCCGCCGCCCAGGCTCTTGGCACTGGAGAGGATGTCCGGGACCACGCCGTAGTGCATGTAGGCGAACAGCTCGCCGACCCGGCCCATGCCGCTCTGGACCTCGTCGAAGACCAGCAGCGCGTTGTGCTCGTCGCACAGCTTGCGCGCCCCTTCCAGGTAGGCCTGCTGCGCCGGCAGCACGCCGCCCTCGCCCTGGATCGGTTCCAGCACCACGGCGCAGGTCTTGTCGGAGATCGCCGCCTTCAGCGCTTCCAGGTCGTTGTAGGGAACGTGGGTGATACCCTCGAACTTGGGCCCGAAGCCATCGGAATACTTCGGCTGGCCGCCGACGTTGACGGTGAACAGGGTGCGCCCGTGGAAGCTGTTGCTGGCGGCGATGATCTCGTACTTCTGCGGGCCGTAGACATCGTTGGCGTAGCGGCGAGCCAGCTTGAAGGCCGCCTCGTTGGCTTCGGCGCCGGAGTTGGCGAGGAACACCCGCTCGGCGAAGGTGGCGTCCACCAGCTTGCGCGCCAGGCGCAGGGCCGGCTCGTTGGTGAAGACGTTGGAAACGTGCCAGATGCGCTGGGCCTGCTCGGTGAGCGCCTTGACCAGCGCCGGATGCGCGTGGCCCAGGGAGGTCACGGCGATGCCGCCGGCGAAATCGATCAGTTCGCGGCCGCTCTGGTCCCAGACGCGCGATCCCTCGCCTCGCACCGGAATGAAGGCGGCGGGGGCGTAGTTGGGGACCATATACCGGTCGAAATCGGCACGTTCTACCTGCGCATGGGGAGCGGACATCGGTGTTTCTCCTGCCTGAAGGCGGCTATCGATGAAAGGATTGTAGGGATTGGGACCGGGCCGGCATTGCCGCCATGCGACAACTTGTTATAGCGCCAACCCGGGAATTTCCGCGGCTTTCGGAAATGCGACAGAAAGCATCGGGAAGGCGCAGTGTAAACGCGCGATGCACTCGGGTGCATACTTCTTCTACGCCGCCCCGCGGGCGGGAACAGCAGGGAAACAAGCCATGCCCATCGAGGGAATCGACTACCGTCTCGTCTTCGCCTCCGACGTCAATCCGCGCGACGGCCTCGGCCTGGAGTGCTGGCGCGGCGAACAGCCGCTGTTCGAGGTCTTTCGCGACGACGTCGGCCGGCGTTTCGTGGTCAACCTGTTCGCCAGCGACGTTCCGCTGGAACTGCTGGAGACGATCATTCCGACGGCCCGTCGCGAACTCGGCGACTTCCCGAGGCGATCCGCCTCCCGGGGCGTCGCAAAGCCCGGCTGAAACCGCCGCGCCCTTGGCGATCAGCCGCGTTCGACGGGAGTGAAGGTCGTCTCGAAGGCGCTGCCGCCGCGCCGCTGGTTGCGGTCCTCGCGCGGAGTGACGCCGAAGAAGTTGCGGTAGGCGCTGGAGAAATGCGGCCCGGAAGAGAAACCGCAGGACAGGCCGATCTGGATGATCGACTTGCTGGTCTGCATCAGCATCTGCCGCGCGCGGTTCAGGCGCAGCTCCAGGTAGTACTGGCTGGGTACGCGGTTCAGGTATTGCTTGAAGATCCGTTCCAACTGGCGCCGCGAAACACACACATGCTGGGCGATCTCGTCGGTGGTCAGTGGCTCCTCGATATTGGCTTCCATCAGCAGTACCGCCTGGGTCAGCTTCGGATGGCTGGAGCCGAGGCGATTCTTCAGCGGGATGCGCTGGCGCTCGTTGCCTTCGCGAATGCGCTCCACCACCAGCTCCTCCGAGACCGCGCCGGCCAGTTCAGCGCCATGGTCGCGGGACAGCAGCGCCAGCAGCAGGTCGAGTACCGCCATGCCGCCGCAGGCGGTCATGCGGTCGCGATCCCACTCGAACAGGTGATTGGTGGCGATGACCTTGGGGAAGCGCTCGGTGAAGTCATCGTGCCAACGCCAGTGCACCGCGGCGCGATAGCCGTCGAGCAGGCCGAGCTGGGCCAGCGGGTAGATGCCGGCGGACAGCGCGCCGATCGCCGCTCCCGAACGCGCCAGTTGCTTGAGCGCCAGGCCCAGCGCTGGCGACACCGCCGCCGGCGCCTCGTCGGCGACCAGGAACAGCCGCGAGCATTGCTCCAGCCTGCCGTTCCAGGCCGTTCCCGGCAGGCGCCAGCCCTCCTCTTCGGCCGGCGCTTCGGCGAGCAGGAACAGCGGCTCGTAGAGCGCCTCGGGGTGCAACCGCCGGGCCGCCCGCAGGGCTTCCTCGGCAAGCGATAGCGTCAGCGCGCGGGTGGCGGGCCAGAGGAGGAAACCGATGCGTTGGGGTTGGGGTTGGGCAGTCATGGGAGCAGCTTAGCCGGCCTCTGCGATGAATGTTACTTGAGGCTGCCGGAGAGGAACTGCTTGAGGCGGTCCGACTGCGGGTTGGCGAGGACTTCCTTCGGGCAGCCGTGTTCCTCGACCAGGCCCTTGTGCAGGAACACCAACTGGTTCGACACCTCGCGGGCGAAACCCATCTCGTGGGTCACCACCACCATGGTGCGGCCTTCCTGGGCCAGGTCCTGCATGACCTTCAGCACTTCGCCCACCAGTTCGGGGTCGAGCGCCGAGGTCGGCTCGTCGAACAGCATCACTTCCGGCTCCACCGCCAGCGCCCGGGCGATCGCCACGCGCTGCTGCTCGCCGCCGCTCATGTGCGCCGGGTAGGCGTCCTTGCGGTGCGCCACGCCGACCTTGGCCAGGTAGTGCTCGGCCTTCTCGATGGCTTCCTTCTTCGACACGCCGAGCACATGCACGGGCGCCTCGATGACGTTCTCCAGGGCGCTCATGTGCGACCACAGGTTGAAATGCTGGAACACCATCGACAGGCGCGAGCGCATGCGCTGCAACTGGCGGGAGTCGGCGGCCTTCAGCGCGCCGTCGCGGCCGGGCACCAGCTTCAGCTCCTCGCCGTTGAGCAGGATCTTGCCGGCGTGCGGCTGTTCCAGCAGGTTTATGCAGCGCAGAAAGGTGCTCTTGCCGGAACCGCTCGAGCCGATGATGCTGATCACGTCGCCCGCTTTCGCCGCCAGCGAGACGCCCTTGAGCACCTCGTGGCTACCGTAGCGCTTGTGCAGGTCTTGGACTTCCAGTTTGTACATGTGTGTGTTCTCGGCTAATCAGTCGCTGAGCAAGCGTCCCTGACGGATCGGTTGACGACCGGCCACCTTGGCCAGCCAGAGTCCCGGCTGCGCGTAGCGCATCCGTTCGATGGCGAAAAGCACGCCGGAAACCCCGGCGCACACGGTGCTGGCACGGTCGGCCAGGGGATCGATGACCTGGAACAGCGGTTCGCCCGCCTCCACCCATTCGCCCGGCCGGCGCAGGAAACTCACCACGCCGGTATGCGGGGCGTGGACGTATTCGGTGCCCTCGAAGGGCAAGCCTTCGCAGCAGGCTTCGGGCGCCGCCGGCCATTCGCCCTCGACGAAGCCCTGCTCGGCGAGGAAGGCCAGGATCGCCGCGGCGTTGGCCTCGGCCTGCTGCACGGTGGTGTCGGCCTGGCCGCCGAGTTCGACGGTGGTCGCCAGGCAGGCCAGCGGCAGCTCGGCGCGCGGATACAGGCGCGACAGGCGCAGCCACGGCACCGAGCAGGCCTCGTCGAAGGAACCGCCGCCGGACTCCTCGGCGAGCAGCCCGACGGCGGCGCCCAGGCGTGCGGCCAGGGAGGCGAAGGCGGGCCATTGCTGCGGCAGGGTATAGAGATGGATGGCGGCCTCGAAGTCGCAATGCAGGTCGAGCACCAGGTCGGCGTCGCAGGCGTGGCGATACAGCAGGCGCTGCATGCCCTCCAGTTCCGAGGTCGCCGGCGGCAGGGCGTCCAGCGCCGCGCGCAGGGCCTGGCGGACCAGCGCGACATTGGCCGCCGGATCGCTGCCGAGACGCTCGCCGACGCTGTCGATCACCGCGTCCAGCAGGTCGGGGAAATCGCGATTGAAGTTGCGCCCGCTGCTCATTTCGAAGCGCCCCTGGTGCAGCGCCTGGATCATCTGCCCGAGACCGACCGGATTGGCCACCGGCACCAGCTCGACGGTGCCGCGCAGGCGGCCTTCCGCCTCCAGCAGGCGCAACCGCTGCTTCAGCTCCCAGGCGGTGCGCATGCCCGGCAACTCGTCGGCGTGCAGGCTGGACTGGATGTAGACCTTGCGCGCGCCGCAGCCGAAGCGGAACACGCTCAGGCGCTTCTCGCTTCCCAGGGTGCTCCACGGCAGCAGGTGGTCGATACGCTCCATGCGGTCCTCCGGATCAGGATTTGCGCGGCGCCAGGTAGGCCAGCCAGCGGCGCTCGGCAAGCTTGAACAGGCGCACCAGGATGAAGGTCAGGCACAGGTAGAACAGGCCAGCGGTGATGAACGCCTCGAACGGCAGGTAGTACTGCGAGTAGACGGTCCGCGCGGCGCCGGTGATGTCCACCAGGGTGACGATGGACGCCAGGCTGGTGGTCTGCAGCATCATGATCACTTCGTTGCTGTACTGCGGCAGGGCGCGCCGCAGTGCCGACGGCAGGAGGATGCGGCGGTACATCTTCAGGCGCGACATGCCCATCGCCTTGGCCGCCTCGATCTCGCCATGGGGCGTGGCCTTCAGGCTGCCGGCGAGGATCTCGGCGGTATAGGCGCTGGTGTTGATGGCGAACGCCAGGCAGGCGCAGAAGGAGGCGTTCGACAACCAGGGCCACAGCGCGCTCTCGCGCACCGCGTCGAACTGCGCCAGGCCGTAGTAGATCAGGAACAGCTGGACCAGCATCGGCGTGCCGCGGATCACGTAGGTGTAGAGCCAGGCCGGGAAGTTCACCAGCGGCTGCTTGGAGACCCGCATCAGCGCCAGCGGCACCGCCAGCAGCAGGCCGATCAGCAGGGAGATCGAGAGCAGCTTGAGGGTGACCAGCAGGCCGTCGAAATAGAGCGGAAGGCTGTCCCAGATGACGGAGAAATCGAAGATCACGATAGGGCCCCTTGACTCACAGTTCCGCGGTTTTCACGCCGACCGAATAGCGGCGTTCGAGCAGGCGCAGCAACAGCAGCGACACGCTGGTCACCAGCAGGTACAGGCCGGCCACGGCGAGGTAGTAGGTGAACGGCTCGCGGGTCGCATCGGAGGCCTGCTTGGCCTTGAACATCATGTCCTGCAGGCCGACCACGGAAATCAGCGCGGTGGCCTTGACCAGCACCAGCCAGTTGTTGGTGAAGCCGGGGATCGCCAGGCGGATCATCTGCGGCACCTGGATGCGGAAGAACACCTGGCGGTGGCTCATGCCATAGGCGTAGCCGGCCTCGCCCTGGCCCTTGGGAATCGCCATGAAGGCGCCGCGGAAGGTTTCCGAGAGATAGGCGCCGAAGATGAAGCCGAGGGTGCCGACGCCGGACACGAAGGGATTCAGGTCGATGTAGTCGTCGTAGCCGAGTTGCGGGGCGACCCAGTTCAGCAGGCCCTGGCCGCCGTAGAAGATCAGCAGGATCAGCACCAGGTCGGGGATGCCGCGCACTACCGTGGCGTACAGGTCGCCGCACCAGGCCAGCCAGCGCACCGGCGACAGGCGGAAGGCCGCGCCCAGCAGGCCGAGGACGATGGCCAGGAGCATGGAAAGCAGGGCCAGCTGGAGAGTCAGCCAGGCGCCATCGACGATGGTCGCACCGTAGCCAGTGATCATCAAAACGGTACCTCTATGCAGCTAATGCAGCGCTAAAGCAGTGGCGTCCAGTCAATAAAAAAGTGGCACAAACAGCGCGAGGCGTCGCGGACGTTTGTGCCACCTCTGACGGATAGCGTCAGTTCGAACCGTAGACGTCGAAGCTGAAGTACTTGTCCTGGATCTGCTTGTACTTGCCGTTGGCGCGCAGCGCGTCGATGGCCGCGTTGAACTTGCCGGCCAGCTCGCTATCGCCCTTGCGCACGGCGATGCCGACGCCTTCGCCGAAGTACTTGGCATCGGTCAGTTGCGGACCGACGAAGGCGTAGCCCTTGCCGGCATCGGTCTTGAGGAAGCCGTCCTCGAGGTTCACCGAGTCGGCGACCACCGCGTCGAGGCGACCGGCCACCAGGTCCATGTTGGCTTCCTGCTGGGAGTTGTAGCGCACCACTTCGACGCCGGCCGGGGTCAGTTCGGCGGAGGCGTAGCGGTCGGCGGTACTGCCACGCAGCACGCCGGCCTTCTTGCCCTTCAGGTCGGCCTTGGGATCGTTGAGGCTGGCGCCTTCCTTCATCACGAAGCGCGCCGGGGTGTTGTAGTACTTGTTGGTGAAGTCGACCGAACGCTTGCGCTCGTCGGTGATGGTCATCGACGAGAGGATCGCATCGATCTTGCGCACCTTGAGTGCCGGGATCAGGCCGTCGAACTCCTGCTCGACCCACTTGCACTGCACCTTCATCTCTTCGCAGAGGGCATTGCCGATATCCACGTCGAAGCCTGCCAACTGGCCGTCCGGGGTCTTCAGCGAGAACGGCGGGTAGGCCGCCTCGATGCCGATGCGCACCGGCTTGTCGGCGGCGAAAGTGGGCAGGGAGAGCACGGACAGCGCCAGGGCGCCGAGAAGTGCGAGCTTCTTCATCTGGAACTCCTTCGAAGGGGATGGCATCGATTGGCAGGAGAAATAGAACCTTGCCCAGGCTGCCGACGGATATGCGTGATCACCGGCTCTTGCGCATGGCGCCTTCTCGTGGACAGGGCGCCAGCTGGGGTGAGCGGCATTCTAGCGACAGGCCGAAAGTGGTTATTTCTTCAATGCGACAACTAATTATAAAAGCACCGAAGAGGGCATTCGGCGATATTGACAGGCAGCGACATTTGTGCCCGGAAAGCGCGAAGTGTAATCAATGAGTAAAGCAAATCTCAAGCCATAAATTGCCAATTCCTTCTCCTTCAATGGCTTGGCCGCTACGACTCACCTCGACTGCTACCCCGTGTCGCACCTTGGCTGTGCGTGGCGTTTCCTCTCGCCCCAATTATGCGCAGGCGCGCATCACCGAAGTGTTACCGCCGCCCCATTCCCGGCGCGAGCCCATTCGAAACGCCCTCCTCCTCGGCCCGCGCCAAATGAAAGACCCCGCGCGGCTCGCACCGCGCGGGGTCGTTTCGGATCAGGCGGAAGTCAGGCGGCCTGCATCGAGCGATGGGTCTCGATCAGGTGCTGGACCACGCCCGGGTCGGCAAGGGTGGAGATGTCGCCGAGGGTGTCGTACTCGGCCGCGGCGATCTTGCGCAGGATGCGCCGCATGATCTTGCCCGAACGGGTCTTCGGCAGTCCCGGCGCCCACTGGATCACATCCGGCGTGGCGATCGGACCGATCTCGCGGCGAACCCATTGCTTCAGCTCCTGGCGCAGCGCCTCGCTCGGCTCGACCCCGGAGTTGAGGGTGACGTAGACATAGATGCCCTGCCCCTTGATGTCGTGCTGCATGCCGACCACCGCCGCCTCGGCGACCTTCGGGTGGGCGACCATCGCGCTTTCCACCTCGGCGGTGCCCATGCGGTGGCCGGAGACGTTGAGCACGTCGTCGACCCGCCCGGTGATCCAGTAGTAGCCGTCCTCGTCGCGGCGCGCGCCGTCGCCGGTGAAGTACATGCCCTTGAAGGTCTTGAAGTAGGTGTCGACGAAGCGGTCATGGTCGCCGAACAGGGTCCGCGCCTGGCCCGGCCAGGAGTCGAGGATCACCAGGTTGCCCTCGGCGGCGCCCTCGATCAGGTTGCCGAGGTTGTCCACCAGCGCCGGGACCACGCCGAAGAACGGCTTGGCCGCGGAGCCCGGCTTCATCGCATGGGCGCCCGGCAACGGGGTCATCAGGCAGGCGCCGGTCTCGGTCTGCCACCAGGTGTCGACGATCGGGCAGCGCGACTGGCCGACGGTCTCGTAGTACCACTGCCAGGCTTCCGGGTTGATCGGCTCGCCCACCGAACCGAGCAGACGCAGGCTGGAACCGTCGGCACCGGCCACCGCCGCCTTGCCTTCGGCCATCATCGCGCGGATCGCGGTCGGCGCGGTGTAGAGGATGTTGACCTTGTGCTTGTCGATGATTTTCGCCACGCGGGTCACGTCGGGGTAGTTCGGCACGCCCTCGAACAGAATGGTGGTGGCGCCGTTGGCCAACGGGCCATAGACGATGTAGGTGTGGCCGGTGACCCAGCCGATGTCGGCGGTGCACCAGTAGACTTCGCCCGGACGGTAGTCGAAGACCCGCTCGTGGGTCAGCGAGGCGTACACCAGGTAGCCGCCGGTGGTATGCAGCACGCCCTTCGGCTTGCCGGTGGAGCCGGAGGTGTAGAGGATGAACAGCGGGTCCTCGGCGCCCATTTCCTTGGGTGCGCAAGTGCTGCCGGCAACCTTCATCAGGTCGTCGTACCAGACGTCGCGGTGCTGGTTCCACTTGATCTCCGCACCGGTACGCTTGCAGACGATGATCTTCTGCACGCTGGAGGTTTCCGGGTTGGTCAGGGCGTCGTCGACATTGGCCTTCAGCGGAGTGCGCTTGCCGCCGCGCACGCCTTCGTCGGCGGTGATCACCACCTTCGACTTGCAATCGATGATGCGCCCGGCCAGGGCCTCGGGGGAGAAGCCGCCGAAGACCACCGAGTGGATCGCGCCGATGCGGGTGCAGGCGAGCATGGCGACCACGGCCTCGGGGATCATCGGCATGTAGATGGTCACTACGTCGCCGCGGTGCACGTCCTGCCCGCGCAGGGCGTTGGCGAACTTGCAGACCTGCTCGTGGAGCTGGCGGTAGGTGATTTCCTGGTGGTCGGCGGGATCGTCGCCTTCCCAGATGATCGCCACCTGGTCGCCGCGTTCGGCGAGGTGACGGTCGAGGCAGTTGTGCGACACGTTGAGGGTGCCGTCGGCGAACCACTTGATGTCCACGTGATGGTCGTCGAAGGAGGTCTGCTTGACCTTCTCGAACGGCTTGATCCAGTCGATCCGCTGGGCCTGCTCGCGCCAGAAGCCGTCGGGGTTGACGACGGACTGCTGGTACATCGTCTTGTAGGTGGCTTCGTCGGTGAAGGTCCGTGCCACCGCTTCCGGGTGCACGGGGTACAGGGATGCCGCAGACATGGCTTTAACCTCGGTACGTGAGTGTTGTTTTTGTTGTGCCCAGTTGTAGCGAGCGCACACCCCACGAACCATACGACCATGGTCTTACCACTGCGCGACAGCGCCGATAGTAGCTATAAGCCGCGCCGATCGTAGCCTTGCGCCAGCGGCGGAGCGCGTCCCGCGCCCCGCCGCCGCGACCTCAACTCATGCCCAGCAGGCCCGGCAGCCACAGCGAGATCAACGGCACGTAGGTCACCAGGATCAGGAACAGCAGCAGGATCATCAGCCACGGCAGCGCCGCGCGGATGGTCGCCCCCAGCGGCATGCCGGTGACCGCCGAAGTGACGAACAGGTTGAGGCCGACCGGCGGGTGTACCAGGCCGATCTCCATGTTCACCACCATGACGATGCCCAGGTGGATCGGGTCGATGCCCAGCTTCATGGCGATGGGGAAGAAGATCGGCGCCAGGATCAGCACGATCGCCGAGGGCTCCATGAAGCTGCCGGCGACCAGCAGCACCACGTTGACCATCAGCAGGAAGCCGATCGGGGTCAGGCCTTCCTGCACCACCCATTCGGTGATCTGCTGGGGGATCTGCTCGGTGGTCAACACGTGGGCGAAGAGCATGGCATTGGCGATGATGAACATCAGCATGATGCTCAGCCGCCCCGACTCCAGCAGCACCTTGGGACAGTCGCGCAGGCGCATGTCCTTGTACACGAACAGCGCGACGAAGGCCGAATACACCGCCGCCACCGCCGCCGCCTCGGTGGGGGTGAACAGCCCGGAATAGATGCCGCCGAGGATGATCACCAGCAGCAACAGGCCCCAGCCTGCACGGCGTGCGGCGGCCAGCCACTCGCGGAAGCTGGCGCGCGGCTGCGCCGGCAGCTTCTTGACCCGCGCGACGATGTAGATCACCACCATCAGGATCACCCCGAGCAACAACCCCGGAACCACCCCGGCGACGAACAGCTTGCCCACCGAGGTCTCGGTGGCGGCGGCGTAGACCACCATCACGATCGATGGCGGGATGAGGATGCCCAGGGTCCCGGCATTGCAGATGATCCCCGCGCCGAAGGCGCGCGGATAGCCGGAGCGGACCATGCCGGCCACGGCGATCGAGCCGACCGCCGCCACTGTCGCCGGCGACGAACCGGACAGCGCGGCGAACAGCATGCAGGCAAGCACCGCAGCGATCGCCAGGCCGCCGCGGATATGCCCGACGCAGGCATTGGCGAAGTCGATCAGGCGCCGCGCCACGCCACCGGTGGTCATGAACGCGCCGGAGAGCAGGAAGAACGGGATCGCCAGCAGGGTGTAGGCCTCGGAGGTCTCGAACAGCTTGATCGCCAGCGAGCGCACCGAATCCGGGCTGAACAGCAGGATCGTCAGGGCGCCGGACAGCCCCAGGGAGATGGCGATGGGCACGCCGATGAACATGAACAGGAACAGCAGCAGGAACAGGATCAGCACGGTCATGGACGGTTCTCCCCGGCCTCTTCGCCGGCCAGTTTGGAGGCCTCGGCGGCCTCGTCGGCGAGGCCCAGCCCGAGCTGGCGACCGCGCAACAGGTTGACGAGGATTTCCAGGTAGCGCAGCAGCACCAGGCCGAAGCCGACCGGCACCACCACCGCGATGTAGGCCTGGAGGATGCCGAAGTGGTCGAGGTCCTCGGCGCCGATGCCGGCGACGAACAGGGTCTTCACCCAGTCGTAGCTGGCGACCATGAACAGCCCGGCGTAGCCCAGGCAGCAGAGGCAGGCGAGTATCCCGATCAGGCGCTGCAAGGGACGCGGCGCCAGGCGCACCAGGGCATCCACCCCGAGGTGGCCGGCGGTGCGTACGCCGTAGGCGATGCCGAGGAAGATCAGCCAGCCGAACAGCGCCTTGGTCAGCGCGTTGCTCCAGGACATATCCTGGGCTACCCCGAGGATCGCGTCGCCCATCGAGTACAGCGGAGCCCGCAGTGTCGGCAGGCGGTCGCCGAGGTCGTAGAACAGGGTGAAGACGTTGGTCATCACCACATAGAGGAAGGTCACCAGCGTCATCGCCGCCAGCAGGAAGGCGATAGCGCCCTCCTCGAAGCGGTTCCAGACGCGCACGAGTCGATTCATCGCAGCGTTCTCCACAATGCCCCGCCCGGCCGGGCGGGGCCGGACGGGTCAATCGGGACGGTTGGAAGCTTCGGCGGCCTGGAGCAGATCGGCACCGACATTGCCGCGGAATTTCTGCCATACCGGCTGCATCGCCTGGCGCCAGTCGGCGCGCTGCTGCGGGCTCAGGGTATGGATCTCGCTGGCGCCACTGGCGAGGATGCGCTGGCGGGCGTCGCGGTTGAGGCGCTCGGCCTCGAGGTTCACCTGCACGGTGACCTCGTCCATGATCCGCTGCAGTTCTTCGCGGATGTCCGCCGGAAGGCCGTTCCAGAACTTCGCGTTGGTGATCACCATGTAGTCCACCAAGCCGTGGTTGGACTCGGTGAAATACTTCTGTACCTCGTTGACCTTCTGGCTCTCGTAGTTCGACCAGGTGTTCTCGGTGCCATTCACCACGCCGGTCTGCAAGCCCTGGTAGACCTCGGCGAAGGACATCTTCCGGGAGATCGCGCGGAGCTGGCGGAACTGCTCGTTGAGCACGTCGGACGCCTGCACGCGGAATTTCAGCCCGCGCGCGTCTTCCGGCTCCAGCAACGGGCGATTGGCGGAGAGCTGCTTCATCCCGTTGTGCCAGTAGGCCAGGCCGAGGATGCCCTTGCCCTGCATGCTGGTCAGCAAGGCGCGCCCCTGCGGGCTGCGCTGGAAGCGGTCGACCGCCTGGATGTCGTCGAAGAGGAACGGCAGGTCGAAGATCTGCACCTTGCGCGTGTACTGCTCGAACTTGGCCAGGGACGGCGCCAGCATCTGCACGTCGCCCAGCAGCAGCGCCTCCATTTCCTTGCCGTCGCCGAACAGCGACGAGTTGGGATAGACGTCTACCTCGACCCGGCCGCCCAGGCGCTGTTCGACGAGTTTCTTGAACAGCAGCGCGCCCTGGCCTTTGGGCGTGTTTTCCGCGACCACGTGGGAGAACTTGATGACGATCGGCTGCGCGGCATTCGCCAGGCAGGAGCCACCGATCGCCAGGGCGCACAACAGCGCCCGTACCATCGTCTTGAACATTTCGTGACCTCAGATTGTTGTTGTGCTTTCGAGGTATCGACGAGCCTGACGCAGCCGGCGCGTTCGGAGAATTCGCCATTGCTCAAGCCCGCGTTCGCGTCTGTCGAACGCGTTCAGCCACCCTCCCCGGCCCGCTCCAGCAGGCGTCGCGCGCGCCCCAGCACCGGCGCGTCGACCATCTCGCCGTCGACCACGAAGACGCCGGCACCGGAGGCGCCGGCCTCTGCCACCCGACGCGCCCACTCCAGTTCCGCGGGACTCGGCATCAATGTCTGGTGGATCGGCTCGACCTGGCTCGGATGGATGCACAGCAACCCGCCGAAGCCCATGTCGCGAGCGAAGCGCACTGCCTCGACCAGTCCGGCACGGTTCTGGATCGCCGGATAGACGCCGTCCAGCGGCGGCGCCAGGCCTGCCAGGCGCGATTGCAGGAGCAGTGCGTAACGGGCGTGACCGAGAATCTGTTCGGCTGCGTTGCTGCCGCTGTTGAGATCGAGGTCCAGGGCCAGGTCGAGGCTGCCGAAGGACAGCCGCTCGACCCCCGCGGCAGCGGCGATCTCGCCTAGCGCGGCAAGGCCGCGGGCACTCTCGACGATGGGCCAGACCGGCTTGCCGCTGGCCACGGCGGCGTGGCGCACCTGGGCGGCGCTCTCCACTTTCGGCAGGAGCAGGCCGATCACTCCGGCGTGGTCGCGGCACAGCGCCAGGTCGTCGGCATGCCCGGGATGCTCCGCCGCGTTGATCCGCACCAGCACCCGGGCTTCCGGCGTATCGACGAGGAAACGCCGGAGATTGGCCCGCGCCTCGACCTTCAGCCCCTCCTCCACCGCATCCTCGAGGTCGACGATGACCCGGTCGGCGCCGCTGGCAAGGGCCTTGGGGATCCGCTCCGGGCGGGTCGCCGGGACGAACAGCGCGCTGCGCACGATCTGTCGGTTCATGTCCGCCTCCTCATACCGTTCCGGTCGCGCGCAGGCGCTGGATATCGGCCGCGGTACAGCCCAGTTCGGCAAGCAGCGCGTCGCTGTCGCCGCCCAGCGCCGGCACCGCATCCATGCGCGGAACGAAGGCGCTGCTGCTGGCCGGCGGCAACAACGCCGGCAGGCGCCCGGCCGGGCTGTCGATGGAGGTCCAGCGTTGCCGCGCCTGTAACTGCGGGTGCGCCCAGACCCCGGCCATGTCGTTGACGTGGGCGCTGGCGATCTGCGCCTGTTCCAGGCGCGCCACCACCTCGGCGGCCGGCAAGGCGGCGAAGGCTTCGACGATCAGCGCACGCAGCTCTTCGCGGTTGGCCGAGCGCTTGAAGTTCGCCGAGAAGCGTTCGTCGTCGGCCAGCTCCGGGCGGCGCAGGACCTTGTCGCAGAAGGCCCGCCACTCGCGCTCGTTCTGCAGGCCGAGCATCACTGTGCCGCCGTCGCCGGCGGGGAATGGCCCATAGGGGTAGATGGTCGAGTGCGAAGCGCCGGCGCGCGGCGGCGGCGGCGCGTCCTGGTAGGCGTAGTACATCGGGTAGCCCATCCACTCCACCAGGCTCTCCAGCATCGACACGTCGATGCGGCTGCCCTCGCCGGTGCGCTCGCGCAGCAGCAGGGCCGAAAGGATGCTGCTGTAGGCGTACATGCCGGCGGCGATATCGGCGATCGAACAGCCGGCCTTGGCCATCTCGTTCGGCCCGGCGCCGCCGGTCACCGAAAGGAAGCCGCCCTCGCTCTGGATCAGCAGGTCGTAGGCCTTCTTCTTCTCGTAGGGACCGCCTTCGCCGTAGCCGGAGATATCGCAGACGATCAGTCGCGGGAAGCGCTCGCGCAACGCCTCGTAGGACAGGCCCAGGCGCGCGGCGGCGCCCGGCGCGAGGTTCTGCACCAGCACGTCGGCGCCGGCCAGCAGCTTCTCCAGCAACGGCAGCGCCTCGGCCTGCTTGAGATCGAGGCTGAGGCTCTGCTTGGAACGATTGGTCCAGACGAAGTGCGACGACAGGCCGTTGACCCGCTCGTCGTAACCGCGGGCGAAATCGCCGACGCCGGGGCGTTCGATCTTGATCACCCGCGCGCCGAGATCGGCCAGTTGGCGGGTGCAGAAGGGCGCGGCGATGGCGTGCTCCAGGCTGACCACGGTGATGCCGTCAAGCGGGCGCGGCTGGTGGGATTGCGTCATGGGTCGGACTCCCTGCCCTCGTCCGTCGAAGACGAGGTGCGGCTGGTTCGGTTGATCAGATCAGGGGCGTTACGGAAGGCGCCTGACGCAGGCCCCAGGCGCGCTGGATAAGGATCTCCGCCTCGGCGCCGGTGGCCGCGCCGGAAAACGCCAGCAGGCGGCGGAACTTGTCGGCCAGCTCGTCGCGGCTGAGGGTATTGCCGGGATCGCCCTTGGGTTCGTCGATGGCGGCGGTATGGCGCCGCCCTTCGCGATCCAGTACTTCGACCCGCCCGAGCCAGCGCTGCGGATAGGCGGCGTCGACCTCCGGGTCCAGGCGCATCTCGACCCGCTCGCGGAACGCTGCGACCCGCGGGTCGCTCAGCGCATGCCGATGGAACTCGCCGAGGCCGGCCTTGCCGTACACGGCGATCAGGCCCAGCACGGTGCCCATGGAGAACTTCGCCTGGTGCACGGTCTGCGGCTCGACCACCCGGCCGAGCACGTCGATGGCGCCCTGGTGGACCCGCGCGGTGACCGCGGCGATCTGCGAGTGATCGAGCCCTTCGCGCTGCATCAGCGCCAGCAGCGCGTCGGCCGCGGGATGGGTATGGCGGCACGAGGCGTGGAACTTGAACGAGGTTTCCAGCAACGCCCAGCGGCTGCCGAGGCGATCCACCAGGCGCTCGGGGTCGGCGTCGCTGGACATCCCGGCGGCCATCCCCTGCTCGCCTTCGAGGATGTGTCGCGCGCCGCTCAGGCCGTCGGCGGTGAGATAGGCGGCGAGCAGCCCGTCGGCGGCGGCCTTGGCGGTATGCAACTGCTTGGAATCGGCGGCGTCGCGGAGGAACTCCCAGAGCCCGGCGGCCTGGGTTCCGGCGCTGCCGAGCAGGTCGACGAAGCGCTCGCGGTCGAAGTCCATCAGCTTGCCCACCGCCACTGCCGCGGCGAGGGTGCCGACCGTGGCAGTGGTATGGAACACCCGGTAGTGGGAACGGCCGAGGAATTCGCCGATGCGGATGCCGGCCTCGTAGCCGGCCACCGCCGCGAGGATCAGCTCGGCGCCGCTGCGGCCGAGGTCCTGGGCCGCGGCCAGGGCAGCAGGGAAGACCACCGCCGCGGGGTGCAGCACCGAGCTGTTGTGCAGGTCGTCCTGCTCCACCACGTGGGAAGCCGCGCCGTTCACCAGGGCGGCGAAATACGGCGAGCTGCGCCGCCGGCTGGGCAGGATCTGCGCGCTACCGTCGGCCGGGCCCATGCGTTCGGCGTAGCGCTCGAACAATGGGATCGGATGCTGGCCCTTGCCGGCCAGCGCCGAGCCGAGCCAGTCGAGGAACAATTCTTCCATCCGCGCCAACACCGCCGGCGGCAGGTCCTGGTAGCGCAGGCCGGCGAGAAAGCCGGCGAGTTGCTGGGTGTAGTCGGTCATGACCAACGCTCTCTTGTAGTTGTCCCGAGGCACGCGGCCTACAGCGGGTTGCTCAGTTCGATCAGGTTCAGGTCGGGGTCGCGCAGGTACAGCGAGAGGATCGGCCCGCCGGCGCCGGTGCGCTGCACCGGGCCCTCGAGGATTTCCACGGCCTGCTGGCGCAGTTGCTCGGCCACCGCCTCGAGTGGCGTGGCGACGATGAAACAGAGGTCGGCGGACCCTGGCGTAGGTCGCTCGGCCTTGGGTTCGAATTCGCCCCCGGCCTGGTGCAGGTTGATCTTCTGCGCACCGAAGGCGAGGGCCTTGCGACCCGCGCCGAAGGTAACGGCGCGCATGCCCAGCACGCGTGTGTAGAAATCGATGCTGGCGTCGATGTCGCGGACGGTGAGCACCAGGTGGTCGAGACGGTCGATCTGCATGGGCGGCTCCCGCTTCAGAACGAGCGCGGCAGTTCGAGCAGGTGCTCGGCCACGTAGGACAGGATCAGGTTGGTGGAGATCGGCGCCACCTGGTACAGGCGGGTCTCGCGGAACTTGCGCTCGACGTCGTACTCGCAGGCGAAGCCGAAGCCGCCGTGGGTCTGCAGGCAGGCGTTGGCCGCCTCCCAGGAAGCTTTCGCCGCCAGGTACTTGGCCATGTTCGCGCTGGCCCCGGCGTTGAGCCCGGCGTCGTACTCCTGGCAGGCGCGCCAGCGCATCAGGTCGGCGGCCTCCACTTCGATGTGCGCCTCGGCGATGGGGAACTGCACGCCCTGGTTCTGCCCTATCGGCCGGCCGAAGACCACGCGGTCGCGGGCATAGTGGCTGGCCTTGTCGATGAACCAGCGGCCGTCGCCGATGCATTCGGCGGCGATCAGGGTGCGCTCGGCATTGAGGCCGTCGAGGATGTAGCGGAAGCCCTTGCCTTCCTCGCCGATCAGGCTATCGGCGGGGATCTCCAGGTTGTCGAAGAACAGCTCGTTGGTCTCGTGGTTGACCATGTTGGCGATCGGCTGCACGGTCAGGCCCTTGCCGATGGCCTCGCGCAGGTCGACGAGGAAGATCGACATGCCTTCGGACTTGCGCTTCACCTCGGCCAGCGGCGTGGTGCGCGCCAGCAGGATCATCAGGTCGGAGTGCTGGATCCGCGAGATCCACACCTTCTGCCCGTTGATCACATAGCGGTCGCCCTTGCGCACGGCGGTGGTCTTGATCTTGGTGGTATCGGTGCCGGTGGTCGGCTCGGTCACCCCCATCGACTGCAGGCGCAGCTCGCCGCTGGCCAGCTTCGGCAGGTAGAAGCGCTTCTGCGCCTCGCTGCCGTTACGCAGCAACGTGAACATGTTGTACATCTGCCCGTGCACGGTGCCGGAGTTGCCGCCGCAGCGGTTGACTTCCTCCAGGATCACCGAGGCCTCGGCCAGGCCCAGACCGGAACCGCCGTACTCCTCCGGGATCATCGCCGAGAGCCAGCCGGCGTCGGTCAGGGCCTTGACGAAGGCCTCGGGAAAACCGCGCTGCTCATCGATGCGGCGCCAGTAGGCGGCGTCGAATTCGGCGCAGAGGGCACGTACGCCCTCGCGGATCGCGTTCAGCTCTTCGCTGTTCGGATTCATCGGTGACTCCTCGATTCTTGTCGTTGGATGGGCGCTGGGGCCCTTTCAGTCGAATTCCACGTCGCCGCGCTGGGCCAGGCCGGCGCCATTGCCGACCCATACCTCGGCCTTGCCGGCAGCGAGCAGGCGGCCGCCGACCTCGAACGGCTCGGGACAGATCAGCGGGCGCAGGCCGCGATAGGCGAAGCGACGCAGGCGCGCCTGCGGATTGGCCCGGCAGAACGCGCGCAGGGCCAGGGTGGCGATCAGCGGACCGTGCACCACCAGGCCCGGATAGCCTTCGGCATCGGTGACATAGGGCCAGTCGTAGTGAATGCGGTGGCCGTTGAAAGTCACCGCCGAGTAGCGGAACAGCAACACCGGATCGGGCTCCAGCGCCTCGCGCCAGTCGCCCTCGGGCAAGGCCTCGGTACCGCCGAGCTTGGGCGGGGTCGGTTCGCGGTAGACGATGTCGTGCTCTTCGCTCAGCGCCAGTTGGCCGTCCTGGCGGTAGTCGTGGCGCAGGGTGACGAACAGCAGCGCGCCGCTGCGACCGTGCTTCTCCTCGACCCGGAGGATGGTCGAGGTGCGGCTGGCCTCGCCGCCGACCCGCAGCGGCTGGTGGAACTCCAGGCGCCCGCCGGCCCACATGCGGTTGCGATCGTCCGCCGGCGGCAGGAAACCGCCGCGCGCCGGGTGGCCGTCGACGCCGAGGCCGGCGGCCTCCACCGGGTCCTGGAAGAACGCCCAGTGCCAGAGCGGCGGCAGCGCTTCGCCGTGGGCCGGGGTCGGCTCGCCGAAGGTGGCGGCGATGCGCTTGACCAGGTTGCGGCTCAATTGATCGTGGGTTTCTTCCTGGCGACCGATCCAGGGGGCGAAAGCGGACTCACTCATGCGTGGCTTCCCATGACCTAGGGGGTGATGGGAGGAGAATGATAGGATGCTAGCGTTTTGAGAATTTGCAATTACGCAATGGCGCGTTCGGATTTGCCGAACGCCATGGAGTGCCCATGCATTTCGATCTCGCCGACCTGCGCCTGTTCATCCATATCGCCGAGTCGCCCAGCCTGACCCAGGGCGCGCGCCGCGCCTTCCTTTCCCCGGCCGCCGCCAGCGCGCGGGTCAAGGCGCTCGAAGGCCAGCTTGGCAGCCGCCTGCTGTATCGCGACAGCCGCGGCGTCGAACTGACCCCGGCGGGCCAGCGCCTGCTACAGCACGCGCGGCTGATCATGCGCCAGGTGGAATACCTGAAGAGCGAGTTCACCGAGTACGGCAGCGACGCCGCCGGGCATATCCGCATCTTCGCCAATACCACCGCGGTCACCGAATTCCTTCCGGAAATCCTCGCCGGCTTCCTCGCCGCTCGTCCCGGGGTCACCGTCGACCTGCAGGAACGCCTCAGCCGCGACATTGTCCGCGGCGTGCTGGACGGCTCCACCGACCTCGGCATCATCGCCGGGCCGGTGGCGGCCAGTGGCCTGCAGGTCCTGCATTTCAGCACCGACCGCCTGGTGATGGCGGTGCCCCAGGGCCATCCGCTGGCCGGACAGGCCAGGGTACGCCTGCGCGACACCCTGCAGTTCCAGCATATCGGCCTGCCCGAGGGCACCACCCTGCACGCCTTCCTGTACGAACGGGTGGAGCAGATGGGCGAGCAGCTATCGCTGCGCATCCAGGTCTCCAGCTTCGAGGCGATCTGCCGGATGATCGAGGGCGGCGTCGGCATCGGCGTGATCCCGCAGTCCGCCGCGCGCCGCCACAGCCGGACGATGAAGCTGGCGACCATCGAACTCGACGAGCCCTGGGCGATCCGCGAGCGCAGCCTGCTGGTACGCGACCTGGAAGCACTACCGAGTTGCCTGCGGGCGTTGATCGAGGAGTTGCAGAGGGTGGGAGACAGCCTGTAGGGCGGATAACGCCCCTGGCGTTGTCCGCGGGGCTCCGGAGAATCGGCGGACAACCGCCAGGCGGTTATCCGCCCTACGACTCCCGACAAGCCGGGGTGCGATCGTCGCGAAGGGCGCCGCCCACCACTCCCGCTCAGTTCGCCAACCCACCGCTCTCCGCCAGGCTGCGCTCGTCCGCGGCGAGCATCGCCGGCATGTGCTCGCGGAGGAACTCGACCCAGGTGCGGATCTTCGCATCCAGGTACTGCCGCGAGGGGTAGAGGGCGTAGACGTTGAGATGGAACAGGCTATAGCGCGGCAACACCCGCACCAGGCTGCCGTCCTTCAGGCCGTTGACCGCCGCGTACACCGGCAGCGCACCGATACCCATGCCGGAGACCACCGCCTCGGTCATGGCGTCGGCGGTGTTGACCTGGAAATGCGTCTGGTTGATGCAGGCCAGTTCCTGGCCGTCGGGCCCGTCAAACAGCCAGCGGTCCAGCGACATCACCGAGTTCACCAGGCGCAGGCAACGGTGCGCGGACAGCTCCGCCGGCAGCTTGGGGAAGCCGTGCGCGGCAATGTAGCCCGGCGAGGCGCAGAGGATGCTGTAGGTCTGGCCGATGCACTTGGAGACGAAACCGGAGTCCGGCAGCTCGGGGGCGATCACCACGGAAATGTCGTAGCCCTCGTCGAGAATGTCGGTGATCCGGTTGGCCAGGGTCAGGTCGAAGCCAACCTCCGGGTAGGTCTCGCAATATTGCGAGATGGCCTTGATCAGGTAGTGCTGGCCGATGCCGGTCATCGCGTGGACCTTCAGCGTGCCCGACGGCCGCGCATGGGCGTCGCCCGCCTCGGCCTCGGCCTCCTCGATGTAGGCGAGTATCTGCTGGGCGCGCATCAGGTAGCGCTGCCCGGCTTCGGTCAGCGCGATGCGCCGGGTGGTGCGATGCAGCAGGCGGGTCTGCAGGTGGGCCTCCAGCTTGGCCACCGCACGGGAGACATAGGCGGTCGTCAGGTCCAGGCGCTGGGCGGCGGCAGTGAAACTGCCGGTCTCCGCGACGCTGACGAACGCGCGCATATTGAACAGGATATCCATCACGGCCCTCTAGGCTCTGACGCTTATGGCGCGTCTCTTTTCCACGCAACCCGGAGGACACCCCAAGGCGGCGCAGATTCTGTCACGAGTCAACCCACCTATTATTGCCTTTTGTGACAAAAATTTTTCACCTATCCGATCTCTTATCCGCAAGCGCGGGCGCTCCTAGAATTCCCAGCCGTTTCGGCCTCCCCTCGCCGTCGTTCAGGATTCGCAGCAGTGCCCCGCGCCACCCGGAAAGGTCTCCCCCTGGTTCCACCGGCTCCCCTCGCGTTCTTTCCCAGCCCCGACGAATTGCGCCGCGCCCTGCTCGAATGGGCGCGTAGCGACGGCGTCGCCTGGGTCTTCGTGTTCAAGGCCCTGCTCACCGCCAGCCTCGCCCTGTGGCTGGCCTATCGCCTGGAACTGCCGCAGCCGAGCACGGTGCTGGTGACGGTCTTCATCGTCATGCAGACGCAGAGCGGGCAGGTCCTGGCCAAGAGCTTCTACCGCATCGTCGGAACCCTGATCGGCCTCAGCGTGATGGTCACTCTGATCGCCCTGTTCGCCCAGGAGCGCGTGCTGTTCCTCGCCTGCCTGGCGCTCTGGGTCGGCCTGTGCACCGCCGGCGCCGCGCGCTACCGCGATTTCCGCGGCTACGCCTGCGTACTCGCCGGCTACACCGCGACCATGATCGGGATTCCAGCCACCGCGCACCCGGAAGGCGCCTTCATGGCGGCGCTGTGGCGGGTCCTGGAAATATCCCTGGGCATCCTCTGCACCGGTACCGTCAGCGCCATCTTCCTGCCGCAGACCAGCGGCGCCGCCCTGCGCAACACACTCTACGGGCGCTTCCGCGACTTCGCCGGGTTCGCCGCCGAAGGCCTGCAGGGCAGCCTCGACGGCGAGCGCTTCGGCGAGCTCAGCGCGCGCTTCGTCGCCCAGTCCGTGGGCCTGGAAAACCTGCGCAGCGCCACTACTTTCGAAGATCCGCACATGCGCCTGCGCAGCGGCCGGCTGATTCGCCTGAACAACGAATTCATGGTCATGACCAGTCGCTTCCACGGCCTCCACCGCCTGCTCGAACGCCTGCGCGGGCGCGGGGCGCAGAATGTCCTGGAGGTCCTGGCGCCCTGCCTGGCGGAGCTTGCCGGGCTGCTCGCGCCGATTCGCGAACGGACGCCCACCGACGCCGACGCCGCGCGCCTGGCCGAACGCATCGAGGCCTACAAGCCGGAACTGATGCAGAACATCCGCCAGGCCCGCCAGCGCCTGGTGGAGCAGCGCCCCGGCGAGAACGATCTGCTGGATTTCAACACCGCTGCCGAACTGGCCTTCCGTTTCACCGACGACCTGCACAACTACGCCCTGACCCACGCTTCCCTGGCCGAACACCACCATACCCGCGAGCAATGGAAGGAAAGCTTCGTCGCCCGCGCCAACCCGGTCGCCGCGCTGGTCGCCGGAGCGCGCAGCGCGCTGATGATCGGCCTGCTCGGCACGTTCTGGATCCAGACCTCCTGGCCCCACGGCGGCACCTTCGCCCTCACCGCGGTACTGATCTCGGCGCTCTCCTCGACCTCGCCGAATCCCGGCCGGTTGTCGCTGCAACTCACCCTCGGGACCCTCGCCGGGGCCTGCACCGGGCTGTTCGTGCTGCTCTACCTGCTACCCCACGTGGACGGTTTCCCGATGCTGCTCTGCTGCCTGCTGCCGGTCTTCGCGGTCGGCGCCCTGCTGCTCTGGCGGCCGCAGTGGAACGGCTACGGCGTCGGCCTACTGGTGTGGTTCTGCTTCGCCTCGCTGCCGGCCAACATGGCGCGCTACGACGCCCTGGCCTTCTTCAACGAATACCTGGCACTACTCTTGTCGATGGTCCTCGCCACGGTCGCCGCCATGGTGATCCTGCCGCCGAACCGGCCGTGGATGTGGAAGCGCCTGGAGCACGACCTGCGCGAGCGGGTGGTGTTCGCCATCAGCGGCAAGAGCAAGGGCCTGGTCTCCGGTTTCGAAAGCGGCACCCGCGACCTGCTGAACCAGGCCTACACCTTCTCCGCCGGCCGCCCGGACGTGCAACGCCGGTTGCTGGGCTGGATGTTCCTGGTGCTGGAGGTCGGCCAGGCGATCATCGAGCTGCGCCTCGAACAGCAACGCCTGCCCCAGGAGCCCTGCTACGCCGAACGCACCGCCTGGCGCCGGGCGATCCGCCTGATGGGCCGGGCGCTGATCCGGCTGTTCCTGCAACCCGGGCCGAGCAACCGCCAGCGCGCCCTGCACGCGGTGAACCAGGCGATCATGGCGGTACGGGCGGCGCCGGAGCCGCGCGCACCGCAGTTCGATACCTCGCCGCTGCGACGGGTGCTCAGCTACCTGCACTTCATTCGCAGCGCCCTGCTCGACCCGCAATCGCCCCTGGGCCAGGAAAGAAACCCGTGAGCCGGTCGCAAAGCCGCGGCGCAGAAGGCCACAGGGATATTGTTACCGATCCGTACAAGGTTCTTGTCTTGACTGAGTCTATATGTCGCAGCCTATCCCAACTTACAATAAACCCAACAGCCGAAGTTAACTCCCGTTGAACTTCGACTCCGCAACTTGATTGCAGACTTACTTACCCAGCCTTGTTTATCGAGTTGCCCCGGTGACCTGTCCGCCTGTCTTCCGACGGCAGATCGTACCCACTCAGAAACTACTCAGGTAAATAGTAATGAAGGCTTTCGCCCTGATGGCCCTGTTCGCCTGCTCGCCGCTGGTGATGGCGGCTGGCGCCCAGGATCAACCTGCCAGCCAGCAGGAAAACGCTGTTGAAGAATATGCCTATGGCATGCAACTGGATGTGGCTCGCGTTATATCTTCAACCGACACTTCCAATGCCTGCGGCATCGTTCCCGCACGCATGACCTACGAAGATTCGAACGGCCAGAAACATACCGTCGAATATCAGGTCTGGGGCAACGGCTGCACTGGCGGCTAAACTCTGCTCGACCTCCGGGTCGACCTCCGAAGGATCGCGCCACGAGGGGCAGCTCGCCCATCCGGCGCGATCATTGTGTACTCGGCGGCGACAATCCCGCCTCTCGGCGAACATCCTGGCCGTCCTCCCCACGCCTCATCGTGCTGCCGCCCTTTCACAAGGGCCGACGCCTCCACCGTTTCTTTCCCAGCCTGCAACAAACCGGCAAGCATGCCGCTCAGCCCTCGCCTTGCCCCACGCCATGCTGGCGCAGCTTGTTCGCCGCCGTGGTATGCGAAACGCCGAGGCGCTTGCCCAACTGGCGGCTGCTCGGATGTTCGCGGAACAGGCGCTCCAGCACCGCCTTCTCGAAGCGCCCGACGATGGCGTCGAGGTCTCCTTCCAGGGAAAAATCCCCCAGCGGCTGCGGCGCGCCGTAGTCCGGCAGGCGGATGTGCTCGGCCTTGACCGTTCCCCCTTCGCACAGCGAAACCGCCTGGAACAGCACGTTTTCCAATTGCCGCACGTTGCCCGGCCAGTGGTAGCGTTCGAGACGTTCCAGCGCCTGCGCGGAAAGCTTCGGCAGGCCGCAGCCGATCTGCCGGCTGGCCTGGTCGAGGAAATGCTCGGCGAGCGGCGCCAGGCCATCCAGGCACTCGCGCAGCGGCGGGATGTGCAGCGAGAGCACATTGAGACGGTGATAGAGGTCCTGGCGGAATTCGCCCTTGGCGCAGAGTTCGGACAGGTCTACCTGGGTGGCGCAGATCACCCGCACGTCCAGGTACACCTCCTCGTCGCTGCCGACCCGGCGGAAACAGCCGTCCTGCAGGAAGCGCAACAGCTTGGCCTGCAGGCGCGGGCTCATCTCGCCGACGCCGTCGAGGAACAGCGTGCCGCCGGCGGTAAGCTCCAGCAGGCCGAGCTTGCCCTCCGGGCGGGCGCCCTCGAAGGCTCCCGGACCATAGCCGAACAGCTCGGTCTCGGCCATGGATTCCGGCAGGCCGGCGCAGTTCAACGCCATGAACGGCGACTGCCCGCGCGGGCTGGCCAGGTGGCAGGCGCGCGCCAGCAGCTCCTTGCCGGTGCCGGTCTCGCCCTCGATCAGCAGCGGCGCGTCCAGC
Source organism: Pseudomonas sp. P20 (assembly GCF_016463925.1). NCBI lineage: Bacteria > Pseudomonadati > Pseudomonadota > Gammaproteobacteria > Pseudomonadales > Pseudomonadaceae > Pseudomonas > Pseudomonas sp. P20. Next base: position 313,432 of record NZ_JAEMVM010000010.1, on the reverse strand, counting down.
GGCGCCATGCGCCGCGCCTCGCGGACCACCGCGGCCATTACCCGCGAACTCTGGAAGATACTGTCGAAGCCACGCAGCTCCTGCTTGCGCACATGGTAGATGCGCTCGCCGACGCGATCCGCGCGATGCAGGGTCAGCACCGCTCCAGCCAGCGCCTCGCTCTCGTCGTGCTCGGATTGCAGCGGCGCGATGTCGGCGAGGAACACGTCGCCCTTCACCTTCACCCGCAGCCCGTTGATCCGCGCCTTGTTGGCGCGCACCAGTTCGGGCAGGTCGAGGTCCTCCACATAGCGCGACAGCGGAATCCCCGGCACCTCGTCGACGCGCACGCCGAGCAACTGCGCGGCGGCACGGTTGGCGGCGACGATCTGCCCGCCCATGTCCACCGAGAGCACCGGGAAGTCCAGGGCGGCGAGCAGCGCGTTGAGTTCCAGGTGCCGGCGCTCGCTGGGCATCAGGCCGACGCGCTTGACCCCGAAGACCCCCGGCACCGCCTCCAGCTTGGGCCGCAACGACTGCAACTGGAGGTTGATCATGTTCGGACAGAGCAGGTAGATGGCGTTGCCCTGGTCGCCGCCGACTTCGCCGCGATTGACGTTGATGCCGTAGTCGACCAGCAGGTTGAGGATGTCGCGGAGGATGCCTACGCGGTTCTGGCAGTGCACTTTGATACGCATGGCGTGGCCCGGTGTTGTCGTTCTGATGGGCTCGCGGCCGGTTTTTTAACTCCCGGCCGGAAATTTCCGTCAAGAATATGTGACAGTTAGACTCACCAGCAACAATGCCTGACCCAATGAACAGGCGACCCAGGCCAATTCGTAAGGAAAACTTTACGAAAACGCCGATTCCTCCCCGTTGCCCGGTCCCTATCCGGGGCTGCACGGACCGTCCCGACGCGGTATCGATAAGGCAACGACAACAACAAAGACCCCGCGGCCACAAGCCGCTCATGGAGTCCGTATGAAAACGACGCAGTACGTGGCCCGCCAGCCCGACGACAACGGTTTCATCCACTATCCGGAAACCGAGCACCAGGTCTGGAATACCCTGATCACCCGGCAACTGAAGGTGATCGAAGGCCGCGCCTGTCAGGAATACCTCGACGGCATCGAACAGCTCGGCCTGCCCCACGACCGGATCCCCCAGCTCGACGAGATCAACAGGGTTCTCCAGGCCACCACCGGCTGGCGCGTGGCGCGGGTTCCGGCGCTGATTCCGTTCCAGACCTTCTTCGAACTGCTGGCCAGCCAGCAATTCCCCGTCGCCACCTTCATCCGCACCCCGGAAGAACTGGACTACCTGCAGGAGCCGGACATCTTCCACGAGATCTTCGGCCACTGCCCACTGCTGACCAACCCCTGGTTCGCCGAGTTCACCCATACCTACGGCAAGCTCGGCCTCAAGGCGAGCAAGGAGGAACGCGTGTTCCTCGCCCGCCTGTACTGGATGACCATCGAGTTCGGCCTGGTCGAGACCGACCAGGGCAAGCGCATCTACGGCGGCGGCATCCTCTCCTCGCCGAAGGAGACCGTCTACAGCCTCTCCGACGAGCCGCTGCACCAGGCCTTCAATCCGCTGGAGGCGATGCGCACGCCCTACCGCATCGACATCCTGCAACCGCTCTATTTCGTCCTGCCCGACCTCAAGCGCCTGTTCCAACTGGCCCAGGAAGACATCATGGCGCTGGTCCACGAGGCCATGCGCCTGGGCCTGCACGCGCCGCTGTTCCCGCCCAAGCAGGCGGCCTGACGAGAAACGCCGCCGCCGCGGCTGACCCCGCGGCGGCCTTGTACTATGGTGGACGGGCACGGCCCGTCCGCCGCTCCCACATGCGACAACCAAGGACTCCCACCATGACCGCACTCACCCAAGCCCATTGCGAAGCCTGCCGCGCCGACGCCCCGCACGTCAGCGACGAAGAACTGCCCGTGCTGCTGCGGCAGATCCCGGATTGGAACATCGAAGTCCGCGACGGCATCATGCAACTGGAGAAGGTCTACCTGTTCAAGAACTTCAAGCATGCCCTGGCCTTCACCAATGCCGTCGGCGAGATATCCGAGGCCGAAGGCCACCATCCGGGCCTGCTGACCGAGTGGGGCAAAGTCACCGTGACCTGGTGGAGCCACTCGATCAAGGGCCTGCACCGCAACGATTTCATCATGGCGGCGCGCACCGACGAGGTAGCGAAAACCGCCGAGGGGCGCAAATGAGTCATTTCGCCAAGGTCGCCCGCGTACCGGGCGACCCGATCCTGGGCCTGCTCGACGCCTACCGCAACGATCCGCGCGCGGACAAGCTGGACCTCGGCGTCGGTGTCTACAAGGATGCCCAGGGCCTGACCCCGATCCTGCGCTCGGTGAAACTCGCCGAGCAGCGCCTGGTCGAGCAGGAAACCACCAAGAGCTACGTCGGCGGCCACGGCGATGCGCTGTTCGCCGCGCGCCTGGCGGAACTGGCGCTCGGCGCCGCCTCGCCGCTGTTGCTGGAGCAACGCGCCGACGCCACCCAGACGCCCGGCGGCACCGGCGCCTTGCGCCTGGCCGGCGACTTCATCGCCCATTGCCTGCCCGGCCGCGGCATCTGGCTGAGCGACCCGACCTGGCCGATCCACGAGACCCTGTTCGCCGCCGCCGGCCTGAAGGTTTCCCACTACCCCTACGTCAGCGCCGACAACCGCCTGGATGTCGAGGCGATGCTTGCTGGCCTGGAGCGCATTCCCCAGGGAGACGTGGTGCTGCTGCATGCCTGCTGCCACAACCCGACCGGTTTCGACCTGAGCCACGACGACTGGCGCAGGGTGCTCGACGTGGTGCGTCGCCGCGAGCTGCTGCCGCTGATCGACTTCGCCTACCAGGGCTTCGGCGACGGTCTCGAGGAAGACGCCTGGGCGGTACGCCTGTTCGCCGGCGAACTGCCGGAGGTGCTGGTCACCAGTTCCTGCTCGAAGAACTTCGGCCTGTACCGCGACCGCGTCGGTGCGCTGATCGTCTGCGCGCAGAACGCCGAGAAGCTCACCGACCTGCGTAGCCAACTGGCCTTCCTCGCCCGCAACCTCTGGTCGACCCCGCCGGCGCATGGTGCCGAGGTGGTCGCGGCGATCCTCGGCGACAGCGAGTTGAAGGGACTCTGGCAGGAAGAGGTCGAAGGCATGCGCTCGCGCATCGCCAGCCTGCGCATCGGCCTGGTCGAAGCCCTGGCGCCGCACGGCCTGGCCGAGCGCTTCGCCCATGTCGGCGCGCAACGCGGGATGTTTTCCTATACCGGACTGAGCCCGCAGCAGGTCGCTCGGCTGCGCGACGAGCACGCCGTTTACCTGGTCTCCAGCGGCCGGGCCAACGTCGCCGGTCTCGACGCGCGCCGCCTCGACCGCCTGGCGCAAGCCATCGCCCAGGTCTGCGCGGACTGAACCCTCACGGTTACCCTGAGCCGGCTGTGATGGCCGGCTTTTTTTCGCCCCAGCGAATGCCGCACACTCCCGCCGAGGCGGCGGATAACCGCGTTGCGGTTATTCGCCCTACCGCACCACGACCTTGTGGGCGTAGGGCGAATAACGCCACAGGCGTTATCCGCCGAACCTCTCTGAACCGGGCCAACCATAAGTCAGCACTTTCAAAGCCCTACGTGCTTTTCCTACAAAAGAGCATAAAATGCTCAATTATGGGCACCAGTTCACACTGCGCCCCACGGCCCCCACTTTCTCGTCTTAGTGAGCAACGCACGTGAGAAACCGTCTCCTGTCACTGGTCACCCTGTTCCTGTCCCTCAGCGTTGCCACCGCGGTATCCGCCTCCCCGCCGCCCAAGGCCGGGCTGCCGCTGCAACAGGAGCTGGCGTCGGGCAGCGCGCTGGTTACCGACCAGAACACCGGCAAGGTGCTCTACTCGCGCAACCCCGACCTGGTGGTGCCGATCGCCTCGATCACCAAGCTGATGACCGCCATGGTCGTGCTCGACTCGAAACTGCCGCTGGACGAGGTACTGCCGATCGCCATCAGCGAGACCAGCGAAATGCGCGGGGTGTTTTCCCGGGTGCGGGTCGGCAGCCAGATCAGCCGCCGGGACATGCTCCTGCTCGCCCTGATGTCCTCGGAGAACCGCGCCGCCGCCAGCCTCGCGCAGAACTATCCGGGCGGCAAGAACGCCTTCGTCAAGGCGATGAACGCCAAGGCTCACGCCCTGGGAATGAAGAACACCCGCTACGTCGAGCCGACCGGGCTGTCGCTGCACAACGTCTCCACCGCTCGCGACCTCACCCGCCTGCTGGTGGCCAGCCGGCAATATCCGCTGCTCAGTCAGTGGAGCACCACTCCGGAGAAGACCGTGGCCTTCCGCCACCCCAACTACACCCTGGGCTTCCGCAACACCAACCACCTGATCAACAACAAGACCTGGAACATCCAGTTGACCAAGACCGGCTTCACCAACGAAGCAGGCCACTGCCTGGTGATGCGTACCACGATCAACCGCAATCCGGTCAATCTGGTGGTGCTGGACGCCTTCGGCAAGTACACCCACTTCGCCGACGCCACGCGCCTGCGACGCTGGCTGGAAACCGGCCAGGTCACTGCGATCCCGGCCGCGGCCAAGGCCTATCGCCTGCAACGCGACCGCGAGCGCGGCCTCGGCCAGCCGGTGGCCCAGGCCGTACGCTGATCCGTCGCGAAGACCGGCCGGCTCAGAAATCCACCTTGCCGCGCCCGGCCTTCACCGCGCCGCGCTTGGCCTTGCCGTCCAGCCGGCGCTTCTGCGAGCCGCGCGTAGGGTTGGTCGGGCGGCGCGCCTTCTGCACCTTGGCCACGCTGCGGATCAACTCCGCCAGGCGCTCCAGGGCATCCTCGCGGTTCTGCTCCTGGGTCCGGTACTGCTGGGCCTTGATCACCACCACGCCGTCGCCGCTGATGCGCTGGTCGTTCAGTGCCAGCAGACGCTCCTTGTAGAACGGCGGCAACGACGAGGCCTGGATGTCGAAGCGCAGGTGCACCGCGCTGGAGACCTTGTTGACGTTCTGCCCGCCGGCGCCCTGGGCGCGAATGGCATTCAGCTCGATCTCATGGTCGGGCAGGTGGACGGCATTGGAGATGATCAGCATGGGGCGGCACGGTGGACCAACGGGCTGCCAGCATAACCCCTTTGCCGAGCGGAGAAGCAGGCCAAAAGAAACCCGGCCGCGGCCGGGTTCCTTCATTTCGGCTAAGGCGCCAGGTCGAACTCAACGCTCCTTGCAGGCGACCCCGTCGGTGGGCTCGCCGCCCTTCCAGTCGCCGTAGAGGGTGGCTTCCTCGCCCTTGGTCCACCAGATGTACTGGCCGGCGGCGTACTTGGCGCCGGAGGCGGAAATCACATTGCTGAAGACCAGCGTCGAGTTGTCGCTGACCGGCACCACGGCGAGGCTGTTGTCGCCCTTGTTCAGGTACTGCACGGTGAACTTGCGACCGTTCTCGCACTTGTAGTCGACGCTGCGGGTATCCAGCTTGGCATCCCCCGGCAGGGCCAGGTAATCGACCTGGGCGGTCTGCTTGTCGTCGTCGCTGCCGCCGCAGGCGACCAGGACCACGGGAACGGCAGCCAGAAGCAGCCAGAGCGCTTTTTTCATGGAAATCCCTCTAACGAGAAAAAATGGCGCTGCCACTGTAGGAATTCGGCACCTGCCGCGTCAACGACAGGCGCCCCTAGAAAAAGTCTTGTGGGCCGCCGGGACACGCAAAGGAGCGCTCCCCTCTCCTCTGCGCGCCGGCGCCCCATCGATCACTCGGTGACCGGCTTCACCCGCAGGCCCGGCATCGGCCGCGGGGCTCCCTTGAGTCGATAGCAGGCCCACATCACCAGCAGCCAGACCGGGATGGCATAGACCGAGACCTGGATGCCGGGGATCAGCAACATGACGCCGAGGATGAACACCACGAAGGCCATGCACAGGTAGTTGCCGTACGGATACCAGAACGCGCGGAAGTGCGTACGGGTGCCCTGGCGGTCCATCTGCGCGCGGAACTTCAGGTGCGCCATGCTGATCATCGCCCAGTTGATCACCAGCGCCGCCACCACCAGCGACATCAGCAGCTCCAGCGCCTGGTGCGGGATCACATAGTTCACCACCACCGCGAGGAAGGTCACCAGCGCCGATACCACCAGGGCGCGTACCGGTACGCCGCGCTTGTCGACCCTGGCCAGCGCGCGCGGGGCATCGCCCTGCTCGGCCAGGCCGAGAAGCATGCGGCCGTTGCAATAGGTGCCGCTGTTGTACACCGACAGTGCGGCGGTGAGCACCACGAAGTTCAGCAGGTGCGCGGCGGTGCCGCTGCCGATCATCGAGAAGATCTGCACGAACGGGCTGCCGCTGTAGGCATCGCCGGAAGCGTTGAGGGTCTGCAGCAGGCTGTCCCAGGGCGTCAGCGAGAGCAGCACGATCAGGGCGCCGATGTAGAAGATCAGGATGCGATAGATCACCTGGTTGATCGCCTTCGGGATCACCGTCCTCGGCTTGTCCGCCTCGGCCGCGGTGAAGCCGAGCATTTCCAGGCCACCGAAGGAGAACATGATGATCGCCATGGCCATCACCAGTCCGCTCACTCCGTTGGGGAAGAAACCGCCGTGTGCCCAGAGGTTGCTCACCGAAGCCTGCGGACCGCCGCTGCCGCTGAACAGCAGGTAGCAGCCGAGCAGGATCATGCCGATGATCGCCACCACCTTGATGATCGCGAACCAGAACTCGGCTTCGCCGAAGGCCTTGACGTTGGCCAGGTTGATCGCGTTGACGACGACGAAGAACAACGCCGCCGTGGCCCAGGTCGGCACCTCCGGCCACCAGTAGTGGATGTACTTGCCGACCGCGGTCAGTTCCGACATCCCGACCAGGATGTACAGCACCCAGCAGTTCCAGCCGGAGAGGAAGCCGGCGAAGCCGCCCCAGTACTTGTGCGCGAAGTGGCTGAAGGAGCCGGCGACCGGCTCCTCGACGATCATCTCGCCGAGCTGGCGCATGATCATGAAAGCGATGAAGCCGGCGATGGCGTAGCCGAGGATCATCGACGGGCCCGCCGACTTGAGCACCCCGGCCGAGCCGAGGAACAGGCCGGTGCCGATGGCGCCGCCGAGGGCGATCAACTGGATGTGACGATTCTTCAGGCCGCGCTTGAGCTCGCCCGAATGCGGATGTTGGCCGTCCATTGAATTATCTCACGCAAGTGGAAATTTATTGTTGTCGGAGGCGAAACGGGGCCGTGCGGCTCAGGCGGCAGGCGCACGGCGGGCGCCATGCGGGGCGCGTGGCGGCGGGCGGTCGGCTGGGCGGAGGGAGGACTCACGGATCATGCGTCACCTGTTTGTTGTTGTACGTGACGTGAATGGGCCGCCAGGCTCGTGGCTCGGCGGTGCGGGCAAGGCTGGCGCGATCGGCGCCGCTGGAACGGAAACGCGGAGCGCAAGGAAAACCGCCAGCCCCGGAAGAGGCTGGCGGCAGCGGGATCAGATCACGCCGCGGCGAATCTGGTCTTCCTCGATGGACTCGAACAGGGCCTTGAAATTGCCCTCGCCGAAGCCCTGGTTGCCCTTGCGCTGGATGATCTCGAAGAAGATCGGGCCGATCACCGTGTCGGTGAAGATCTGCAGCAGGATGCCGTCGTCGCCCGGGGCGCCGTCGATCAGCAGGTTCAGTTCGCGCAGTTGCTCGAGCGGCTCGCCATGCCCGGCGACGCGGGTGTCGACCTTCTCGTAGTAGGTGTCCGGGGTCGACATGAACTTCACGCCGTTGTCGCGCAGCTTGCGCACGGTGGCATAGATGTCATCGGTGGTCAGGGCGATGTGCTGGATGCCTTCGCCATGGTATTCGCGGATGAATTCCTCGATCTGCGAGGTATCGTCGGCCGACTCGTTGATCGGGATGCGGATCTTCCCGCAAGGTGCGGTCATGGCGCGGGAGAACAGGCCGGTGAGCTTGCCTTCGATGTCGAAGTAGCGAATCTCGCGGAAGTTGGCGATGCGCTCGTAGAAACCGGACCAGACGTCCATCTGGCCGCGCTTGACGTTGTGGGTCAGGTGGTCGATGTAGGTCAGGCCGACCGAGTTGTCGTTGGCGCTGCGGCCTTCGATGAACTCGAAGTCGACGTCATAGATGCTGCGGTCGCCGTAGCGGTCGACAAGATACAGCAGCGAACCGCCGATGCCTTCCAGGGAAGGGATGTTCAGCTCGCCGAAGTTGGCGTGGCTGCCCACCAGCTTGGCGCCCTGGGATTCGGCGTAGGCGGCGGCCTGGGAAGCGTTCTTCACCCGGAAGGCCATGGCGCAGGCGCTCGGGCCGTGCTTGAGGGCGAATTCATGGACATGCCCGGTCGGGCTGCCGTTGAGCACGATGTTGATATCGTTCTGCTGGAACAGGAAGACTTCCTTGGAACGATGCTTGGCGGTTTCGGTGAAGCCCATCATGTTGAACAGCTGGCGCAGCTGCTCGATGCCCTTGGCGTCGGGGGCGGTGAACTCGACGAATTCGAATCCGTCGGTACCGATGGGATTGTGCTGTTCGATCTTGGCCACGGCGTTCATCCGGCCTCCTCGTTGTTCTTGTTGAATGGACCGCCGCCGGTCCAGGCGGCCGACGACATGGGAGATGCCTTCATCTCACCCCGTGGCGGCGCGGCGGACAAGCCGTCGGCAGGGCCCGGCACAGGGCCTGGCGCAGGGATTCTGGCAACTATTCCTTACGCGCCGGCGGCATGCATGGCGAACGCCCGGTCTTCGTAAAGTTATCTTTACAGTGCGGTGCGAAAAGCTGCCAGCAGCGCTGTCACGGCTGCGCTGAAAGCCGGCGCTGCATGATCGGCGTCAAGCGGTTAACCTGCGTCTTTCCTCCGCGACGGCATTCCCATGGCACGACCCGCCCCACCCGACCTGAGCGACAGCCGCCGGCCCCTGCGCGGCGTTGCCCGCAGCTATCCTGCCGGGCACCGCGTCGATGCCCACGAGCACGCCTGGGGCCAGGTGCTCTATGCGGTGTCCGGGATGATGTGGCTGGAGACGCCCGACGAGGCCCTGCCGGTCCCGCCGCAACGGGCGGTCTGGTTGCCTCCGGGCCTGCGCCATGCGGTGCGGGTCGCCTCCGAGTTGCAGATGCGCAACATCTACCTGAGCCCGGAACTCTCCCGCGGCCTGGAGGACCGCACCCTGGTGCTGGTGGTCGGCCCGCTGCTGCGCGAGCTGATCGTCAGCCTGGTGGAGCAGGAACGGCAGAGCAACCCCGACTACTATCGGGCGCTGGCCGATCTCGCCGTGCTCGAACTCGGCCGCGCGCGCCGTTCCAGCCTCCGCGTACCGCTGCCGGACGCCTCCGACAGGCGCCTGCTCGCGCTGTGCCAGGCGGTGATGGCCAATCCCTCCCTGGACATCGGCCTGGAGCGCCTGGCCGAAGACGCCGGGGCCAGCGTGCGGACCCTCTCGCGCCTGTTCCAGCGCAGCCTGGGCATGGGCTTCGCCGACTGGCGGCGGCAGGTGCAACTGGCGACCGCCGCCGCCGCACTGATCGATGGCCGTCCGGTGGCAGGCATCGCCCATGCCCTGGGATATACGCCGAGCGCCTTCAGCGACATGTTCCGCCGCGAGCTGGGCGTCTCTCCCACCGAGTACAGGGCCGAGCATCACCAGCCGTTCCAGCCTTGACCGGTATTCGATAGCGATTGGCCGATAGATGTTTTTTCGGCCAACTAGACTGGCACCATCGTTCACCGTCCCTGTCAGCCGCCATGAACTACCTGATCTCCCTCGGCATCGGCCTGCTGGTCGGCCTGCTCTACGCCGTACTCGACTTCCGCTCGCCGGCGCCACCCGCCATCGCCCTGGTCGGCCTGCTTGGCATGCAGCTCGGCGAACAGCTTTTCCCCCTTGGCCGCGACCTGCTGCAGCAGTGGCTGCACTGATCGCCGCGACGACACGGAGCCCCCGATGAAAGCACTGCAATTCGACCGTACCGGCGACCTCGCCGCCCTCGAGCTGGTGGACATGCCCGACCCGCTTCCCGCCGCCGATGAGGTGCGGGTGGAAATCCGCGCCGCCGGGCTGAATCCGAGCGACGTGAAGAACGTCCTCGGCCGCTTCCCCTATACCACCCTGCCCCGGGTACCGGGCCGCGACTTCGCCGGGGTGGTGGTGGAGGGACCGAAGGCCCTGCTCGGCCAGGCGGTCTGGGGCACCGGGCGGGAGCCAGGATTCTTCCGCGACGGCAGCCACGCGCAGTTCCTGACCCTGCCGGCCGCCGGCGTCGCGCTCAAGCCGGAAAGCCTGAGCTTCGCCCAGGCCGCCAGTTGCGGGGTGCCCTACAGCACCGCCTGGGACGCCCTGCAACGCAGCCAGGTCAAGGCCGGCACCCGGCTCCTGGTAATCGGCGCCAACGGCGCGGTCGGCAAGGCCGCGCTGGCGCTGGCCAAGGCCCTGGGGGCCGAAGCGATCGGCGCGGTGCGGCGCGAGGAGCAACGCCAGGCGCTGGAAACGCAGGGCATCGCCGCGCTGCTGCTGGGCGAGCCGGCCGAACTGGCGGCACAGGTGGAAGGGATCTTCCCCGGCGGGGCCGAGGTGATCTTCGATACGACCGGTTTCTGGCTCGAGGCGGCGGTCCCGGCGCTGGCCGCCTTCGGTCGCCTGGCGATCATCGCCGCACCGGCCGACGGCCATGTGCGCCTGCCGGCGTTGAACCTGTACCGTCGCGGTGGCTCGGTGGTGGGGATCAACTCGCTGCTCTATGGCGTGGAAGCCTGCGCAGGCTTCCTCGACGCCTTCGGCAAGCTGTTCGACCAGGGCCGCCTGCCGCTGCCGGACGGGCTGCGGGAAGTCCCGCTGGAGCAGGGCGTTGAGCAGTACCGGGCGGTGAACGAAGGCACCTGCGAGAAGATCATCCTGGTGCCCTGAGGAGCGGGCGGAATCCCGGCGGAACACGCCGGGATTCCGCTGCGCGCAAGACTACTCCGCGCCGACCGCGAGCTTGCGGGCGCTGCGCGCCTCCTCCAGCTGCATGCAGCGCTCGAGGAACAGGTACATGTAGTCGTAGCTCTTGCAGATCGCGTCGCGCAATTGCCGGCGCAGCTCGGCGCTGGGATTGGTGCCGGCCAGGGTGCAGATGATCTCCAGCGCCTCCCAGGGGTGGGCATCGTCGTACTGGGCGTGGAGCTTGAGCCACTTCATGGCGCGCTTGCGGCCTTCCTTGGGGAAGGCGTTTTCGTAGACGCCGTTCGAACAGACCAGCGCCGACCACTCGCCGGTGACGCCTTCGATGGCGTAGTTGGTGGCGGCCATGGCCACCGCCAGTGAGTCGCTGGCGCAGGTGTGCCAGCACCAGTGGCTGAGCGCGTGCAGTTCGGCCGGCACGTCTTGCGCCTGGATCTCGGCCAGGCTCACGCCGTGGGCCTCGGCCCAGTGCAGCCAGTAGTCGGCGTGGTTGAGTTCGACCCGAATGTTGCGCATCAGCCAGCGGCGCGCCATGTCTTCGCCGGGATGGCGGGCGAAACGGGTCTTCAGCAGGTTCTGCGACATGTACAAGGGGAACTGCTCGACCACCGGCCAGCCGCCGATCAGGTACAGGCGCATCAGCGCCGGGCTCAGCTCGGCGTCGCGCATGCGCCGGTACAGCTCGTGACCGGAAACCCGGTCCTTGCTCGCCTGGCAGTCGACGATCAGTTGCTGCGCCCACTGCGGATAGCTTCCCGCCTCCTGCAAGGGGCCCGTACGGTCAAAGAACTCGCTCACACCCGTCTCCCTTCTCTTCTTGTCGGCAACGGCCTCATAGCAGCGAAACTACTCTTTCTTCGCCCCGCGGTCACCTACCGGAGGTTCTGTCCCAGGCTCGGCCACAGGCCCTGGGCATCCACTCCAGCCCCCGGAGGCTGGCGACTGAACGGCAGGGGCGCGCCGATGGCCAGGCCCTGGGCATAGTCGATGCCGATCTCGCGCAGCGCTTCCATGACTTCGACGGTCTCGACGAACTCGGCGATGGTACGTTTGCCCATCACGTGGCCGATATGGTTGATCACCTGGACCATGGCGCGATCGATGGGATCCTCGAGCATGTCCTTGACGAAGCTGCCATCGATCTTCAGGTAATCCACCGGCAGGTGCTTGAGGTAGATGAAGGACGACATGCCGGCGCAGAAATCGTCCAGGGAGAAACGACAACCGGTGTCCTTGAGCTCGTTGATGAAGCGGATGGCGCTGGCCAGGTTGGCAACCGCCACGGTTTCGGTGACCTCGAAGCAGATCGTCTGCGGCGGAATGCGGTAACGGGCGAACAGCTCGGTGAGGAACTGCAGGAACGACTCGTCGCCGATGGTCGCGCCGGAGAGATTGATGGCGCAGGTGCCGATCGGCTCGGCGCGAGGGTCCTGGGCGCGCTCGACAAGGGTGCGGAAGGCATTCTCCACCACCCAGCGATCGATCAGCGTCATCAGGCCGTAGCGCTCGGCGGCGGGTATGAAGCTCAGCGGCGGCACCAGGCGCCCGCCCTCGTCGCGCAGGCGCAGCAGCAGTTCGACGTGCAAGCCCTCCTCCGCACCTTCGCCCAGCGGCACGATGGGCTGGGCATAGAGACTGAAGCGGTCTTCCTCCAGCGCCAGGTGGATGCGCTGGACCCAGGTCATCTCGCCGAAGCGCATCGACAGTTCGACGTCGTCCTGATGGAACACCTGGACCCGGTTGCGGCCCTTTTCCTTGGCCATGTAGCAGGCCATATCGGCGGAGCGCAGCGCCTCCTCGAGGGTCGAGATACCCGGCAGCAGGTGCACCAGGCCAACGCTGACGGTGCAGTTGAACGGCTGCCCGCTCCAGGTGAAGTGCAGGTCCTGGATGGTCTTGCGCAGATGGTCGGCGATCTCCACGGCTTTTTCCGCCGGACAGTTCTCCAGCAGGATGCCGAACTCGTCGCCGCCCAGCCGCGCCAGCGTGTCGCCCTCGCGCAAGCCTTGTTGCAGCAGGGTACAGACCTGGCGCAGCAGTTCGTCGCCGGCGGCGTGGCCGCAGGTGTCGTTGACCAGCTTGAACTGGTCCAGGTCGAGGAACATCAGGGCGTGCCGCCCGCTGTTGCGCTCCAGGCGTTCCAGCGCTATCTGCAGGCGATACTCGAACTCGCGGCGGTTGGTCAGCCCGGTCAACGCATCGTGGGTCGCCTGCCAGGACAGGCGCGCCATGTACTGGCGCTCGCGGGTCATGTCGTGAAGCACCAGGACCACCCCGGTGATCTCGCCGCCACGGTGGATCGGCGCGCCCACCAGGGTCACCGGCACGCTGCTGCCGTCGTGACGCAGAACCAGCTTGGAATGCTCGCGACCGCCGTCGATCTCGCCGCTGAGGATCTGCTCGATCAGCAGCATGCCCTCCTCCCGCGAGCTTTCGTCGACGATCCGGAACAGCGACGCCAGGGGCAGGCCGCGGGCCTTGTCCAGCGTCCAGTTGGTCATCTGCTCGGCGGCCGGGTTGAGGTAGGAAATGCCCCCCTGGGTGTCGGCGGTGATCACTCCGTCGCCGATCGAGGCCAGGGTGATCTGGGCCCGTTCGCGCTCGGCATCGAGGGCGTTCTCCACTTCCTGGCGCTGCATCAGTTGCTGCCGGGTCCGCAGGAACGCCAGGAGGATGAGCACGCTGGCGGTGGTCAGGTTGGCCACCAGCAGCAGCCTGAGCAAGGCCCGCGAGCCCTCGCCGAGGGCGTCGCTGAAGGCCTTGGCCGCCGGCGTGACCTTCTCGTTGATCGCGTGGATCTCGGTCTTCCACTGTTGCACCTGCTCGGCGCTGGCCTGCCCGGCACCGATGCCCGCGCGCATCTTGCCGGCGACGTCGATCAGTTCCATGACGTACTTGTCGCCCACCAGCCACAGCTCGATGGCGCGCTCGAAGTAACTGAAGTCGTGGAAGTTGCGGTACAGCCAGATGATCGCGGTAACGTCGTCGGCATGGTTGCCGCCCTTGAGGATGCCCTGGCGGGCCGCCTCGATGTCCGGGTCGGGCTGGTCCAGGGCAAGGCGCATCTCGCGGTCGCCGAGGGGGATCGCGATGGCCTCCTCGTAGCGGCGGAAGTCTTCGTCGGCGCGTGAGTCGGCATAGAGGGTGAGGTAGTAGATGGCATCCTTCTGGCCCTTCGACCAGAGGCTTTCGCCGCCGACATAGCTGCGCACCGCGGAGAGGACGTAGAGACTGCCGCCCGCCAGCATGGCCTGCAGCAGCACCACGACGATGAAGGGCCATACCAGGCCGAGCAGGCGGGGCTTGTCGAGAGTCCGGTTCTGCCTCATTCCATCTACCATTCAAACTGGCGCTAAGCGATCGGGCGCCGTCTCCGTCGCCCCTGACTGCATCACCTGTCGGCCGCTCAAGATCCCGTCGCAGAACTCCCGAGGCCTTGCCTGCCGGCAGCCACGACGCTGGAGGAGGCGGACACCTGGCAAACAGTAGGAGTCTAGTGGCTGTTTGCCGAACCTGCCCTGCACCTGGCGGAACAGACAGCGTTTTTTATTGCCGCAGCCAATAAAAACCGGATGTCTTATATGGAATATACGAGAAAAACCGCCAGGCGACAGCCTGGCGCCTCACATCTGTTGCAGATGTCCGTAGAGCCGGGCGTAGAGGCCGCCTTCGGCGATCAGTTGCTGGTGATCGCCGTCTTCGGCGATATGCCCGCCATCGAAGACCAGGACCCGGTCGGCCTGCTTCACCGCCGACAGCCGATGGGCCACGATCAATGTGGTGCGGCCTTCGAGGAAGTCCCCGAGCGCCTGGTGCAGGGCATACTCGGTAGCGGCGTCGAGGGCCGAGGTGGCCTCGTCGAGGATCACCACCTTGGGCTCGGCGAGGATCATCCGGGCGATCGCCAGGCGCTGCCGCTGACCGCCCGACAGGCGCACCCCGGAACGCCCGACCACGGTGTCCAGCCCCTGCGGCAGGCGCCGCACGCCGTCGGCCAACTGGGCGATCTCCAAAGCCCGCCAGCAGGCCTGGTCACTGCGTTCGCGGCCCATGGTCAGGTTGGCCCGCACGCTGTCGTTGAACAGCGCCGGATGCTGGAGGACCACCGCGACATGTTCGCGCACGCAGTCCAGGCCGATTTCCTCCAGGGGCACCCCGCCGTAGCGGATGCTGCCGCGCTGCGCACTGTAGAGGCCGAGCAGCAGTTGCACCAGCGTGCTCTTGCCGCCGCCGCTGGCGCCGACCAGGGCAACCTTCTCGCCGGCGCCGATGTTCAGGTCCAACTGCTCCAGGACCTTGTCCTCGCCGTAGGCGAAATCCAGCCCGCGCACCTCGATGCCAACGGTCGTGCGGCCGGCGAACGGATCGCGCAGCGGCGGGTAGCGCGGCTCGTCGGCCCGCGCCAGCAACTCGTTGATCCGCTGCAACGCGCCGCCAGCGGCGTAGTAGGCGTATTGCAGGCCGAGCAGCTGTTCGACCGGACCGATCATGAACCAGAGGTAGCTGAACACCGCGAGCATCTGGCCGATCGACAGGTCCGAGAGCAGCACGGTGAGCATCGCCGCGGCGCGGAACACGTCGATGCCGAACTGGAACAGCAGGCCGCTGGCGCGCCCGGCGGCGTCGCTCTTCCATTGCGAGGCCACGGCGTAGTCGCGGACCTCCTGGGCGCGGTGGCCGAGGCGGCCGAGGAAATAGCCCTGGCGATTGCCGGCGCGGACTTCCTGGATCGCCTCGAGGGTCTCGGTGAGCGCCTGGGTGAAGCGCGCGGTGCTGTCGTTCTCGAGCTTCTTGAGATGCTTGACGCGCTTGCCCAGCTGCACCGTGGACCAGATCACCAGCGGGTTGAACAGCAGGATCAGCAAGGCCAGCTGCCAGTGCATCCAGACCAGGATCGCGGCGGTGCCGAGCAGCGTCAGCAAGGCGACCAGGAAGCGGCTGAGGGTTTCCCCGACGAACTTGTCCAGGGTATCCAGGTCGGTGACCAGGTGGGCGCTGATCGACCCGCCGCCGAGGGTTTCGTATTCGCCCAGGGCGATATGCCGGAGGCGCTCGATCAGACGCAGGCGGATGCGGTAGACGATGTCCTTGGACAGCCGCGCGAACAGCTTCGCCTGGAGCACGTTGAACACCAGCGCCGCCCCCCGCAACAGAAGGGTCGCCGCCAGCATCAGGCCGATGTAGCCGAACGCCACCTGCCAGTCGGCGGGCAACAGGCGGTCCATGAAACGCAGCGCGCCGTCACCCTTGCCGAGCAGCACTTCGTCCACCAGCAGCGGCAGCAGCAAGGGAATCGGCACGGTGCAGAGGGTGGCCAGCACCGCCACCAGGTTGGCGAACAACAGGGCTTTCTTGTGGCGCAGTGCGAGTCGACGAATCTCCGCCCAGCTCAGGCGGTCTCCGCGCTCACTCATGCCGGCCCCGTTCCAGCCAGCGGCCGAGCAAGGGTGAAAGTTCGGCAAGCGGCTGGTAGCCGTTGGTGAGCAACGCCAGTTGGCCGTTGCGTTCGGCCAGCAGGGTCGGGAACCCGGCGATGCCGAGGTCCTGGACCCAGGCGAAATCGGCGGCGGTGGCGTCACGCGCCTCGCCGCTGTCGAAGGCCGCGGCGAACTCGATGCGCGGAAGCCCCACCGCTTCCGCCAGGCCGGCGAGCACCGCCGCCTGGGTGACATCGCGACCCTCGGCGTAGAACGCCCGCTGGATCGCCCTCACCAGCGGCCAGGTGCTTTCCTCGTCGAGGCTGCGCGCCGCCACCAGGGCCCGGCAGGCCGGCTCGGTGTCATAGACGAAGCCATCGGGCAACGCGTCGTCGAAGCGGAACGGCTGGCCGGTGGTCTGCTGCACGGTCTGCCAGTGGCCGAGGATGTAGCCGCGGGTATTCGGGTCGAGCGCCGCGCCGTGGCCGGCGCGCAGGCCACCGGCTACCAGGTGGAAAGCGACGCCGTCGGCGGCCGCCTGCCGGGACAGCGCCTCGGCGACCGGGGCGAAGCCCCAGCACCAGGAGCACATGGGGTCCATCACGTACAGCAGGCGGGCCTTGGCCAAGGTTCAGTTCTCCAGCGTGGACTGGCGCGGATCGCGACCGAGCGGGTGCGGCTGGTTGCGCTGCCGCGCCAGTTCGATCTGTTTCTGCCGCTCGCGGGCGCCGGCGCGGGTCTTCTCGCTCAGCGAGTCCCAGCAGTGCGGACAGCTGATGCCGGGCACGTAGTGCTCGGACTGGCGGTCCTCCAGCGAAACCGGGTTGCGGCAGGCGTGGCACTGATCGTACTCGCCCTCGCTAAGATCGTGGCGCACGGTCACGCGGTTGTCGAATACGAAGCAGTCGCCGCGCCACAGGCTCTGTTCCTGCGGCACCTCTTCGAGGTACTTGAGGATGCCGCCCTTGAGGTGGAAGACCTCCTCGAAACCGGCGCCGAGCATGTAGCTGGAAGCCTTCTCGCAGCGGATGCCGCCGGTGCAGAACATCGCCACCTTCTTGTGCCGCGCCGGGTCGTAGTGGGCCTTGATGTACTCGGGGAACTCGCGGAACGACCTGGTCTTCGGATCGACCGCGCCCTCGAAGGTGCCGATCGCCACCTCGTAGTCGTTGCGGGTATCGATCAGCAGGACTTCCGGATCGCTGATCAGGGCATTCCAGTCCTTCGCCTCGACATACTGGCCGACCTGCTTGTTCGGATCGACGCCAGGCACGCCGAGGGTGACGATTTCCTTCTTCAGCTTGACCTTGGTGCGGTAGAACGGCTGTTCGTCGCAGTAGGATTCCTTGTGCTCGATATCGGCCAGCCGGGGATCGCTGCGCAGCCAGGCGAACAGCGCATCGATGCCTTCGCGGCTACCGGAGACGGTGCCGTTGATGCCTTCCTCGGCCAGCAGCAAGGTGCCTTTCACACCGTTGTCGAGCAGGGTTTGCAGCAGGGGTTCACGCAGCGCCACGTAATCGTCGAGAGTCACGAACTTGTACAGCGCCGCCACGACGATGGATGTCATGGGGATATAGCCTCCAGGTGGTCGCCCGCGTAAAGGGCGGACCGGAACGAAAAGCGCCAGCCGCTGGCGCCATGGAAACGACAACGCCGGCGGAAGGCCGGCGCTGGGTGCGTAGTCTAGCGCAGCAGGGGCAGGCTCTGCACCCCGCCGCGACGGACGCCGTCTCAGGGTATGTCGTGCTTGCTCCCGCCGCGGCAGGTCGGCGAGGCCGGCACCGCAGCCTGGCTCCACTCCTCAGGGGTGAAGGTATGCAGCGCCAGGGCGTGGAACTCGCCCATCAACCCACCGAGGGTGGCATATACCTTCTGGTGCCGCTTCACCGCGTTCAACCCGGCGAACTGCGGGCTGACCAGCACCACCTTGAAGTGGGTCTCCAGCCCGCGGCTGTGCATGTGGCTCTCGTCGAGCACCTCGACGTGTTGCGGATCGAGGGGCTGCAGGGCGGTCTGGATACGGTCACGCATGCTCATCGCGAATCACGACTCACTTTTTCTTCTGGGCCGGCGCGGCGACGCCGAGTTCCTTGTCCATGTCGGCCATCAGCTTGTTCACCGGCTCGACGGCGCCTTGCAGCTTGGCCTGGGTCAGTTGGGCGGATTCGGCAGTCAGGCGCGGCATCTTCTCCAGCACCTTCTTGCCCAGCGGCGACTGGTAGAAGGCATTCAGGTCCTTCAGCTCGGACTCGGTGAAGTTGGTGGTGTAAAGCTTGATCAGCTCGGGCTTGATCTTGTCCCAGCCGATGGCGCGGTCCAGTTCGGCATTGGCCTTGGCCTGGTAACGCTCGAGAACCGCCTTCTTGCTCTCCGGCGCCTTGGCCTGGGCGAAGCGCTGGGCCAGCATCTGCTGCACCTGGGCATAGACCGGGACCGTCAGCTTGTCGGCATGGACCAGCTTGAGGAATTGCTCGGCCTGGCTGGCGGAATCGGCCATGGCCATGGAGCTGAGGCTGAGCAGCACGGCGCTGCCGATGAGGCGAAGACGGGTCATGGAAAATCCTTGAGGTTGGGTAGATGTGTCCGTGGGACCCGACATTCTGCGCCTAAGTTCGAAATCCGCTCAAGCGCGGCGCCGAATATCGGGAGAATCCTATCCGGCGCCCGCCCGCTCCATGCCGTCTACTATCAGTTCTGTAGTGGGTACTTGCCGCCTTCCTTCCGCAGCCGGCATGCTTGCGTCAGCCTGTCACATGGATGTGTTAGATGAACGGAACCGCCGCCGATACCCTCGCCGTATCGCCCCCGCCCCTGCGCAACCTCTGCGACGGCCACGGCCGGCTCGATCCCCGGGCGGTCGGCTGGTCCGCCCGGCCGCGGGTGCTCTGCCACATCCCCGGCCACTTCGGCCGGCGCAAGCGCTGGAACCACTGGTGCATCGTCAGCCCCGGCTGGATGCTCTCGCTGACCATCGCCGACCTCGACTACCTGACCTACGGCGCCGCCTATTTCCTCGACCTGGACAGCGGCCAGGCGGTAGCGCACACGCAGATCCGCTTCTTCGGCCTCGGCTGCCAGTTGCCCGACGAGCCGCAGGCCAGCCATGCCTTCGAGCATCCCCGCCTGCAATTGCGCTTCGACGAACAGCCCGGGCGCCTGCGCGTCACCGGCCAGGCCCCGGACCTCGGCGGCCTGCCGCTGGAGCTGGCGCTGGAAGTGCGACGACCGTCGCACCTGGAGTCGGTGAACCTGGTGGTGCCGATGGGCAAACACACCTTCCATGCCTGCAGCCGCCAGCTCGGCCTGCCGATCAGCGGCTGCCTGCAGCTCGGCCGCCGACGCTACGACTGCCAGGCGGGCCAGAGCTTCGCCGCGCTGGACTTCGGCCGCGGCGTCTGGCCGCTGCATACCTACTGGACCCGCGCCGCCTTCGCCGCCCCCGGCGGCATCGCCGGCAACTTCGGCACCGGCTGGACCGAAGCCAGCGACCTGCGCGAGAACGCCCTGTGGTTCGGCGGCAAGCTCAGCCGCGTGCTCGACGACGTGCACATCCGCGAGCCTCGCGACCCGCTGGCCGAATGGCGCCTGGACAGCGCCTGCGGTCGCGTCGAGCTGCTCTTCCGTCCCGAACAGCTGCACCAGGCGCGGCCCAGCGTCGGCCTGTTCTATGCCAATACCCGCCAGTGGTTCGGCCGTTTCAACGGCACCCTGCGCCACGACGACGGCGACTGCGTGCCGGTGGACGGCGCCCTCGGCTGGATCGGTTCGACCCGCGCGCGCTGGTGAGGCCGGCGGCGGGCAATCTATTTCCGACCCGCAGCGCGGCGAAAAATGCCCACGAGGAAGCGACGGCAGCGGAACCCAAGGCGGGAGCGAAGGCCTAAACTGCCGGATACGCACCCTGGAGAACACTCATGAGCCGGACCGAAACCGATAGCCTGGGCACCATCGAGGTGCCCGACGACGCCTACTGGGGCGCCCAGACCCAGCGTTCGCTGGAGAACTTCGCCATCGGCGGCCAGCGCATGCCGCTCGCCGTGATCCACGCCCTGGCGCTGATCAAGAAAGCCGCCGCGCGGGTCAACGACCACCTCGGCGAACTGCCGCCGGAAGTCGCCCGGCTGATCGAACAGGCCGCCGACGAAGTCCTCGCAGGCCGCCACGACGAACACTTCCCGCTGGTGGTCTGGCAGACCGGCAGCGGCACCCAGACCAACATGAACGTCAACGAGGTGATCGCTGGCCGCGCCAACGAACTGGCCGGCAATCCGCGTGGCGGCAAGTCGCCGGTGCATCCCAACGACCACGTCAACCGCGCGCAGAGTTCCAACGACAGCTTCCCCACCGCCATGCACATCGCCGCCGCCAAGGCCGTGCACGAACAATTGCTGCCGGCCATCGCCGAGCTTTCCGGCGGTCTCGCCGAACAGTCGGCGCGGCACGCCAGCCTGGTCAAGACCGGGCGCACCCACCTGATGGACGCCACGCCGATCACCTTCGGCCAGGAACTCTCGGCCTTCGTCGCCCAGCTCGACTACGCCGAGCGCGCCATCCGCGCGGCGCTGCCGGCGGTCTACCAGTTGGCCCAGGGCGGCACCGCGGTGGGCACCGGGCTCAACGCGCCGAAGGGCTTCGCCGACGCCATCGCCGCGGAAATCGCCGCCGAATCGGGCCTGCCCTTCGTCGCCGCGCCGAACAAGTTCGCCGCCCTGGCCGGCCACGAGCCGCTGGTCATCCTCTCCGGCGCCCTGAAGAGCCTGGCGGTGGCCCTGATGAAGATCGCCAACGACCTGCGCCTGCTCGGTTCCGGCCCACGCGCCGGCTTCGCCGAGGTGAAGCTGCCGGCCAACGAGCCGGGCAGCTCGATCATGCCCGGCAAGGTCAACCCGACCCAGTGCGAGGCGCTGTCGATGCTGGCCTGCCAGGTCATGGGCAACGACAGCACGATTTCCTTCGCCGCCAGCCAGGGCCATCTGCAACTCAACGTGTTCAAGCCGGTGATCGTCTACAACCTGCTGGAGTCCATCCGCCTGCTCGCCGACGGCTGCCGCAACTTCAACAAGCATTGCGTCGCCGGCCTGGAGCCGGACGCCCAGCGCATGGCCGACCTGCTGGAGCGCGGCCTGATGCTGGTCACCGCACTGAACCCGCACATCGGCTACGACAAGGCCGCCGAAATCGCCAAGAAGGCCTACGCCGAAGGCACCACCCTGCGCGCCGCGGCGCTGCAGCTGGGCTACCTGGACGAAGCGCAGTTCGACGAATGGGTACGGCCGGAGCAGATGCTGGAGGCCGGCCACCATGGTTGAAACCGCCAAGACCGGCGCCACCCCGCTGGAAGGCGACGGCAAGCGCATCCTGCTGATCGTCGGCTCGCCCAAGCGCAAGAGCTTCTGCCACCTGCTCGCCGAATGCTACGCCCAGGGCGCGCGCAGCAAGGATCACGTGGTGCGCGAACTGAAGCTGGGCGAGCTGGCCTTCGACCCGATCCTCCACGAAGGCTACGAACAGAGCCAGGTGCTCGAACCCGACCTGCTGGAAGCGCAGCGGCAGATCCACTGGGCCGAGCACCTGGTGTTCGTCTACCCGGTCTGGTGGGGCGGCCTGCCGGCGCTGCTGCAGGGCTTCTTCGACCGCGCCCTGCAGCCGGGCTTCGCCTTCCGCTACCGCGGCACCCAGGACAAGGACTGGGAGCAACTGCTGGGCGGGCGCAGCGCCGACCTGCTGGTCTGCCACGACCAGCCGCTGTCGCGGCTGCGCTTCCTCAAGGGCCCGCCGGCGCACCGGCAGATGCTGCGCAGCGTGCTCGGCGCCTGTGGCATCGCCACCCGCCGCCTGGAAGAGTTCGCGCCGATGCGCAGTTCCAGCGAGGAACAGCGCCAGGGCTGGCTGCGTCGCGCCGAACAGCTCGGCAGCCAGGTCTAGTTCCCTTCCCGCCCGGCTGCGGCCGGGCGCGGACACTGATCGTTCTGACAGGTCCGCCACCTTCCCGCCGGCTTCCCTTCCCCGCCCCCATGGCGGCCCTTTGCCTGCCTCTACCGGCTCACAGTGCGGGTGCCGACCGCTTTGCATTCCGCGACATCCATCAGGAATGGGTAGCGAATCTGACCGGCCCGTCACATTTGGTAGGGACCTCAAACCGGCACCGAGGGCTAGGATCAGCCCGCTTCGAAATGAATCCGGTTCTGGAAAAAAGGACTTGTCATGAAACACTACTCAGCCACCCTGGCACTCCTGCCACTCACCCTCGCCCTGTTCCTGCCCCAGGCAGCCCATGCCCACGGCTCGATGGAAACGCCGCCCAGTCGGGTCTACGGCTGCTTCCTCGAAGGTCCGGAGAATCCCAAGTCGGCCGCCTGCAAGGCCGCCGTCGCCGCCGGCGGCACCCAGGCGCTGTACGACTGGAATGGCGTCAACCAGGGCAACGCCAACGGCAACCACCAGGCGGTGGTCCCCGACGGCCAGCTCTGCGGCGCCGGCAAGGCACTGTTCAAGGGCCTGAACCTGGCTCGCAGCGACTGGCCCAGCACTGCCATCGCGCCGGACGCCAGCGGCAACTTCCAGTTCGTCTACAAGGCCAGCGCGCCGCACGCGACCCGCTACTTCGACTTCTACATCACCAAGGACGGCTACAACCCCGAGAAGCCGCTGGCCTGGAGCGACCTGGAACCCGCGCCGTTCTGCTCGATCACCAGCGTCAAGCTGGAGAACGGCACCTACCGGATGAACTGCCCGCTGCCCCAGGGCAAGACCGGCAAGCATGTGATCTATAACGTCTGGCAGCGCTCGGACAGCCCGGAAGCCTTCTACGCCTGCATCGACGTGAGCTTCAGCGGCGCCGTCGCCAACCCCTGGCAAGCGCTGGGCAACCTGCGCGCGCAGCAGGACCTGCCAGCCGGTGCTACCGTCACCCTGCGTCTGTTCGATGCCCAGGGCCGCGACGCCCAGCGTCACAGCCTGACCCTGGCCCAGGGCGCCAACGGTGCCAAGCAATGGCCGCTGGCGCTGGCGCAGAAGGTCAACCAGGACTCCACCCTGGTCAACATCGGCGTGCTGGATGCCTACGGGGCGGTCAGCCCGGTGGCCAGCTCGCAGGACAACCAGGTCTACGTGCGCCAGGCCGGCTACCGCTTCCAGGTCGACATCGAACTGCCGGTCGAGGGCGGCGGCGAGCAACCGGGCGGCGACGGCAAGGTCGACTTCGACTATCCGCAAGGCCTGCAGCAATACGACGCCGGGACCGTAGTGCGCGGTGCCGATGGCAAGCGCTACCAGTGCAAGCCCTACCCGAACTCCGGCTGGTGCAAGGGCTGGGACCTCTACTACGCCCCGGGCAAGGGCATGGCCTGGCAGGACGCCTGGACCCTGCTGTAACGCCCTCGACTGCCGCCCGCTCCGGGCGGCAGTCGTTTTCGCCGCCAGGCACCCGCCGCGAGACGGCGAATCCGCGCAACGGTACAGTCCCCCGGCGAAACCCTGGCTACGTGTGCCTGTTCAATCTGCCGTGCGCTCCCTAGGCTGGTCCGACCACCAGCACGGGGAAACCACGCATGCCTTTTTCTCTCGCCGCCCTCCAACAGGCCGCCGCCATCGTCCACCAGAGCCTGCCGCCGACGCCGCAGATACGCTGGCCGCTGCTATGCGAGGCACTGGGTTGCGAAGTGTGGATGAAGCACGAGAACCACCTGCCGGTGGGGGCCTTCAAACTGCGCGGCGGCCTGGTGTATTTCCACCACCTGGCGCACCAGGGCGAGCGGCCGGCCGCCGTGATCAGCGCGACCCGCGGCAACCACGGCCAGTCGGTGGCCTTCTCGGCGAGCCGCTACGGCATCCAGCCGATCATCGTCGTGCCGCACGGCAACAGCCGCGAGAAGAACGCGGCGATGCGCAGCCTTGGCGCGGAGCTGATCGAGCATGGCGAGGACTTCCAGGCCTCCCGCGAATACGCCGCCGAGCGCGCCCGGCGCGAAGGCCTGCACCTGATTCCGGCGTTCCATCCCTGGCTGGTGGCCGGGGTCGCCAGCTACAGCCTGGAGTTGTTCGCCGCGCTGGCCGACCTTGACGAAGTCTACGTGCCGATCGGTATGGGTTCGGGCATCTGCGGCCTGATCGCCGCGCGCGACGCGCTGGGCCTGAAGACCCGCATCGTCGGCGTGGTGTCCGCCCATGCGCCGGCCTACGCCCTGTCGTTCGAGGCCGGCACGGCGATCAGCCACCCGGTCGACACCCGCCTGGCCGACGGCATGGCGTGCAGTACGCCGGACCCGAGCGCGCTGGAAATGATCCTGGCCGGCGCCGATCGCCTGGTGCGGGTCAGCGACAGGGAGATCGGCGCGGCCATGCGCCTGTGCTTCACCAGCACCCACAACGTCGCCGAGGGCGCCGGGGTGGCGGCGCTGGCCGCCGCCTGGCAGGAGCGCGAGCGCCTGAAGGGGCTGAAGGTAGGCCTGATCCTCAGCGGAGCGAACGTCGACCGCGAGGTATTCGCCGAGCAACTGGCCGCCGGCGACTGAGCCGGCGCCGCTAGGCCAGCCCCGCGAGGAGCAGCAGCCACCAGGCGAGCACCAGCAACTGCACGAAGAAGCCGGCAAAACGCAGCCAGACGAACAGCGCGGAGGTGCTGACCAGGTGCATCAGCGACTGGAACAGCCGGGCGCCGAGCACCAGTGGCGCCAACGGGTCGGTCAGGCTGCTCTGCCCGCTGGCGATCGCGTAGAGCAGCGCGCCGGCCAGCAGCGGCAGGTTCTCCACGCAGTTGGCATGGACTCGCACCAGCCGCTGGCCGAAACCGCCAGGCGTGTTGCTGCCATCGGCGGCGAAGGCGTTCACCGCCATCCGCCCGCCGAGTACCAGCAGGCCGCGCTGGCTGACCAGCAGGAAGACCAGCAACAGGGTCCAGGCGATCAGGCCGAGCAGGCAGATCGCGCTAGGGCTGAGAAACATGGATGACGCTCCTTCTATTGTGTTGTCGTGGGAAGGATGAAGCGTCTGGATTCTAGGCCGGCTAGAGCAATTGCTCTATTCGCAGTCCGCCGTCCTTAAGTCGTGTTCTGCCGGCACGCCGCTCGGCCCCGATGTCCGCCGTCGGCGGATGCGTAACCGGACGACCCACTGCCCGCGGCCTTCCGAACGGACAAAGAAAAGCCCCGCCGAAGCGGGGCCTTCCTTGCACGCAGCACTCAGGGCTGTCTTCTCATCAGAGCGAATCGAGATAGCGCTCCACATCCAGCGCGGCCATGCAGCCGGCACCGGCCGAGGTGATCGCCTGGCGGTAGACGTGGTCGGCCACGTCGCCGGCGGCGAACACACCCGGTACGTTGGTCGCGGTGGCGTTGCCTTCGCGCCCGCCGTTGACCACCAGGTAGCCGTCCTTCAGGGCCAGTTGCCCTTCGAACAGCGAGGTATTGGGAGTATGGCCGATGGCGACGAACATGCCATCCACGGCGATCTCCTCGCTGCCACCATCGCGGGTCTTCAGGCGCACGCCGGTGACGCCCATCGTGTCGCCAAGCACCTCATCGACCTCGGCGTTGAGCTTGAGCACTATCTTGCCTTCGGCGACCCGCGCCTGCAGCTTGTCCTGGAGAATCTTCTCGGCGCGGAAGGTTTCGCGACGATGCACCAGGGTCACCCGGCTGGCGATGTTGGCCAGGTACAGGGCCTCTTCGACAGCGGTATTGCCGCCGCCGATCACCGCCACTTCGCGGTTGCGGTAGAAGAAACCGTCGCAGGTGGCGCAGGCCGACACGCCCTTGCCCATGAACGCCTGCTCCGACGGCAACCCCAGGTAGCGCGCGCTGGCACCGGTGGCGACGATCAGTGCGTCGCAGGTGTAGGTGCCATTGTCGCCGCGCAGGGTGAACGGCTTGCCGGCCAGGTCCACGGCATGAATGTGGTCGAAGACGATCTCGGTCTCGAAGCGCTCGGCGTGCTCCTGCATCCGCTGCATCAGTGCCGGGCCGGTCAGGCCGTGGGGATCGCCCGGCCAGTTGTCGACCTCGGTGGTGGTGGTCAACTGGCCGCCGGCCTGCATGCCGGTGATCAGCAGCGGCTTGAGGTTGGCGCGCGCGGCGTAGACAGCCGCGCTGTAACCGGCGGGACCGGAACCGAGGATGATCACTCGGGCGTGGCGGAGGGTATCGGGCATCTCGTCGGACTCCTGCCGACATCAGCGTCGGCGCGAATAAAAACGGGGCCACCAAAGCACATGGGGAAGGCTTGGAAGGAGCGGTCGCCCCGGGAAAAGGTCGGCCGGGCACACTTCGCGCCCGGCATCGGGATCACAGTGCCTCGGCGTTCTCGGCCAGGTACGAGGCCACGCCCTCGGCGCTCGCCTTCATGCCTTTCTGGCCCTTGCGCCAGCCGGCCGGGCAGACCTCGCCGTGTTCCTCGGTGAACTGCAGGGCCTCGACCAGGCGCACCATCTCGTCCACCTCGCGCCCCAGCGGCAGGTTGTTCACCACTTGGTGCTGGACCACCCCGGCGCGGTCGATCAGGAACGAAGCACGCAAGGCCACGCCGTCCTCGTGCTCGATGCCGTAGGCGCGGGTGATCTCGTGCTTGACGTCGGCGACCATGGTGAACTCGACCGCACCGATGCCGCCCTTCTCCACCGGCGTGCTGCGCCAGGCGTGATGGGTGAACTGCGAGTCGATGGAGACACCGACCACCTCGACGCCCAGCTCGCGGAACTTATCCATGCGGTTGTTGTGGGCGATGATTTCCGAGGGGCAGACGAAAGTGAAGTCGAGCGGCCAGAAGAACAGTACGACGTACTTGCCGCGCAGGCTGGAAAGCTGGAAGGCATCGACGATGGAACCGTCGCCGAGGACCGCGGCGGCAGTGAAATCGGGGGCTTGCTTGTTGACCAGTACGCTCATCGCGAGGCTCCTAGAAGGTTGGGTTGCGCCCGGCGACGCCAGGCTCCCGGAAGAATATGCAGCGCAGGTTACCCAGCCACGACGATGCATTGAAATGTCGAATTTCAATTCGCACGATAGAGTCAGCCTATGCTCTCAACCTGCGGCTAGACTCATGCTGTCGCCCATTACCCGTCCTCACCGCATGCCCCTACGCACACGCCTGCTCTGGCTGTTCCTGCCGTTGCTGGCCGCCAGTCTCGGCGGTATCTGGCTCTTGTCGGAAAGCATCCTGCTGAGCCGTTTCGACCGAGAGGACCAGCAACGCCTGCAAGAGGGCGCCACCGTCCTGCACAACCGGCTGGACTTCGAGTTGAAGCGCCACCTGGACATCGTTCGCACCTACGCCTGGTGGGATGCCAGCTACGACTTCATCCAGCGCCCCAACGAGACCTTCGAACAGGAAAACCTCGACCACGAGATGCTCGACGACCTGGGATTCGACTTCGTCCTGTTCCTCGACGACCGGGGTCACCTGCAACTGAAGCAGTGGTCCCCGCCCGCGCCCGACCAGCGCGTGCTCTTCGGCGCCCCCTCGGCGAGCGACCAGGCCCTGCTCGAGGCACTGCAGCAACGCGCCATCCGCCTCGGCGCGCTGGACTTTCGCGGACGCACCGACCACAGCCTGAGCGAGCTGCTGCTGGTCGACAACCTGCCGACCCTGCTGGTCAGCGTGCCTATCAGCAACAACCAGGGTAGCGCGCCGGCGAAGGGCGCGATCCTCGCCGGCTACTTCCTCGACCGGGAACGCCTGGCCAACCTCCGCGAACAGATGCAGGCCGACCTGCAACCGATGCCCAACATCGCCACCGACTCCACCTGGAAGCCGCTGCGCAGCCGCAGCGGCAGTACCCACAACCAGGCCCTGCTCAGCCCACGGCGGTTCATCGGCGAACATGTCCAGCAGGTCTCGGTGCAGTACCTGAGTTCCAGCGGCGAGCCGCAGCTGCGCTTCGACATCACCAAGAAACGCCTGCTCTACATCCAGGGCGAGAAGGCCATCAACTTCTTCCTCGGCGCCTCCCTGCTGGTCGCGCTGGGCGCTTTCCTGGTCGGCTACCTGGCCCTGGAGCTGTGGGTCCTGCGCCGGGTCCAACGGCTCAACCGGGAGGTCGCCGAAGTCGGACGCAACGCCCACTCGATACGCCTGAGCGACTTCGGCAACGACGAGCTGGGACAACTGGCGGGCGAGATGAACCAGATGCTCGAGCGCCTGGAACACAGCGAGGCGCGCGACCGGGCGATCCTCCAGTCGATGCGCGACGGCTACTTCGAAATGGACGTCGACGGCGTGATCCTCACCGTCAACCCCGCGCTCTGCCAACTGCTCGGCCAGACGCGCGAAACGCTGATCGGCCATCCCTACTACGAACTGCTCGGCGAAGACGACCTGGCGCGTGCCCGCCAACCCTTCCAGCGCGCCATGCAGAGCGGCGCAGGCAAGACCTTCGCCATCCCCCTGCAGCGCGCCGACGGCAGCCTCGGCTACTTCGAGGCCACGGTTTCGCTGATCCACGACCTGCAGGGCGAACTACGGGGCTACCGCGGCATCGTCCGCGACGTCAGCGACCAGATCGCCTACCAGCAGCAATTGCTGGAAATGGCCTACCGCGACCCGCTGACCGGCCTGGGCAACCGCAAGGCCTTCGACGAACAGCTCGGCCAGGCGTTGCTTCGCGCCGGCTCCGGCGGAAGCGAACTGGCGCTGCTGTACCTGGACCTGGACCGCTTCAAGGAGGTCAACGACCGCTTCGGCCACGACATCGGCGATGCCCTCCTCAGGACCGTCGCCGAACGGGTACGCAGCACCCTGCGGCAGCCGGACAAGGCCTACCGCCTGGGCGGCGACGAATTCGCCGTGCTCCTCGAGGACAGCCAGGAAAACAATCCGCAGCGCCTCGCAGAACGCCTGCTGGCGGCGCTGGTCCAACCGATCGCGCTGAATGGCGAACGCATCGACTTCGTCACCCCGAGCATCGGCATCGCTCTCTACCCGCGGCATGCCGGCGATGCCGAAGGACTGGTCCGTGCCGCCGACAGCGCCATGTACGAGGCCAAGCGCCAGCGCAACCACTATTGCCTGTACCAGGCGCCAGCCTGAAATGCGCGGTCAAACAGGCTCTGTCGCGGGCTTTCGCCAGTCTGCTAAGGTTTCAGCCCGCATCCCATCGGAGAACCATTCCCTATGCCAGCCCTGAGCGGCCCGCAATACCTCGGCGAAGGCCTGAAGCTGATCATGCGTCCCGGCCTGCGCCTGTTCGTGCTGATCCCCCTGACCCTCAACCTGCTGGTGTTCGCCCTGCTGATCGGCTTCGCGATGCAGCAGTTCAGCCACTGGGTCGACCTGCTGATGCCCAGCCTGCCCGACTGGCTGAGCTTCCTGCAGTACATCGTCTGGCTGTTGTTCGTCCTGCTGGTGCTGGTGATCGTGTTCTTCACCTTCACCATGGTCGCCAACATCATCTCCGCGCCGTTCAACGGCTTCCTCTCGGAAAAGGTCGAGGTGGTGGTTCGCGGCCGCGACGACTTCCCGCCGTTCAGCTGGGCCGAACTGCTGGCGATGATCCCGCGCACCATGGGTCGCGAGATGCGCAAGCTCGCCTACTTCCTGCCGCGCGCGCTGGTGCTGCTGGTGCTGAGCTTCGTGCCCGGGGTCAACCTGATCGCCACGCCGCTGTGGATCCTCTTCGGCATCTGGATGATGGCGGTGCAGTACATCGACTATCCGGCGGACAACCACAAGCTCGGCTGGAACGAGATGCTCGCCTGGCTGCGCAGCAAGCGCTGGGCGTGCATGGGTTTCGGCGGGGTGACCTACCTGGCGCTGCTGATCCCGCTGGTCAACCTGGTCATGATGCCCGCCGCCGTCGCCGGCGCCACCCTGTTCTGGGTCCGCGAGGAAGGCGAGAAGGCGCTGGTGAAATAAGCATGCGCCCGGTGTCCGCTGTCGGCATTGTCAGGCGGGCGTCAGCGCCCTGACAGCCGGCGTCGGGCACACTACGAATGCCCTCGGGAGCGTCGGCGCAGGCCGCAGCCGAGACCTGCGCCAGCCCTTGCAGACCGGCTCGACGCTGCCGAACCGACTGGCCGCCGGTGCCTCCCCACGCAGGCGGCCTTTTTTTACCCGCCTGCCTTGCCGTCCATGCAGGATGGCCGGCGCTCACCCCCTTCCTGTCCGCTACGCCCCCCTCGACTCCACCACCCTGGCACTACAGTGGCAACCAGGCGAAGCAGGCTCCGGCCCGCTTTCGATGACCACCGTCCCCAGCCCGCCCAGCGGCGGAAAACAAGAAGAGGGTCGCCATGTCACGTTCCGCATTCACCGCGCTCTTGCTGTCCTGCGTCCTGCTGGCGCTCTCCATGCCTGCTAGGGCCGACGACCTGCCCTACCGCTTCGGCCTGGGCAAGGCGGACATCACCGGCGAAGCCGCCGAAGTCGGCATGATGGGTTACTCCTCCCTCGAACAGAAGACCGCCGGCATCCACATGCGCCAGTGGGCGCGTGCCTTCGTGATCGAGGAAGCGGCCAGCGGACGTCGCCTGGTCTACGTCAACACCGACCTGGGGATGATCTTCCAGGCCGTGCACCTGAAGGTCCTGGCCCGGCTCAAGGCGAAGTACCCCGGTGTCTACGACGAGAACAACGTGATGCTCGCCGCCACCCACACCCACTCCGGTCCGGGCGGCTTCTCCCACTACGCGATGTACAACCTGTCGGTGCTCGGCTTCCAGGAAAAGACCTTCAACGCCATCGTCGACGGCATCGTCCGCTCCATCGAGCGGGCCCAGGCCAGGTTGCAGCCCGGCCGCCTGTTCTACGGCAGCGGCGAGCTGCGCAACGCCAGCCGCAACCGTTCGCTGCTGTCGCACCTGAAGAATCCGGACATCGCCGGCTACGAGGATGGCATCGACCCGCAGATGAGCGTGCTCAGCTTCGTCGACGCCAACGGCGAGCTGGCCGGCGCGATCAGTTGGTTCCCGGTGCACAGCACCTCGATGACCAACGCCAATCACCTGATCTCCCCGGACAACAAGGGCTACGCCTCCTATCACTGGGAGCACGACGTCAGCCGCAAGAGCGGTTTCGTCGCCGCCTTCGCCCAGACCAATGCCGGCAACCTGTCGCCCAACCTGAACCTGAAGCCCGGCTCCGGTCCCTTCGACAACGAGTTCGACAACACCCGCGAGATCGGTCTGCGCCAATTCGCCAAGGCCTACGAGATCGCCGGCCAGGCCCAGGAGGAAGTGCTCGGCGAACTGGATTCGCGCTTCCGTTTCGTCGACTTCACCCGCCTGCCGATCCGCCCGGAGTTCACCGACGGCCAGCCGCGCCAGTTGTGCACCGCGGCCATCGGCACCAGCCTGGCCGCCGGTAGCACCGAAGACGGTCCAGGCCCGCTGGGGCTGGAGGAAGGCAACAATCCGTTCCTCTCGGCCCTGGGCGGGTTGCTCACCGGCGTGCCGCCGCAGGAACTGGTGCAATGCCAGGCGGAAAAGACCATCCTCGCCGACACCGGCAACAAGAAACCCTACCCCTGGACGCCGACGGTGCTGCCGATCCAGATGTTCCGCATCGGCCAGTTGGAACTGCTCGGCGCCCCCGCCGAGTTCACCGTGATGGCCGGGGTGCGGATCCGCCGCGCGGTGCAGGCGGCCAGCGAAGCGGCCGGTATCCGCCATGTGGTCTTCAATGGCTACGCGAATGCCTATGCCAGCTACGTCACCACCCGCGAGGAATACGCCGCCCAGGAATACGAAGGCGGCTCGACCCTCTATGGCCCCTGGACCCAGGCCGCCTACCAGCAGTTGTTCGTCGACATGGCGGTGGCGCTGCGCGAACGCCTGCCGGTGGAAACCTCGGCGATAGCGCCGGACCTGTCCTGCTGCCAGATGAACTTCCAGACCGGAGTAGTGGCCGATGATCCCTATATCGGCAAGTCCTTCGGCGACGTGTTGCAACAACCCAGGGAAAGTTATCGCATCGGCGACAAGGTGACCGTCGCTTTCGTGACCGGACATCCGAAGAATGACTTGCGCACCGAGAAGACTTTCCTGGAAGTGGTGAATATCGGCAAGGATGGCAAACAGACGCCCGTGACCGTTGCCACCGATAATGACTGGGATACTCAATACCGCTGGGAGAGAGTGGGTATATCTGCCTCGAAAGCGACTATCAACTGGTCCATTCCACCAGGGACCGAGCCCGGCCATTACTACATCAGGCACTACGGCAACGCGAAGAACTTCTGGACCCAGAAGATCAGCGAAATCGGCGGCTCGACCCGCTCCTTCGAGGTGCTCGGCACCACTCCCTAGCGGGCTCCAGCCAAGGTTGCGAGATTCGCCAGCCAACTTTATGACGCATGAAAGTCGTCAAATAAAATGTGATTTAAACACATGAACAAGTGACCTTTCATTCAGCCGACAAGGGCATGGAACTCCATTTCCATGCCCTTTGTTTTTATCCCGAAAAACTTCTCAAGTTGTCGCTCAAGGTCATATCGAAGTCGCTTTCGGGATCAACCGATAAATTATCGCCATGAAACCATCGGCTCGCTGTATTCCCTGCCGGGAAAACAGCGAAGACGATTAATCATCTCGAAACAAGAAGTACGCAGATTGATGGAAATCAAAAAACCACCCGGGAAATAAAACGATGACCGAAAACTGGAAATTCCGCCGTCGAACCTTTCTCAAGCACGGCGCCCAGGCCGCTACCCTGGCCGGCCTTTCCGGGCTGTTCCCGGAGACGCTCCGGCGCGCCCTGGCCGTCGAGCCGGACATCCGCACCGGAACCATCCAGGACGTCCAGCACGTGGTCATCCTGATGCAGGAGAACCGCAGCTTCGATCACTACTTCGGCCACCTCAACGGCGTCCGCGGCTTCAACGACCCTCGCGCGCTCAAGCGCCAGGACGGCAAGCCGGTCTGGTACCAGAACTACAAGTACGAGTTCTCCCCCTATCACTGGGATACCAAGGTCACCAGCGCCCAGTGGGTGAGTTCGCAGAACCATGAATGGTCGGCCTTCCACGCGATCTGGAACCAGGGCCGCAACGACAAGTGGATGGCGGTGCAGTACCCCGAAGCCATGGGCTACTTCAAGCGCGGCGACATTCCCTACTACTACGTCCTGGCCGACGCCTTCACCCTGTGCGAGGCCTACCACCAGTCGATGATGGGCCCGACCAATCCGAACCGCCTCTACCACATGAGCGGACGCGCCGCCCCCAGCGGCGACGGCAAGGACGTACACATCGGCAACGACATGGGCGACGGCACCATCGGCGCCAGCGGCACGGTGGACTGGACCACCTATCCCGAGCGGCTAAGCGCCGCTGGCGTGGACTGGCGGGTCTACCAGGAAGGCGGCTACCGCTCCTCGTCACTCTGGTACCTGTACGTCGACGCCTACTGGAAATACCGGCTCCAGGAGCAGAACAACTACGACTGCAACGCCCTCGCCTGGTTCAGGAACTTCAAGAACGCTCCGCGCGATTCGGACCTCTGGCAGCGCGCCATGCTCGCCCGCGGCGTCGACCAGTTGCGCAAGGATGTGCAGGAGAACACGCTGCCGCAGGTGTCGTGGATCGTCGCGCCCTACTGCTACTGCGAGCATCCCTGGTGGGGCCCCTCGTTCGGCGAGTACTACGTGACCCGGGTGCTCGAGGCGCTGACCAGCAACCCCGAGGTCTGGGCCAGGACCGTGTTCATCCTCAACTACGACGAGGGCGACGGCTTCTATGACCACGCCAGCGCCCCGGTGCCGCCGTGGAAGGATGGCGTCGGCCTTTCCACGGTCAGCACCGCCGGCGAGATCGAGGCATCCAGCGGGCTGCCCATCGGGCTCGGCCACCGCGTCCCGCTGATCGCCATCTCGCCCTGGTCGAAGGGCGGCAAGGTCAGCGCCGAAGTGTTCGACCATACCTCGGTGCTGCGCTTCCTCGAACGCCGCTTCGGCGTCGTCGAGGAAAACATCTCGCCCTGGCGGCGTGCCGTCTGCGGCGACCTGACTTCGCTGTTCGACTTCCAGGGCGCAGGCGATACCCAGGTCGCCCCCGACCTGACCAACGTCCCGCAGAGCGACGCGCGCAAGGAGGACGCCTACTGGCAGCAGTTCTACCGGCCCAGCCCCAAGTACTGGTCCTACGAGCCGAAGAGCCTGCCCGGCCAGGAAAAGGGCCAGCGCCCTACCCTCGCGGTGCCCTACCAGTTGCACGCCACGCTGGCCCTCGATATCGCCGCCGGCAAGCTGCGCCTGACCCTGGGCAACTACGGCATGAGCCTGCCGGGCAATCCGCAGGGACACTCCGCTGCGGTATTCCAGGTGCAGCCGCGGGAAGTCGGCAATCCGCGCTTCTATACCGTGACCAGCTATCCGGTGGTCCAGGAAAGCGGAGAGGAACTGGGCCGGACCCTCAACGACGAACTCGACGACCTGCTCGACGCCAACGGCCGCTACGCCTTCGAGGTGCACGGCCCCAACGGCTTCTTCCGCGAGTTCCACGGCAACCTGCATCTCGCCGCGCAGATGGCGCGGCCCGAGGTATCGGTCACCTATCAACGCAACGGCAACCTGCAGTTGAACATCCGCAATCTCGGCCGCCTGCCGTGCAGCGTGACGGTGACGCCGAACCCGGCCTATACCCGGGAGGGCAGCCGTCGCTATGAACTCGAACCGAACCAGGCGATCAGTGAAGTGTGGCTGTTACGCAGCAGCCAGGGCTGGTACGACCTCAGCGTGACCGCCAGCAATACGGAAGCCAACTATCTCCGCCGCCTGGCCGGACACGTCGAGACCGGCAAGCCGAGCAGGAGCGATCCATTGCTCGACATCGCAGCGACCTGAAGCGAGGAGTCCATCGCATGAGACCTACCCTGACCTGGACCTTGCTGGCCCTGCTGCTCTGCGGCACGGCCATCGGCGCCGTCCTGTTGCTTTACCCATCGGAGCCGGCGCCCGTCGCGCCCTTCGCGTCTCCCCCGCAGGACACACCGGCGGCAAAACCTTCCATTCCTTCCCGAGCCCCCGAGATGAATACAGCCACCGCTCCCGACAACCTGGAACAGCAACTCGGCGAGTTCGGCCGCAACGCCGGGCAGATGTCCGAGATCGAACGCAAGCAGGCCGCCGAAGGCCTGATCGAACAGCTCAAGCGCGAGGTGGCGGTCGGCGCCGATCCGCGCCAGACCTTCGAGGAGATCCAGCGTCTGACGCCCTATGTGGAGGCCGATGCCAGGCGCCGCGAGGCGCTCGACTTCGAGATCTGGATGGCGCTCAAGGACAACGCCTCCGTCCAGCAGCAAGCGCCGACGCCTGGCGAGGAAGAGCAACTGCGCGAATACGCGCAAGAGTCGGACAAGGTGATCGCCGAGGTGCTCGCCAGCGTCGACGACGAGGAGCAGCGTCACGCCGCCATCGACGAACGCCTCAAGGCCCTGCGCAAGCAGATCTTCGGCGAGGAGAACCCACGCCTGCTGCAACGCTGAAATCCACGGCGCCCCGACAGGGGCGCCGTCACGCAAGCGTCACCAAAACTTCACATCCGCTACACGGCGTCGGTCGACACTGACGTCATGAGCAGACCTCTAAGCATCGCCCTGATCAGCGAAACCTACCCACCGGAAGTCAACGGCGTCGCCAATACCCTGGGTCGCCTGCATGCCGGTCTCCAGCAGCTTGGCCATCGGGTCCAGGTGGTGCGCCCGCGCCAGCCCGGCGACGACGGCCGGCGCAGCGACGCCGAGCTGGTGCTGACCCGCGGCTGGCCGTTGCCCGGCTACCCCGGCCTGCAATGGGGCATGTCGAGCCTGCACAAGCTGCTGCGCTGCTGGAAGCGCCAGCGCCCGGACGTGCTCTACATCGCCACCGAAGGCCCGCTCGGCTTCTCTGCCCTGCGCGCCGCGCGGCGCCTGGGCATCCCGGCGGTCAGCGGCTTCCACACCAACTTCCAGCAGTACAGCGAGCACTACGGCTTCGGTCCGCTGACCCGGCTGGTCACCGGCTACCTGCGCTGGTTCCACAACCGCACGCAGATGACCCTGGTGCCCAGCGGCAGCCAGCGCATGGAATTGCAGCGGCGCGGTTTCGAACGTCTCAACCTGCTCTCCCGCGGGGTCGACAGCCAACTCTTCCATCCCTCCCGGCGCGATCCCGAACTACGCCGGCGCTGGGGCCTGGGCGAACAGGACATCGCCGTGCTGCACGTCGGCCGGCTGGCGGCAGAGAAGAACCTCGGCCTGCTCGGCGGCACCTTCCGCGCGCTCTGCGCCGCCCATCCGCAGCTGAAGCTGCGCCTGGTACTGGTGGGCGACGGGCCGGAGCGCAGGCACCTCGAACGGGACCTGCCCGAAGCGCTGTTCTGCGGCGTCCAGCGCGGCGAAACCCTGGCCGCCCACTACGCCTCGGGCGACCTGTTCCTCTTCCCAAGCCTGTCGGAGACCTTCGGCAACGTGGTCCTCGAAGCCCAGGCCGCCGGCCTCGCGGTGGTCGCCTTCGACCAGGCCGCCGCCGGCCAGCACATCCGCCATGGGCACAACGGCGTGCTCGCCGCGCCGGGCGACAAGAGCGGCTTCGTCGAAGTCGCCAGTTGGCTGCTGGACGACCAGGAACGCCTGCGCCGGGTCCGTCTCAACGCCCGCCAACACGCCAGCCGGCAAGGTTGGGACAGTATCGTCGAGCACTTCCAGAACTACCTGGAAGACGCCTGCGCCAGTCCGCTGGTCCAGCCCGCTCGGTCGAAGCCCGAGCGGCCGCCGGCAGAGGATGGCGGGGCCTTGCCACGCAGCCGCGAGTAGCTCTCAGGCAAAGGCTTTCGGCGTGGCGATGAAGCCCAGGCTCATGGCCCCGGCGCCCAGATTGATGCCGCCGGTAGGGCTGAGCATGCCCAGGTGCAAGTGGATGTCGCGCTCGCGGCAGGCGTTCTCCAACGCGGCGAAGCCCGGCAGGTCGCGCAGCGCGGTCGGATCGCCGGCATAGCTGAGACCCAGTTGCGGTGCCAGCAGCTCACCCGCCTGTACCCGCGCCAGGGCATAGCCGAACAGCTTCTCCGCCGACTTCTCGAAGCTCGGCGAGAGCGCCACCGGTTTGTCCTCGCCATCGGCCAGGCTGAACACCGGCTTGACGTCGAGCAGCGAGCCCAACCCCAGCGCTGCGCCCTTGACCCGGTCGACGAAACCGCTGCGATCACCCTTCTGGAAGCCGCGCCGGCGCAAGTGGCCCAGGTCATCGGCGACCAGGTAGGTGCAGGTCTGCTGGCTGAGCTGTTCGAGGCGCGTACGCAGCGCGTTGGGGTGGCTGCCCTGCGCCAGCAGGCGCGTGCCCTCGGCCGCCAGGCAGGCGATGCCGGCGAACACCGAGTGGCTGTCGAGTACGCGCAGGGTGAAGGGACCGGCGATGCCGGCCGCGTGGCGGCGCTCGTGGTAGTGCTGGAGCAGGCCGAAGGAGGCCTGGGTGGCGTGCTCGAAGATCGGACTGCGCAGGCTGTCGACGGTGAGGCAGACCACGTAGTCGAAGTCGGTCACCAGTTCGTCGAGGAACCATTGTTGCAACTCGGCGGCGGAGAGCGGCTGGCTGCCGTCCTTGCTACCGACCTTGGCCAGGTGGTCGCGGTAGAAGCTCAGGGTGGTGTCGGGGTCGCGTCGATCGATGAGCCGCTGCTCGCCCAGGCGGATCCCGATCGGCATCACGCGGATGCCGTGGGCGGCGAGGAATTCGGGCGGCAGGTCGCAGGTCGCGTCGACCACCAGGCCGATACGCATGGATTCGCTCCTCTGGCCGTTTCTCGGCCTATTGTTGTGTTGGCGGTCATACAATGCCCGTTTCGGACTTTGAAGTCAGCCGGCCGCACGGCGGGTTTTCGGAAAAAATCACGGCCATGAAAAATCCCACCCCGAGGGGTGGGATCTGCTTGCCGGCGCGGCGCCGGGCCGGTGCGTCGCGGACGCGCCTTCAGACCAGGCTGGCCAGGGCCTCGCGGCTGAACGGCTTGATGTCGCCGATACGCCCCTCGCGGACCTTCACCGCCCACTCCGGATCCACCAGCAGCGCGCGGCCCACCGCGACCAGGTCGAACTCGCCCTTGTCCAGGCGCTCCACCAGGCCGTCGATGCTCGCCGGCTGCGCCACCTCGTCGGTTTTGCCGAAGAATTGCAGGAACTCGCTGCCGTCCAGGCCGACGTTACCCACGGTAATGGTCGGCTTGCCGGTCAGCTCGCGGGTCCAGCCGGCCAGGTTGAGTTCCGAGCCTTCGAACTCGGGAATCCAGAAGCGGCGGGTCGAGCAGTGGAAGATATCGACGCCGGCCTCCACCAGCGGCGCGAGGAACTCGCGCAGGCCCTCCGGGGTTTCCACCAGGCGCGCGGAATAGTCCTGCTGCTTCCATTGAGAGAAGCGGAAGATGATCGGGAAATCCGCGCCGACCGCCGCGCGCACCGCCCGCACCAGCTCGACGGCGAAGCGCGAGCGATTGGCCAGGCTGCCGCCGTACTCGTCGTCCCGCTGGTTGCTGCCTTCCCAGAAGAACTGGTCGATCAGGTAGCCGTGGGCGCCGTGGATCTCCACCCCGTCCATGCCGATCGCCTGGGCGTCGCGGGCGGCCTGGGCGAAGGCGGCGATGACGTCCTGGATGTCGGCCTTGCTCATGCCGTGGACCAGCACCTTACCGTCCTTGGCCTTCTCCATCGGGCCGTAGCCGGGCACGCTGGCGTCCGGCTCCACGCCCAGGCGCCGAACGCTGCCGACGTGCCAGAGCTGCGGAACGATGCGCCCGCCCTCGGCATGCACCGCGTCGACCACCTGCTTCCAGCCGGCCAGGGCGTCCTCGCCATAGAAGCGCGGCACGTTCGGATAGCCGTTGGCGGCCTTGTGGCCGACCGTTGTGCCTTCGCTGACGATCAGGCCGACGCCGGCGGCGGCGCGCCGGCGGTAGTACTCGACGACCTTGGCGTTGGGTACGCCGCCCGGGGAAAAGTTGCGGGTCATCGGCGCCATCACCACACGGGTGGGCAGCTCCAGGGCGCCGAGACGGAACGGTTGGAACAGGGCTTCTACGGGGGCACTCATGGACGGACTCCTGAGGGGGAATGGGAGGTTCGGGCAGGTATCAGGCGCGGAGCAGCAGCTCCAGGCGCGACATGAAAGCATTCAGCGGAGCGAGGCCGGCGCCGACCTTGAAGCGCGCCAGGGCGCCCTGCCAGGCGAAGCCGATGAAGCCGGCCAGGCTCGCGCAGTCCTCGTCGGCGGCCAGTTCGCCGGCCTCGCGCGCCTGCTCCAGGCAGTCCTGGAGGATTTGCGCGGAAGCCTGCAGGATCGACTCGACCTTGGCCGCGATCGGCGGCGACAGCTCGGCCATCTCGAAGCTCAGGCTGCCGATGAAGCAGTGGTATTCGGGCTTTTCCTGGCGGGCGAAGTGCTCCAGCAGCTCGCCGTAGTAGCGCAGCACCCGCTCGCGCGGGCTGAAGCGGCTGTCGCCGAGGGCCTGGGCGTAGCGCGCCAGGCGCGGCGCGTAGACGTGCTCCAGGGCCTGCTGGGCGAAGGCTTCCTTGCTGTCGAAGTAGTGATAGAAGGAGCCCTTGGGGATGCGCGCGGCCTGGACGATCTCCAGCACCCCGGTGCCGTGGTAGCCACGCCGGGTCATGACCTCGGAGCCCTTGGCCAGGATCAGTTCGCGCTTGTCGAGTCGGTTGCTAGTCATGGAACGAGAGAATATGACCGGTCGTCTCGTCCGCCCAGCATTATCAACGGCGGTGATCAGGCGTTACAGGCAGGGGCTTATCGCGTTGCGTCATGAAGCGGCGCAAGACAGGAAAGGAAGCGGCGGGACGCGAACGCGTCCCGCGGGAGATCAACCCAGGGCCTTCTCGATGGCTTGCACCAGGGCCGGATCGTCCGGCGCCGTGCGCGGGCTGAAACGCGCCAGCACGCGACCGTCGGGACCGAGCAGGAATTTCTCGAAGTTCCAGGTGATGTCGCCGGGAAACTCCGCGCCCTCGCCCGCCAGCAGGCGATAGAGCGGATGCCGCGCGCTGCCGTTGACCTCGACCTTGGCGCTCATCGGGAAGCTGACGCCATAGTTCAGGCTGCAGAAGGACTGGATATCCGCCTCGCTGCCCGGCTCCTGCCCGGCGAACTGGTTGCAGGGCACGCCGAGCACCGCGAAACCGCGCTCGCGGTAGGTCTGGTAGAGATTCTCCAGGCCGGCGTACTGGGGTGTCAGGCCGCATTTGGAGGCGACATTGACCACCAGCAGCACCTTGCCCTTGAACGGGGAAAGCGGCAGGTCCTGTCCATCCAACCCCTGCAGGGTGAGATCGTGAAAGGCACTCATGACGTACTCCTTGCGCATTCAGCGACACAACGTGCCAAGCCCCGCACCGGGCAAGAACCCTGGCTGCGGCGCATCCCCAGGGACGGGGTAAAGAGCCCAGGCATGGCGCATGACGCGAAAGGCGCCCACAGGCGCCTTTCGCTATACCAGCTTAGCAGTTCCGCCGGCGGACGGCCCAGGCCATCAATCGGCGAATGAACGCCGATCAGTGGTGGTGACCGCCTTCGCCATGGATGTGGCCGTGGGCGATTTCCTCGGCGTTGGCCTCGCGCACGTCGACTACCTTGACCTTGAAGTTCAGGCGCTGGCCGGCCAGCGGATGGTTGCCGTCGACGGTCACGTCGTCGCCGTCGATGTCGCGGATGGTGACGATCTGCATGCCGCCGTCCGGAGCCGAGGCGTGGAACTGCATGCCGACTTCCAGTTCGTCGACGCCTTCGAACATCTCGCGGGTCAGGGTCGCGACCAGTTCGGCGCTGTATTCGCCATAGGCGTCTTCCGGCTCGATGGCGACGCTCAGTTCGTCACCGACGTTCTTGCCTTCCAGGGCCTTCTCCAGGCCGACGATGATGTTGCCGGCACCGTGCAGGTAGACCAGCGGCGCGCCACCAGCGGAACTGTCGATGACATCCCCGGCGTCGTTGGTCAGGGTATAGTCGATGGAAACCGCCTTGTTGGCCGCGATCTGCATGGTTCGAAACCTTTTCGATAAAGAAGATGAATGCGTAAGTGTACGCATCAATAGCCCCGAAAGCGACCGCGCCCCTGATGAACGGGGCGCGCGAGCGCCGTCGCGGGTGATTGATTTTCATCAGGACGAGGAAGGCCATTGGGTGGCAGTCTTGTCCTGTGGCCATACTCAACACCTGCGCCACCAACCGCCCTGGCAATCGCGCGCCTGGGTCCTTGACGAAAACGAGCGGCACAGACAGCTCGGCCGCGAATTTCGCTGCGGCTGGTGTGCCCGGGAAGAAGAAGAGCAGACCAAGGAG
This sequence comes from Pseudomonas sp. P20, assembly GCF_016463925.1. Lineage (NCBI taxonomy): Bacteria > Pseudomonadati > Pseudomonadota > Gammaproteobacteria > Pseudomonadales > Pseudomonadaceae > Pseudomonas > Pseudomonas sp. P20. Next base: position 271,851 of record NZ_JAEMVM010000010.1, on the reverse strand, counting down.
CAGTGATGCCCTCACGCAACATACTGGTGATCAACTGCGGCAGTTCGTCGATCAAGTTCGCCCTGGTCAACGAGGCCCACTCCCTGTTTCCCCTGCACGGCCTCGCCGAGCGCCTGGGCAGCCGCGATGCGGTGCTGCGCTGGAAGCGCGGCGGCGACAGCGACAGCCTGATGATTCCCAACGCCGACCACCGCGCCGCCCTCGCCCAGTTGCTGCCGATGGTGCAGAACGCCGCGGGCGGCAAGCTCCACGGCATCGGCCACCGGGTGGTGCATGGCGGCGAGCTGTTCACCCATGCCACGCGCATCGACGACCGGGTGGTCGAGGCGATCCGGGCCACCGCGCCGCTGGCGCCGCTGCACAACCCGGCCAACCTGCAAGGCATCGAGGCAGCGATGACGCTGTTTCCCAAGCTGCCCCACGTCGCCGTGTTCGACACCGCCTTCCACCAGAGCCTGCCGGAGCACGCCTACCGCTACGCCCTGCCGGAAGCCCTCTACCGCGAGCATGGCGTACGCCGCTACGGCTTCCACGGCACCAGCCACCGCTACGTCAGCCACCGCGCCGCGGAAATGGCCGGGTTGGCGGTCGGCGACAGCAGTTGGCTCAGCGCCCACCTCGGCAACGGCAGTTCGACCTGCGCCATCGTCAACGGCCAGAGCCTCGACACCAGCATGGGCCTGACCCCGCTGGAAGGCCTGGTAATGGGCACCCGCAGCGGCGACGTCGACCCCAACCTGCACAGCCACCTGGCGCGGACCCTGGGCTGGAGCCTGGAGCGCATCGACTCGATGCTGAACAACGAAAGTGGCCTGCTCGGCCTCTCCGACCTGTCCAACGACATGCGCACCCTGGAGCAGGAGCGCGAGCAGGGCCACCCCGGCGCGGCCCTGGCGATCGAGGTGTTCTGCTACCGCCTGGCCAAGTCCCTGGCGGCGATGAGCTGCGCCCTGCCGCAACTGGACGGGGTGATCTTCACCGGTGGCATCGGCGAGAACTCGCCGCTGGTGCGCGCCAAGACCGCCGCCCACCTGCGGCTGTTCGACCTGCGCCTCGACCAGGAGGCCAACGCCCGCTGCGTGCGCGGCGTCGCCGGGCCGATCCAGGCCGCGGGGCATCCGCGGGTACTGGTGATCCCGACCAACGAAGAGCGGCAGATCGCCCTCGACACGCTGGCCCTGCTCGACTGAACTGGATCGACGCCCCCGCCCAACCAGGCGGCGTGGCCAAACGCACGGCTTAAGGAGCCCAGATGCATACCTTCTTCATCGCCCCGACCGGTTTCGGCGTCGGCCTCACCTCGATCAGCCTCGGCCTGCTTCGCGCCCTGGAACGCGCCGGGCTGAAGGTTGGCTTCTTCAAACCCATCGCCCAACTGCATCCCGGCGACCTCGGCCCGGAGCGCTCCAGCGAACTGGTGGCGCGCACCCACGGCCTGGATACGCCGAAGCCGCTGCCGCTGGCCCAGGTCGAGCGCATGCTCGGCGACGGCCAACTGGACGAACTGCTCGAAGAGATCATCAGCCTCTACCAGCGCGCCGCCGCCGACAAGGACGTGGTGATCGTCGAAGGCATGGTACCGACCCGTCACGCCAGCTACGCCGCGCGGGTCAACTTCCACCTGGCAAAGAGTCTCGACGCCGAGGTGATCCTGGTCTCCGCGCCGGAAAACGAGACGCTCACCGAACTGACCGACCGTATCGAGATCCAGGCCCAGCTGTTCGGCGGCCCGCGCGATCCGAAGGTGCTCGGGGTGATCCTCAACAAGGTCCGCGGCGAGGCCGACGCGGCCGACGCCGAGGACGGCGTGGCGGACTTCGCCCGGCGCCTCACCGAACACTCGCCGCTGCTGCGCGACGACTTCCGCCTGATCGGCTGCATTCCCTGGCAGGACGAACTCAACGCCGCGCGCACCCGCGACATCGCCGACCTGCTCAGCGCACGGGTGATCAACGCCGGCGACTATGAGCAGCGCCGGGTGCAGAAGATCGTGCTATGCGCCCGCGCCGTGCCCAACACCGTGCAACTGCTCAAGCCCGGCGTGCTGGTGGTGACCCCCGGCGACCGCGACGACATCATCCTCGCCGCCAGCCTGGCCGCGATGAACGGCGTACCCTTGGCCGGCCTGCTGCTGTGCAGCGACTTCCCGCCCGACCCGCGGATCATGGAACTCTGCCGCGGCGCCCTGCAGGGCGGCCTGCCGGTGCTGTCGGTGGCCACCGGCTCCTACGACACCGCGACCAACCTGAACCGGATGAACAAGGAAATCCCGGTGGACGACCGCGAGCGCGCCGAGCGGGTCACCGAGTTCGTCGCCGGGCACATCGATTTCGAATGGCTCAAGCAGCGCTGCGGCACGCCGCGCGAGCTGCGCCTGTCGCCGCCGGCGTTCCGCTACCAGGTGGTGCAACGCGCGCAGAAGGCCGGCAAGCGCATCGTCCTGCCCGAGGGCAGCGAGCCGCGCACCGTACAGGCGGCGGCGATCTGCCAGGCGCGCGGCATCGCCCGCTGCGTGCTGCTGGCCAAGCCGGACGAGGTCCAGGCGGTGGCCCAGGCCCAGGGCATCGTGCTACCGGAAGGCCTGGAGATCATCGACCCTGACCTGGTGCGGCAGCGCTACGTCGAACCGATGGTCGAGCTGCGCAAGGGCAAGGGGCTGAACGCGCCGATGGCGGAGCAGCAACTGGAGGACAGCGTGGTCCTGGCGACCATGATGCTTGCCCTGGACGAGGTCGACGGCCTGGTCTCCGGCGCCATCCACACCACCGCCAGCACCATCCGCCCGGCGCTGCAACTGATCAAGACCGCGCCCGGCTACAACCTGGTGTCGTCAGTGTTTTTCATGTTGTTACCGGACCAGGTGCTAGTCTACGGCGATTGCGCGGTGAATCCCGATCCTTCGGCCAGTGACCTGGCCGAGATCGCCGTGCAGAGTGCCGCGTCGGCGCAGGCTTTCGGCATCCCGGCACGGGTCGCGATGATCAGCTACTCCACCGGCGACTCCGGTTCCGGGGTGGATGTCGACAAGGTTCGCGAGGCCACCCGCCTGGCGCGCGAGCAGCGCCCCGACCTGTTGATCGACGGACCCTTGCAGTATGATGCCGCCGCCATCGCCAGCGTCGGCCGCCAGAAGGCGCCGAACAGCCCGGTGGCCGGGCAGGCCACGGTGTTCATCTTCCCCGACCTGAACACCGGCAACACCACCTACAAGGCGGTGCAGCGCAGCGCCGATTGCGTCAGCGTCGGGCCGATGCTGCAAGGCCTGCGCAAACCGGTGAACGACCTGTCGCGCGGCGCGCTGGTGGAAGACATCGTCTACACCATCGCCCTCACCGCCATCCAGGCGGACGCCCAGGCCCCGGCCTGAAGGAACGCCGCCCAGTGGGCGGCACTGGCTTCGGCCAGGCACGAGGATGTGCCATGTGAACGGCGGGACCACGCCCCGCTCCACGCGCCCGGCCCTGGCCGGGCGCCTACGTACAAGGACTCCTTGATGCTGTCGTTTCTCCCCCATTTCCTGCGCGGCTCCCTGGCCGGCCTGCTGCTGGTGTCCAGCACCCTGTGCTGGGCCTGCCTGCTGTTCGGCATGACCCTGGTCAAGCTGCTCCTGCCGTTCGCCGCCGCCCAGCGCCTGTGCAGCAAGATCATGAGCCTGATCGCCGAAGGCTGGATCGCCTGCAACAAGGGCTGGATGAACCTGGTCCAGCGCACCCGCTGGAACGTCCAGGGCCTGGAGGGCCTGGAGTACCAACACTCCTACCTGGTCACCAGCAACCACCAGAGCTGGGTCGACATCCTCGTCCTGCAATACCAGTTGAACCGACGCATCCCGCTGCTGCGCTTCTTCCTCAAGCAGGAACTGATCTGGGTCCCGATCATCGGCCTGTGCTGGTGGGCCCTCGATTTCCCCTTCATGAAGCGCTACAGCAAGGCCTACCTGGCCAGGCACCCGGAGAAGAAAGGCCAGGACCTGGCGACCACGCGCAAGGCCTGCGCCAAGTTCAGCCGCATCCCGGTAGCGGTGTTCAACTTCCTCGAAGGCACCCGTTTCACCCGCGCCAAGCACGACGAGCAGCAGTCGCCGTTCCGCCACCTGCTCAAGCCCAAGGCCGGCGGTATCGCCTTCGTCCTCGACGCCATGGGCGAGCAATTGAAGACCCTGGTCAACGTGACCATCCACTACCCGGACGGCAGCCCGACCTTCTGGTGCCTGCTTTCCGGACGCCTGAAGGACGTCGTGGTGCGCTTCGAGGAACTGGAGATTCCGCGCCAGTTCGTCGGCAAGAGCTACGACCAGGACGCCGGCTACCGCGCGGAATTCCAGCAATGGGTCAACCAGCTGTGGGAGCGCAAGGACCAGTTGCTCGACAGCCTGCACCGCGAGTTTCCCGGTAACGCCAAGGCGTAGGACGAAGAGCGCCGACCAGCGCCCATGAAAAAGCCCGCCGAATGGCGGGCTTTTTCGTCCAGGCCGCGATCAGTACTGCGGCTGGGTCTGCGCCGGGCCCTGGGCGCCCGGAACCGGTCGCAGGTTGACCTCGACGCGCCGGTTCTGCGCGCGACCGTCGGCAGTGGAGTTGCTCGCGATCGGCTGGTCCGGGCCCATGCCGCGGGTGCTCAGGCGGGTGCCGTCGACGCCCTGGGCGGTCAGGTAGCCGGCCACGCTCTGCGCACGACGCTGGGACAGGTCCATGTTGTGCTGGCGGCTGCCGGTGCTGTCGGTGTAACCGATGATCTCGATGGTGTTCTGGTTGTACTGCTTGAACGAGTTCGCCAGGTTGTTCAGCGGCGCGTAGAAGCTCGGGGCGATGTTCGCCGAATCGGTGGCGAAGGTGATGTTGCCCGGCATGATCAGCTTGATGTCGTCACCTTGGCGCTGCACTTCCACGCCGGTGCCTTCCATCTGCCGACGCAGCTCGGCTTCCTGCTTGTCGGCGTAGTAGCCATAACCCGCGGCGGCCGCGCCGGCAACGGCAGCGCCGATCAGCGCGCCCTTGCCACGGTTGTTGTGGTCGATCGCGGCGCCGGCGACGGCGCCGGCCAGCGCACCCAGTCCGCCGTACTTGGCCGTCTTGCTCATGCCACCCTGGCTTTGGCTTTGCGTGTCGTAGGGGTTGTTGTTGGCACAACCGGCGAGCAGCGCCAGTGCGGTGACGGCTGCGGCCAGAGGCAGGCAACGGGAGGTGAACATGGGAAAACTACTCCTCGAGGTACTGAAACGCCCCTGCGTGAGGGGCGGCCGATATCTTAGAGCATAGCCAAGTGGCAAAATTCCCGATGCTCGGAAAAATCCTTTTCAGCCCCTGACGAAGGGGTTCTCGCGCATCTCTTCGCCCAGCGTGGTGTCCGGGCCATGGCCGGCGACCACCGTGGCGTCCTCGTCGAGGCTGTACAGACGCTGCCTGATCGAACGCTGGATCGCCGCCGAGTCGCCGCCCCACAGGTCGGTGCGGCCGATGCCACGGCGGAACAGGGTGTCGCCGGCGATCAGCAGCTTCGCCCGGGGGAACCAGAAACTCATCGAGCCCGGCGTATGCCCCGGCGTGTGCAGTGCCACTCCGCAACCGCAGGCCAGTTCCTCGTCGTCGGCCAGCCAGCGGTCCGGGGCCGGCACCGGCGTGTAGGGCACGCCGAACAGTTGGCACTGCATCTCCAGGTTGTCCCAGAGGAACTGGTCGTCCTTGTGCAGGTGCAGGCTGGCGCCGGTGCGCTTCTTCATCTCGCCGGAGGCGAGGAAGTGATCCAGGTGCGCGTGGGTATGGATGATGCTGACCACCTGCAGGCCGAGGCGGTCGAGGCGCTGCAGGATCAGTTCGTGGTCGCCGCCCGGATCGACGACGATGGCCTTCCTGGTCAGCGGATCGCCAATGATGGTGCAGTTGCACTGCAAAGGCCCGACGGGAAAGGTTTCGCGGATCAGCGCGGGGGATGTCGACATGCAAGACTCCGATCACGGTCGGCGCGGCAAGCGCGCCATGGATTTCTATGAAACGCCAAGAATGGCACATCCATCCGCTGCCGAGGATCGCCGGCGTCGGCTCAGGGCGCTTCGCGGTAGTCGCTGGGCAGCTTGCCGGTCCACTTGCGAAACGCCCGGCGGAAGTTCGACGAATCGTTGAAGCCGAGCAGCAGGGCGATCTCGTACAGCGGTAGCTGGGTGGTGGTCAGGTATTGCAGGGCCAGGCGCTTGCGCACATCGTCGAGGACCTGCTGGTAGGTGGTGCCCAACGACGACAGGTGCCGGCGCAGGCTGCGCCCGCTGGTGTGCAGTTCGCGGGCGGCCTGTTCGAGATCGGGGAAGTCGCCGGGACGCGCCAGCAGCAGGCGGCGCACACGGGTCAGCAGGCCTTCCTGGACGTCCAGGGTGGCCAGCAGCGCCTCGCACTGCTGCTCGCACATCTGCACCGTGGCCGGGTTGGCCAGCGCCATCGGTCGTTCCAGGTACTCGCTGGGCATGCTCAGCCAGTGCCAGGGCTGCTCGAACTCCGCGGCCACCCCGAACACCTCGGCGTAGCGCCGGGCATGGGCCGGCGGCGGATAGGCGAAGCCGACCCGCACGTCCTGCAACGGCTCGCCGACCAGGAAGCAGGCGATGGAATACAGCGTCGCCATCAGGCCCTCGGCGGCGAACACCGAAGCGGCGCCCAGCGGCATCGACTCCACCGCGCGCAACTCGGCGCGGCCGTCATCGAGCACCAGTTCCAGTTCGTAGGCCAGGCCGAGCACCCGGTAGTACTTGAGGGCGAACTGGATGGCCTTGCCCAGGTTGGCGCTGGACAGCACCGCGTAGCCGAGGATGCCGTGGGCGGAGACGTTCAGGCGCTGGCCGAGCACCAGCCCCAGCGCCGGCTCGCCGCACAGGGCCTGGGCGCTGTAGGTGAGCTGGTTGAAGTCGAGGAAGGACAGGCGGCCGTTCGGGCTGTCCAGCACCTCGGGACGCACCCGCGCAGCGTCGAACAGCGCCTGGCGGGATACGCCGTACTCCGCGACAAGATCGAGGAGTGCCTCGGCATAGGCCACCGGCACCAGTTCGGCGGTGAAATTGAGCGGTTGTTTCATGGCTGTTTATTGTTCTGACCGCTGGCCGGATATGACCGGAAAGTTGGCAGAAGATAACCTTGTGAGGCTATCCCCCGCAAGCGATAGTCGATCCCATGGTCCTTCACCATCACAGGGAGCCGCTATGGCCAGCACCACCCCCGAAGGTCTGGAGATCCGCCCGCGTCATCTGGACTTCGACCTGCCCGATCCGATGCCGCGCCATTGGCACAGCGGCGACGCTTTCAAGACCCACATGTTCAACGCCATGTCGGTGCTGTTCCCCGATGGCGAGCGCTTCTTCATCGACTCCGTGCGCCACTACCGCGAACGGGTCGAGGACCCGGCGCTGAAGCAACAGATCCGTGGCTTCATCGGCCAGGAAGGCCACCACAGCCGCGAGCACCTGGTCTACAGCGACCGCCTGCGCGCCCTCGGCTACGACATCGACCGCCTGGAAGGCGGCGCCAAGCGGCGCATCCGCTTCGCCCAGCAGAAACTGCACCCGTCGCGGCAACTGGCGGCCACCGCGGCCCTGGAGCACCTCACCGCGATCATGGCCGACGGCCTGCTGAGCAACCCCAGGTGGCTGGAAGGCGCCGACCCGACCATGGCCCGCCTGTGGCGCTGGCACGCACTGGAGGAAACCGAGCACAAGGCGGTGGCCTACGACGTGTTCATGCTGGTCAACGGCAAGGCCAGGCTGCGCCGCCGGGCGATGGTCCAGGGCACCTTCTTCTTCGCCCTCGACACCACCAAGGGCCTGGTCCACATGCTCAAGCGCGACGGCCTGCTGTGGAACTTCAAGGTCTGGCGCGACGGCATCAAGTGGCTGTGGGGCAAGGACGGCGTGTTCCGCTCGCTGGTGGGCGTGTACCTGGACTTCTACAAGAAGGACTTCCACCCCTGGCAGCACAATAACCTGCACCTCATCGAGCAGTACCGCGACCAGTTCGAACCGGAACCGAAGGCCGCCTGACCCTCCTCGCCGCCCCTCCGCGCCGCGAGAGGGGCATGCATCGTTTCCCTGCCCTGCCTGGTATTTCGGCCCTTCGTCCACGCATTAAAAAGCCCGCGACTGACCAGCGCGGGCTTCTTCATGACGGCCTGGGATCAGGCCATCAGGAAGCGCAGTGCATCCGCCGCGGTCTGCTCGGGAATCTCCTCCATGGGGATATGCCCGACGCCCGGATAGGTCTTCACCTGGATCCCCGGCAGGTCGCGTTGCCACAGCGGTACGTGCTTCGGCGAGATCCAGCGGTCGCGTTCGCCCCACATCAGCAGGGTCGGCGCGACGATCCGGGCGATGCGTTCGCCAGAGGTGCCGAGTTCCTCGCGGTTGACCTTCAGCAACACGCGGAAGATCTCCATCATGCCCTTGCGGTTGCCCGGGCGGCGGCTCAGATCGTAGTAGCGGTCGACCACCCCCGGCTTGATCCGCCCCGGCTCGCCATAGACTTCCTTGATGCCCTGGGCGATCAGCGCTCGCGGCATCCACAGCGGCATCGCCAGGGTCGAGCCGGGCAGCGCCGCCGAGGCGATCATCCACGGCACCTTGCGCATCTGGTAACCGGCCGGGTCGATCAGCACCAGCCGCTCCACCCGCTGCGGCTGCGCCAGGGCGAAGTTCCAGGCGATATAGCCGCCCAGGGAGTTGCCGGCGATCGAGGCCTTGTCGATCTTCAGGAAATCGAGCAACTGGCCGAGGATCGCCACCATGCGCTCGCCAGAGTAACGGCTGTCACGCCCCGGCCCGGTCAGGCCGAAGCCCGGTACGTCGAAGCGCACGATGCGGAAGTACGGCGACATCGCCTTCACCCAGTCGTCCCAGGTGTGCAGCGAGGCCACTACGCCGTGGATCATCACCAGTACCGGCTTGTCGCGGCTGCCTTCGTCGCGGTAGTGCAGCGGGAAACCGTCCAGCTCGATGAAGCGCGAGCCGCTGGAGGGTGCGGCGTAGCGTTCGCGCAACGACTCCAGCGAGAGAGAGCCGAAGCCCAGCCGGGCGAATCCGACCGCCAGCGGCGGTTGCAGCAGATAGGGTGTCGCGGACATGGACGCACGTCTCCCGTCTTGTTGTTATGACAGGGCATCAGAGCATGGCCACGGTGGGCTGCGAGCCCAACCTAGGTTCTGTAGGCGCGAGCGGCGACTGCCCGGCTGTTACCCTTGCAGTCTCGTCGGAGCCTGGGTGCTGGGACAGAGCGTACCCACCAGCAGGTCGCCGAGCACCCGCTTGACCCGCGGCAGTTCCAGCGGGTCGCTGGCATTGAGCAGCTCCAGCGAAGCCGCCTCCATCGCCCAGATCAGCACCCGGTAGGTCAGCGCATCGTGGGCCGCACCCTGGGCGCCCAGGCGCTCGGCCCACAGCTCGATAATCTTCAGGTGCGCGCGCTGCCGGTGCGCCGCCAGCGGCGAGCCGGCATGCAGGGCCTCCTCCTGCATCATGCGGATGATCGGACCGACCGCCAGGTGGTAGTCGAAGAACAGCGAGACCATCGCCCGCAACCAGTCCTCGTCGCTGCCGGCCTCGCTGCGCAGCCCGCCGAAGCGCGCCAGCAGCAATTGCACGGCGCTGTGGTAGATGCTTTCCAGCACCTCCAGCTTGCCGGCGAAATACTTGTAGAAAGTCCGCCGCGAGACCCGTGCCGCCTCCAGCAGGTCGTTGACCGTGGTCTCGGCGACCCCCTTGCGGGTGAACACCGGGATCGCCGCAAGCTGGATGTTGGTCCGTTGCAGATGCCCCACCAGCGGCCCCTCGCCCTGCGCCGCCTGGCGCGCCAGCGCGCCGTAGCCGCCGAGATCCTCGAATACCGCCTGCAAGCCGTCCCACTGCGCCGTTGCCATCCCGTCCGCCCCAATCGAAGCGCGGGGTGACGGCGGCCCCGGCCATCGCTAACCTAGGCCGATCCACGCGCCCCGCAAGGAAAGTCCGTGCCGACCCTATCACGCCGCCTGCTCTGGCCGCTGGCCATCCTTTTACTGGTTCTCGGCCGCCCGCTCGCGGCCGCCGACCTCTACTACCTCGGCCAGCGCATCCCGGACATCCAGAAGCCCTGGGACAGCCACGACTACCAGGTGCTGATCGACGCCCTGAAGAAGATCGAGGAAACCCAGAAAAACGCCCTGCCGCGACGCAGCGGCGAATTCACCGGGCCGCTCTACCTGCGCATGGTCAGCGAGGAAAACTTCCGCCCGCAGCTGAACATCTACAGCCCATTGGAGATCCGCCAGAACGAGGCCCGCGAAGTACTGTTCAAGCTCAAGGAGCTGATGCGCCTGTACTTCGACTTCCGCGCCGCCAAGCAGCCCTACGGCGCCGAGGCGCTGGGCCTGATGAGCTACTCGCTGCGCGAGCAGTCGATCCTGTTCACCCTCACCGTCGAATTCTGGATGACCCTGTCCCAGGCCGAGCAGCGCAACCCCGCGCGCCTGCAGGGCATGCAGGAAACCAAGGCGGCCGCGGCGATGCTCACCGGCAGCGCCCTCGACTACCTCGGCCTCACCGCCCAGTTCGAGCGCCAGGACCTGGTGCTCTACTCCGCCGAACTGGCCAAGGAAATGCCCGAGCTGTTCATCCACCTGCCCGCCCCGGTGCGCGCCCAGTTGCTGGAACGCATCGCCGCTTTCGCCAAGGACCACCCTTACCCCGAGGTCCGCGACAACATGCGCGCCCTGCAACCGGTGTTGCAGGCGATCCAGGCCGACGTGGAAAAACAGCTGGCGCCCGGGCGGAACGCCAAGGCACCGGACAAACCCCTGGACCTGAGCCCGCCTCCGGAGGGGAAACCCAGCGGCGTCAAAGGTTTATGAGCGGCGGATTGGACTCTCGCAGCCCTTTGCCGTAGACTGGTCGTCGACCTGTCAAGGTTTTGGGGCCGATTAGGATTCGACGCCGGTAACAAAACTTGAGGGGCATGCCGAGCTGGTAGCAGAACTCGTAAATTCGCTGCTGCAAACTTATAGTTGCCAACGACGACAACTACGCTCTAGCTGCTTAATGCGGCTAGCAGTCGCTAGGGGATGCCTGTAAACCCGAAACGACTGTCAGATAGAACAGGATCGCCGCCAAGTTCGCTGTAGACGTAACGGCTAAAACTCATACAGCTCGCTCCAAGCACCCTGCCACTCGGGCGGCGCGGAGTTAACTCAGTAGAGCTGGCTAAGCATGTAGAACCGATAGCGGAGAGCTGGCGGACGGGGGTTCAAATCCCCCCGGCTCCACCAATCAAATCGTTAAGTCCTTGATTTTTAAGACTTAACTGATCAAGGGGTTCAAACCGAGTCTGGAAATTTCTCGCAAATTTCCAATTACGACGAGGTTGAACCCCATGATCCATCTCTCTCATTACCTGTACCGCGACCACGCAGATCGCCTGACCTTTCGGCTGATCCTGCCCAGCCTCCTGCAACAACGCTTTCCCTCCGTGGGCCGTGAAATTCGCTGGTCGCTCGACGGCGTCCCACTGGACGACGCTCGGGAACTGGCCCTGAATCTCGCTCGGCGCATTCGCGATTTGCGCTTCCGTCTGGGCGACATCAAGACCGCCGAAGGCCTGCAGCAGGAGCTCCAGCGGATTCAAGGCTCGATTCCGCCACTGAGTCGCCAGAGTGCCCCCAGTCCGTCGGCGCGCCCCCAGAGTTCGCAGGTCGCCTGCCCGGTCCAGGACCTGAGCCTCAGTGTCGGCCGTCAACGCCTCGAACAACTGCGCCTGACGCCGACCTTTCTGTTGCGTGACGAGCACCAGCTCACAGTGCAGGCCCCCTTGCCGGAGCTGCTCGGAGCCGCCTACCCGCTGATGCTGAAAACCCAGGTGTTCGACCTGCACACCCTGAACCCCCAGGAAGGCGAGCAGCGTGCCGCTTTCATCCTGCAAGGCCTGGCGGAGCTGAACGAGCGGCTTCAACATTGCCTGGATCGCGGTGAATGGCTTCCCCTCTACCAGGCCAGCTTCCATCTCGAGGCCCTGCGTCGCTACCTGCTTCCGGAACACGGCCTGCACTTTCACCATGACCCGCGCTGGCTGCCACTGCGCCCACAGGATTTGCGCGAGCGCGACCACGAGCACCTACGCCGTCTAGACACCCAGGCCGGTTCCGACACACCGAGCCATCGGTTGCATCCAGCGACCGGCGGCGCACATCGGCTGGACATCAGCACGCCTCAACTGCTGCGCGAGCACTACCCCCAACTGCCGGATCAGTTGACCCTCGACCTGCACACACAGGATCTGCACGAGGCTGTGCTGAAGGCGGGCTTTGTGCTGGAGCGCTTCGACTGGCTGACCGACCTAGTGAGGCAGGGCCAGCACTTTGGCGGAGGCATTCCCAGCCTGCACGAATTGCGTCTGCACGTGGAGGCAATTCGGGGCCGCTTGCGCCCCGATGACGACCATCCCCAGCCTCCGCGCCCCACGCAACCCGACGCTGCCGCCTCAACGCGAGACGCTAGTTGGACCTTGCCCAGCGCGCACGCCGATACGGTGCCAGCCAATCCCCTCGGCGCATTGTTCGCCAACGGCTTCCAGCCCCGCAGCGAACAGCGCACTGAGGGCCAGATGAGTGTCCATCAACTGATGGAGCGCTACCGGCGCGAGCAGGAGCTGACCGGCCAGTGGTCCCATCAAGGCACGCGCTTTCTCAACTGCGCACGCCTGGAAGTGGTCTGCGAGCTGTTGGGGCCTACGCGCCCCATTGCGTCGATCACCACCGAAGACTTTCGCAATCTGCGCACCGTGCTGCTGATGTACCCCCGCAACCGCCGACAGATCAGCGAGCTGAACGACACACCGATCCACGTCCTGATCGCACAAGGGGGCTATGAAGCCATTCACGCCAAAACGGCGAAGAAGTACTTCGACCTGGCCAAGGGCATGTTTCGCTTCGCCTACGACAATGAGTGGATCGCCCGCGACATCGCGGGCCCGGTTCGGCTCAAGGAAATCGCCCGCAAGAAGAGCAGCCGCGTTCGTCGCGCCTATACGCAGCAGGAACTGCAGATGCTGTTCAATGGCCCGGTATACACTGCCCACGATGTTCCCCGTTGGCGGATGGACAGCCACAAATTCTGGCTCCCCCTACTCGGGTTGTTCACCGGCTCCCGGCTCAACGAACTCTGTCAACTCACCCTGGAGGATATTTGCCAGAGCCCCGGAGGAATCTGGGTCATGCGCCACAACCTCAACCATCCACACAAGCTGCTGAAAAACGCCAGCAGTGAACGGGACATTCCGCTGCACTCGGTGCTCATCGAGAAAGGTTTTCTGGAGTTCGTCGCGCAACGCGGTGCCGAAGCCTTATCGCGCAAAGAGTTGCTGTTTCCCGAAATGCGCGCGGACATTCGCCGGGCTCACAGTCACCTTGCCTCACGCTGGTTCTGTGGCGACCCGCAACGGGTCGGCTACCTACAACAGTGTGGTTTCCCACGTCGCAATGGGCTCAGCTTCCACTCACTACGCCACACCTTCGTCAACCAGCTGCGCCAGACCGGCGTGGACCAGCCACGTATTCAAGCGCTGACAGGGCATACCAATGACTCGACGACCGGCGAGTATGGCAATGGCTATAACATGGAGCTCAAGCAGGAAACCGTGGAGATGTTGCGCTTCAACCTCGACCTCAGCCATATCAGCTATGAGCGCTACCTGGCGCTGCAGAAGCGCAGCTTTCGCCCTGGTCGCCCCACCTCGGCACGACACCCCTCGAGCGCTATTCGGAACACTCTGTCAACCGAGAAGCCCGATAACCAGGCACTGGTGGATTGGCTGAAGCAACAACACGACTCACAGTAACCCGTCGGAATGCCAGGCGCCGGCCAGAGTGCCGGCGTCACCATCAGCCGCATCCATGGTCTCAGCCGCCCCTTACTTTCCCCTTCACGCAAAAAAATTTCTACTTATTGATTTTTCTACAACCTCCGCCAGCCGGAGGTTTAAAAATAATCAAGCCCCGTTTTAAAGCATATCGACATGCAGCAAAGCTCATACTCTCTTGACAGAGCTAAAACCGTTTTTATATTGGGGTCACAAGCTTGGTAGCCCCAGGCTTGGTCATAGAAAGAGTCTCCTTATGGCCTCACTTTGGAGCCAAGGAGTTGCAATGTCATGCACTAATACCCTGACCTTTACCGTCCCGCAGCACAATACGCTCGACCCACTCACGCTGGCCGCCACGATTCAAGCGCTGCTCAACAACCCCCAGCACTTGAGCACCTTCCCCGGGCAGTCTCAACGAGACACCGCCGTCCCGCACAGCACACCCGCTCCGTCGCAACAGGTGACGCTGCAATATGCCGCCAACGCCATGGTCCATGAATACGCAGCTCTTGGGCACTGGGAGTACGGCTCCACCTACAAATACCGGTCACAACTGCAGCAGATCATTAACTTGCTGGGCCCCGATCGCCTGACGAGCTCTTTGTGTACGAATGATCTCACCAGCCTAAAAGACTCCCTTAAGTTCAAGAACAAGAACTCCCTGAGTCTTCCAGTGATCGATTCCTCACGGACTCACGATGCAAACATCGAAGGCTATATCAGCGGCGAAACCATCCACCGCTACTTCAACCTGCTGAAGCGTTTCATCGTTTTTTGCCAGGAATCCAAGTATCAGCTCGGCCAGCTCGATATGAGCGTGAAGCTTGCTGGGCAATATCCCAGTACGGCTCATTACGCTACGTTCGACACGACCGAACTCAATGCGATCTTCACCAGTCGCGTCTACACCACCGAGCCGACTGATCGCTTCCGCTGGACGCCATACAGCTATTGCTTCTGGCTCCCATTGCTTGGCGTACTCACGGGTGCACGTCCTGGCGAACTGTGCCAACTGAATGCGGGCGACGTCTTCGAGGAGTCCGGTATCCCCGTCATACGAATCACTGACAGAGGTCCACTACAGCGCTTGAAGACCGACGCCAGCGCCCGGTACATACCGCTGCATCCTCAACTGATCGCCGTTGGTTTCCTCGACTTCGTCGCCATGCGGCGCCAACAGGGCGGTCGATTCCAACCGCTATTCCCCGAGTTGCCCTATGACCGGAGGCATGGTCATGCGCGCGCAGCCTCCCGCTGGTTCAGTGGCCAAGGCATCACTGACTTGGGTTACCTCAACGCCTGCGGCCTCAGTAAGGGGATGGGCTACTGCCTCTACAGCTTTCGCCACACCTTTATTGATCTACTGCGTAAAGCCGGGGTGCAGGAGATGATGATCAAGACACTCGTCGGCCATGCAATGGACGACGACACGACCATCAACTATGGCCAGAATTTCTCCCTTGCCCAACGATACGAGAAGCTTGCTCAACTTCATCTGGATATCGATCTCTCGCACATCGCGTGGGAGAACTACCAACGTCTCCAGCGACTCAAACCGCACTGCCAGAAGAACAGGCGAGCTGCGTCTTAGCGCTGCTGCCACCCATCACGCGGTCATCTCCAGGAGGCAGCCCACCTCCTGGCTGTCGAAGGTTGGCTGCTTTAACGAGTGAGGCAGAACGTCCCCTGCAAAGTCGCCCACGACTCACGGAGCGGGCAATTCCGACTGGGGACGGGGTCGCCCATTCAGCAGCCCTTCAGCTTGCTCATCCATGACCTGAGAAGGTTGTATGGGTACAGCTCCCAGCATCCTTGGTGGGCCCACCTCGCCCTTCAACTGCCGCAGTTGACTCGAAAACTGCATTCCCATCGTTTTGGGGGTGAGCCTGAAAGCACTACAGACCTGCAGCCGCTCATCATGCCAGCAATCAAACCCAGGCAATGGGAATGACACGCTGCCAGTGTGTACCCGAACGCTCGCCTGAAGCCCAATCTGCACCTGCTCTGCCAAGCCATCCATAACGTCGCGGCGCTCACATCCATAGTTCACGTGAACGAAGATCTCGGTCACACCGTTCCGGGTGAACTGGATGGTCGGCTCGATTCCCCGTGCGCTCAGCACCAAGAGGTCCGCCTCAGTTACATTGACCAGATGCAGCCAGCTGTCAGCCGATGAGAGCGACAACTGCACATTGCAGCCCTGGCTGTTCAGCACCTGTAAGTTGGACCAAGCAGAGTGAACCTGCTCACTCGCAGTCAAATTGCAGAGTGGCTCGTTGCCGGGTCTAGCGCACACGATAGTCCACCGCGTAAACCTGCGATCCAGCTCCCATACCATGTCCATAATGGTCTGCAAGTCCTCGGTTTCGAGCGCAGAATGCACACCCTGGCGCAGCAAAGCCGCTTCCCCCAGGCGAGAGGCTCGGCGCATATAGGGCGTGAAGTGAGGCTCGGGACTCAGTCCTGCACCTGCGGATACGAGGACCTCAACAGGGTTTTGAGCTCCCTCAACATCGCTCGAAGCTCGCTCATTTCCGCCCTCATTTCCTGAACCTCGTTGCGCATCAACACACGCATTTCCTTGAGCAGCACCTGGTTCTCCAGTGCCAGTGATGTCATGCCCTGAAGCAACGGGTACATCGCCTCCGCCAGTTCCTCGCTGGTCGACACTTTCGCCCTCCGCATGGCATCCAACTTTACGGACAGGGCCAGAGACATCTCCTCCGTCCGGAGTTGGACCTCCTGCCGAGCCATCTCCTCGGCCATTTTCAGCTTGCTCATTCATCCACCATTCCAATCGAAATCTATCTGCTTCTGTTGGTTCATACCCCACAACCGAAATGCCACGCAGCGCCAGCTCGAACCACATCCGCCTGCGGAATACCTCACCTCCGGTAACACCTACTCGCTTCACCCCACGCAGCCGAGAACGCTCGGCCATTGCCTCGTAAACAGATTGATGGGCGGATCTGGCAACGCACACCTTGGGCGACTCGATGAATGCGGTCCGTGTTGGCTTGTTCCTCCATACCCAATCGATGCGTTGATCACTGACAGGCTTGGCAATAAATCGCTTGAGCGTTGGAGGCTTCCCTTGTGGCAAAGCCGGTACGGAAGGATCGGCCTCCATGTGTATCGACCCCGGATCGACGGGATCAACCGCGAAAGGCCGTAGCAGGTGAAGATGCTGCGATGGCGCAAAGTTGAGCTGTTTGGCGAGCGCCGACCATGAGTAGCCCTTTCCCAGGTCACTTCCTTTCATAGGAAACCCATCCCCATACTGAAACGAGATTCCAGAGACTCGACCAGTACTCGCTATACGGGGGATTGGCGTGACACCGGCATCGAGCAGGCGCTGCCAGAAAACAGGAAATGGAGGATTTCCAGCTAACGCCACATCGACTATTTGCTGAAGCAACATTCGGTTTGAGGGCTGCCCGGTGCGAATGGCCATATTCAGCTCATTGCCCGTTGGCGACCTTTTCCGAGCCGGCTCCCCACCAGGCCGTCCAACGGTTACCTGATACAAGCCATGTTTCACTTCCAGCCGAGCTGCGGCAGCTTCCCAGAGTCGAAAATCCATGCGCGGATTCCAGATCCGTCCACCAAGCTCGACGACAGAAAATACGATGTGGACATGCAGGTGAGCCTTATCGCCATGCACGACATACATCGCCTGCCGATCTCCAGGAGCGACTTCAACCATCGCCTCTTTAGCCAACTCAATCGCCTGCTCAGCTGTCAGTTGATCAGCCTTGTGCTCGGTATCTCCGGGGAAAAAACTCAGCACGGAATGTACAAAATAATCCTCCGGTGGCTTTTTTCCGCAGCGCTCCCGAGCAGTGAATTCCCACAGCGCAGCAGCCCACTGTTTCGCAAAGCTGAGCGGTGTCTCGCCGGGCAGCATCGGCAACGCGTTGATCGACTCATGCCGCAGCACGCGCTCATTTGACTTGCCCTTACGAGACAGCAGATACCGAACCAAGATGCGCAAATGTCGCTTCGAGCGATGTTTGCGGACCTTAAAAATCATCCAGCAGCCCCCGCAGGACACGCAGTTCGGCTGCGATTTCACGCAGTGCTGCGTCATCCACAAGCAGTCCAGCATTGGCCGAGTGAGCCAACTGATTGAGATTGTTGCCGATGCGAGACAAGTGATTGATCGACTCAGCGTCCCATACGGGTCTAGGCGGAATGATTTCGCGATCCAGGGCTGCGCGAATCAACCAATCGGCAACGCTGAGATGGAGGTCACGCGCTTTTGCAGCGATGACTTTCTTGTCGTGGGGGGTTATTCGGAGGCATAGCCTCGCTGTTTTTCTATCCATGATGAGCACCTTGTTATTATTTTTATGTCAATGCTATTGACGTATTAAGTACGCCTTTTCTTTTTCAAGCGAAGCGCCGAAAAAGCGAGCCGCGTGGGGAGGAACGAAGTGACGTACAACGCCTTTGCTCGCAATCGCGCGGCCTGAAATAAAGTATCTCACAGCTAAACTTGCGAAAAACGCCGACAGGGAAACTTGGTCGTTTTCCAGGGAAATTCGGTCATTTACCCCCAGGTTAGCCACCTTTTGTGAGCGCACAGTCGTCGAGTGTCTTTCCCATTCAGGCCTTTCTTTTCCAAATTTGGACACCTAACGTCCGAATTCGGCCCTGCCATTCCGATTTCGGCCGCGCGTGGCCATACGCGGTGGTCGTCTGCCGTATTTGGCTCATTGCCACCGAAATCGCCGAAGAAAAACCGAATTGGGAAAGGAGGTGCCAATGGCTCAGCTACGTATGATCAACGAACCTGGACTGGTCGAGCAGGTGCAATCCAGCCTTTACGAGGCCGGAATGATCTCCCTGACCGAGGTCAGAGACTGCATCTCGAACCCCAGGATCCGGGATTTCTACGTGCGGGATCTCGACGCCTCGGGTCTTCCGCTCGCCGGTATCAGTGCCCTGAGTGAAATCAGCATGCTGGCGGACAACTGGCAGAAAACCTATGCCATCAGCCTTGACGGCTGGCGAGACAGGCAGGGGTCGCTTCAGCTTGTCGATGGCTTCCACTTCCAGGACCCGAGCATCTCGATCGTACAGGTCTGGTACTGCGATCCACTGGAGATTCGCTCGCACGAGTTGGCCTGGCTGCTCGCCCTGGCAGTGTCCTTCACCGATTGCGAATTGCGCCGGTGCGAACGTACCTGTGGGGCGATAAACGAAGTCCTCGAACGCCATGGTTTTGCACTAGAAGACTCATGGTTCTGACAGCAAAGCGCATCATGCAGCTCTTGAGTGAGTGCGCAATTGCACCTACTTGACCACCTGATTGCATTCGACTTGACCAAGCATATGCATCGGTTCTGACCAACACGCTGCGTGGCTATGATCGGCAGAGAACGACCCAAAGCTGACGTTGAGAATGCTTCAAAGCGATTTGTTGCGGGACGATTGAGTGAATTCAATCAGTGCTGTTCTACCAAAAAATTCTGACGCCTAAGTAGGTATCCCGTGTTCCCTCCTAGCTCTCCAGAGGTAGAGGAAGATCGATGTAAATCTGTAACGTCACCGGCGTCTCATCGTCAGGTTCCGCATCCGCCGAAGAGGCATTCAATGCACTCAAGGCTCGCTGGACACGGGTCCCTGCGCAGACCATGGGACTGCTGAATTCATGCTAGGCGACCCGCGCCGCGCGTTGGTGCCTGAAACCACGTCACCATAGCTCAGCCTTCAAGCGCGCTGGCCTTTCATATTGCCGTGCCGTGCCGTGCCGTGCCGGAGCCGATGATGCGGCTTCGCATTCCGGGTGTGGTCTATCGCCGTCTGGACGATCTGCAGCAGCCGGCAGACCTGCTGCTGGTCAGTCGGAACGGGGGAGGGCGGCGGAGCCGTGCGCACACTCCTGGGGATCGCGCGGCAAGCCCTGGCGGATTGACCCGCCGCGCCTCGCTCAGCCCTTCAGGGCCTCATGGGCGAGCACACTGCGGGTAGTGGTCTCGTAGTGCTCGGCCAACAGCGCGCAGGCCTTGTCGACGTCCCGAGCCAGCGCAGCATCGAGCAGAGCGCGGTGTTCGCCTGGAACGTCGCGGGCACCGTTGTCGTTGTAGTGCACCGAGAGCATGCGATAGCGCGCGGTCTGGTCGCGCAGCAGGTGCGACAGGCGCAACAGCCAGGGCGAACGGCAGTTGGCGATGAGTACCTGATGGAACGTCTCGTGAGCCTGTTCCCAGTCCGGCTTCATCAGCCGTTCCGGACCTTCGACGATGGGCAGGCGGTCCAGGCGGTGGTGCGCGGCGATCAAGCGGCTTTCCCATTCCAGATCGCCGTTGCGGATGGATTCTGCCAGCGCCTGGCACTCGATGAGCTGGCGGGTAGCGGTGATGTCGCGGATCTCCTCGGCGGAGATGCGGCCGACGCTGAAGCCCTTCTGGTCCTCGGAGCTGACGAAGCCGCTGGCGGCCAGACGGGACAAGGCCTCACGCAACGGGATGACACCGGCGTCGTAATGCTCGGCTAGCTCCTTCAGGCGCAGGCGGCTGCCCGGCGCCAGGCGACCGTTGATGATGTCTTCACGGACTCTGGACTCCAGCTGCGAAGCCATGGTGCGCTTTTCCGGCGCCTCGGGCTGCTGCGACCAGCGTTCGGCTTGGTTCATGGGGTGTACCGCGTGTTGTTGCTGATGGACAGATAATACACAGAAGGCCATTTTATCGATAATTATAAAAATATATATTTTATCGTTGACGACATATTTTCATCGGGTTAGCTTAGGACCCACGCCGCACTGCCTGGCGGTCGTCACGAATCACAACAAGAGGTCAGCTCCATGCGTTATGTCCGCTTCTCTCATCAAGGCCGCCCGGTGCTGGGCGTTCGTACTGCCGAAGGCGTCAGGGTTCTCGGCGAGGTAACCCTGGAGTCGCTGCTGGAACGCGGCGAGGACCTGGCCGTATTCGGCGCCGATGCGCAGGGCCCGCTAGTGGAGATCGGCGAGCAGGATTATCTGCCGCTGATGAAGACGCCCGGCAAGATCATCTGCGTCGGCCTGAACTATGCCGACCACACCAAGGAATCGCCCTACGCCCAACCGGACTACCCGACCCTGTTCCCGCGCTTCAACAGCAGCCTCATCGCCCACAACAAACCCCTGGTGCGCCCGCGCATTTCGGACACCCTGGATTACGAGGGCGAAATGGCCGTGGTGCTCAAGAGCGGTGGCCGGCACATCCCCAAGGACCAGGCGCTGCAGCATGTCGCCGGGTATGCGCTGTTCAACGAAGGCTCGGTGCGCGAGTACCAGTTCAAGTCGCCGCAGTGGACGGTGGGCAAGAACTTCGATGACACCGGCGCGTTCGGCCCGGACCTGGTGACCGCCGACGAACTGCCCGCCGGCGGCAAGGGCCTGCTGCTGCAGACCCGCGTCAACGGCAAGGTGGTGCAATCGGCCAACACCGAGGACATGCTGTTCGACGTGGCTACCATCATCTCGACCCTGAGCGAGGCGGTGACGCTGGAGGCGGGGGATGTGATCGTCAGCGGCACCCCGGCCGGCGTCGGTTTCGGCATGGATCCGAAGGTCTATCTGAAGGCCGGCGACGTGGTGGAAGTGTCCATCGAAGGCATCGGCACCCTGGTCAATCCGGTTGTGGACGAAGCCTGACTCCGGGAATTCCCGGCCAGATCGAAGCCTCCCGCTCCGAGGCTTCGACGACAAGAACAACAATTGGAGGCGATCATGGCTATCACCCCGCGTGGTGTGCATTCGATCGATCATTACGCGCTCTTCGTCCCTTCGCTGGACGACGCGCGCCGCTTCTTCGCGAGCTTCGGCCTGGATGTCAGCGACACCCCCGGCGGTCTCGAACTGCGGGCTGCCGACGGCCACTGCTGGGCGCGAGTACTGCCAGGGCAGGGCAAGAGCCTTGCCTACCTGAGCTTCAACTGCTTTGCCGAGGACTATTCGGCGCTGCGCCAACAGGTCGAGGCCAGCGGCGCTCGTTTCGAGGAACACGACGGCGAAGGCTTCTGGTTCCGCGACCCCGACGACAATCTGCTGCAGGTGAAGGTTGGCCCCAAACGCATGCCCGACCACAAGCCTGCAGTAGCGCCTGCCAGGGCTGCGGTGCGGGGTGTCGGCACGCGTGACGCGGTTCCACAGGTGCGGCCGCGGCGATTGTCCCATGTGCTGCTGTTCAGCCCCGACGTATTCCGTGCTGTCGAGTTCTTCGAACAGGCCTTGGGGCTGCGCTTGTCGGACCATTCCCAGGACATCATCGCGTTCACCCACGCTCCGCACGGCTGCGACCACCACCTGGTGGCCTTCTGCAAGAGCGCTGCGAAGGGGTTCCACCACGCAGCCTGGGAGGTCGACAGCGTCGACGACGTCGGCAACGGCGCCGAGCAAATGGCCAACGCGGGATTTCGCGAGGGCTGGGGCACCGGCCGGCATTGCCTGGGCTCCAACTACTTCCACTATGTCCGCGACCCCTGGGGTTCGTTCTGCGAATACTCGGCGGACATGGATTTCATCGAGGCCGGTAGCCAGTGGCCGGCGGGCGACTTCCCACCCGAGAACTCGCTGTACCTCTGGGGCCCCAGCGTCCCCGAGTATTTCGTCCTCAACACCGAGGCCGACAGCGCGCCGGCCAAAAGCTAGCGCTTCCAGCGACGCAGGCCGTTCTCCGCGATCAAGCGCCTCCCAGGCTTTCCTGGGAAGAGGGGAGCGGCTTGCCTAAAACCCACCCGGTTTCAGGTCAGCACAGATGAACGAAAACAAGATCCATGACGTGGCCATCGTTGGCTACGGCCCCGTCGGCCAGACCCTCGCCATCCTCCTGGGCAACCTGGGCTACAGCGTTGCCGTGTACGAGCGCTGGCAGTCCCTCTATCCGCTGCCGCGCGCAGTGTTCCACGATCACGAGATTCGTCGTGTGTTCCGCATGATGGGCCTGGAGGAAGAACTGCAGGAGATTTCCCAGCCTTCCGCCTGCTACCAGTGGTTCAACGCCGACTGGAAGGTGCTGGTGGAGATCGACTGGTCGGCCGAATCCATCAGCGACGGGCCGTTCGGCTACCTGTTCAACCAGCCCGGACTGGAGGCCATCCTCGACCGTCGGGCCAAGGCCATCGGCAACGTCGAGGTGCACCAGGGCTGGGAAATGCTCGGGCTGAGCCAGGACGAGCAGGGCTGCGAGCTGCGCCTGCAGCGTACCCAGCGCGGTGAGCAGACATCGGCGGACAGCGAACGCACCGTGCGCGCCCGCTATGTGATCGGCGCGGACGGCGCCAACAGCGCAGTCCGCCGCGAGTGCGGCATCGACTGGCAGGACCTCGGCTTCCAGGAAGACTGGCTGGTGGTCGACCTGCAGCCCAGGACCGGCGTCGAACTGGACGTGCCGGACATCGGCCAGTGGTGCAACCCGGTGCGGCCCACCACCATGGTGCCCGGTGGCCCCGGCTACCGGCGCTGGGAGTTCATGCGCCTGCCCCACGAGACGCTGGATGACCTGCAGAGTACCGACAAAGTCTGGGAGCTGCTGTCGCCCTGGGTGACGCCGGACACCGCGACCCTGGTTCGCCACGCCGTCTACCAGTTCCGCTCGCGCATCGCGCAAACCTGGCGCCACGGCCGCGTGCTGTTGGCCGGAGACGCCGCGCACCTGATGCCGCCGTTCATGGGGCAGGGCATGTGCTCGGGTATTCGCGATGCCTGGAACCTCTCCTGGCGCCTGGACCTGATCTTCAAGGGCATCTGTTCCGAGACGCTGCTCGACAGCTACACCCTGGAGCGCAAGCCACAGATTCGTGCGGTGATCGATGCCTCGGTGGAGATGGGCAAGGTGGTCTGCGTAGCCGATCCGCAGAAGGCTGCCGAGCGTGACGCGGCTTTCCTGTCCGGCCAGGTGCCGCCGCTGCCGCCGTTCCCAGGCCTAGTGGATGGCGTGGTGCACAAGGACGAACGCAACGGCCGAGCCCTGGGTCCGGCCGGCTGCCTCGGCGTACACGGCGAGATCGAGTACGAAGGACGCCGCCAGCGCTACGACGACGCCTTCGGTCGTGGCTTCCACCTGCTGAGCATCGGCGACGATCCGCTGTTCTCATTGAGCAGCGCACACAAGGCGCTGCTGGAACGGTTGCAGGTGACGGTCGTGCGCCTGAGCCAGGACGGCGCCCCCGGAACCTGCCGCGACCTGTCGGGCAAGTACCACCAGTTCCTCCGTGCTGCGGGCCTGCAGGCAGTGCTGGTTCGCCCCGACTTCTATGTCTACGGCGGCATCACCCATGCCGGCGAACTGCCCCAGTTGCTCGATGCCCTGAACCGCGACCTCGACCTGCCGTCCGCTCGGGGCGGAGCAGTGCAGGAGGGACGTCGTCCCCTCGCCGCGCAGCTGTAGTTCCTTCCCGATCAGCTCCTACCGTGTCCGCGGGGTATTCCCGCGGACCTTTCTGAAAACAACAACAAGAGACAGATCGATGCACAACATCAAGGTGAAAACGCTTGGTGCGGTTCTGGCCGCCCTGGCGATTGTGGAATGCAATGCAGCCGAGGCTCCGGCGCCGGGAGAGGGTAGCCTGTTCAAGAGGCTCTTCGGCGACAGCCTGGAGCGCGATTACGGCATTACCGTTTCCGGTCTGTTCGACACCGCCTATGTGCGCAACAACCGCTCTACCCACGATGAGCGCAGCGATGGACTGAGCAACCTGCCGCTTACCGGCATGTCCGACGAGGGACTGGAGTGGGGTGGTCTGCACCTGTTCGTCGACAAGGCGCTCAAGGGCACCTTCGTCCCTCGCGTCACGCCGTTGCCGGGCCCCAAGCCGGAAGACTTCGCCTTCGGTTTCACCTTCGAGGCCAACTACGGACGTAATGCCCAGTTCGCCCGCACCTATGGCTGGGATATGCACTGGAACATGAACGAAGAGGACAACCTCCGGGCGCAGAAGGACAAGGATCGCTTCCTCGCCGTCCCCAACATCGCCGCCACCGCGTACGTGCCCTACGGGCCGGGCTTCAACTTCATGGCCGGCGTGTTCGGCCCCGCGCTGGGCTACGAGATTCCGCCGAATATCCGGCAGGCGCGCAACCCCTTCGCGAGCAAGACCTACGCCTTCGTCAGCGAGCCCGGGACGGTTTCCGGCGTGCTGGGAGGCGTGCGTCTGCTCGATGGCGAGCCCGGCATCCTCGGCTTGGAACTGGGTGTAGTGCAGGGCTGGAACAACCTGCGCGACAACAACGACGGCAAGTCGGTAATGGGTGCGCTGCGCTGGCGCACGACGGACATGAACACCTGGGTCGACTACGAATTCATCGTCGGTGATGAGCAGAACGACAGCGCCTCTGACGTGCAGGCACCGCCGGCGCGACTGATCGCCGACAGTGGCCAGCTCAAGCAACAGCACTCGCTCAATGGCTGGCACAAGTTCGACGAGCACTGGTCGATAGGCGCCGAGGTGGTCTATGGCCACCAGGCCGGCGACGGCAAGGCCAGTACCGTGGATGTGCTCACCGGCCCCGGTTTCGACGGTGCGCACTGGTGGGGCGCCAACGCGGTGCTGACCTACCAGTACCGCCCGGACCTGTCCTTCTCCCTGCGTGGCGAGCATTTCAGTGATCCCGATGGCTTCATCCTGTTCCCCACCAGCACCGCCCGCGGCGACTTCAATGCCCTCACCACCGGCCTGCGCTGGGACGTGACGGGCAACCTCTCGCTGCGCCCGGAGCTGCGTTACGACTGGTTCGACGGCCGCGACCACGGCAGCCCCTACGGCAACGGCCGTGATCGTACGCAACTCACCACCATGGTCGAAGCGCTCCTCTACTTCTGACCCCTCGCCACCGCCCCGAGTACCCACGCCATGCACAACAACGACAAGAAGTGGAATGCGCGCTACGAATATGCGGCTGTCGCCATGCTCGCCCTGGGCTTCGGCCTGGTCGGTCTGGACCGCTTCATCATCCTACCGCTGTTCCCGGTGATGATGAGTGAGCTGCACCTGGACTACCAGGACCTGGGCAATATCTCGGCGATCCTTGCGATCGCCTGGGGGATTTCCTCGATCTTCATGGGGCGCCTGTCTGATCGTATCGGGCGACGCAAGGTGCTGATCCCGGCAGTGCTGCTGTTCTCCCTGCTGGCCGGCCTGTCCGGGCTGGCCAACGGCGTCGCCGCGCTGCTGCTGATCCGTGCTGTGATGGGCGTTTCCGAGGGCGCTTTCACGCCGACGGCCATCGCCGCCACGGCGGAGTCCTCGCACCCCTCACGGCGCGGCTTGAACATTGGCATCCAGCAGGCCTTCTTCCCGATCCTCGGCCTGGGCCTTGCACCGATTCTGGCGACCCAGTTGCTGCTGGTGCTGCCATCCTGGCGCTGGGTGTTCGCGGTGGTCTCGCTGCCTGGCTTCCTGCTCGCCTGGTTCATGTACCGCAACCTACGCGAGACGCGTGTGCCGAGCGCCTCTGCGGCATCGGAGGAGAAGGGCCAGTGGCTCGATGCGCTGTGCTACCGCAACGTGCCGCTGAACATCCTCGGCATGTTCTGCATGCTCACCAGCCTGTTCGTGCTCAGTGTGATGATGCCCAACTACCTCACCGACTACCTGCACCTGGAACTGCAGCAGATGGGCTTTGTTATGTCCGCCATCGGGCTGGGCGGCTTCATCGGCCAGTTGGTGCTGCCGGGGCTGTCCGACCGGCTGGGACGCAAGCCGGTGGTGCTGGGCAGCTTCGTTGCCACCGGCACCTGCATCTGGCTGCTGATGCATACCGGGGCCGAGCCGCTGACGCTGTTCGTGCTGCTGTTTTTCACCACCTTCTTCAACTTCAGCATGATCTGCATGACCGTCGGCCCGCTCACCGGCGAGTCCGTGCCGCTGCCCCTGGTGTCCACCGCGACCGGCTTAGTGGTGGGGATCGGTGAGGTGTTCGGCGGTGGGGTGGCGCCGGCGCTGGCTGGCTACATCGCCCAGCACCAGGGCATCCAGTACACCCTCTATCTCGCCTTGGGTGGTGTGGCGCTGGGGTTGCTGGTCGCCTGTCTGCTGCGAGAGACGGCGCCGCTGCGCAGCAAGGTGACGACCGGGCAGAGCGGTGAAACCGCCTGAAGCGATAGCGCCGACAGGATGTTGGTGCGACGAAGGCGGGCCCTACCGTGCCGGCTTCGTCCTTGCCATGTGCCGGATGCACATGCCGCCGTCGGTGCTACCCGCACCAAACGACGTCCTTCCTCGCACCGGGCCGGGCGGCGTCCGCCATAAGCGGATGCCGCCCTGTCCCTTGTCCGCCAGGCAGAGCAGACCGGCCTATTTCATTCATGTTGGTGTAAAGCAGCAGGGCCGTCTGTTATTGGCGAGATGCAGCTACCGACCCATAGCGGAACAAAGGCTGAGGGGATACTGGACTCAGGTTAGTTTTGGGCATGATGCGACCGATCAGATACCAATTTAGGTGAGTGGATGAGCGTGGTATTGATTGCGCTAGCAAAGACCTTTGTTGAAGGCCGGCGAAGCAGCGAGGAGTTTGCGGAGCAGTATTTTGATATCTGGCGGCAAGAGCGCAATTCCGGTAAGTCGCGAGAGGATGACGATGTGCTTGCTGAGTGTGTCAGTGATCTGTTTTGCCTCGCGGACTGCTTCAAAGCCGCCCCAAAGCTCAACGACTTCGATCTGAACGAAATCGAGCTACGGCAGAAGGTCGAGGAAACGCTGAGAAAATACGGATTCATCCAACTCAGCCGAAAGCATGACGTCCGCTTCTGGCCGATTTCTGCCTGTTGCCAACGGCAGCAATGGGTAGATGTCTTCTGATAGGAGACCATCCTGCCCAGCGGCTCAGGGGAGCTGACCGTCACTGGTCAAGTCGAAAGAAAACGGTGGTCAGGGCCAATGCGATCAACTGGTCAAGTCAGATGCAATTTCGCAAGTGAGGGCAACCCCCATGGACAAAACCCTGGAAACCATCCTGTGCTCACGGTACCCCAAGCTTCTCCCTGCGCAGGGGCACGGATGCCTTCAGTTATTCGGCTTCGAGTGCCAGGACGGCTGGTTCGCACTGATCTACGCCGCCTGCGAACTGATACAACGGCACACTGACAACAGCGACTCAGCGCAAGTCGTCGCTGTGCAGGTGAAGGAGAAGTTTGGTGGGCTGCGCTTCTACTACCGCGGTGGTGATGACTATGTGGCGGTCGTGATTGACCTGCTGGAACGGCTGTCGGAATCCATCTGCGAACTATGCGGAGCCCCAGGGCGCATCCACGAGCGCAATGGCTGGCTCAGTGCTCGTTGCCAGGTCCATGAGGAAGAAACTGGAACGCCATCGCGGGAAACGAGCGAATGGATCAGTCAGGGGGATTCGATGGCAGCAATGCTGGAGGCCGCACTCAGACTCTTCGCCTCCAACGCAACCGAAACATCGCGCTGGTTGACATCGCCTGCAAGAGCCCTTGGCATGAAAGCCCCGCTCGAGCATCTGCAAGAGCACAACGACCATCGTGATGTAATGAACCTGATTGGACAGATCGAATATGGGGTAGTCCCCTAGACTTCAACTGAAGTGGCTTCAGGCCCCTTGAAGGAAGGCAGCGAAAATCACCCTCACTTGACGTAGATAAGATCAGGGGGCGATTAGCCCCCTGGAAACGCAGAATCTTTCTTACGTCGAGCGCATCAATAGGAACAGGTTCCTCTTCGCTCGAGTGGCTGCAACATGCAGCAAGCACCGCTCGGAAAGCTCTGTATCTTCAGTGACCCCAGCATCCTCATCACGACTGAACTGATCCGCATAGTTCGCAGCCCCCTTGTAGGCCGCCAGGATCACGACGCTGAACTCAAGCCCCTTGATGCGATGCATTGTTGCTAGGCGCACTCCCGGCATCGCAGGATCATCTGCAGTCGAGTTCTCCAGCTTCAAACAAGCCACGCCGGACTGCTGCAACGCGCGCGCAATACCATCTACGTCATCGTTGGTGCGAGCAGCGATACAGATCTGACGAAGCTCCATTCCGTCTTCCTGAAGCTGTTTCAGGATCGCCTGTACGTGAGAAACATCGTCCACCAAAGATGCGGACTCGATGATATCCGGCGCATCACCGTGGGTCAGTGAACGGTACCCACGCAGCGAGTCCGCATTGCCGTCCAGGTCATCAACAGCACAACCTTCAAGCTGAGCGCAGGCCCATTGTCGGATTTCATCAGTCGTACGGTAGTTCACCTTAAGACTGCGGCTGCGCCCTCGCACCTTGATACCCACCCGGCTCAAAACGACTTTGTGGCGATAGATCCGCTGGTGTGCATCCCCCACGATAAACAGGTCGTTTTCCGTCTCTGCTACCGCTGCACGAATCAGCTCAAAGGCAGCGCTGCTGATGTCCTGGGCCTCATCAACAACCATCGCGCGAATTCCAAGCGCCGGTTTCTCCGTGCGCAGGAGCTGGCAAGCCTCTCGGAATGCCTCCTCAGGTTCACGAAGATTTGCTGCCTGCAACTGAGCACGATACTCAGCGAACACGGGCCACAGTGCTTTACGCATGGCCCGCCCCAAGTGCCCCCCTCGCCCTACCCGGCTCGCTCTCATGTAGTCGTCAGCGGTTTCGCAGCCTTGAGGCAAGACCACGCGTTCGTACTCGGCCCGCATGAACTGCGTGGATAGATCGATTGCAGCCGGCATGGCGGCCATGGCCGCCTGCCAGAAGCGACGGCGATCACTTTCGCTGTAAAGCAGGCCATGAGGATAGCCAAATCGGCGCAGCAGCCCTGAGGCCCACTGGTCCAGGTTCACCACCTGGATCTTCTCCAATTCCTGCGGCGTACACAGCAGCTCCAAATGCTGACGAATGTCCTCAGCAAGGGTTTTCGTGAAGGTGGTGAACAACACTGGACGCCCAGGCATCTGAGCATACTGACGAGCCAATCTTGCGGCACGATGCATGGCGACCACAGTTTTACCAGTGCCGGCACCACCGGTGACCTTCACCGGACCATTCCAGTCACGCTCGACCAGCTTGCGCTGACTGGGATGCAGGAATACTCGCCAACGCTCTAACGGAGCCGCCAGTAGCGCCTCGAGATCGCTGTCATCGGTCAAGACCACGAAGTGACGACGTGTACTGTCACGCTCCAGCGCCGCGCCGAAATCGGACTGATCGACTGTTGCGGGAACAGACTGCTCATTGATGATCTTGTCGAAGGACTCCCCCGCCGCGAACAGATAAAGCGCTTCGAATGCCTCGTCCGGCAGAATCGCCTCTAGCGCGTCCAGTTCTTCTTCGCTCGTTACCGCCCGCACAGCAGCCAGACGCTCATCCGGCACGCCCAAGCGGCGAATTTCTCGATCCTTGAGGGCATCGAATAAGCCTTCCGAACCGGCCACCTCAGGCTGGACAACAGCAGCGGAAGCCGATTCCTCCTGCACCGCATATACCTGAATACTTCCGACATCTGGGTGAATGGCAACGCGATGGCGACGAGCCCAGTGGTACGCATCGTCATGCTGATCAACCCAAAGCAGGCAGTACACGCTACCCACCTCCGGCTTGAGCACGATGCCGCGCATATTGTCGTTGATTCGCACAGAGCGCATGTTGGCGTCCGCGGCGTCACGAATCCGTTCGTAGTTAATGCCAGTCGCCATCGGGTTCTGGCGGAACTTGGCCACAAAATTCAGCACAGCCAATTGCTGTGAACGTGGAACCGCAGCAAACGACTTGAGAAAGTCATCGGACATCGCAATCTTGAGCGCTAGCGTCATGCCAGTGTCTCCATCAATAAACTCCTCAGCTCTTGGGGTAACTCACCCGATTCAGCTGCAAAACAGTGCCAGCCCTGAGATGCAAACACAGTCGCTGCCTCCAGGGTGTCTGGCAGGAAGATGGCGACCTGGACTGATGGCCAGGCGATCTCCGCTTCAGCGACAACTCGGCCCTTGCCGTCCAGAAGCTCATAGCCGGGCTCCGGCTCGGCAACTCCTGCCTTAGCCAGCACCAAACACCACACCTGCACCTCTTGAGCGGCGATCTCCATTGCTTCCTGCCAAGCCTCGGAAACGCCGCCCAAGCCGGTCTTTAGCACCGGGCCATCTTGCAGCGCAGGAAGTCCTGGCATGTCGGCAGTTCCCAGCCACAAATGGCGCAAAGGCAGCAACAGATTCATTACTTGCCATAGCTGCTGCCAGCGCTGCTTCAGCTCTTCCTCGGGCGCTCCCGTGTCCTGCCACTCACCGATTACAACAGGCTCAGACTCAATTGAACCATTCCCCGTCATGACCTGTTTGAGTTGGTCTGGATGCATGGAAGCGATCACACCCAGAGTGGCTCCCAACTGACGGGCACCTTGACGATGCCCGTTGAGGTCGACAATCAACCCTAGATCGTCCAAGCGTTTCCAGAACGCCCCCCCCTTCAGCTTATCCAGCACGGAGGGCTCACCCGGCGGCATGAGCATACCCACCGAAAGCGCAACTGAGAGCTTGCGCAGATCATCATGACTCCCCCCCGCCAAGCGCTGATGGAGCTGCATGAAGGGCGAAATTGCCGTCAGTGTTCCCAGGGCAGACACCCCCTGCGCATCGCACAGTTTCTGCACCATCGGAGCTGCCGCGACCGGCACCAGGGTGGGCCAAGGTGCGGCAACGGACAAAGACTTGCCCTGCAAGGCGCACTCGATGTCATCCCACGTCAGTGTCCAAACCGAGAATTTGCCGCTCTTGGCGACTGCCATTCGCTTGGCCAGATCGGTCGAGATGATTTCTTTGTGGTATTGCCAGCCATCCACAAAGACAGCAATCGGCAGATCATCCGCCCTATCGTCCGGCCAAAATACGAAGTCCGGCTTGCACGGAATCACAACCCCATCGCCATGGCCCAGACTCACCTGCAGTTCAATCTTCCAACGACGAGCACCGGCCTGAAGCTGATAGCCAGCCTTGCCCTTGAACAACAGCTCGCTGAGCTTGAACTTGAGACCGGAATGCTCACGGCGCAGCGCTTCGACAAAGCGCTTCTCGAGCATGCTGTCCATAAGATGGTTGACTGGCTGCACATCAGCCAGATGGGTTACCGGCTTGAGCGCGCCCTTGTGCTGTACCACCTCTCCCAGCAACTTCTGCGCAGTGCTACGTGAAATCGACTCCCGATCATGGCTGTTGTGGTATCGGTAGACACAGCGATAACAGCCATCGGTTTCAGCATTCTGATTGCAGGTGCAGCTATTCAGCGCCTGCAGAGCAATGCCGAAAACCTCCAGCAATGGCTCCGGTGCGCGCATCAGTTCCTTCAGATAGCCAGTACCACCCGGCACGCTGTCATAGATAACCAGATAGCAGCGCGGAATATCCGACCCAGCGGCCATGCGCATATCCAAGGCAATGCGTAGATGATCCACCGCACCTCGGAAGCGTTTGGCCAGCCCCAACTCCAATGCAGCGACAAAGCTCAGCAAGGCCTCATTGGTATCGGCGAAACCAACTTCAGGCAGGAAAAGCCTGATGCCCTCACTGGTGAACTCACGATAGAGAAACACGCATTGCTGCGTATTCGCCTCGGGACTCTTGCGCCTGGAACACCAGGTTGCATGGTTGCGGTAGAGCTCCTCCGCTTTCCGCTTACGCTGCAAAGTGCCGCATTCGCTACAGATGCTGAAGCCGGGGCGATTCAGTTCCTTACCCCCGATTTCCATTGGAGCGCCCTGCTCCGACTGCTCACCAAAGTTCACTTCCCGGAAGGTCAC
This sequence comes from Pseudomonas sp. P20, assembly GCF_016463925.1. Classification (NCBI taxonomy): domain Bacteria; kingdom Pseudomonadati; phylum Pseudomonadota; class Gammaproteobacteria; order Pseudomonadales; family Pseudomonadaceae; genus Pseudomonas; species Pseudomonas sp. P20. The sequence continues at coordinate 239,293 of NZ_JAEMVM010000010.1, read as the reverse complement.
TCGGTCCAAGAATTCAAAGCCGAAGGGGAATGTCTGCTCGTCAATCGCAAAGGCCTGGCGCACGGCATCAGGAGGGCTATCGACCAATGCCTGGCGGACATAGAAGCCGCGCTGGCGCTCGTCCGAGTCATCGGCAATACGACTGTCTCGATCAAGCGTACGAGCAAATACAGTGGTCAGGCGCAGCATTTCGTGCACTCGTCCACTGTCTTTCCATAACCCGTCTCCACAGCGCGGACAGTTCGGATGCGGGTCACCCGAAGCCAGTGGCTCGGTGTAGGAGCACTGGCGACAGAAACGCCAGTGCTCCGGCTTGACCTTCGATACATCCACCTGGTTGACCACAACCCGGCGCCCTTCAGCATAGAAGGTGTTGTTTGGCGCCAACTCGGTGATTGCTGTCGAGCCCGGTCGTTCGTACTCAAAGGTTTCCGAATCTGGTGCTGAAGTACCCGGTTTCGGATCACGAACGATGATCGAGCGCAGTAAAACGCCCTGTTCAGGAAAGGCGTAGTTCGGCAGCAACCCTTCATCGGTCAGCACATTCAGGGTGGCCTTACCTTCGATACTACCGATCAGACGCGAGAGCGCAGTGCGATCCTGGACCAGCCTCGTAAGCTCGTCCTCCTGCTCCTCACCGCGAACAGGCAATGCCTGCAGCTTCTCGATTTCCTTGACCGTGGCATCTCGCTTGCGCTTGATGCTCTCGACATCCGAAGCAATACCCTGCAGTCGATTGACGATCTTGTAGGCCAGGGGACTGCCCTGCTCTCCGTCCCCCTGAATAAACCGCTCGAGCCAGGCTTGGGTACCCTCACTTAGGGGCGTGTACGCGCCTTGATTGAACAGTTTCAAAAAGCGCTCAAGCAGGAGCGCACAGTTCTGCTCTACATAGCTCAGCCAGGGGTAAGGGAATCGCGTCGTGCTCTGGTTGACCACCGCGCTGAACACAGCTCGGATTTCCGCCGGAATCTGAGCACTGCGCCCACTCTGATGCACCCAGCAATCCAGAGTGAAGGCCGTGAGCTGCCGCTCCAGGACCGCGGAGGCATTGAGAAAGACCCCGGGCGCCTGGACCGAGCCGGCGATCATGGACTTGGGATCTTCCCAGAAGTACAGATCATGCGGCTTGCTGGTAGCCAGGCTCATCAGCAACGCATTACCCGTACTTCGACCTGCACGCCCCGCACGCTGGATATAGTTGGCCTGCTGCGGAGGCACCGAGCACTGCAGCACGCTCGACAGGTCACCGATGTCGATACCCATTTCGAGCGTCGGAGTCGCAGACAGCACGTTGATGCTGCCGGGCCTTTCTACCTTCGACTTGAAGTTCCGCTCCACCGCCTCGCGGGTTTCTCGGGGTAGCAAGCCAGTGTGTTCGTGGGCCACCACCCGCCGAATATCCGCATGCAGATACAACTTGCGGTAGTAGTCGCCGTTGGCCGTCGCGTCTTGCAGATGGCCCCAACACTCCTTGCGTCGGCAGGGCTCACCGGCCAGATCTTCCTCCGGACCGGACATGAGGGTGGTACGACAGGAGTCACAGCGCCAGCCACGCCCGCCCACCAAGACATGGAAGCCGGCAGGCTCAAGAGCCCAAACCCGGACATCAGCCTTACCGTCAGCGTCCTCATACCTTGCCAATCCGACATGCCCGAGTGCCTCGAACGCCAGGCGATAGATCGGCTGAAGCAGCTGATCGGCACCCAGTGCCAAATCACGCAGCGCGGGCAAAGCGCGGAAAGCCCAGGAGCGGAACAAAGCCGCGTGACTGCCATTAACCGCCGCGCAACGCTGAAATTCGGTCAAGGTAATGAAACGAGGTGGCCGCGGCCCCGACAGCAGCTTGAATTGGCTCGGATTCTTTTTGTACGCCCAGGGGCTGCTGCCCATCCGGGCATAAAAATCCAATTCAGCATCACGCCAGGCACCCACTCGCTGCATGGCCTCGATCAAGCCGCGCAGGAATATGATCAATTCATCGAATGAAGTAGCAGCCAGCGGCTCCAGGGTGTCGCGCAACCTCGGCAACATCCATTGTGTCGCCTCATTCAGCCCCCCTCTGTAAGGCACCACGCTCGCCGTGGCAGTAGCCACCAGCGTTCGACCGATGTAGGCATCCTGGCCGAATTCTGCCTTGATGATCCAAGGCAGCAGTTTGGCCAGTTCTTGCAGTAGATTGCTGCCTGGCGGTAGCTGCCCCTCCGACATTAGCGTTTCATAGTCACGTAGCCACTGCATCTGCGGCGGAAGGAAGTTGGCAACGTACAGTTCGTCACCCAACTTGCCGCGCCAATGCTGATCGAACGCCGCGGGCAACTCGGCCAGAGTCAGGGCATTTCCGTGCGCGCAGGCTTCTGCGATCACCTGGGCCATAGCCGGACGCAGATTCAAACGCCAGGTCCGCGCGGCCAGGAACCCCGCCCGGTGCGCGGCATCCTGAACGGAGTCGGAGAAGGCAATCAGCTTCTTGTCAGCATTGAAGCGGGTGGCAAACAACTGCCCTACCATCACCGCCGCCAAACTGGCCGCCTGAGAGCCGACAATCGTCAGAGTCTTGTACCCGGCGCAATAGGGGCAATCGTGATGGGCCTTGATGAACTTCGCGCCATTGCGGGTCGCCTCGCGCAGGTTGTTGGCAACATGCACAGCCACCAAAGGCTGATCCTCACACTGCGAACATTCGGTTTGCGAGGGTGGGTGTAAAGTGCCGCAGCTTGGGCACACCCGTTTGTGCTCGAAGACTTTTAGGTCCACGTCCTCGGTGGCCGGGAATACGAAGCGCGTCGAAACATCCTCGGCAAAGAACGCACTGTAAAACCCTTGAAGGTCATGCCCCAGCTGATTAGGGCTGGTCTTTTGTACCGTCGCGCCCCACCCCGTGGCATGGCACTCTCGGCAATGAATTACCGGCAGATGTAAGCGCGTCAGATCTGCCTTGCGTAGGTCATCGTGGTGACGTAGCTGCGGCTCCTCATCTAGCACAGCTACCATGCGGCGCAGCTCACGCAGCCAAATCTCGACCTTCACCTGTAAGAAGAAGTCCTGATGTCCGGGCTTACGTGCATGGGCAACCAGCGATAGCAAACTAGACAACCACAGCAAGGCAAAACGCTCGTCGTCGCAGGCGGGAAGGCGTCGATGCAGCAGGGACAGCAAGTCCTCAAGCAGGACAGACTTTGGCCCTAACCGCTCCAGATCCCGCAAAAGATTCTGGAAGGCGAAATGGCACTTCAAGCGCTCGCCCAACGAACAGCGCCAGGCGACGTCGGACACCTGCTCGGCGGAACATGGCTGACCAAACCATAGAGGTACTTGTGCGGCCAGGTAAGCGTGCAAGTCGCCATACTGCTCAGGCGCCAAAACCGCCAGATCAGCAGGCTGCGGACACTGGGTAAACTCCACCAGCGCTTCGGCCAGGTAGTCTCCCACCGACTCGCGGTCCTCAGCGATCACCGCAGCGGCATCCAAGACCTCCCCGAAAATATCGCCCGCGAACGCCAGCAAGTCATCGGCACCATCGTCACCCAGGGTTGCCGATGTACCCACGCACACCAGCTGCCCCGGCGGCGCATTGAGGCGCCCCTTGAGACGGCGAATCAGACAGGCCAGATCGGTCCCCTGAGCACCGTCGAACGTGTGCAACTCGTCTACCACCAGGTAGCGCAGAGTATCCGGCTGCTGCTGAGCCCACAGCGGTGTATCTGCCGCACGGATCAGCAGGAAATCCAGCATCTTGTAGTTGGTCAGCAGAATGTCCGGTGGATTGGCACGCAACGCATCACGATCAGTGATGACCGAATAGCTGCCATCTTCCAGCTGAGTCACCGTTTGCGACTCAACAGCCGGCGCATCGCCAACATACAAACCGGCCCGTACCCCTGACAGGGCGGCGGTCTTGACGATCTCCTTGGCCACCCGGTTGGCCTGGTCACTGGCCAGGGCGTTCATCGGGTACAGGATAATCGCCTTAATGCCGGGACGCCCTTCGGCACGCGCCTGCCGGCAATGCTCCAGAATTGGAAGCAAAAAGCACTCGGTCTTGCCCGAGCCCGTGCCAGTGGCCACCAGCGTGGACTGGGCAGACTCACCTGAGAGCCGAGTAAACGCCTTGGCCTGGTGAGCGTGTGGCACAAAGCCCGTCGGCAACCAGGAATAAACCGGCGCGCTACCGCCCTGATGCTTGCGAAACGGAAGCGGAACCGTCAGATACGGCCCCTTGAAAATATTGCTGCGCTCAGCCAGGAAGCGCTCCAGCAGGCCCTCGAATCCGGGCGTGGTGGAGGGAAATGCAGTGCGCAGAAAGTCTGCGACGCCTTGGGTGACCTGCTGGGAAACAATCAGTGGCTGCATTGATTACGACTCGATCAGATCAGTTTCAAACAACGGCCACCTCGTCACCGAGAACCGCGCCAGCTCGGCACTGCGCTTAAGCAGAGCATCCTTGGTAAAGGCCGGGCTGACGTTGGCACTCCCAGCGGCCAAGTTCTGGATCAGATTGAACTGAGAGCTCCTGTAAAGCTTGGACTCACTCGTTTTTCTCTCGGCCGAACAGTTGCCACAAGCGCTGTTGATGCGCTTCTCCAATGGCGCCAGATTGCCAAGCAGATGGATATGCTCCAGATAGGACTCCGCACTGTGGAAGCCGTACAGGCGCACACCAAAAGAAGCCTCTTGGGGCAGGACATGCTCAATAGTCAAACCATCGGTGTTGAGCTTCACCAGATCGTCGATCTCCAGCCGAGACTCACCAGCCGCCTCCCGAGCAGCGCCTTCAGCCTCAAGCAAGATGCGCGGCAGCCCCGGATTTCTGAACATGTCCTCATTGGCCAGTTTTGCTTGGAATCTGGCACTCGGCATAAAGCGCTGACAGAAATTGATGAGTCGCTCGGCGATTTGCAGCGGACTTAGCCGACTGAAATCGCGCATCAGCGCAGCCATATCCGCTTGCGGGTTAGTGCCCTGCAGCTTGAACACCCGCAAATCCGTCAGCTCGACGAGCTTCAACATCGAGTAGTTCAGGTGCTCAGGAACCCGCGTCTCCAGCAGTTTTCCGTTGAATAGGCTTACCAACAGCGGGTACAGGGTTGCGGCCAGATCCTGCACCACCAACAGCAGATACAGCTCCCGGTTGCTACGAGTGGCTTCCGCCAATGCGAGCAGCCCCCTGAAGAAGTGCTCAAGGTCTCTTACGTACGCCGTGATGAAAGCCGACAAGCGCTCCCTATCACTGCGCATGCGCTTCAGGACCGGCTTGAGGAAGGACTCCAGTACGGTTTCCGAGGTGGCGTTGTAATCCGCGCCGGCCACCACATCATGCTTTTCACCATCAAACGCGAAATAGTGATAACGCAGCACATCGTCTTCACGGAATGGATCGCGGTTGATCAAGCGGATCTGGTAGCCCGGTTCAGCCGCAAGTTTTTTCAGTCTGCTGAAGCAGCGGAAAGCCTCTCCGAAACTGTCGGAAACCATCGAGTCCAGTTCGCCGTCGAGAAAGCGGTTGGAGTAATAAATCAACAGGCTCTTGGCGATATCCATCTTGGCCAGCGGCACACCGCGGTCATTGACCGACTGGAACATGCGGATTGCCTTGCCTTCATTGGCCTCTGTGAACTCCAGCACCTCAAGGTGACTGATCGCCAAGAGCCAGTTCCTTACCGCCTCCTGCCCCTGCTGCCCCCTGATCGCGGCAACCCGATGACGAATCCATTGATAGGCCGTCAACAACCGTTGCTGACCATCGGATTCCGGTTCGGGACTCTCATCATTGAGCAGCGCTGTGAAGAACGCCTGATTGACACCGAGCACCGTGAACTTGGGACCGTACACCGGGTGAAAAATATATGTTCCGCGGTAATGCTCCTTGATTGCAGGCTCATCTACCGCATCCACCAAGGCGTCCAGCAGCATGGTCAGGGTCGTCAGGCGCTGCTGGCCATCGACCACACTCACCGGCGCCACCTTTTCCGTTTGCGAAAGAATGAAGGTGCCCAGGTAGTGCCCACCGCCGAGCTCCATCGCCTCTTCGATGTCCTCGAACAGGTCATCGATGTTGGTGGTTGTCCAGGCATAGTCGCGCTGGTAAGCCGGAATCACCAGTGTCTTGCCGGTGAAGAACTGCTCGATTGTTTGGGTCGCCACAACCAAATTCCCTTTTAAACGATCATTGAAAGCAGTCAGCCGTAAAAGAGGTGGACTGCCCTCGGTAAACTAGCCAACAACACGAAACAGCATCAGCTGCCAACCTCTCTACACACCACCTACTCGGATTGGCCGACAGAGAATCACGATGCCTTACGCCTGTCTGACAAGGAAAGAATCACCGTATCCTTGATCTGACACTTAGTCGGTCTTCCATCCATGCCCCAGAAATTGGACGACATACGCCCCAAATTGACCGACGCCCCGTCTCCGTCGAACACCTCCAGCACGGCATTCCAAAGGCTGGCCCTGGGAGCTTCTTGGCCCGGATCCAGGCAGAGCAGATGAGTCAACTGAAAGTCATCTTCACTTTCCTTTCCCTGGTAGCCCACCACCAACATCCAGTGGGCGCCACCGCCCTGCCACTGGACGCCCACAATCGGCAGGTCTCCCATTTCAATGCCACCCGCCACAATCTCGAAGACTTGCTTCTTCGTCCCCTCGACATGACAGGCCTGCAAACCAACGCTCTTGTAATGTTCCGTCAGCCATAGCAGGTCGCTACCGTCCGTACCTTCGCCATTCAGTACACCAAACGCATAAAGCGCATCACGAAAGCGCCCATTTCGCGAGCTGCCCTTCCACCTGTGCATGTTCTCCAGAACATCGTCCCGATTCATCAACCCAAGGGTAATCAGCGCAGAAATCATGCAGTAGGGACCACAAGCCCCATCCAGTTCGCCCTGACGCAAATGAATCCGAGCACCACCCTCAGACGAAACCGGTCCTTTTGGCGAAACCTTTAGCAATGGGCTCACGAGCATGGTGTTCATACGAGAGATTCCTTCTCAAGGGTGGCTTCAGAGTTGGAGGCAAAATGCGCCCAGGCCACGCGGTAGTCGGCTTCGCGGTCGGCGAGGGTGAAGGGGGCGGTGTAGCGGATGGTGCGGTTGATTGGGCCGCCGGGTTGAGTGTCGTCCAGGACCATGCGCTCAATGACGGTGCCGTTGGCGAGCTGGGGCTTGCCATCCTTGGGCATGACGTCATCCCAGCCGAGGCGTTCGCTTTCGCGGCGGCCGTCGGGGTGGATCAGGGTGCAGTGCTCGTCCTTTTTGCCGGGCTTGCGTGGCAGGCCGACGCCGACCAGGCCCTTGCTGGCGGTGAAGACAATACGGCCATTGGCTTCGTACCAAGTGTCGCGCTCGTACTGGCGCATCACCGGAAACTGCACGCGGTAGATGGTTAGCAGTTCGTCCAAGGTCAGGCCGAGAGCCTGGGCAGCGAGCACATCGATTTCCACTAGCGCCTGACGGCGGGCATAGTCGCTGCGCAAGGCGCAGTTACGCTGCCAGTCGGGGGTGAGCTGGGCGAAGAACTGCTGCGGCAGGCGCGGGTCATTGCTGGCCCAGCTATCTTGCGGAAATTCGGCCTGCCAGCAATCCTGCCAGAGGTCAGCGTAATGGGTAGTGAGACAGTTGAGAGCCAGTGCTCGCGCCCTTAAACCACTAGACGATAGCAACGGGAAATTGCGAAGAGTGCTCTCGTAGAGGTCGGTCTTACCTGTTGAGCGGAGCAAGAAGTCAATCGGTAACGAATAAGTGCCTGCAGAAAAATCCACTAGGTCGGCACTACGCCGAAACGTCGTCGAAAGCACAGGGTGAATATGCGCACTCCCTGCTGGAGCAATTGTCGAGATAAATGATCTCTCTGCAGAGGGACTGAACATGCGGCGATTGACAAAGCGGTAATACTTTGTCACAGCCCTCGCCTCAGGCTCGTCCTCCTCCACCCAACTCACCCGGGGCACGCGGCGAGCATATTCGATGGCATCGCAAGAGGGCAGGTAGTTGCTACGCGGCAGATAGTCGTTGGGTAGGGTTTCGAGGTCGAGGGAGTCGTAAGCCTTGTGCGTCTCACAGATTGGCTTCGGGGTTTTGCTGAGTGGATTTCCCACATAGAAATGCGGGCCGGACAGGACGAACTCCACGGGGTCACTCACAAAGCCCTGCTCGCCTCGGCTCCGACGGCGGATGGTTCCGTCCTTTTGCGCACCGGTTTCGTGCCACATCTCCAAAGTTAAATAGTTGCCAACCAAATCTCCGAGGCGTCGCGGCACTCGGGCAAATTTCTCAAGCACCGACACCAGTTCGCGACTATGAACCGCCGGCAAACGCGCCTGTAGAGCAGGAGTACCCGGTGCGTCATAAAGCAGAGCAAAAGTTGCCAGCGTGCTTTCTGTCACCTCAACGAGACGGTTGCGATGACCTGCCAGATCCCAGTTCCCTGCGTCCGTCTTGATACCGGGCGTTACACCACCGCCTGTATGCTCCAACGCTGCAAAGGTAGTCTGCGGATGCATGACGTTTGCCATGGTCTTGAAAGCCGGCGCCTGCGATGCGCCGTAGATATTGATGCTGAACTTCACCCGATTACCGATTTCGGCAAACAGCTTCAGCTCATTCTGGAACTGATAGTGCGCGCGGAGCCGCGAGTACATGGCCTCCCGTAGCCCCCCTCCATTGGGATCGTCGTACGGCCCTTCCGGATGCAACAGCGCCTGCACGCCACTGCCCACCTGCCACACCAGCGGCAGGAAGCATTTGAACAGGTTGCTCTGCTGACCCTTGAGCAGCGGGTAGTTCTGAGTGGCATTGAGGAACTGCCCCATGCCCTCGGTGGCCACACATTCGGCCAGGTAATCTGCCTTGGCCTGCGGCAGCGCGGCAAAAACGGCCTCACGCTGCTTGGCAGTGTCTGAAGCACTAAGCTTGCGAATGGCAAAGCGCGGATCGAAGTCCGACAACAGTGACTGCTCGTTCCACTCCACCTTTATCCACGGTGGGTTGCCGAGGATCACATCGAAGCCGCCACGGACCTTAAATACGTCGGCAAACTCCAATGCCCAGTGCATAAAGTGCTGCTGGCTGGCCACCTGGTGGGCCACCTGCAGTTGCGGCAGAGCCTCGACCAGCGCCGCGATATCCACATGGCCGTAGCGGTCGCGCTCGGGAGTGAAGTCCAGCCTTTGCTGGGGCAGGGTCTCCGGGAAGAAGTCGCCAGCCGGTGCGCTGGCCAGACTGGCATTGCCGAGCAGTACGGTTTCCAGCACAAACCACCAGTGCTCGCGACTGGGCAGCTCGCCAGCCTTGTCCAGCGGCCAGAACCACAGGGCACACCAGGCATCCATTACCAGCTTCAAGCGGCGGTAGGGGCTGGCGTTTTTCTGCGCCTCGCTGAGCATTTCGCGCTTGTAGACGTCGTCCTTCTGCGCGGTGCTGGTGGGGGCACGGTTAGCGGCCGGGTCGGGCCAAACGTGCAGCTCATCGCAGGTGGCCTTGCGCACCCTTGAGAGCTCCTCGGCATGTTGTTGCCAGAGCTTTTCCGCAGCTTGGCTCAAGGCCTGCACGCGACGGACTTCATCCTTGGTCAGCGGCGTGGTAAAGGACCTGCGCCATTGCCTGAACTGCTCGAAGGCAGCGGGCTCCAGCGCCCTGACCACCCTGTCGCTAACCATACCCATGCCTTCGGCGGGCAACAGGAAGTGGAAGATATCGGTGCCCTTCAGCGCTTGCGTAAGCGGCAAAGCCTGCGGTGCTGCGGCGCGCCAGTCGCGCTCGGGCAGACCGTTTTCGCCTCTGCCAGGGGTGAGCTGGGCAGTGCTAAACACCTCGCGGCGTGCACCGACCAGCGAGTTGCCGTTGTACAGCTGCAAGCCGAACCAGGGCACATGGCTGCCCTTGAAGATGGCGTTAAGCCAGAGCGACACCTCGGCCAGCTCCACGGCGATGGGGTTCAAGTCCACACCGAAGACATTGCTGTCGGCGATGTACATTTTCACCCGCTGCTTTTCTTCGGTGTACTGCTCGTGGGGGATGCTCTGGCCCAGCTCCTTCTGCTTGGCCTGCAGGTAGGCCTCGGCAAGTTGGTTGACCGCTTCGTTCAAGAACGCCGCACTACCCATGGCCGGCTCGCAAATGGTGAGCTGGAGAATCTCGTCCGCCGTTTTGCCGGGGAGGATTTCCTTCAGCGCATGCTCCACCAGGCATTGAGTGAGCACCTCTGGGGTGTAGTAGGAAGCTGACTTTTCCCGGGCACGACCGGCCAGGCGATAGATAAAGGTGCCCTTGAGGTATTTGCGCGGATTGCCGCCAAACAGGCGCTCGGCATCGGTGTACTGGCCGATGGCGCTGGACGGGACGAAGTAGGCGGCCTCCAGCGGGTCGAGTTCGGCGTCCTTTTTCTTGTCCTGGTCGCTGGCAGTGTCGAGCTCGGCGTCCTCTGCTTCGGCATCACCCTCTTCGCCCTCCTCACCTGTGCTGGCCTTTTTGCCTTTGGGGTCGGGGCGCACTTCGTACAGGTCTTCCTCAGCAAAGAAGCCGCGGAAGGACAGCAGGGATTCATACACGGCACCCAGTTGGTTAATACCCAAGGTGCCGTAGCTGATACGGCCCCGGCGGCGCTTGCCACCACCACGGGACAGCGACATCAGCTCGATCACCTGCTGCAGCACACGGTTACGCAGCTTGACGCTGCCCAGCAGCGGAGTGCGATCGGGGTCGAACAAATGCCCTTGCAGCGGGGCGATGGTAAAACCGGCGTCGAGCAAGAGGTCGTGCCCCGCGGTGAAGTCCATCTGTCCGCTGCTGTTGTCGCGGCGCGGGAAGCCTTGCCAGATCAGGCCGAACAGCTGCTTGAGGCTTTCATGGAAGTAAGTGCCTTCCTGCGCCTCGCTGGTGGTCAACGGGGTTTGCTCCAGCTCGCGCAGGTGCTCGACGCTGTAGCCCTTTAGGTAGGCCTCTGCATCGATGGGCGCGTAGCCCAGCTCGGGGCGTGCTTCGATGTAGAAGAGGAACAGCAGGCGATACATGTAGCGCAGGCTTTCGCGGCTGAGCTGCTCGGCCAGGTCGGTGTCGTTGCGCTCGTAGACCTTTTCCTTGGCCACGGTGCGCTTGTACCAGATGGCCTCGTTGGCGATCAGCTCGATGCATTCGCGCAGGGCGTACTTGAGGTCGGTGGAAACCTCGAAGGCATGTTTGTGGGAGTTGTCGTCCAGGCTATCGAGCAACGCTACGCCGCCCTCGGCGGGCAGCACCGACTGGCTACCGACCAGCGCAGCCAGGGCACGCAGCAGCTTGTCGTCACGCGGACCGAACAGATCGGGCAGCTTGAAACTGAGCAGCGCCTTGCGCCCCCATTTGCTGCGCTCGATCAGCAGCCATTCCTCGTGGTGCACCAGCAGCACCCAACGTGGCGGGTGGTCGTCTGCGAACAGACGGCGACTCAGGGTTTCTTCCCAGTCACCGTCGGCCTGGCGGCTTTTGCCGTGACTGCTGGCCGCCTGCGGTTTGAGCTGCAGCGGCCCCAGCTCCTCATCATCTACCCCAGCGATGGCGGCGGCGATCACCAGCAGTGGCTGGTGCTTGGCGTCACGGTAGGTGGCCAGCACCGGCAGCTCGCCATCGGCCAAGGCGAGGTTTTCCGGCGCCAGCTGGTAGCCGATTGCCTGCAGCAGCGGCTGCACCAAATCGACAAACAGGCTGGCACGCTCGCTGGCCTTGCGCTCGCTGAGGAAGCGCTGACGGGCGCGGAAGTAACCGTTGGCACCCGAAGCCGTGCGCAGACGGGCAACGGGGCTGTCGGCGCCCAGCTCTTTCCACTGGTCGAACAGCGGCTTGAGGTCTTTCTCGAGGATCTCGTCCAGGTAGTGTTGGCTGTAGAACTCGTTGGCGTTGGTCAGGCCGGCAATGGCAAAACTCATGGGGTTTCCTTCCTTACGCCATCAGGGCCGCGACCACAGTGAACTGGGCGCGGTCGTCCAGTTGCAGGGTGTCGCGTATCCATTGCTGGTAGTTGTTGAACAGGTCGGCGGTGTCGCTTTCCTTCTGCTTGCGCTTGGCCGCGTTGACCTGCTCGATGCCCTTGGCGAAATCCAGCTCCAGCTGGGCGGTGTGTTTGTCCTGCAGGGTTTTCAACTTGCTCAACTCGCGGTCCAGCCGTGATCGGCAGTCGGCATCAAAGGCCTGCTTGATCGGTTTGATGTGCTGCTGGGCGGCCTGAATCACTCCAGGCAATGCCGCTTGCAAGGCGCGGACATCCGGTGCGTTGCCATCGTTGGCGCGAATGTTGGCGCCGCTACCGAGGTTGCCGGCGAGACCAGTGCGTTGCAGGGCATCCTCCAGACTGAGCACGCCCTGTACCTGCCCGACGGCATTGAGTTGCACGCCCATCCACTCGGCGAGCACCGCCTGGCCACGCCGGTTGGGCACCTGCGCCAGCACCAGCACAATGGCCTCGCCGGCATTCAGCCCTTGCGCCACGCGCAGCAATGGAGCTCGCTGACGACCGAACAGGGCCATCAGCTTGTAGTCGAGCCACTGGGCAATCGGGTGCAGCGCCCAGAGGTAGTGCAACTGCGGCCAGGCGTTGGTGTCGCGGGCCTGGCGGATGGCGGACTCGACCACGGTTTTGTCGGCGCTCAAGGCGAAGGTGTTGTCCTCCGGCCACATCTCGCTGGCCAGATCGCGCTTGAGCAGCTGCGCCAGGTCACGACTGGGCTGGAAGCTCAGGGTCTTGTTTGAGTCGTCGAATTTGACCGGCGGATAGTCGCGCGGCGATTGTTCGGCCAGCAGACGCAGCGCATCGCGCAGGTACTGATAGCTGTTGCCGAACAGGCTGGTGAGTTCCTGTGTCTGCGCGCTTTGTGGCTGTGCGGTATAGACGGCGGGTGTTTCCGATGCGCTGGCACTGGCCCAGAGCACCTCGAACGGATCGACATCATCGCCCGCCAACAACTCCTGGAAGGCTTCCAGGCTGGCGTTGCTTTCGATGGCCTTGGCCACTTCGAGCTCTTCCAACTCCTCGTCGTACAGCCCCATGAAGGCCGAGGGGTCGCCGATGTTCTTGGCGGCCTGCTCGTCCTTGTCGATGAGGATTTCCAGGTAACGCAGGTCACCGCGAATGCGCTCGTGGCGCGGCTCGGTGAGCAGGTAGGCGATCTTCGGGGCGCGGGTCTGGCCATAGCGGTCGACCCGGCCATTGCGTTGCTGGAACACCATCAGCGACCAGGGAATATCGAAGTGTATAAGCCGGTGCGCCTGGTAGTGCAGGTTGAGACCTTCGGAGGCAACGTCCGAGGCGATCAGCAGGCGCAGCGGCGAGTGAGTCTTGCCGAAGTCCTCAACGGTTTGCTGGATCTCCTGATCCGGCAACTGGCCGTGCAGGATGGCAACTGCTTCGTCCTTCAGCCCCAGCGCCTTGGGCAGTTCCTGCTGGAGGAATTTGAGGGTCTCGACCCGCTCGGTGAAAATCACCAGGCGGTCACTGGGGTTGCTGCTGTCCCAGCGCCAGTGCTGGCCATTGCGCAATTGCTCGATCAGATACTGGAACTTGCTGAACTGCTGCGGGCCGATGGCCTGCACCAAGCCTTGCAGGTCGCGCAGCCCTTCGAGGTCCGTATGCTGCGGATCTTTATTCTCCAGTTTGCGGATTCGCTCCCTGAGGGTCTGCAAGCAAGCGGCCGGCGAGGAGAACAGAGCCTTCTCCAAGACGGTGCGGAACAGCATGGCACCGTCGCGAGCGCCCGAGCCTTCACTATTCAGCTTGAGTTCGGCCAGAGCATCGAAGGCCAGGTTCTCCGCCGGACTAGCTTCGGCGGCCAGGCGGAAGACTTCACGCTCGGGGAAGTCCTGCTTCATCTGCTCGCGCACGTCTTTCTTGAAGCGGCGGATGAACAGGTGCTCGACGTCATCACGGGTGTAGTCCGCACCGGACGGCAGTACCGTGGGGTCGAGCATGCGCATCAGGCTGGCGAAACTGTCCTTCTTACCGTTGTGCGGAGTAGCGGTGAGCAGGATCAGAGCATCGGAGCGCTGCGAGAGCAGTTCGGCCAGACGGTTGCTCTGGGTACGGTTGCCCTTGTAGGAGACGTTGTGGGCCTCGTCGATGATGATCAGGTCCCACCAGGCCTTTTCCAGGTAGTGGCGGTACTCGCTGTCACGCTTGAGGGTATCGACCGAGATGATGGTCCGGTCGTAGTAGTTGAACGGGTTGTGATTGGCAGGAATGTCGCGGCGAATTCGCTGAATGCCAGCCGAATCCAGGCGGGTAAGCGGGATGGTAAAGCGGTTCCAGAACTCCTGTTGGAATTGGCGCATCATGCTCTTGGTGGTGACCACCAGAATGCGCCGAGCCTTGCCGCGGCGCATCAGCTCGGCAGTGAGGATGCCGGCTTCGAGGGTTTTACCCAAACCAACGGTATCGGCAATCAACAGGCGTGGGCGCAGCTGCTCCAGTACTCGCTGTGCCGGTTGGAGCTGGAACGGCAGCGCATCCATCACCGCGTGCTGGCCAATCACCGCGGCACCGCTCTGCAATGCCGACTGGCGCAGCCGCGCCTCAATAAACAGGCGCGAGGCGGTGAAGGTGGGCGACTCGTCGTAGATCAGCTCGGTCTTGGCCGGGTCGATCAGGGTGATGCCTTCCAGCTCGGTGAGGAACAGCGCATGACGGTTGCGCACGGTTTCCGACACACCGATACAGGAGAGCTGCCAGCCGCCGAGGTTGCATTGGTCGGCGTTCTGGATGATCCACTCTTCATCGCGGATCAGCGCACGGGCGCCGGGGGCTGGGGCTTGGGTCAATTGCATGCTGCACCCTTGTCTGATTTCGTTATTCGACGACTATGGCTAAGGCTGCCGCCAGGTCATGCCTGGCCGACAAACCAAATTTGATGGAGAAAAAGAAAGCGCTGCCTGCTCATTGCTCATCCTTGATAGCCTTTTAGTGGCCCACTGCGGAGGTCGTCACGTTAGCTACGCGCTCCCGCTCGGTAAAGCAGGGTATCGCGAAATTTTCCTCTTCCAGCAGACACTTTCAGCGACTCATCAGATCGGAGCGAACTACACTCCGGCCTTCTTTGGCCTTGGGCCCACTTCCCTACCCAACTCCTTTCGAGCACAACGGCAAGATATGTCGTCCGATTGGACACTCCAATATTGGGCGTCCATACAGGTCAACTTACAGCGCAGGTCTTCAGAGCAAGGCAGGCGATAGGGTCCACTGAAAGCTGAGCGCGGCTGCTCGTATGTAAACTTTCAGTACAAGTGAATTCACCCCATCATCATGTCGGCCACGGATTCACCGACCTGCTCCTCCCTCGGAGCCAATGCAACTGACCAATGCCCTCCCGGCTCCTGTATAGACACGAGCAGGTCGTAGGTTTTGATCATGTCGAGCAAGCCGGAGTGGCCGTACGTCTTGGGTGAAAACGCAGGGTCCGTGCGCTTGAGGTATTGCCCCAATGCACCCAATGCCACCTTTCCTTCACTGGTGTCGCTGGCAAGTAACGATACTGCCTCGACTACGAAACGAGGTCTGCGCTTCACTGGTGACTTCGGCGGGTCCTGCCTTGCTGGCTCGGGCTTCACGCAGGTCCCCGACCTGGTGACAGCTCTTCCTGCTGCAACAGTGGAGGAATCCGCCGCCGCAGGACGAATCCACTCAAAAAACTGGTCGCTTGCGTTGCGCAAAGCATCAGGCGTCTTGGGCTCACCAACAATACAGACCGTTGCGCCACGCTCGCGTAGCTTCCGACAAAGGTAGGCAAAATCGGAGTCGCTGGTGACGAGGCAGAAGGTGTCCGCCCGTCGATCGAATAGCGCTTCCAATGCATCAAGCGCTAGCGCGATATCGGCAGTGTTCTTACCAGCGGCGTATTGGTACTGCAGGCAAGGCGTAAACGCCTGGCGCACGAGTGCGTCCTGCCAGCGACTTCCCAGCGTTGCGGGGTTGCCGTAGCCACGGCGGAGAACGACGCGACCAAATTGCGCTACTACTCGTAGTGCATGTTCGAGAACTTCAGGGGAAACGTTATCGCAGTCGACCAATACGGCAACGCGAGTGTCGCTAATGGATTGGTGCTGGCTCATCCTTGCATCCTTGAACACTTCACGCCCAAAGCAGGGGACGAGTGTACTGGCTTGTGAATCTAGATCATGTCGAGATTAAGAAACGCCGCTTAGGAGCAGCGAAGAAACGGCTCATTCAATAGGTTTGCTCCATGCGACGGAGTTCCGTGAACCCTTGATGCGCAATGGATTACTCCTTCTGCTCGATCAACTCCGTCGCCAAGGCAATTGCTCGCACGCGCTCCAAGGCCAGCGATGTCGGAAGCTTTCCGGCATTGACCAAGTCCACCATTCGCCTCGCTGCGTCTTGCTCCAATACACCTGCGGCCAAGGTTAGGGCTATCAGTTGACTCAGCTCGACTTTCTCATCTAGCGGTGCACACACGGTCTCCAGCTCCATGAGGCGTTGGGTCTGCCGCTCGATGAATGCCTTGCGCAGCCGGTCCTGCTCGCTTCCGGAGCGAACCAACTTCGCGATTCCGTAGCCGGCCGCGCCCATCACGGCGGCCGAGCCGATCACCCACCCCACAGGTGTCGTGGTGACGAAGACGCCACCCAGCATGCTGGCCAGTGTCGTTGAACCAAGCAACGTGGTAGCTCCCGCCGCACTTGCAATGGAACCCGCAGCTGCCACACCAGCCGCTGCGCCTCCAGCTGCAGCTAGGTGTTCACCTGCCAGCCCGAGCCTGTCCCGCCCATGCATTTTTTCGATAGCCTGCTTGATCGCCGCCTCGTCCGGTGCGTCAGCATCCGGTTTGGCTTCTGAAAATACAGTTCCTCTCAGTAGCGCTTGCGCCTTCTGCCTTGCCTCGATGATCGCTTTTTGGCTGGTCGTGCCAGCTTCCCTCAAGCGTCTCCCCACCTGCTGAATCTCTTCACTTTCCAGGGATTGCTTGGTTTTTTCGACTGCACTGGCACAACCCTCAGCAACCGAGGCCGCTGCCTTTGTTGTCAATGCCGAGGTGGTCTCCGCCGTTTTTTCTAGGAGCAACTTCGCTCTTGGCAACTCCGCCACCAGGCGCTCTTGAGTAATCTGACGCGCCTTTTTGATGCGGTCGAGGTACGAGTCGTTCGTCATGCTCACGGCCTCAACCAACGAGGAAGTAGTCTTTGACCGACAGGAAGATCTCCTGGATCAGCTCGAAGAACTTCTTGGCCAGGTGGGCTACCGCGACATAGGGGTCGGATGGGATTCCCCCCGCATCAATAGTGGCGCCAACCGCTGCCCCATACGTCATGGAAAGCACGGTAGAAAGCGGCGCCAGCATTGCCCCAAGGAAAGGGATACCCGCAATCAGCGCACCCACCGCAGCACCAAGCGCGATTCCGATGGTGAGATTGGGATTAGCCTTCAAGAACTCGAAAATCTTCACCACGACAATTTTGCCGATAGCCACAACCTCTCCGGCGATCGTCCTGGTCATTCCCCACACGCTTTCGAGACGGGTCATTATCTCGGGCGGAATTCCGCAGTTAAGCCCGATCACCAGCACATCATCCAATTGTTCTCGACTGACTTCTGCATTCAGCAGCGTCAGCTCAAACATGCCCCGCTCCTTGGTCAGTTCCGCCATCGTCTGTTCCTATTTATTTTTTGTGTATGAGGTCAGTCAAAGCCCCATGGAATGAATCATCTCGCTTTCGCTGACCGCTTCAGGTGTCACCACAGCATCCTTGAGCATCAACTTGCCCCGTAACAGGCGATCAAGGTGCACATCAAACGAATCGAACTGCGGGTGCGTAACTGCGGGCAGGTGAATGAATACATCCTTCTGCTGCCCGATCCGATAGACCCGGTCAGAGGCCTGCGCCTCTTTAGCCGGATTCCAATGGCGCTCCAGATGCACCACATGGTTGGCGCCCACAACGGTCAACCCGACCCCAGCGGCCACTGGCGACATGATCAGCAGATTGAAGCCTGATCGTGCCTCAAAAGCCGCAATCAGCTTTTTACGAGTCATATCTTCGGCCTTAGTGGCCACAGCCTTGGTGTCACCGTTGATGATGGCCACATCCAAGCCATAGATCTGATCGAGCCACAGCTTCAGAACACGCTGCAGGCGTTTGGTCATCATGAACAGGATGACCTTCTCGCCCTTGCCACGAATCGTATCCAACTGACCCAACATCACAGCCAGCTTTCCTGACTCCATCATCAACTGACGGGCATGCTGAGCATCTCTGCTATAGAGCGATGCCTCATCATCGAGACGGGGGTGTAGAGAGATCGAGCGCAATTGCGTCAAAGCGGCCAAAGCCGTTCCGCGCATGTCTTCGGCACTGGCACGACGGGCACGATAATCGTTGAGTACCTCGTCGTAGGTCTGCAATTGCAGGCCCCGCATAGCGGTACCCAGCTCTGGAGCAAAGTGCTGAAGCCCTCGATTCACCTGCTCCACACCACTGCGGATGGTCTTGCTCGGCAAACCCTTAAGCTGATCTTCTTTCACGCGGCGCAGCATGAAAGTACCCACCGCCTTGCGGAGCTGCTCGCCCAGGCGCGAACGAACCTCATCGCGCTCATGCTCCTCAGCCGCAAGAATGGGCTTGATCCAGGTATCCCGATACGTCTCCCAACTGCCCAGCAGCCCCGGCTGAGCAGTATCCATCAGGCACCAGAAGTCACCCAGACTGTTTTCCACCGGCGTACCCGTGGCCAACAATTTGAAGTCAGCCTTGAGGCCTTTGGCTGCTCGCGTCTGGAGCGCGTTGGGGTTTTTGATGTTCTGTGCCTCATCAAAGATCACCATCCCCCAGTCGATTCGGCACAGAGAAAACTGGTAGTCGCGCAAGGTCTGGTAAGTGGTCAGAACCAGACGTCGATCCATATCGAGACGATGGACACCCGCTTCAGGCCCGATAGTCAGTGCATAGCGGATGCTCTGCTCATCCATCATGCCGTTTTCATCGGCAAGCGAAGTCAGCTGTACCGATTCACGCTCGGCGCCTTGAACCCGGAAGCGGCCCAGATCACGCCCCGATTGCAGCACCACGACATCACGGAATGGAATGCTATTGAAGGTCTTGCCCACTTCGTCCTCCCAGTTCTCAAGCAAACTGAGCGGTGCGACAACCAGTATCGGCTTCTGAGGTTTGTCTGCCGAGCGCTGTCCTGCTAGGTACTCGCCTACGGTGACCAGCGACATGTAGGTCTTGCCCAATCCCATGTCATCGGCCAGAAGACTCCCTTGCAAGCGATAGAGGTCACCATGATCATCCTGCAAGGCCACCCTCAGCAACTTGAGCATCCACTCGATCCCCTCCCGCTGGTGCGGAAATGGCTGCCTGGCATAGGCGGCCCAGTCAGGTGCCTGAGGCAATGCCGCCCGGTTCGCCTTCTGCAACAAGGCCACGTTGATCTCGTCAGCATCCTTCAGGATGACGCCGACCTTCTCCTTGGGCTCTTCGAAACCTGTTTCGTCCGGCGTACCTGGCTCAACCGCCGCCGAATTCTCCAGGTTTTTACGCACCTGGTTGAGTTGCTGATCTACGTGTGAGGCATCCGCAATATCGATGACCTCCCCTGCGAAACTTAGACTCGAGGCCCCGTGTTCTTTGGCGGCCCGCAGCACTTCCTCAAAGCGCTGCAGCTCCTCCGGGGACTGGATCAGCTTGCTGATGATCTCCGGCGGTGCCGGTCGCTTATCCAGGGCGAACCAGTCGTTCTTGTTGGCATCCAGGCTGCCAAAGTCCATGTGCTGCAACTTACCGATGCCTGCCACCCGCACGGAAAAGCCCACATCGAGATTGACCAGCGCAGCGTCCAGGAAAGCACTTGGCGAGGCAATGAACTCGGCCACACGCTCCGCAGGGATACGTTTGTTGCCCAGCACCTCGCGAATTCCCGCCATTCTGGCCTGATCCAACAGGACTACCCTGTTGTCGATTCGCATGACGCCACCGTCGCCATTCAGCTCCAGCTGCGCCCAGCGCTTTTCCAGTTGATCAGGCGTGGAGCCATCACCCAAGCTGGGGCAAAGCATCAGACTGCCATCAGGTAAACGCGTAGCCGTCACGCCTACTTTGTCCGGCACCACCACATCCAACCGTTCAAAATGGCTCAGATCGATTCGCATGCCGCTGCGCGCCGCAGTCTGAAGCTCTGCCATCAGTCTAAGATTAGCGGCCTCACCACGCAGCTTTGGCGCCATTGACTCATGCCGTTCCCAGGCCATCATCCCCATCAACTCGGCCGGCGTGAGCCAATAGCACTCGGTACTGGTGAGATAGAGATAAGGGCCCTTGCGGTTGAACGCCGCCACTCCCTCCGACATCTCGGCAGTGATACCTACCCGAAAGCTGCTGTTGCCAGTGCGCCCGCTGATGGAAGTCAGAAAGCGGCCAGGGAAGCGTCTGGGCAACCGCAGAATTTCGGCCTGCTCGAGATCCATACCGGCGACGTCTTCAGCACCGATATGAAAGCCATTGGCGGTCGGCTCCGCGATCCCCTGCTCAGCCAGCATGTTCAATGCGATCAGCTGGATCTTCTGCAGGGCGTTGCCCTTCCCCTCATGCAACGCCTTGAAGCTTTGCACGGGCAAGTAGAAGTTCACCCCGTTGGAGTCTGGTGTAGCCAGGAAACCATCGAGAGCACTGAGGGCTACGTCGCGCTCGCCGATGAATGACTTGAGAAAATCCAGTAGGAGGAGCATGAGAGCGACTCACTGTTGTTGGTCGTAGACCTCAAGGTCTTTTTGTGCAGTCTTCGTCAGGTGCCATCCGAAGTTTGAATCCTGGACACACATCCCTTTGAGAGGCCCATAGAGGATCTGATTGATTTCCCGTGCCTCGACCTCCAGAACGTTTGCGGCATAGCGAACCTTATCGCCCGGGTTATCGGCAAAGTAGCGCAGGACCTTCAGAGCGGAAGGCTTGAGACTGGCAATTCGCTTGATACCGTCACTAACGGTCGAAGCCTCATTCCGTGGCGACTGATTAATCGTCGCAGGCGTTGCTGTGGAGGCAGCCAAAACCTTGTCGCCAACCGGACTATCGACCGATTCAGCTCTTTCCGATACAGGTTCAGCTGGGACAGATCGTGGTGCTCTTGAGTCCCGATCTCCACGCGCAACAGTCGAACTGGAGAAGGCAGTCTGCACAGCCCTCGGACTCACTGGGGAAGGCACCACTGTGCGCTTGGCCTTGACCACAGGAATACCGAACCTGCGCAACTGTAACTGATAGTCCTCCCGGCTCAGCAGTTGCTCGACATCCACCTCAATGCCGTTATCAGCCAGGAAGGCGAATACTTTGTTCTGCCAGGTGTACGGCGTATGCACAAAAGCATCGTAAGGCAGCCCCGGATACAGCTTCTCGTAAGTCGCCGGAATCGTGTTGATCAGGTCGAAGTGACTGAAGTTGTTGCGCTCATAGGTGCGCAGCGACTCGCCCGGCGCCGCCAGATAAACCCAGATTTTGAAGCTGTGGGAGCCCTCCACCAGGTGAAAGTCGCCGCAATCGAGGTAGATGACGGCCTTGTCGCTCATCTGTCCGTCCATGCTGGCGAAGCTGGTCTTCACCTCCGTACCGAGAATGCGCTTCACCGAATGCTTGGCCCGCGCCCCCAGCAACAGTCGGGTATTGCGGATCAGCTTCAGTTTGAACAAGCCCTCCAGGAACCGCTTGCGCGCAGGGAACATGCGCTGGAGATCGTCATTTCGAGACTCAATGCCGTACTGTTCAACCGCCTGTAGGAACAACCGCAAATCTTCCTTGGACAGCCAGCCACGCACCTTGCTGATGCGCTCCTCGCCCAGCGGCTTCCACCATTCGCGGAAGTTCTGCGCTGAGCTGGCGATGCGCGGATCGCCAGCCAGACTGAGAATGAAGTCTTGCCAGACATTGCCGGGTTCGTCCCCTGCGCGGTCGATCATGATCTCCAGTGCGACATGACCGATGCGCTTATCGCCCTCATAGGGAGCCTTGCTCACCGAGGGCTTGAGCAGTTCGTCGAGCACCTCATCCCATTCCCCGGGCTGCAGTTGGCGTAGCACTTCGAGATAGAAGTGAGCGCGACAAATATCGCCATAGCGCCCAACATCGAACCCACTCAAACCAAAGGCTTCGAAGGTCTTGGCCAGTTCACTACCCTGCTCACGCACTGTCTTCGCCAGGATCAGAGGGCCATCCAGCGTCAGTAGCCACTCCCCTTCCCGGTTCAGGGCTGCGAGCGGGTCGGTGCCGAGTGCCTGGCGTCGCGCCGGCAAACGCTGGAGCTGGTCCAACAGATGCAGTTCCAGTCGACCACGTAAGCTGCTCTCCACCTGTTTGTCGCGCTCGTCCAGGCGATCGAAATGGCGGAAGTACAGTTGAATCAGCTGGATCATCGTCAGTCGGCTAAGGCGCGGCTGCTGGTGTTCGATCAGCGCATCGAGCATTCGCTCATTGAACAGCCGGGAGCCGATAACCTCGTCATGCAGCCACAGCCAAGTCAGCGCCCTCGCGCCAAGCCGGCGCCCAAGCAACTCCTTGAGCCCGTCGAAACGCCCGCTGCTGGCCATGTCGCGAAATCGCGCGAGCATTCGTTCGAACGCATCACTACCACCCACCTTGGCCTTCATGCGGTTGGCCTTTTCCACCAGTCGCACCCAACCCTCGATGACCGCAGGCGACCAATCACCAGGGCGGTTATCGATTGGCGGCAGATTCATTGGCCGGAATTCCCAAGCAAGGTCTTCACCGCCTCATAGTCAGCGCTCTGTGGCCGACGGATAGTGAATCGGATGTCGATGCGACGATTCAGCCGATAGTCTTCTTCACCGTCCTGCTGTTTGCTCACGGGGCGAGTCTCGGCATAGCCGCTGACAGAGAACAGCGGTTCGCCATCCTGGTTACTCAATCGGTTTAGGCGCTCTGCCTCGGGCATCTCATTGCTCCAGAACTGCCAGAGCGAGATAGCGCGAAATGTCGAAAGCCCCCAGTTGCCCTTCCCCATAAAGCCAGGAAACGGGCGGTTGTCCGTATGGCCTTCGATAAAGATGGTATCGAGGTAGTTGACTCGGTCGTCCCGGCTGATCACCTGGTTGATGACCTCACCGATCTCCAGTGCTGTCTGCTGGTAACGCGGCTGGATCTCGAAAGCGCCGGTATCAAAGCCAAGTAACTCGTTGGGAATGCGCAGCACCGTATGATTTTCGCTGACCTCCACCTTGATGCCACGCTGCCGCAACTTCTCGACTGCCTCATCGAGAATCTGTTGCCGTACCGTTTCTGCCTTTTTCAGTTGCTCAACCTGCTGATCGAAGTCCGCACTCTTCTCCATCAACTGAAGAATCAGGACAACCGAAGCGAGGATAAAGAGCACCAGCAGCGCCGACATGATGTCCACGAAGGACTTCCAGTACGGATCCTCATCCTCCATCGGAGCGTCATGGGATTTACGCCAGCGCATCAACGGGCCTCCAGTTCATCGACCACATTGCTGATTGCCTGCACTGCCGCATGCATCTGGTTGGCGAAGCTCATGGTCTCTTTGTTCCACTGGTCCATGCGCTCATGCACTTGATCGCGCACCTCACTAGAGTAGGTACGCAGCCACTGCTCGGCTTGCTGCTCGACGCCTTGCACTTGGCTACGCAGGGCCTCACCCAGGGCGGTGAACTCGCTACGCACGCCTGCGAGGAACTCCTGCTGGTGACTCCTCATCTCGCCAAACCCGTTGCGTGCCTCACTGGCGGCCTGTTCGAAGCGCTGTGCGCCATCCAACAGAGCACCTTGAAGTTGCGCCAAGGCAGAGGCCTGGCTGTGCAATTGGCTAGCCAGCTGAGCATTCTGCTCACCTGCGGACTCGATGCGCTGCGTCACGCTCTCCAGACGCTGACCGAGCAATTCGGCCGCCTGGCGAACGTTGGTCGAGAGCAGGCCGAGTTGGTTGGCGCTGCTGTCCATATGTCGGCTGCTGGCGGCGGCCGCGTCGCTGGCTTGCTGCAGGCGGCCCATCAGTTGCTGATGCTGCTCAGCCATCTGCCGGCTCTGTTGCTGAGTCGTCTGCACAGCCGTGGCAATGCCTTCCAGAAGCACCTGCTGCTGCGCGGCCATGTTCTCCAGTTGCTCATTGAAGCGTTGTTGCCGCGACTGCTCGCGCTGCTCCGCTTGCTGACCATGACCCGCCATCTGCTCATTGAAGCTGCCCAGCAACTTGCCGACCGACTCCTCCAAGGCCCTCTGCTGCGCGGCGGCAGCTTCGGCGATGGCACCAATCTGCTGCTGGCTGGCCTGCCCAAGGCTGCCGATCAATTGCTGCTGCTGGGCCAGCGCGGCGGCCTGTTGTTGCTCGTGGCGCTGGGCGCGTTCTTGCTCCCGCGTTTCTGCCGCCCCCATCTGCGAATCCAGCTGGGAGTTCAGCGTCATCATCAATCGGGAGAACACTTTCTCCAGATTGCCGTGTCGTTCATTGCCGGCCTCCGCCATGGCCTGCAGCTGCTCACGGCTGGCACTGGCGAACTTCTCCAGCATCGCGGACTGACTCGCGCCAGCCTCGGCCAGCGTGCGCTCGAACATCGCCTGGCGCTCCTCATCCCGTCTTTGTGCGGAGCTAAGCTGTGTATCCAGTTGGCCAGTCAATCCGCTCATTAGCTCGCCGAATCGCGTCTCCAGCTGCTGCTGACGCTGATCTGACGAAGTAGAAAGTCGCTCCATCTGGGCCTGAAACTCGCCGCTCTGCTGGCGGGCAGCCTCCTGTTGACGCCCCTGTTGATCACTCAGGGTATGGAACAGCTGATTAAGCCGCTCCGTCATGCCGCCCACGGCGGCGTTCACATCTGCGGCGGCCTGTTGCATCAGATTGCCTTGCTCGCGCCCTGCCGAGGTCAGGCCCTGCGTGAAGTTGCTCACCAGTTGTTCCAGCACCTGGGTGGATTGCTGACCGGCGGTGCTGACAAGCGTCTGAATGGCAGGTGCCATGATGTTGTTCAACGCATCGGTGAGTGCTGTCTGCATCGCCTCGTTCATGCCCACGAGACTTTCCTGCAGGCGCTCGCCGATACGTTCGTGCAACTCCTGCAGGGCCACTTTGCTCTCGCGACTGTAGTCGGCGATGTGCACCAGCGACTGCTCGGCGGGGATCAGCGGATACAGCGCATCGATCCGGTGCTGCAGATCCTGTATGCGCCCTAACGCCCAGCGCTCGGTGATCTTCTCGATCAGGTTCAGTAGCAGGCTGAATCCCACACCCCATACCGACGCCATGAAAGCAACTGCTGCACCCTGGATCATCACGGAGATGCCTGCCCGCAACTGATCGACACCCGCGCTACTCTCCAGCTTCAAATTCTGCAGGCCTATGGTCAGGCCCACGAACGTCGCCAGCACGCCCAGGCCTACCAGCAAACCAGGCAGAGAACCGAAGAAGCGGCTTCCGCTCAGGCCAGGCGCAAGCGTTCGCGCGTTGAAAAAATGCTCGGCATCTAGGGTATTGAACAGCTTCTTGTGATCACTGGAGCTGACCAAGCTGTCGTCGAACTCATGCCATAGCGCACCGATTAGTTTGACCTTGAGCCCGAGTGCTTTCTGCAATGTCTCTCGACGATTCACCGCCAAGTTTTCACGGCTCTGCCCGGCGATCAGGCTGTTCAGCGCTCGCATGCGCGCCTTGAAGCTCCGCCCGCTGACTATCAACGAGATTACCGAGTAGGTGAAAAGGGCTGCCATGATCAGCCAGAACACGACACCCAGGGCTTCGGTACTGCCCCCCTTCAGCAAGGAAAAGTTGGGCAACAAGTGATTCAGAAATTCCATGACGTAGGTCCGATGGGATCAGCGCAAAGGTTTAAGCCACGGCCTGCTCGACGAGCACGCTGGCCAGCTGTTGATTGAGTTGGCAGGCGCGGGGCAGGCAGTTTTTTGGCGATGGCTGGCGAGATGAATTTGCTGCAGGTGTCTCGTTCCGAGAGCGACTTCTTGTCCATGTTCAATTCCTAAGCAGCATGAAAAGCCATGCCAGCCCATGCGGGCGATTCGGGCTATGGCTAGACAGCAGCAAGGAATGGACACGCGTCTCGGATCGCTCGGAAACGCTGATGAGGGGCCATCCCTGAGGTACTGCGGCCTGCCATGATTAGACTGCGATCACAATATCCACCAGCTTTTCATGGGTAAAGATCGGAAACCATTGAGATGGAACTTTTTGTGCAAATGATTGTTTGCCGATCAAAAACTCAAGCGACTCGTGACTCGCGATGTCGCCAATCAACTCGCCTGTAATGGCGGCTCCCTGGCTTGTTGGCGCAAAACACTGCTTGGCGATGCCCCACAGTGATGACCTGGTCGTCCTTTACTACCACGTAGCTGACTGCAACGCTGCACGGCATGTGCGCTGAGTTCCATTGCCCTGCTCCTCTGCCGATGTCGGTCCGCGGCCCGTCAGGCTGGTCATCCATGACCGGCGGGCTCCACTCTTGCCCATATCCGGCGGGCACATCTGCAAGATATGTCGCCTTATTGGACACACCAATATTGGGCGCTCATACAGGTCAACTTTTCAGGCGGGTCTGGGTGATGACCCCGGGCAAAGCCCCCCCGACAAGTCTTCACCGACATATGCGTCGCCCGATGTCGAATCACACCTGAGAGGATATGTCGCTCTAATGGACACACCAATAATGGGCGTTCATACAGGTCAAGTTTTCGAGCAGGTTACTTGCAATGAACGGCGGAAACGCCCGTCGTACGAGCCCTAGGCCCTAACACGTGTCAAGCTTAGGTACAGGCTCAGTCGATACTGGCCAACCAGGGATCAACGATGCGCTTGCGCTCTTCTGCCCCCAATGCAGCCACTCCATTCTTGACTAACGCCTTCTTGTCACCTGTGTGCGGATTGCTGACGTAAGTGCTGATGTTCGGCAAAGCGTCCGGATTGGCGCTCCAGCGCAGGTTGAAGGCAGCGAGCTTGGGGAACCAGAACTGGCTGGCATAGGGCAGGTTGTCGTGAATCCACCATGCCAACGGGGTCCAGTCATCGGTCTGGTCATACCAGGGCAGCAATGCCGGCACTACGATGCAGGCCGTGGCGCCGAGGTAACCTTCTGCATCAGGGTAATCCCAGATGTGCGAGGCGTAGTTCTTCTCGTTGGCGGCGCAGCTGTACTGGTTGTTGTTCTCGGCTCCCTTGGCATTCACCGCTGGCGAACGGTAGGCCGAGCGAATAACGATCCGGCCGAAACGGTCTTGCAAGGGCTCCAGCAATTGTTCACAGAGCTGTTTTCCCGCCTCGATGGCGCGATTCGGAAAGTCTGGAATATTGGGGATGCCTTCTATCTGGCTGATTTCCGAATAGAGGAAGTCGCGCATGTAAAAGTGGGTGGACAACTTTACACGCCCTAAATCTTCCAAAGTCTTGACGGTGGTGGGCTTGTTCATTGGGCACTCCTCTCGGCAAATCCGCTGGAATAAAAGATCAGTCCACCACCGGATAACAGGCATCACCCCAAAGAGTATCCGGGTTGTCCAGCATCAGTTGGATGATCAGGGGGACCAGCTTACCTAGCAGGCTGCAGCAATCACGCAGTTGATCGCGGTTGACGCTACCGTTCCACGTGGCGCCGCCGTGGATGAGTTGGTTGCGCAGGGTATAGATGCGATTAAACAGTACCCCCAACACCGCTGGCGTGTTGCGACTGGCAAGCGCTTGCTGAGCAGAACGCTTACCGTTACTGAAGCGCTCTTTCCACTCTGCCTCGCTGATCTTGCCGTTTTGATGGTCCCAGAAGCTTTGGAAGACAAAGGGGTTATCCAGCAAGACACGGATGCTTCCGGAGAACTCAGACCAGACAAGCCTCTCGATGCTGCGCGAAACGTCGAGCGAACAGAGCTTTTCCAGAAAGGCTTTGAAGGTTTCCTGCTCGGAGAGTCGACGTTGTTCGTCGATATCCGTGGCATAGGCAGCGTTAAAAGCAATCCACAGGAAGATGAAACGGCCATCGGCATCATCGGCCTGCTCGGCGCGGTTCAGCCAACTGAGGGCACGGTGAATACGCAGGCTGAGGTTGGGGTGCTGTTGGTCTCGCTCCAGGCGATGACGCTCCTTCAAGGCTTGGTACTGCATGCAACGACTCCTTGTGGCAATGGCACAACGATAGCAGCCCTGCTCAAGCGCTGGAACCGCGACGACGTGCTATAGCGCCACCAGGCATGATAGTCACGGCAGCGAATGCCGCGGATGTCACCAAACTGCTGCATGGCGCAGAGAAGGTAGTGTGCGCCGATGCAAGATATACCGAGGCCGAGAAGCGCGAAGAACATGCGGGGCTCCAGGTCATCAGGCAGATCGCACAGCACTTACAAGAAGCACGGCAAGCGCAGTACCTTGTACAAAGCAGTCCGCAAGATCGAGAAAGCCCAGGCTCAAGTGAGGGCGAAGTATCAGATGCAGCCTGTGACAACCGTGGCGAGCTGCCTCGCCAAAAGCGGCCGTGTTGTGAAGCTACGTTAACTCGATAGGCCGCCTGCGCGGCCCTGTTATCGTTGGCAGCTACTCCGCTATCTCCTCTTCTTTCAAACTCAGGCGGAAAGTGTCGCGTGCGGTTTTTCCGACGTAGGTGGTGAGCGCGTAATTCGCCGTTCCGCCGATGATGACTCCGATCCCTAACGGGATCACTTTCGCTACGGCCTTCTGAGTGAACGAAATGCCAATCTTCGCGAACAACTCCTTAATGACCTGAAGCGTCGGGCCCTTCAAATACTGGTGCACCATACGCACACCGGCCTTGCTGGCTATTCTGGTGGCGCCAGAAGAGCCCATCTGCTCCAAGGAGCCGTACAGCGCAATGATGTACGACATGTGCTTGGCATCTTCGTTGGACATCTTGCCGTTAATGGCTACCGCAAGGCACATGGTCATGTCGATCTGCAGCTTCATACATACCGAGATATCCGCCAGCCCCCCTCCCACAGCACTCACCGCGGTACCTACACCAGGAATGACCCCCGGAAGAGCCGTGGCTGCACCAGACGTCGCGGCCAACTTTGAATAACGGCTGATGATTTTGTCGACAACGGCGTCCTGAATCTTTTCGTCCGTTGCGGAGGGCGACGAGCTACGAGCCTGACTTTCGTATTGAGCAACCAATTCGCGAGCGTCCTGTGGACTAATGGCGATGGCCTCTACCATCTTCATCAATGAAGAGCTGCTTTCGTCTTTTTCTGTGCTCATACCAAATTCCGTTCAATGGTTTGTTTATCAGTTGCCTACTTGAGGCTGAGCGCTCTAAGCGAACGGGCCTTTCACCTTGCCGGCGGATAACCAGTTGTGCGGCAGTAGCTCAGCCAAAGCACAGGCCTTCTACGTCAGTAGTCGTGTCAGCACATCCTTGAGATAGGCATACGGATCATGCCCATTCACTTTCGCCGACGCGATCGATCAAGCTAAGGCTGTAATCCGGGGCTTTCGCCGTGGCTGAGCCGTTGGGCACCCAATTACGCTGGGCCAGCATCCAGACATGCAGCGCGTCAAGGATCGGTGAGGCCTGTCCTGAAATTGGGGTTCTGCTGGTCTCCCTCCTGACAATGGTGATTCTTCAAGTCTTGGTACTGCATGCACTACCTCCCTGTGACAATGGCACAACGATAGCAGCCCTGCTCAAACGCTGGAACTGCAACGATGAGCTGTAGCGTCACCAGGCATAAACGTGGCTACTGCGGAGTGAAGTGGCGGACCGATTATCTAGGTACTACTCAACGAACCGCTCCGCACCACTGCTTCACCCCGTCACTGATAAATCCACTGTCGGAGCTCTTCCAGGTTCGCTACCACGATCTGCTGTGCAGCGGCCTTAGCCTGGATCTTGTTCGGGTCAATCTGATAGCGCTGCAGCACGTATTGCACCAGGGCACCGCGGCTGGGGATTAGCAGTTGCTCCTGCTGCATGCCGTAGTCCTGCGCGACGATAGCCTTCTGCTCCGGTTTCAGGCGTGGGTCGGGCTCAATGATCACAGTCACTTCAGAGGACCAACCTGTGTCCTCTTCTCGTCCGTGTTCGGAGACATCCAGTACATCCGGCTCACCACGGAAACGGCTGAGGACAAAGTCGCGGTAGTCTCGGTTCTTCTCGCAGAAGGCTCGGACATGCCAGCGCATGCCGGTGTAGATGAGTGTGTGGGGGGCGATGAGTCGTGCCTCCGGTACTGGATTGGCTAGCGAGACATACTCGCATTCCAGACGCAGCCCTTCACGGCAAGCCCTTACCAAGGGGCGCAACACCTCCGGCTGCACGGAACGATCCGGCACCTTCAGCACTTCGGTATGCGCATAAGCTAGGGCCAGCCCCTCGATGTGTGGTGCCCGCTCCTTGTTCTGGCTCAACAGATGCAGGTAGGCACTGGCACTGTTATCGATGAACTTTGGTGAGAACTTCAGACTGGGGACATAGCCCTTCAGGTGCTTGTCATATGTCAGGTTTTTAGGCGCATGCTCGGCGATGTAGGTGTTGATGTCCTTCGATGCCTGCTGCCGACTGATGCCGAAGCTCTGCATCAGATGCCCCGTGGTTAGCCGGCCTTCCCACCAGGCCACGGTTTCGATCAGGCAATAACGCAGCGCCAGATCCCAGCGGACAGATTCGATCGACTGCTTCCGTTTCATTGAGCCCTCCCCTGCTCGAAAACTTTACCTGTACAGGTAAACACCATAGATATGTCGCTCAAAGCTACATAACCTGACTCCATCATTCAACAGATTCAGCAGCGAGCTGACACAAATGGGACTGAGTGCAGGTATCTGGATTGCGCTGATACCGGTTGCCTTGGTGGAGAAGTCGGCGTGGGGCGCGTGGAAACTTGCACAGCCAACGCAGCTCCGTCAGGAACTTAAAGCACAGCTCGAAGCAGTGCTCGGTGCGACAGTGCCTAACGCGCCTACACCCAGCAGTTGCCGCGCCAGCTGGAACTTTTTCGGCGCGGCTGAAGAGATCTAAGGAGCGGAATATGAATCGTCTGGACAGGATCAAGGGCTGCCTGCTGGGTGGAGCCGTCGGAGATGCCTTGGGGGCTCCGGTGGAGTTTCTCGATTGGGCGACCATTGAGCGGAAGTTTGGCTCGTCAGGCATCCGGGATTTCGGTCAGGCCTATGGCATCACAGGAGCGATTACCGATGACACACAGATGATGCTGTTCACGGCAGAAGGACTGTTGCGCGCCCATGTCAGACAGGCATCGCGTGGTCTCTGCCATCCGCCATCGGTGATCCACCACGCGCTATTGCGCTGGTACCTCACTCAGGGCGGAGAACCAGCCACCGAGGTGGCGAAAGACGGATGGTTGATTCAGGAGCGGGCGCTCTGGTCTCATCGAGCCCCCGGTATGACGTGTCTATCGGCACTGCGTGCATGCAAGTCATTCGGTGAGCAAGCACGTAACGACAGCAAGGGCTGTGGTGGTGTCATGAGGGTAGCGCCCCATGCCTTCTTCCCTGAACCCTTCGAGCTGGCGGCTGAGTCTGCTCATCTCACCCACGGGCACCCGACCGGGTATCTGGCAGCCGGCATGTTTGCTGACATTCTCGCTCGCCTCCTGGTGCCCTCCTGCTCGCTGGAGGAGGCGATCCAGGAAAGCCTCCGGCTGTACGGACATCGCGAAGGCATGAGCGAGACACGCGAGTTCATCGAACTGGTGTTGGGGCTTTATCAGAAGGGAATCCGGCCAACCCCCAAGGTCATTGCATTGCTAGGCGGCGGATGGACAGCCGAGGAAGCACTAGCCATCGGACTGTGGTGTGCCTTGATGGCCGACGGCTTCGAGCAGGGCGTGACCTGGGCCGTCAATCACAGTGGTGACAGCGACAGCACGGGAATGATCGCCGGACATCTGCTCGGCATCCAACTCGGCCACGCCAGCATTCCCGAGCGTTGGCTCGCATCGCTGGAGTTGCGCGAGGTGATCGAACAGGTCGCCGTCGATATCGATGAGGTGCCGCGCGTTTATGGCGGTGAGTACGGTGAGTACGGTGAGTACGGTGAGTACGGTGAGTACGGTGAGTACGGTGAGGATCGCATCCACGCCGAGCAGATATGTCGACGATATCCGGGATGGTGATTTGGGTGTCGCCAATTTGCCCGATCGCTCGCCAGGATGACACGCAATAAACCTAGCGCCAGCGACAAACGCTATCGCGTGGCGCGCCTAGCTTGATGAACAACAAGGATTGAAGGTGCCCCTATGCCTATACCACCGCCGCCGCTCACTTTTATCTGTCCACATTGTTCGTGGCAAAGAACGACCCTACCGAAAAGCGATGTGTTCGCGATTGGACTCGATTACTACATCCAATGTCCGAAATGCGGTCACGAACCAGTGACGCAGCGCAGGGCAACCACGATCGATGTGATGAAGGCTCGGCTCGAACATTTGCTTCGGCTTGATCGACGTTAAAAATTTCTGAACGCGGAGCACAGGCACATGAAAAATATTTTTGCGGTTATCGGCTTCATTGTTGTCGCCAAGAAAGGCTACGAGCTGTATCGCGAGTACAGAGAGATGAAGCACGAGCGGGAGGAGCGGGAGGAGCGGGCAGCGAATCGGGAACGCCAGCCAGAGTAGCGCTCGCGGCCTAATACCCCACTGAGCCAGGGCGTTTATGGTGACAATCAAGCAAGTAAATTCGCTGCCAACATAAACGGCTAATAGTCATGCTGCAGGATACCGAGGGCCCCCACTCAGGCGATTCACACGGCCGTCACTCCTCTGCTAATGCCAAGGTGAGTCTTTCTAGGCATAGCAAGCAGGGCTGGTATCCATAGAAGAGCCCCCCTGCTTCGTGTATTGATGGCAAGGAGAACTCACAGGCCGGCCTACCCGCTCTATCTGACTAATAGCGAGTTGCCATCCGTTAGCAACTACTGCCATTCTATCTACAGCGCATTTCCAGCTCGCCAAGGACGACGACATTGCCCACTCGCCATCAGAGAGCACTACTCAAGCTGGTGCCCCGCCGCGTCTTGGGCGCTTCCTACCATGTGCGACGTGGAGACATCAGGAAGCGCACCGGCACGTGGTTGGTCTTGACTGCGACTGCCGCAAATTTTTCTGCAGTCGGTAGAATAAGCTTCCTGAGTGGAAAGCTCAAATCTAACTACATAGCTTTCACTACAAATAGCCCTGACTCTAAAATCCTGGCGATGCTGGAGTCACAAGCAGAAGAGAGAGAATCAATTCAGCCACGAGCAAGAAATAAAGAATATTTTACTTCAAAAAAGTACAAACCCATTCAGCACTGAGTGAAAGTCGACAAAGCTCGCTCTGCCCGCGGCAATTGCTGCCACTGAGAAAAAATCGAGCAGCCTCTCCTTATTAAAGATTCCACCACTGCAGTCGAAACAGTCTTGGTTAGACACTCCATATAGGGATTTACAATGCATATCGAAGGTCCGAAAAATCCGTCGCTTCAAGCCATCCTCGACAAAATCGAACAGACCCGTAACTACACGCCGAAAGTTGGTATTTTCGGAAATTCCGGTGTAGGTAAATCAAGTCTGTGCAATGCGCTCTTCGGGAAGAACGTTGCAAAGATCAGCGACGTTGAAGCTTGCACCCGTGAGCCGCAGAGCATTTTCATCGGGACAGGGAATAACGGCATTGAGCTGATCGATTTGCCGGGCATTGGCGAAGACCCAGCACGTCAGATGGAATATGTAGCTCTTTATGAGAGCCTTGCGCCCGAGCTGGACCTTGTGCTTTGGACCATCAAAGCAGACGACCGCAACTACGCCTCGGGCCTCGAAGCGTATCAGCAGATTTTTGGGAAGCGCGAAGGCTTGCCAGTGGTTTTTGTAATTACTCAGGTCGATAAAACCAACCCTCACCGTGATTGGGATTGGAATAACTTTGTCCCGAGCGAAAAGCAGATATCTAACATCGCCATTAAAGAGCGCGACGTATCTCGTCGCTTCGATATTTCCGCAAAAAATATCATCTCTGTTGCTGTAGGCGAAGAAAACCCGAATGAAAAATACAACGTGATTGAACTCGTTGATCTGATCGTAGAGGTTCTACCCAACGAAAAAAAGTTCTCATTCGCTCGGGAGGCAAAAGAGGACAACGTAAGCAACGAGTCACGTCAAAAGGCCGAACGAGGCGTATGGGATAGCATCAAAGACTTTGCAGGTGATGCGTGGGACACTGTGAAGGATCAGGTTGTAGATAAGCTGATTGAGTCAGCACCAAAAATTTTCGCCGCTGCAGCAGCATTTGTGGGCGGCTTATTCAAAAAATGGCTCTGAGCCTTCCAATGGGGAGCTAACGCTCCCCGTTTTTACTATCTGACTGTAGATAAGCATCATAAATTCTCTGAGCTATGGACTCTTCGCATGGATGCTTCCGATCCAGGCTGTGTGAAAATGTCGAAGTACCTACACCAGAACCGAGCTCGGGATGGCGACACAGTACGATGAACTGCCGGCAGACATCTCGAATGGCTTCGCCGTTGTCGTACCGGAAATCGGCAATGGCTTTGAAGTCCAGAGACAGTCGCCCGGTCAGCCATGACCCAATGACGCTTCGTCGGTAAGTATCGAGAACAAGGTGTGTAAACCCGGTATGTTGTTCAGTGGAATGCGACTGATGGGTGGGCAGTATTTCAGGCAGCATGGCTGTCTCGGAGCAGCCCAAATACACAGATGAGTATGTATTCACAGGCTTCAGCGACGGCAGATTGATGCCCTCAGCGGGATGAAGTTTTAGACTGCCCCCACTTTTGCTCTAGTTGCTCTCTGAGATGGAGCGCCAATTCTTTATTTCTCCCACGCCCATCGAGCAGATCGAGGTACTGGATGTACGGACTGGCGAAGCAGGCGGGATGCAAGGCATGGAACTCTCGAAACTGCAGACTGGTGCCTTCACGCTCGATGATCGTGACGTTGCTGCCCTTTTGAGCAGGTTTCATATTAAGGGACGTTCCCAGAATGGCCGCATACCCAGATGGAACGATGATTTCAGCTGAATCAACACTGGTGAGCAAAGGGGCATAGATGTTTGCTGCCGCGGCCCCAGTAAAGGCCCAAGGAAAATCGACGCCAGACTCTTTCACCAAGCAGGCAAGCCGATCGATCAGCAGGTGAGGATTCTCGATGAAAACGTACCAACGGCTTCTGCTCATGCTTCTCTGTTGCCAATGTTCAGCCCAGTCATCCAGTAGCTTTCCAGGCTGAACGAGCCTGCGCCGCTTGGTTCTACCTGCGCCTTGAGTTTCGCACCACTCTCGGCGCTCCAGCTCCTGTAAAACAACTGAGCAGGTGTATGTAGACGTCTGTGATTGTTCTGCGAGGTCTGCGCCTGCCATCCATTGAAAGGCATTCTTGAGCAGTCCATGCACTGCCCCTTCACGGGCTTCTGTGAACAAATCAATTGAGCGTACGCGGGATGGTGACTTGGATGGTCGCTCGATATTGATGAGCATTTTTTTTGTGCGCAGAAAAAGGCTGCCGCTGCGTTCGAAGAAGGCGTAGCCCTTATCTTTGAGTGTCGACTTCGCTCCGGGGCTGAGATGCTCTGCTGCGATCAACTTTATGAGATGTCCTGACTTAGCCTTTCCCCGGCACAGCTCTAGTTCATCGAGGTGCCAAATCACCCGATGGACATCCCGGGGATAGGCCGTTCGGATGACCTCAACGGCAACAGATATGGGCTCTCCATACCCGTAAATCTCGAGAAGGCCGTTGAGCCGACCAGAGGTGATGATCGTGGATCTGGCTTCTACCTGTGCACCGCCGAAAGCCTCTGTAAGGGACTGCCGGAGCAGGTCAAGCATCTCTCGCTCAAAGTGAGACTGCTGATGCTTATCCGAGGAATATGCCATCGCTGATTTGGTAATCCAGGTTGATTAGCCGGCCAGCAAATCTAGCCCATTTAGCATTCAGGTTAGCTAAAATCTCATGATTAGCTGTACAGCTAATCAAAGAAAAATAGCTTACAAAGACGAGACCAATACCCACAGGTCAACGGCGTATCGGCCGCGCCCTGGCACTCAGCATCAGTGTCTGTCCTAGATCTCGTTGGTGACCATGCGCCCCTGATTGGCGCGCGGGTGCGCCCGGCGTCAGATGTGCCGTAGCTAGAGACAGCCCTGCCCCACATTCCTGCATGAGCGATAGGCAAGAGTGCCCAAGCGGCCGCAAAGAAAACCGGCAGGAATCAATGAAAGACATTTGCTACACTCGGATACCGACGAACACTGTATATTAATACAGGAAAATGTGCGATGAGCAGCTACTCAGCCATTGAATGGACAGAGCAAACATGGAACCCGGTGACTGGCTGCACCAAGGTATCCCCCGGCTGCAAGCATTGCTATGCCGAAGTGATGGCGGCGCGCTTACAGGCGATGGGCGCGGCCGGTTATGAAGATGGCTTTGCACTGCGCCTGATGCCTGAGCGCCTAGAGCAGCCATTGCGCAGGAAGAAGCCGACACTCTACTTCGTCAACTCGATGAGCGACCTCTTCCATGAAGAGGTCCCGGACAGCTTCATCGACCAGGTGATGGATACGATCACCCGAACACCACAGCATTCCTACCAGATACTAACCAAGCGAGCTTCCAGATTACCGGAGTACTTTGGTAGCCGACCGGTACCGAGCAACATCTGGTTAGGGGTATCGGTCGAAGACCGTAAGTACGGTTTGCCGCGTATTGATGAACTTCGCAAGGTTGAGGCGACTATCCGCTTCTTATCCGTTGAGCCACTGCTCGAGGATCTTGGCGAGATGAATCTTTCTGGCATGGACTGGGTTATCGTCGGCGGCGAATCCGGAGCGAGGGCGCGGCCCATGAAGCCGGAATGGGCGATCAACGTCAAACGGCAGTGCGCCGAGGCCGAGGTGGCTTTCTTTTTCAAGCAATGGGGCGGATGGGGCGCGGACGGCGTCAAGCGTAACAAGAAAGCCAACGGCCGTTTGCTCAATGGCCGTCTCTATGACGAGTACCCGATTATCCCTACCGTTTCGGCTGAGTGACCCGAGCCAGCTTGGCTGCCAGCGCTTTCGCTTTTGGGTTGGAGACTGAAAAGTAAAAAAGGAACAACACTCCTGCGTTCCGAGTAAGCCGCGTGGGCTCTTCGACATGCGCGAAGATCTCCCTTAGACGCATTGTCACAAATTGGATTATCGCCTCGTAATCCGAGCGTTGTGAACGAACTTCTTGCTCACCAAAGAGATCGTCTACCAGAGGCTGGCTTGGGGCATAGCATGCATTTTTCCACTCCGAAGTCCCCAACAACCGCTCAATGCACGGCCTCCACTCCTCTCTAGGACCATCTTGAGGTAGAAGGCGCAGCAACGTTGAGATCGGAAACAGCATCCATAGATCCACTTTCTGTGTACTTGCAATGACCTCAAGCGTGCTCCAATTGACCGCAGTACTGTAAGGGTCAAGAAAGATGACTGCCCGATCTCGCCCCCTCAGTCTTCGGCAGAAGCGGGTGACAAACTCATTGGCGTCGAGCTGGGTAATATGGATCACCTTGTCAGGGTACTCGGCGCGAAGCTCTTCGAGCGCTTGCACATGCTCAAGCTTCAAGTCGTTGAAGTGGTACTCATGGAACACATCCTTGCAGTCGAGCGCGCGCCGTACTGAGCCCCTGAGTACCTCCAGCTCCAAAAGAGGATCCGAGCTCAAGTCGTCGTCATCACGTTGACCTGTCCCCGCAAACGCATCGACATAGTGCAGAGTAAACGGCTGGTTCTTCAGTGCTGTGGTGTAGATCTTGAGGTAGCTTTCCAGCCGCTCAAGTTTAATGCGCGTCCACTCACCACCAAACGAATGCTTAACCATAGCCCCACCTCGAATCATTCATCCTTAATGCATCGAGCAGCCAACGATGCCCCGTATGTCGCGCCATAAACCGCCAATGGCTTGCTGGCATTTTGACTTCCTTCACTTCAACACCCTAACATCAAGCCCTTACAGGGAGTATGGGTGCTGTGAGCACACAAACGCGCATCGAATGGACAGAGATGACCTGGAACCCCATCGTGGGTCGCACGAAGGTCTCACCCGCTTGCAAAAATTGCCATGCAGAGAACCTGGTGCGGCGTGTTCAGGCCATGAGCTCCTACACCCCGCCCTCCGATGCCTGGCTTGGTGGAGCAATGGAGGACAGGGGATACGGGATTCCACGGATGGATTACCTGCGCCAAGTTCCGGCGGCCATTCGCTTGCTCCCCACAGCCCTCCGACTCGAAGACTTATACCGGCTCGATCTCACTGACATCCACAGGGGGATCGTCGGCGGAAAGTCAGAAAACAGAGCCAGACAAATGAAGCAGAAGTGGACCGAAATCCCGCTGCTGCAGCTCGCCTGAGAAATGTAGGAAGCGTCGATGG
Source organism: Pseudomonas sp. P20 (assembly GCF_016463925.1). NCBI lineage: Bacteria > Pseudomonadati > Pseudomonadota > Gammaproteobacteria > Pseudomonadales > Pseudomonadaceae > Pseudomonas > Pseudomonas sp. P20. Next base: position 200,940 of record NZ_JAEMVM010000010.1, on the reverse strand, counting down.
CCAAGGACAACGAGAAATACATCTGGGACTGGCAAACACGCACTTTCCCGATAATTGACCCGCATAGCAAGGTCAAGCACCAGATTATCAGCGAGTACCTGCAGTCTTATGTCCAGGTCCTGATGCGGAATGCTCTTATCCCAGAGCTGCGTTTGTCCATCGTGGACGGCTTCTGCGGTGGTGGTCAGTACCATGACCTCGACGGCGAAGCCCATTTTGGCTCTCCGCTGATTGCTCTAGAGGCAGTACGAGCCGCAGAAACACTGATCAACGTGAACCGAACGCAACCACGGGTAGTTCGAACTCAGAATTTTTTTGTCGATGTAAAGCAGAGCAACATCGATTGCCTACGCGCCGTATTGACCGCGCAGGGCCTTGGGCAACGTATCGATCGTGATGTATTTCTAACCTGCTCAGACTTTACCCAAGCACTGCCGGCAATAACACAGCGCATTAAGGACTTTGGCCACGGTGGGCGGGCACTGTTTCTTCTGGATCAGTACGCCTATGGCGACGTGCCTTTTTCGTCCATCAAGTCGATCTTTAGCCGTTTCAAGAATGCAGAGGTGCTACTGACTTTCAACGTCGATGCGCTGATCACCTACCTTGCCGATCGCAAACCAAACCGGAAAGCAATTGCCAACATTAATCTGGAACAACACATTCCTTGGAGTGAGCTGGCCGCCCTCAAGGCCACCCAGAAGCACGAGTGGCAGTACCTGATTCAACGCTGCCTCTCCAAAGGAATCCTGATCGAAAGCGGCGCGCAGTTCATGACCGTTTTCTTCATCACACCGTTGGGCGCCAACCCACGCACCTACTGGTTCATCCACTTGGCGAACCAGTACCGGGCCAACGACGTCATGAAGTCAATCCATTGGCGCCATGGTAACCAGTTTTCGCACTTGCTCTCACCGTCGCTGTTTGTCGGCTATGACGCCAACCGAGATGTACAGGTAACGCATCAGCAAGACTTGCTGCTCGGAGAAGAGCACCACTTTGATGGCGCCACCCACGAGCGCATTTGTACCGAGCTTTCCGAGCTGTTGCCGCAGCTCTTATACAAGCAACGTGAGCAGACGTTTGAGGCACTGATGCACGGCGTGGCGAACTTCACCATGGCCGACGAAGAAGTGGTGAAGCGCTCATTGAATGTCGCCGTGTCCAACCAAGACCTTGAAGTGCGCGACAAGGATGGCAGGTCTAAGCGGCGAAAAGGTGAAAGCATCAAACTCAGCGACGTGATCACCGCACCGGCGCAAAGCACCTTCTTTTTCCTCTAAGCCTAGTTATAGGGTGCCTACCCCCCACAGGGAAAGGTGACGAAACACTAAAGGCCGGGACGGACCAGCCAAGGGTAGGGTCCTACTGACACAACGAGGCGACCTCCACCGTTGTGGCCTACATGGCTGGAGCCATCGGTCACCTGCCCATCGACGGCCTGAGCTCCGGATTAGCTAGTTCGACAGTAACTGACGGGAGCTCAGCTCGCTCCTCAGCTTAGGCAAAGACCTGCCCGCGACACCTGTCGACACCCGCACTTGGGGTTGAGTACATCCAACGGAATGAGCTTGTTTCCATGGACACAGCACATGCTGGGGCATTTGACCCTGACATTCGTGCTGTGAATTTCCCACCCACTGAGCTCAGCTTCTGTCTCGGCGTCATCTGACGGCACACTGCGATAACAGCCTGGGTATGTGGAGCGAATCATTCGGCTGCCGCGGGGCGCTACAGGAGTCGAAAATTCTGTGATGGCGCCTCCATGATGGGGGGCAACAATGCCAGTCAGGCCACGCAGATGGTTAGCAGGAATGGAGGGGTAATCGGCATCCCCGGTAAGCAGAACCTTTTCAGGGCGGTGTTCCAGTTTAGCCAAGAGGGCAAGTGATTCATTGTTCCTCAGGTAGGCTGCGCTGGACTCGCGCCGTTGCGACGGGCTGCAACGTACGACGGTGTAGTGGGTGAAATCCAGCCTGGCTCGTTTGGCCGGCCAAAAAGTCAGAGCGGGGCTGCCGTCGAAAAGGGTGGTGCGGCTCAGCGTCAAAACGAAGTGGATGTGACTTGGGCCGAGTTTGTGTCGGTGAAACCGCGGACGCCGCATCAGCCAGGGCCTGCGAAGGGCCTCATCCTTGTACTTGACGACTGAGCGCCAATGGCCACGCTGTGGGTCAAACAGAGCTCGTCCGGAGTGGAACGCAAATCCCCAGTGGTCCCAATCGAGATGAGACAGAATGACTGGCTGGGGACCGCTGCCTCGGCGAGCTGGAATAAAGGGATTGAACGGCCCGGGCAGACGACGAGACTTACCATTAAAGGACAGCGGCCAACCGAGATCGAAGAAAACAACGGGATGCTCAAACGCGTCTACCAAGGCGCAGAAGTTCGCCTGCCCCACATCGTAGACAGCTACGCCGCGAATTTCTCCTCCACAGTCGAAGACGACCAGGCTCGAAGCGTTAGCGTCGGCAATGGCCGACAACTCAGCGAGCGCTGCGAGCGCATTCAAATTGCGCTTCGCCACCGAAGTGGATTTTACCTTCACCCAAAATGACGTTCGAGCACCGTCTTCATCCCCTTCGAAGGAAATCGCCGAGGCTTCGAAACTGTCTTCTTCGCCAAAGCGATCGGTTCCAATCGACAGTTCGACCCAGCCGGGACTGTCCACCAAGGCCTTGGCTCGCTCCGACTCCAGAGTTGCCGTCAGCAGGAAAACTGGGAAGTGATGATCCAGATCTTCGACAACCCTTTCGCGCTCGAGCGTCTTGAGGGCTGTGGCGGCGGATTTGGGTATAGCGTCAATGACCACGGTGGCGAGATCACCGGGGGCCTCGGAATCACTGACGACGGTTTCGAATGAAGCGTAATAGTCGACCCATCGGATTTTGCCCCTACCCCAGCTTTCCATGCTGCTGTCTGTTCCTTGAAATATATTGAGCGGACGCCGGATTACCGAATGAGGCCTGAGCGACTCCGAACCAGGCTGGGTGCGATGGTATCGTGGGGGCAAGGCATTACGCCACCATCAGATTGCTCAGCACGCAGTTCAGGACCAATCCGTGCCAGTCCATCGACACACGTTTCTCAGCGAACACTTCCGAGAAGCAAAGCTTGTTCCGGGCGGGGGGAGTTCGCCTTTGCATGATTTCAACGTCGCATGTGGATGGCGAACAGCGCGGACACACCCACCGGCCTGATGCTTGAGGTCAGTTGCTGCAGGAGGCCAGGCTGGAAATGGCGCGACTGCATTCGGCAGCCTCCTCGGTCGAATGAGCCATCCTTCAAGTCAATGGTTCAAATCCCCACTCGGGATTTGAACTGGAAAAATTGCCCACTCCACCGCCACAAGGTCTCACTGAAATCGGCGATTAACTTTGTTGCTCCCTTGACGCTCGAAAAATCCTTCCTATGTTTAAGCACTGAGAAAGCCAGACAGCATCGGACCTTGGCCCGGTCCCGGCTTGATCCCCAAGGCGCCTAGGGTCCGATCCTGAAATCGAGGTCGGATCCCCCCGGCTCCACCAAACGCAAACGATAAGCCCCTGATTTTCCTAGTGAATTTCAGGGGCTTTTTCTTTGCCCAGTTCCTTGCCTGCTCCTCCAGCGCCGGGCCTTTCCTGTTGCCGGCTCGCCTTGCTGCTCCCTCCCCTACCGTGACCGGCACCCGGCGAGCTTCGCCAGCCCGCCCTTTTGGCTGCGGACGCGTGGAATGATATTTCCCGAATCTGTTAATGAGACCGTTCGATTCCGCCGCCAACAAGGTTCTGGAACGCTGGCAGGAAAACATTCATGGATTCAGGTTCGAAACTCCCCGCCCAAGAAAACGAGCCTCCGAGAAACCGACGCATACTTTTCGTCAAGCACAGAAAAAGAATTTGAGCTAGACACTCACTACCAGGGTAAGCAGGCGTCTTATATCCCTGGAAAGCGAAACCTAAAACAGAGATTCCAAAACACGATAAACCGGCCTCCACAGACGCTCGAAGGACAAGAAAAATGAAAAAGGAACCGAAAGGAGCAAAAAACAGGATAGTCATCGCCAAAGATGAGAAGAACGTTCTGACCTGCACCAGCGAAGGGTTCGAATATACGCCAGACATCGTCAAGAACGTCTACGGAAAGAGCAGCCGACCCGCACTGGAAGACTGGTTCCTGACGGAACTTGATTTCTTTCGCAGGTATTACCCGGGATACGAGATTTTCACCCTCGGCTCCAGTTGTGTCTTCGGCGAAAAGTTCGTGAACTACCTGACCATCTGCGAATTCGACATAGACAGTACCTACGCCTTCGACTGTCTCAAGAAGGCCCTGAGGGAGTCCGACCAGGCCATTAGGCGGAAACTCTCCGCCATGTGGAAATGGGACATAGCCGCCAGGAAGGACTGGAGCATCGTCTTCATGGTCGGGCACATGGACTTCGCCTACTTCCTCCAGCACAGGAAGGAGTTCCAGGGGGATGCCCATAAGCGCTTCATGAGTACATTCACCACGGCGGAGACGAAAATCACCTCTCGCGACTACAAGGTCATGCATGACGGCGCGATCCTGCCCTTCGACGAAACGGCCCTGTCGCCGGAAGACAGGTTCATTTTCGAGAACTATCAAAAGATAAAGTTCGAAACCACGCCACTATGAAGTTAACGGACAAAAGCGAAAGGCGCCCGGCCGGACGCCTTTCGCCAATAAACTTCAGCCACTCGCCAGTTGCTTTCAAGCACTTCTACGAAGTCCAGGAGCTCCGACTCCTGGCCGACTCTTCCAGAGTTCCGCAATAAAACTACAAATCAAAAATATCCTCAGACTGGATGCTTGAAAAAACACCGTTGGCAACGTTTCAATTCCCACCATATCTTCCGCATGGATCAGTGGGAAAACTCATGTCACTACAGTCTGAAATGCTCGTGGAGCAGAAAGTTTCCAACGCCCAGAAATCCACCGGCACCGCCTATCTTCTGTGGTTCTTCCTGGGCGGTTTCGGCGCACACCGCTTCTACCTGGGGAAAACCGGCACGGCGGTTACCCAACTGATCATCACACTGATCGGTTGTTTCACCCTGTTCCCCCTGATCATTACCGGCATCTGGTGGATCGTCGATGCCTTCCTGATTCCCGGCATCATCCAGGGCCATACGGAACAGACCCGCCGCGACGCCCGGCTGGAAGTTGCAGCGCTGCAGGTAGCCGGCGCTTCCGTGTCGCACCCTCAAGACTGACCGGCGCACCTCGCTACGGTCCTCGGCGGGCCGGAGAAGAAACCGATGCCGGGAGGTGGGATAAGGAGAAGTCCCCTTCTGCGTTTCTTCCGCTGGCGATAGGTGCCGACTCGCTCAATCCCGAATTGGCCGCCAGAGCGGCCAGCACATCTCACTGATGCAAGGACCCGCACATGAGTGGAAAACCCGCCGCCCGCGTCACCGATCCAACGACCTGCCCAGTGCCAGGGCATGGCAGCAACCCCATCGTCCAGGGCTCTCCCGACGTCGTTTTCGACGGCCTGCCGGCAGCACGGCAAGGCGACGCCTCAGCCTGCGGAAGCCCGATGATCTCAGCCGTTTCGTCGACGGTACTCATCAACGGCCTGCCGGCGGTGACGCTGGGTAGTATCGGGGCGCACGGCAATGTGGTGATCGGCGGCTCGGGGACGGTACTCATCGGCGACGTCTTCACGCCCGCCCCGCGCGCTCCCGCCCTTCCCCCTAACCGCAACGGCGTGCCCTGTTCCGGGCGCTTCCAGCTCATCGACCACGAAACGGGCAAGCCCGTCGCCGGACGCCGGGTCAGGGTCTGGTCGAGTGGCGGCTGGAATGCGTTCGACACCACGGATGCCGACGGCATGACCTCCTGGATCGAGCGCCCCACCGCGGAGACCCTCTACATCGACCTGGTGCAGAGGGACGACGCATGAGCGACCAGCCCAGCCTGTCCCGGGGAGGCATGAGCCCCGAAGGCAGGACCAACCCCGTCGGCACCCTGGAATCCAGGCTCGATCCGCAGGACAAGAAGGTGCTGTGCTCGGCGGTCTGCCATTGCAGCAGCACGCCCAACCTCAGCCAGGATGGCAAAAGCCTCAAGCAGGCGTGCGTGGCACAGCGGCTGGGAGAGTTGGACGAAGTTCTCCAGGGACGCAGCCCCTACAAGCCTGAGGTCAGCTACGACATGACCAAGAACCCACCGCAGCCGATTCTCGATAGCCAGACCGGTAACAGTCCACATGGCTGGATACCGGGATGGATCAGCAAGTATTGGGATGAAGATCCGGAGCATCCGCCGTTCAAGCCAGGGAAAGGAATGATTCGCAGGCCCGACGTGATCATCGTTCAGAATCCCAACAGGCCGCCAACCCAGGACAATATCAAACAGGTGGTGGAGATGAAGTTTCCGCCTGACCCACATAATAGGGAACAACTTGAGGATTATGCAGCGATTGCCGGCAACAAGAACAAGATTGTTGAAATGAAACCCTCCGACTGCGACTGTGGCCAGGAAAATCAACGATCCAAGGTGCCAGTAGAGCAAGCAGGGTGGGCCGTCGCCATCGCAGGTGGAGTGATGTTCGTCTTGACCCGAGGCCGTTCCCCTCGCCCGATGATTCCCGCCTATTGATCAAGAGGAAAAGCCCATGGAACAGCCATTCGATCTGGCTGCAGAGTTAGCCAAGCAACCCCATCTACTGGAAATAGCCGGCAACCTGTTGATGAAGGGCGGCCCCGAAGACTATATCGGTGCCGTGCTTTGCCTACGCGGTACTTTCTACTTCAAAGATGCCCATACCCCACTGGTACGTGAGTCATTATGCCAATGCTTCGATGAGTTCAAGCGCCTAGCAGAGCCTCACCTCACCTGGCTCTGGCGTGAAGAGCCTGCACAAGGAAAGCCACTGACCGCATACCGTGACACCCAACCACTGCGCGAGATGATGGGGGCAATGGATGAAGACGATCATCTCAGCTTCTGCTACACCAGCGGCAAGAAATCCCGCGATGCAGGCGCCTGGCTGTTTGATATTTACGGCAAGCGGAGCTGGCAAGCCAAAATGGGGCATGATCTTAGTGTTCTGGAGTTCTCCGTACCTCTGCTATATCAAGAGCAGCAGCCATTGGATTTCCTACAGCTGTTTATCGACTTCGCACGGCGACTAGAGCCGGAGCAGGGGTATGCGGGGCATGCCTACAATCTCTCGCCGACCAGTTGGGACAATGACGAGCCCTCCGAAGCCTTTATGGCGGCGCGTATGCCGGGTTTGGATGTAGGGACGGCTTGTCTGCTGGCCAATACTCCCGAGTTCAAACCTACAAGAATCAAAACTGTCAGTTGGCTAACCCTCCTGAACAACGAGCGCCTGGCGCTGGCCGGCGGGCTCGATGCCCTGCGTGCGCAACTGCCCTCCAGCCACTTTGCCTTCTACCGCTACGGCGATGGCGTGGTAATCCAGGCCGGTGCCTATCCCTATATCGCGGGTGATGCGGAAGACTCCAGGCCCGCTCCGTATGTGCTGCTGAACCACGCGCTCAAAGGCATTCGCTATGGAACCATCGGCTCGCTACACGGCGGCTCCCACGACGGCGAATTGCGGCTGGTGGGCTGGGCGGCCGATCAATGGCTGAAACGGCTGGATGTGGAAGACAGCGAGATTCCCCGGTGGCGCGACAAACTGCTCAGCGCTGAGCCTTACCTGGACGCGACGAATACGCTGCCGGAGCGCCTGTAGGGGCTTACGTTTTCTGGGATCAAAAGTGCTCGTCAAGGCTAAACTCCCTATGAGGCGAGCCTGACAGAAAAATAAATATGTCCCCTTTTTCCTTCTTTTTCCTTACCTAAACGACTACATCAGCCTCCGCCCAAACCCACCTCCCACGAACAAGCCCCTTCAGCTCATCGACGCTAAGAGTTCGATCACGCCTGCGATGAACAACTGCATGGCAATTTGCACAGAGGGGCACCAGGTCAGTTTCAGGGTTCACGGCTTTGGGGGCTTCGAACTCAGAAATGGGCTGCGTGTGGTGAACGTGGATAAAACCCTTCGCGTACTCGCCGTATGCCTTTCCGAAATCAAAACCGCACGCCTTGCAAGCTACACCATGAATCGCAATTGCTTGGAGACGCAGCGTTGGGTCACGCTCGTAGCGGACCCCGTAGTAGGTGGACAGACTGCCCTCGGTGCGAGACTCGAAGCCCCCCAAAGCTCTATCGCCCCAACTCTCGGCAACCTGCAAAGGCTTAATCTCGGCCCTTGCCAGGATGCTATCAAAGGTGACCTGTCCAATCTCCCGGACACCACTACGCCAGTAGTTGCTGGCCTTCGATGGCGGAATGGGCTCTAGGTAGCTATTCCCTTCTTTTGCCAGGACTGCCTGCTCAAATGGCTGAAAACTCTCGATCAACGCGAAGAGATCACCTTTCGAGCTTTCAGGGTCAGGGTAAACCTTGCCGATACGCGCAATACCAAAGTAATGCGGCTGAGCACTGAGGCGCTGATCAGCAAAAGACTTATCTGTCAGCTTGCCCTTGTAGTAAACCACCTGCACCCCTGGCTTAAGGATGGCGCTGTATCGCCTTGGGTAGTGGTAGACAGCTCCAGTTTCGTCGTCCCAGATCGACACATCATTCTCAGCGATAACGGCGGGCATAGCTGCAGAGTCCTTTCATGATGGTTGAGCGACAGCCTATCAGGCACCTGCCCAAAATCGAACCTGGCAAAGAGCGGGAGCAATGCTCCTCTACCAGAAACCTATACCTACTTGAGATCGTTAGGCATGTAGCGAAAAGGCATGCCCAATTCACCACAACAGCCTAGCCAGACAAGGCGGATAGTACGGCACAGACGCTCATAGTTAAGGCCTGTGTGAATTCGGCTCAGTGGACATACCAGCTCACATTAGAGACTCCTCCAACCCCCGGCCTCGCCGGGGGCACCGCCTCCGTCGGTTATCGGTGTCTGCGTGCGTATTCCGCCTCCAACAGCGACAGCAGGGAGCCGGTGATGCGGCAGATGCTTTCACCGGGTTCTTCGGTTTCGTCGAGCAGGTCGAGGACGCTCAGCGTTCCGATCGCCGACTCCAGACGGGTGCGGGCGGTGTCGAACAGATCTTCGCTGGCTGCGCTGCAGTCCAGGTAGAGGGTGGCGCAGCCGGGATGCTGGTTGCATTGCGAGGTGCGTCGCAGGGGGATGTAGGTGGAAGGGGACTGTGCGGTGACGGTTTTGCCTGGACAAAGCGCCGCTCGGGCAAGGTGCGAAGCGCTTCACAAAATGCCAAACAGAGGGCGAGCGCATCCCATCGCCAACACGCAATCGCCTTGAATGGCCGCTTCGATTCCTCGTCATGCGGGGATGCCGTGCCCGGCTCCAGCGCATCGCCACCCACACCGGAAACCCTATGCCCTACCGCGTTCTCCTGCTCATCCTGGCCCTGACGCCCGCCCTCGCCTCCTCCGCCACCCTGGACGAACGCCTGGGCGACCTTGAACACGCCTTCAAGCCCGACCTCGACGGGACGACAAGCGCAAAGCCGGCCAGCCCGCCGCCGGAGCGGTTCAAGCTGGCGCCGCTGGGGAGCGTGGTGCGCAAGAAAGAGTGCGCGACGTCGATCCTGCCGGATGAGCAGTCCAGCTGCGCGGCGCTGGAGTTCTGCACGGACTGCGCGCAGTAAGCGCAGCCTCCAGGCGGAGCGCCGGCAATCTCACTTGGCGAACAACTGGTCCATGTCGCGGAAGCTCTTGAACTCCAGCGCGTTGCCGCAGGGGTCGAAGAGAAACAGCGTGGCCTGCTCGCCGACCTGGCCCTTGAAGCGGATGTAGGGCTCGATCACGAAGCGGGTGCCGCGCTGCTGCAGGCGTTCGGCCAGGGCGTGCCAGTCGTCCCAGGCGAGGACCACGCCGAAGTGCGGCACCGGCACGTCGTGGCCGTCCACCGGGTTGCTGCCGGCGTGGCGCTGGGAGTCGGTCTGCGGGTGCTGGTGGATGACCAACTGGTGGCCGAAGAAGTCGAAGTCGACCCAGTGCTCGGCGGAGCGGCCTTCGCTCAGGCCGAAGACTTCGCCGTAGAAGCGCCGGGCGGCCGGCAGGTCGTGGACAGGGATGGCGAGGTGGAAGGGCATCAGGCTCATGGCGTGGTTCCTCTGTGGGTGTGCCGGAATTATTTGCCGTGCCGATTTCGATGGAAAGCGCATAATATTTCGCCTGAGCAACACTTTTTTCGAGGCTTGGATGATCCGCGAACTCCGCACCCTGGTCGCCGTGGCACGCCGGGGCTCCTTCGCCGCGGCGGGGGAACAGGTGGGGCTGACGCAGTCGGCGGTGAGCGCGCAGATCCGCGCGCTGGAACGCAGCGTCGGCGTCGAGTTGTTCCAGCGCACGCCGCGCGCGGCGCACCTGAACGAGGCCGGGCGGCAGGCGGTGCGTACGGCCGAGCAGATCCTCGCGCTGTTCGACGGCATCGGCCAGGGCGACAGCCCGCGCGGACGCCTGCGCATCGGTGCGGTGAACACGGCGCAGACCGGGCTGCTGCCGGAGGTGCTCAAGCGCCTCGCCGAACAGGCGCCACACATCGAGCCGCAGGTGGTGCCGGGCGTCTCGCTGCACCTGCTGGACCAGGTGGACGCCGCCGAACTGGACCTGGCGATCCTCATCCGCCCGCCGTTCAACCTGCCGCGCGGGCTCTCCGCGCAACGGGTCGAGCGCCAGCCGTTCGTGCTGATCGCGCCGCCGCAATGCACTGCGACGGATGCGCTGGAATTGCTGCGCACGCAACCGTTCATCCGCTACGACCATATGTCCTTCGGCGGTCGCCTGGTGGGCGATTTCCTCGAGGCGCAACAGCTCAGGCCACGCCTGGTGATGGAGCTGGATGAGATCGACGCGATCGCGCGGATGGTGGAGAACGGTCTCGGCGTGGCGCTGCTGCCCCGGGCCGGGCTGTGGCTACGCGAGCCGGCGCGGGTACGGGTGATCGAACTGGGCGCGCTGGAATTCCAGCGCGAGCTGGTGATGGTCAGCCGCAGCGGTTCGGCGCAGGACGACCTGGTCGGTGAATTCCGCCGCGCCCTGCTGGCCGAGACGGCGGCTCAGGAGGCCGCGCCGACCACCGCGTAGCGCGGCGCCGGGCGCGCCAGCTCGCCGAGGAAGGTCCACAGGCGTTCGGCCTCGCCGGGTAGCGGCAGGCGGCGACGGATCAGGGTGTAGCGCAGCGGCACGTCGAAGCGCTGGCCGCCGGCGCGCACCAGGCGACGGCTGGCGAGGTCCTCGCGGACCAGGGTATGCGGCAGCCAGGCGACGCCCAGGCGCGACTGGGCGAAGAAGCGCAGCCCCTCGGTCTGGCTGGAGCTGTGATGGCGCTGGAGGAACAGGCCGCTGTCGCGCAGCAGCGGTTCCAGGGCCCAACCCAGGTGGCATTCCTCGGAGTAGCCGAGGAACGACAGCGCTTCGGTCTGCAGGCGGTCGAGATTGAACAGCGGCTGGCCGGCGGCGTCCGGCGCGCAGACCGCCACCAGTTGTTCGTGGCCAAGCTCCAGGCGCTGGAACTCGGCTTCGCTGTCGATGCCCAGGCGGCGCGACACCGCCTCGCCTTCGTCGAGCAACGCCACCACGTAGTCCACCGAGCCGTCGCGCAGGCGCGACAGGCATTGCGGCAGGTAATCGCAGTCGACGCTGAACTTGGCGCTGCGGAAGTCCGCCTGCAGGCGCGGAATCCAGTGCGGGAAGAACACCGAGGAGAGGATGTGCGGGGCGCAGAAACGAATGCGCCGCTGGGCGTCTTCGTCGCGCTCGCGGATCGACTGGCGCAGGTTGTCCAGGGCGCGCACCGCGTCCTGCGCCACGCCTTGCAACTGGCGGCCGGCCTCGGTCAGTTCGAGGGCGTGCTTGTGGCGCTCGAACACCGGCGCGCCGAGCCACTGTTCCAGGGTCTGGATACGCCGGCTGAGCCCGGACACGGAGACATGGCACTCCTGCGCCGCACGGCTGAAGCTCTTGATCCGACAGAGGACGAGGAAGTCCTTGAGCATCACCAGGTCGATCATCGTTGCGCGTTCCTCAACGGTCGGGCGTTTTCAGTCTACTTCGCGCGGCGGTGCCTGTTGCAAGGCTAAAGTTCGGTTTGTTTTGCCGATTTGGCAAGCAGCTCGTCGACTCCCGCAAAACAGACCGGGAAAAGCGGCCCACAGTAGTGAGGTCGCGCTTTTCCAGCCATCGACCCGCCCGAGCATCGTGGCCGGGCGGGTCCGCCACGAGGACAGGACCATGCAGACATCCCCCGCTCCGGCCATCGTCGCCGGCGGCGCCTACCAGCCGGTGGTGCTCCACGCCGGCATCGCCTACGTCAGCGGCCAGTTGCCGCGCCAGCACGGCGAGCTGCGCTGGACCGGCAAGGTCGGCAGCGAACTCGACCTGGAACAGGCCCGCCAGGCCGCCCGGCTCTGCGCGGCGCGCTGCCTGCTGGCGCTGGAGGAGGCGCTGGGCGGCCTGCAACGGGTCGAGCGGCTGCTCAAGGTGACCGGCTACGTCGCCAGCGCGGCGGGTTTCGTCCAGCAGCCGGCGGTGATCGATGCCGCCAGCGAATATTTCGACGAGGTGCTCGGCGCGCGCGGCGGCCACGCCCGCGCCGCCGTCGGCGTGGCCGAGCTGCCGCGCGGCGCCGCGGTGGAGGTGGAACTGATCGCGGCGGTGCGGCCATGAGCGCGCTCTTCCCCGCCGGCCCCGACGCCTTCGGTGCCGACGAACTGCTGCGCCTGCGCCGCGAGACCCCGGCCTGGGGCAGCTACGCGCACTTCGCCCATGGCTCCGCCAGCCTGCCGCCGCAGGTGCTCTACGACGCCCTCGACAGCTGGCTGGAAGCCGAGCGGCGCTGGGGCGTGCAGCGCGCCGCCGAGCATTTCGCCGAGCCCTTGCTGGCGGTCCGCGACAGCGTCGCGCGAGTGCTCGGCACCCAGCCACGGCACATCGCCCTGCTCGACTGCGCCAGCCGCGCATGGTCGGTGGCCTTTGCCGCGGCCCTGGCCGCCCATCCACGGATACGGGCGATCAGCAGCTTCGACGAATACGGTTCCAACAGCCTGTGCCTGCTCGCCGCGCGCCAGCAGCGCGGGCTGGAGCTGCGCCTGATCGACGCGCGCGGCGACGCCGCACAGCTGTTGCAACGGCTCGACGAGCAGTTGCACGACCTCGCCCCCGGCCAGACGCCGCTGCTGTCGCTCAGCGCGGTGCCCACCGGGCATGGCGCGGCTACCGCGCTGGAGGGCGTGGCCGAGCGCATCCGCGCCCATGGCGGGCTGTTGTTCCTCGATGCCAGCCATGCGGTCGGCCAGTTGCCGCTGGCGGTGGAGGCGATCGGCTGCGACGTGCTGGTGTTCCCGCCACGCAAGTGGCTGCGCGGGCCGAAGGGACTCGGCGTGCTCTATCTCGGCGAACGCGCCCTGGAGCGCCTGGCCCTACCCGACGGGCTGGACGTCGGCGGCGCGCAATGGAGTGACGCCTTCGCCTTGCAGGCACGGGATGACGCGCGGCGCTTCGAATGCTCGGAGTTCAACCCGGGGCTGCGCCTGGCGCTCAAGGCCAGTTGCGACTACCTGTTGCAGACCGACGTCCGGCGCATCGCCCGGCGCAACCGCCAGTTGCGCGAACGCATCGCCCAGCAGCTCTACCGCCGGCTCGGCTGGACGCCGCTGGAACAAGGGCCGCACGCCAGCGCGTTGATGACCTACGCGGCCCCCGAACTGAGCGGCGAGCAATGGTTGAAGCGCCTCCACGCGCGCGGCGTGAACGCCTCCTACATCGGCCCGCAGTATGCCCGCTGGGCGCTGCGCGAGCAGGCGCTACCGGGGGTACTGCGCCTGACTCCGCACTACCTGACCGACGACAGCGAGATCGAGCGCCTCGGCGAGGCCCTGGAGGATTGCCTGCGACAGCGCGCCGCCAGTTGAGCGACCTTGCGCGAATGGCAACATTGCGCCGCCGTGCCGGCGGTTGGCGCAACGCCGGGCGATTTGCGCAAGGTCTTTGTGCCGGCGGCAACGAGCGTTGCCGAATGCGCCGCGCACGGCCGCCGCCATGCGGTTTAAATCCCTCTCGTAGAACAACGCATAACGATCCCGCCAGCGACATCTTTCACCTGCCTGAGACACCGACGACTTTCGACGCCCTGGGCAGCCTTTCGGTCCGCCGCGGACCGCTCCGCCCTCAATGGAATGATGAATGGAGGAAAGACGACCATGACCGGATCCCGGAAAACCCTGATTCTCGGATGCGCCTCCACCGGCGCCAAGTTCACCCCGCGCAACCACGCCGCCACCGGCGACCGCCTGCTCGACAGCATCTGCACCGGCGCCACCATCCGCACCGCCCCCGGCGAACTGCTGGACGAAGCGCGCCAGCTCTACGAGATGGGTTGCCGCTACTACCACTATCACGCGCGCAACCCGCTGACCCAGGAACAGACCACCGACAACGACATCTACCAGGCGGTCAGCCGCGCCCTGCAGAACCGCTTCCCCGACCTGATGTTGAGCTTCGGCGCCAGCCGCAACGGCAGCGAGGTGCAGGAGAACATCCGCCGCTTCGGCGAGTGGGAGCGGGTCAGCCACTGCGCCATCCCGCTGCACCTGGGCGGTGCGCACTTCGTGACGATCCAGGCGGCCATCGAATTGCAGGTGATCTGCGAGCTGGAGAAGCAAAGGCGCAAGCTCGACCTCGACTATGCCTCCAGCCCGGCCTTCCTCGCCGACCTGCGCGACTACCAGCCGTCGACGGCGCTGGAAAAGGCCGAGTTGCAGACCCACTCCACCAGCAAGGGCGCCGACTACGGGGTGACCTCGCCGATGACCCAGTTCCAGGTCTACCGCAACGGCATCCAGGCGCGCCAGAAGCTCGGTCTGTTCCACGAGGTGGAGTGGGTGCAGCACGTGCGCAGCTACGCCATGACCCGTTTCGCCGTGGAGCACCCGCGCCTGCGCCTGGGTGGTTCCGGCCAGTTGAACGTGATCCTGCTGTTCGGCTTCTCGCCACGCCTGCCGTTCCCGGAGACCTACCAGCAGTTCCGCGCGGTGATCGAGAGCGCCAAGAGCCTGGAGTACGACATCGGCGAACCCGGGGTGCGCAAGCGCAAGGTCAGCATCACGGTCGGCGCGGCGGTGATGCCGCAGCATGCCGCGCAGCACTTCCGGCCGCTCGACGTCGGCCCTCGCGCCGGCACCCCGCTCTGCGCGCTACGCCGGCTGGCCGCCTATGCCGCGCAGGCGGACAGCCAGGTCGACGTGCTGCGGGTCGGCATGGAGGACACGCCCTACGCGGTGGACGATGACGGCCAGGTGACGCTCAGCGACAACTGCCAGTTGCTGCGCCAGGCTCTCGACGAACTGCGCGCCAACGGCGCCGAGGCCGAGCTCGACGGCGAACGGATCTTCCAGCGCATGGGCATGGAACGCACCCTCGGCGAATACCTGTCGCTGCAGCGCCTGCATCCGCTCGGCGAAGCCAACTTCACCCTCGCACGGGAGTTCGTCCAGTGACCGCCGCCCTCGCCGCGAACCCGACCCAGCGCTACCGCTGGGTCATCCTGCTGATCGCCACCTTCGCCCAGGCCTGCGCCTGCTTCTTCGTCCAGGGCATCGGCGCGATCGCCGTGTTCATCCAGAACGACCTGCAACTCTCGTCGCTACAGATCGGCCTGCTGGTGTCGGCGGCGCAGCTGGTGCCGATCGTCGGCCTGCTGGTGGCCGGCGAGCTGCTCGACCGCTACTCCGAGCGGCTGGTGGTCGGCCTCGGCACGCTGATCGTCGCGCTGGCCCTCTGCGCCTCGCTGTGGGCCACCGACTACCTGACCATCCTGCTGTTCCTGGTGGTCGTCGGCGCCGGCTACAGCACGGCGCAGCCGGGCGGCAGCAAGTCGGTGTCACGCTGGTTCGCCAAGACCCAGCTGGGCTTCGCCATGGGCATCCGCCAGGCCGGGCTGCCGCTGGGCGGCGCGCTGTCCGCCGCGCTGCTGCCGTACCTGGCGGGGATCTACGGCTGGCGCAGCGCATTCCTCGCCGGCGGCCTGGTAGCGTTCCTCGGCGCGCTGGCCTTCATGCTCTTCTACCGCACCCCGCCGGACGCCCCCGCGCCCGGCGCGAACCCCGCCGAACGCGACCTGGGCGCGGTGGTGAAGTCGCGGCTGGCGATGATCACCGATCCAGCGATGAAGAACATCGTCTGTTCCGGGGTGGCGCTGATCTCGGTGCAGTACGGCATCCTGGTGTTCACCGTGCTCTACCTGCACGAGACCCTGGAGATCGGCATCGGCATGGCCGCGACCCTGCTGTTCGTCGCCCAGGGCAGCGGCGTCGCCGGGCGCATCCTGCTGGCCGCCTGGAGCGACCGCTGCCGCGCCGGGCGCTACTTCCCGGTGATGGTCTGCCTCGGCGCGGTGATCCTCGGCCTGCTGGCGCTGGTCCTGCTGCCCCTGCAATCGCCGTTGGGGATGGGCCTGGTAGTGGCCTGGCTGGGCTTCTTCGGCTTCGGCTGGTACGGTCCCTGGGTGGCCTATGTGGCGGATACCGCGCCGGTCGGCAAGACCGGCTTCGCCCTCGGCCTGGCGATGGCCATCAACCAGTTGGCGATCGTTCTCGCGCCGCCGGCGCTGGGGCTGCTCAAGGACTTCAGCCACAGCTTCGTCCCCGGCTGGCTGGCGCTCTGCCTGATGGCGGCGGTAGCCCTTGTGGTCACCGCCTGGAGCGGCCGCGGCCTGCCCACCGCGCTGCCACAGAAGCACTGAAGCGATGACGGCCACGGCCGAGGAGGCACGATGCGCGCGATCCTGTTCGATGTGTTCGGTACCCTGGTGGACTGGCGTTCCAGCCTGATCGAGCAGTTCCAGGCGTTGGAGCGCGAACTCGGCGGGACCCTGCCCTGCGTGGAACTGACCGACCGCTGGCGCCAGCAATACAAGCCGGCGATGGACCGGGTACGCAACGGCCAGGCGCCCTGGCAGCACCTCGATCAGTTGCACCGGCAGAGTCTCGAGGCCCTGGCCGGAGAGTTCGGCCTGGCGCTGGACGAGGCCCTGCTGCAACGCATCACTGGCTTCTGGCACCGCCTGCGGCCGTGGCCGGACACGCTCGCCGGGATGCACGCGCTGAAGGCCGACTACTGGCTCGCCGCGCTGAGCAACGGCAACACCGCGCTGATGCTCGACGTCGCGCGGCACGCCGGGCTGCCCTGGGACATGCTGCTGTGCGCCGACCTGTTCGGCCACTACAAGCCCGACCCGCAGGTCTACCTCGGCGCCTGCCGCCTGCTCGACCTGCCGCCGCAGGAGGTGATGCTCTGCGCGGCGCACAACTACGACCTCAAGGCCGCGCGCGCCCTCGGCCTGAAGACCGCGTTCATCGCCCGGCCGCTGGAATACGGCCCCGGCCAGTCCCAGGACCTCGCCGCCGAGCAGGACTGGGACCTGATCGCCAGCGACCTGCCGGACCTGCACCGGCAACTGGCGGCCTCGGCCTGACCGACTTCCTACTTCCTGCCCCCTGAACCGCTCGCCCAACCCGCGCGCCACGGCGCGCCGGGAAAGGCGCGCGCAGCGCCGGCACGCGTCCGGCAGGAGCTTCGTCATGTCCGCGAAGGATACCCCGGCCCCCCAGGCCGCCGAGCCCGGTCGCGCCCAGCCGGTCGAAGTCCCCGGCGGCGGCCACTGGTGGCGCCGCCTGCTGGCCTTCGCCGGCCCCGGCTACCTGGTCGCGGTGGGCTACATGGACCCGGGCAACTGGGCCACCGACGTCGCCGGCGGCGCGCAACTGGGCTACCTGCTGCTCTCGGTAATCCTGCTCTCCAGCCTGATGGCGATGCTGCTGCAGGCGCTGTCCGCGCGCCTGGGCATCGCCAGCGGCCTGGACCTGGCCCAGGCCTGCCGCGAACGCTACTCGCCGAGCACCTGCCGCCTGCTGTGGCTGGCCTGCGAGACGGCGATCATCGCCTGCGACCTGGCCGAGGTGATCGGCACCGCCATCGCCCTGAAGCTGCTGTTCGGCCTGCCGCTGGCCTGGGGCGCCTTGCTCTGCGTGGGCGACGCGCTGCTGGTGCTGGTCCTGATCGGACGTGGCCAGCGGCCGCTGGAGGCCTTCGTGGTGGCGTTGCTGACACTGATCTTCGCCTGCTTCGCGGTACAGTTGCTGCTCTCGCGTCCCGAACTCGGCGAGGTGCTCCAAGGGTTCTTGCCGAGCCCGCGGGTGCTCAGCGACCCGGCTGCCCTGTACCTGGCGATCGGCATCGTCGGCGCGACCGTCATGCCGCACAACCTCTACCTGCATTCCTCGCTGGTGCAGAGCCGCGCCTACCCGCGCAGCCTTGCCGGCAAGCGCCAGGCGCTGCGCTGGGCGGTGGCCGACAGCAGCCTGGCGCTGACCCTGGCGCTGCTGGTCAACGCGGCGATCCTGATCGTCGCCGCCAGCGTGTTCCACCGCAACGGGCACACCGAGGTGGTCGATATCGAGCAGGCCCACGCGCTGCTCTCGCCATTGCTCGGCCTGGAACTCGCCTCGCTGCTGTTCGCCGTGGCGCTGCTCGCGTCCGGCCTCAACTCGACGGTCACCACCACCCTGGCCGGGCAGATCGTCATGGAGGGCTTCCTCCGCCTGCGCCTGGCGCCCTGGGCGCGGCGCCTGCTGACCCGTGGCGTCGCAGTGCTGCCGGTGCTGCTGGTGACCCTGCTCTACGGCGAGGACGGCACCGCGCGGCTGCTGATCTTCAGCCAGGTGATCCTGTCGATGCAGTTGCCGCTGGCAGTGATCCCGCTACTACAGTTCGTTTCCGACCGGCGCCTGATGGGCCCGCTGGCGATCGGCGCCGGGACCCGGTGGCTGGCCTGGGCGGTAGCGCTGGCGATCGTCGGCCTGAACCTGCAACTGCTGGCCGACTTCGCGTTCGGCTGAGCATTGCCTGAGGGCACGCTGCGCGGTGCGGGACGCGCACTCAGGCAATGCTCAGCCATCGAGACCGCGGGGAAAACGGTCGGCCACCAGGTTCAAGGCGATGCCATGCTCCAGGGTGAAACCTTCGGTGGCGTCGACCACCCGCGGGATGACCTCTTCCGGGGTGCCGACGAAACCGCTGTTGCGGATGCTGACGAAGGTCCCGGCGCCGGGCAGTTCCTCGAACAGCCACTCCACCTGGGAAGGGTTGCTGTCGCCATTCGGCCATTCGATGAGGATGCGGCGGTTCGTCTGCAGGTCCTTCACTTCGATTTCCTGGGAAACCCCGTACATGTCCCAGTGCCAGCGCAGCCGTTTCCCGGCTTCGAGGCGGGCATCGCCGCGGCTGAACCAGAACCTGGCGGTGATGGCCGGATCGACGAAGGCTTCGAAGACCTCGGCGATGGGGCGGCGGATCAGCATTTCCGCCTTGGCGACGACCTGTGCGACGGCAGTCATGGCAAGTCCTCCATGGGGGTGGGCAAGGAAGCGGCCGCCGCATCGGGCGGCCGCTCGTGGCTAGTGGCTCAGGCCGGGTATTTCTCGTTCAGAGCGTAGAGGATCGCCGCCGTCTCCACATCCAGCGCGCCGTCGTAGTTCTCCGGGCGGAAATGCATCTGGAAAGCGCGCAGCAGGCTGGTGAAGTAGGCATCGTCGACCGTCGCCGGCAGCGCATAGCCGTACAGGCGGAACGCCTCCAGCAGGTCGGCGCGCGGCGGCAGGCCGTCGCGCTCGAAGCCTTCGCGATAGCGATCGCGGGTGGCGTCGTCGTACCAGGCGCCGATACCGGCCTCGTAGAGTTCCTTCCAGGGCAGCTTCGGACCCGGGTCGGACTTGCGCCCGACGGCGATGTCGGAGTGGCCGACCACGTTCTTCGGGGTCATGTCCGGGTAGCGCTGCAGGATGTTCTTCGCCAGTTGCTTGAGTGCGTTGATCTGCGAGCGCTCGTAGTCGGGGAAGGTGAACACGCCGTCGTCGTCGCGGGCGAGGTTGACGATCTCGATGCCGATGGAGGTGTCGTTGAGGTTGTCGCGGCGCGCCCAGCCGCTGACGCCGGCGTGCCAGGCGCGGTCTTCCTCGGCGACCAGGTTGAAGATGCGCTGGCCCTTGAAGCCGGCGGCCTTGTAGCTGGGGTCGTGCGGCGCTGGGATCAGGTAGTGGGCGCTGGCGGCGCCGGTGGTCAGCGCCTTGACCGAGGCGGCGAAGTCGAGCGCGGTGTAGTGCAGCACCAGGAAGCGCACGCGTTTGCCGTAGGGGGTAGTGGTGCGATAGCTGTTGTAGTCGATGGTCAGCATGGTTTTCACCTTTTTTCGGATGATGGAAAGCCTCCGGCCACAGGCTCGCCTGTAGCTAGGGACGTCGATGCAGCGATGAGGTTCAGGGGCCGGCCGAGGAAACGCGGGCCCCGGCTAAACCGGAAGGAAGAAGACCGGGCATAAAAAAGCCCGGCACGCGGCCGGGCAAAAGGGATACACCAAAGGCAAGCCCCAGCGAACTGGGGGTGCGGGGGCTCACCGAGGCCACTGAACGATGGCGTTATGACAGCACCCGGCACAACCGAACTTTAAGTTGGCCGGACGCCGTGCGGGCGCACCCCAGAGCCTTTCGCACCGGTCGCCGCCCGCTGCGTCCGGTTGCGCGGCGGGCAGAAACGACGAAGCCCGGCGCTGGGGCCGGGCTTCGAGGGCGACCACGGGAAACGTGATCATGGGAAAAAACTACCGCGAGCGTCCCGCCGCGTGCAACACCGTTCGTCCGTTGGCCGCTCTACTTTGCACTTCTTCACAAAGTTCACCAATAGCCATACAGACCCTCGACAGAGTGACTACTACTCTATCCACGCCAGGTCCGATTGCTCCTCCATCTCCTGGCATTCCCGGCCACTGTCCACCCCCGCACAGTGGCTTTTTTTCGCCTGCGCCTAGCGTCGTGCCAGCGGCGCCTCGTCCCGCGCCAGCATCAGCGCCAGGATGCAGCCGAGGAGGAACGCCTGCAGCGCCAGGCGAGCGGCCAGCAGCGTCGGCGGGAAGGATGGGAACAGGTCGGGGTGCTGCCACATGTAGAGGTTGGCCGGGGTCACGCAGAGGGTCAGGATGAACAGCCCGCACGCCGCCAGCCGGCGCCATGCCGGCACCAGCAGGGCGGCGGCGCCGAGCAGTTCGAAGACCCCGCTGACCCACACCGCCGCCAGCGGCCAGGGCACGTAGGGCGGGACGATGCCGACGAAGAAATCGGTGAAGACGAAATGGCCCAGCCCACCCAGCAGGAACCAGGCGGACACGAAGGCCACGAGCAGCGTGCGAGCGGGCGACGGCATGGATAACCTCGGCGCGGCGATGGAACGGCAATCCTGCCACGCGCCGCCGACGCCAGGCCCATAACCTTTGCCCGGTTGGCAGGCGTCCGCCGAAACAAATGCTCAAACATTCCCGCCGCCGGGGCGACATCTGCTCAAAAAATGTCCTGGCCTTTCTTCGTCGAAAGACATACAATCCGGGACTGCGTACCAAACTGAAAGTCAATCAGGCTTTACCCCACGACCGGGCCCACAGATGAAAAGGGCTCTACCATCGGGGTTACAGCCTTCCGATGGTTCTTCGGTCGCCACTCTTCTGAAGCAATCCCCTGCCATGCAGGGCCGATGGGAAGACCGGCGTCCCGCAATACCACCCGCAGATTGATCAGGATCCTGGCCTGGAAACTTTCCTGCCAATCGATCCTCTGATTAGTACCTGAACTGCCAGCTTGCTCTTTTCGAAAAAAGCCGGCATAACCAGTACGTTCCCCCGACACAAAGCTTTCTTGGCACTGTCACGGAGCGGGAACATTTGCAATATACGCTGCTCCATAAGCGTGAAAGTAAAGGAACATAAGAATATGTCTATTCAACATCGTACTCAGGATGCAATTCGCACCCTAACCGCCGCATTTGCGCCGTTCGACTGCCTGATCCAGGCAACTCGTAAAGGAAACTTCAGTTTCACCATCGTTGACCAGCATGGCGTGGCCTGCCACAGCGAGCGCCTGTATCCGGAGCAGTACGACGACTCCGGCAAAATGGAAGAAGTGATCAATCGAGTTCGCAAGAAAACACTGGCTGCCTGAATCATGCAAGCATCAGCGCGAATGCAAGGAAAAGCCCCGTCCCCGACGGGGCTTTTTTGTGGGACAGCGAAAAGTACAGGTTAAGTTGAAGAAAGTTCCCACGCAGGAAATAAATATTTACTTATTCCTTTTTAAATATTTCCTCGCCAACTTCGTCATATTCCCGCGGCCAGGGGAAACAAGCGCAGGCCGTTTCTCCCGTACTCCACTCAGACGATCGCCAGGTTTCGCTTGCGGGTAGGCGGCGGAAACGCCTGGTCGAGCGCCCGCAGGTCATCGGCGCTCAGTTCCAGGTCGGCCGCCGCTGCATTCTGGCGGATGTGAGCGGACGTCACCGCCTTCGGGATCGCGATCACCCCCTGCTCCAGTAGCCAGGCCAGGGCGACCTGGGCGCTGCTGGCGTCGTGGCGCGCGGCGATCTCGCCGAGCGCCGGGTGCCGTAGCAGCCTGCCGCCCTGCCCCACCGGACAGTAGGCCATCACCGGCATGCCGCGCTCCTGGCACCAGGGCAGCAGGTCGTATTCGATACCGCGTTCCTCCAGGTTGTACATCACCTGGTTGGCGGCACAGGCGCTGCCGTCCAGTTCGTACATGTCGCCCAGGTCGAAGTTGGACACGCCCCAGCGCAGGATCTTGCCCTGGTCGCGCAACCGCTCGAAGGCTTCGATGGTTTCCTCCAGCGGATACCGGCCCTGCCAGTGCAGCAGGTAGAGGTCGATGGTTTCGCAACCGAGCCGGCGCAGGCTGCGCTCGCAGGCCGCCGGCAGACCCTTGCGGCTGGCGTTGTGCGGGTAGACCTTGCTGACCAGGAAGACCTCTTCGCGGCGTCCCGCGATAGCCGCGCCGACCACGTCTTCGGCGCCGCCCTCGGCGTACATCTCGGCGGTATCGATCAGCGTCATCCCCAGTTCGATGCCTTCGCGCAGCGCCGCGACCTCGCGCTTGCGTTCTCCGGGCTGCTCGCCGATATGCCAGGTACCCTGGCCGATGGCGGCGACCTCCTGGCCATCGATCAGCGTGAGCGTTTTCATGCAGCGTCTCCTGTGGTGAATGGACGGGGCCTCATGCCCAGGGATCATAGCTGCCGAAGCTCCAGACGTGGCCCTCCGGATCGCGGCAAGTGAAGCCGCGACCGCCGTAGTCCTCGTCCTTGATGTCGATGACGATCTCGGCGCCGGCGGCCTGGGCGCTGCGGAACAGGGCGTCGGGATCGGCGACCACCAGGTAGAGGCTCTGGGTATTGCCGCCGGCTTCGTCGACGTGCCGCATCAGCCGACCGTAGGCGTTGTCGCGGACGCTCGAACCGAGCATCAGCATGCCGTTGGCGCCGTTCGGGCTGGCGTAGGTCAACTCGGCGTGGAGCACCTGTCCGTCCTCGCCGGGCACCACCAGCTTGCGCTGGAAGCCAAAGGTCCGGCACAGCCAGTCGATGGCGGCCGGCGCATCGCGGTAACGCAGGCAGGGAATGACGCTAGCGACGGTGTTGCTGGCGGGCGTGTGCATGGCGCATACCTCCGGGGGAAAGCACGACCACCAGCATAGACGCTGGACCGGGTCGCCCCCGAGGCACGGATGGGCGGCGCGCCCTTCAGCGCAGCAGCGCCAGCACCCCGCCGAGCAACGGCACTCCGGCGGCGCAAGGCAATGCCCAGCGTGGCCGCCAGGCGAGCAGCAGGACTAGCGTGCCGGCCGCCAGCATCAGCAGGCAGGACCAGAAGACGATGCCGATCTCCACGCCCTGCCGGTGGATCGAGAAGGCCAGTGCCAGGCCCAGGTCGAGCAGCGCCACGCCGCGTAGCAGAAGCACCCGGGAAGCCGACGGCTCGTGGCCGAGGAGGTTCTTGTGGTGGCGGTTCATGGCCAGGCAGAGAGCGGTGAAAGCCAGCAGGTTGAGGCCGAAGACCAGCAGCATCAGGCCACCTCCTGGACGTTCAGGCGTCGCCGGACGGGCTTGCTCGACGCTTGCCGACGTCGCCAACCTAGCCAGGCGCAGAGCAGGCCGAGGCCCAGCAGGCTGAGGTCGACGCCGGCCAGCACCCAGTCGCCGCGCTGCAGGCTGGCCAACAGGTTGCCTTCCGGGCTACGCAGCAGGCCGAGCAGCGGCAGGCCCAGCGCCAGCACGGCGGCGAGGCGCAGTTGCGTGCGACCGAGGGTCCCGCTGTTGCGGCGGACGATGGCCCACAGCGCGACCAGCGCCCAACTGGCGCAAAACACGCGGATCTCCCAGGTGTCGCGGCCGGCCAGTTGCGTCGGCAGCAGGCGGTTGCCCCACAGCAGCGCCAGGCTGGCCAGCGGCAGGCCGCCGCAGACCGCCAGGTTCAGCGCCCGCACCAGACCAACGCCACGACTGCCGCGGACCTCGCGCTTGGCCAGCCAGACCTGCAACCCGCCGAAGATCATCATCGCCCCGGACAGCCCGAGCAACAGGTACATCCAGCGCACCAACTGGCCACCCCACTGGATCATGTGCAGGCCGGTCAGCCAGCCGTAGGTGGCGTAGCCGGGCGCATAGGACGGCTGGGCATGCAGCAGTTCGCCGCTGGAGGCATCGAAGTTGACCGTGCGCTGGTCGTCGAGGATGCGCGAGGCGTCGCGCCGGCGGATGTCCACGGTGGCCGCCTCGTCATAGGGATGGTGGACGCTGATCCAGCCCGGCGCGCCGCCGTCGCCCCAGACCTTGCCGGCCTCGACGATCAGGCCGTCTATGGACGCCGGCGGCCCCGCCGGGCGGCCGACTTCCTCGCGTTCGTAGGAGCCCTGCACTTCATGGAAGAAGCGCTCGCCATCGTTCTGGTAGACCACCTGCAGGCCCGCCTGCATGTAGTAGACGATGAAGATCACCAGGCCGGTGTAGGCGATCATCAGGTGGAACGGCAGGCCGATCACCCCCAGCACGTTGTGCGCGTCGAGCCAGGCGCGCTGCCGCGCCGCCTGCGGGCGCAGGGTGAAGAAGTCCTTGAAGATCCGCCGGTGCACGATGGTCCCGCTGACCAGCGCCACCAGCATCAGCATCCCGGCGATGCCGACGATGTACAGGCCGACCATGCCGGCGTGCAGGTCGTAGTGCAGGGTGAAGAAGAACTCGCCGCCGACTGTCTTCGGCAGCGGCTGGCCGCTCACCGCGTCCAGCTGGAAGACCTTGAACTCGCTGCCGTCGCGTGGCTCCCAGCCGGCGTTCCAGTAGGGCGCCCGCTCGCTCGGCGGCAGCATCCACCAGGCATGGGCATCGGGGGCGCGCTGGCGCAACCAGTCGCGCACCTGGTCGGCGCCCAGCGACTGCGCGCCGGGCAGGTGCAGGTCCGGCTGCATCCAGCGGGTCAGCTCCTTGTCGAAGCTGGCCAGGCTGCCGGCGAAGACGATGACGAACAGCAGCCAGCTGACCAGCAGCCCCGACCAGGTATGCAGGCCGGACATCGATTGACGCAGGTTCATGGACGCGCTCCGTAGTCGAGGCCGAGCCAGGCCAGGCCGCCCAGCGCCAGGCTGGCCAGCGCCAGCACCCAGCAGGCGCGCCAGGCGCTGCGCGCGGCGAAGGCGTAGACGATGGCCGCGACCCACACGGCGAAGCAGCCGAGGCTGCCGAACGAGACCCGGTCGGGACGCGGCAGCGGCAGGTAGATGCTCAGGCAGGCGGTGACCGCATAGGCCAGCGCGTAGCCAAGCAGGACCGCGACGAGGATGCGGCCGGTGACGGACAGTCCGCCGGCCAGGGCCTGGCTGGTCATGGGGCGGCGTCCCGGGTGGAAACAGGGCCTTGCATCGTCGCTACCTCGTCTGGCTGGCACGGCGACGCCGCGCTCGCGGGTGGCGAGGCGGTCGTCGATTCGGAAGGTTTGCGACTGTATCTCAATTACGTTCGCATTTGTACTTGCTCCAGACGACCGCCAGGTCGCGTCGCGCCAGGGATTGCCGGGGTCCGACGAGTGCGGGTCGTATCCCGTCGCATTCGTCCGCCGCGCCATACGTCCATCTCCGCTCTGCGCAAGCGCGCCGAGCTTGGTAATATCGGCTGTTTGCGGTTTCGGCTGGTTTCGCCGAAGGACATACCGGATGACTTCACCCTCCGCCCCAGACACCCAGCTCAGCCTGGCCATCGACCCGGCCCGGCCGTATGCGCGGCTGACCCTCGGCAGCCACGTGCACAGCGGCTACGACCTGCGCAGCGGACGCATG
Organism: Pseudomonas sp. P20; assembly: GCF_016463925.1. Taxonomy (NCBI): domain Bacteria; kingdom Pseudomonadati; phylum Pseudomonadota; class Gammaproteobacteria; order Pseudomonadales; family Pseudomonadaceae; genus Pseudomonas; species Pseudomonas sp. P20. The sequence goes on along the minus strand of NZ_JAEMVM010000010.1, from coordinate 174,727 downwards.
CAGAGCATTTCCCGGCACCGTGCGGCGCTGGCCTTCATCTATGCCGGCGAGGCGGTTTCCGGGCGTCCCGGCAGCGAGCCACGGGAGGCCCAGCGGCGTATCGAACGGCGTCCGGCGCACGAGCAGGAATACCGCGAGACCCTGCGCCGCCTCGGCTTCAAGCCGGCGACCCGGCGCAGCGACGCGCTCGAGGAGAGCGCCGGCGAGATGTTCGAACTGCCCGGCGACAACGCCTGGCTGCACTTCATGCAGGACGACCTGCCGCGCCTGCGCCAGCAGGGCTGGTTCATCGACATCCGCGCCGACTTCGCCTACGACCTGACGCCCATCGACGCCTGGTACGCCGAGGTCGAGGAAGCCGACGACCGCCAGTGGTTCGAGCTGGAACTGGGCATCCAGGTCGCCGGCCAGCGGGTCAGCCTGCTGCCGGCGCTGACCGAGCTGATCCGCCGCAGTCCGGCCCTGCTCGATCCGCGCGCCCTCGCCCGGCACGCCGACGAAGAGCAACTGGTGCTGCGCCTGGAACTCAACCCGCCGCTGCGCGTGGCGCTGCCCTTCGGCCGCCTGAAGCCGGTGCTGGCGGCGCTTTCCGACTTCTACCTGGGCGACCCCGAACCGCAGCGCAAGCTGCGCCTGGGCGCACCGGACGCGGCGCGCCTGGCCGATCTCGACGAGTTGCCGCTGGCCTGGGAAGGCGGCGACAACCTGCGCGACTTCGCCCGCCGCCTACGCAGTTTCCAGGCTCGTCCGGCGACCCCGCCGCAAGGCCTGCGCGCCGAACTGCGGCCCTACCAGCTCGAAGGCCTGAGCTGGATGCAGACCCTGCGCGAACTCGACAGCGGCGGCGTGCTGGCCGACGACATGGGGCTGGGCAAGACCTTGCAGTCGCTGGCCCACGTGCTCCTGGAAAAGCAGGCCGGGCGGCTCGACACGCCGGCGCTGGTGGTGATGCCCACCAGCCTGATCCCCAACTGGCTGGACGAGGCCGAGCGCTTCGCCCCCGATCTGCGCGTGCTGGCCCTGCACGGCGCCGGCCGGCGCCGCGACTTCGCCCGCATCGACGAGCACGACCTGGTGCTGACCACCTATGCCCTGCTACCACGCGACGCCGCCGAGCTGGGCAAGCGGCGGTTCCACCTGCTGATCCTCGACGAGGCGCAGAACATCAAGAACGCCACCACCAAGGCCGCCGTCGCCGCCCGCGAGCTGGCGGCACGGCATCGCCTGTGCCTGACCGGCACGCCGCTGGAGAACCACCTCGGCGAACTCTGGTCGCTGTTCCATTTCCTGATGCCCGGCTGGCTCGGCGACGCCCGCCAGTTCGCCCAGGACTACCGCACGCCGATCGAGAAGCACGGCGACGAGGCACGCCTCAGTCACCTGGCCGCGCGCCTGCGGCCGTTCCTGCTGCGACGGACCAAGGAACAGGTGGCCTCGGAACTGCCGCCGAAGAGCGAGTTCACCCAGTTCGTCGAACTCAGCGAGGCGCAACGCGAACTCTACGAGACCGTGCGCCTGGCGCTGGACCGCAAGGTCCGCGAGGAGATCGCCCGGCGCGGCCTGGCGCGCAGCCGCATCGTGATCCTCGAGGCGCTGCTCAAGCTGCGCCAGGTCTGCTGCGACACGCGCCTGCTGCAACGCCAGGAAGACGGCGCGCGCAGCGGCCGGGCGCTCAGCTCGGGCAAGCTGGCCTACCTGCTCGACATGCTCGACGAACTGATCGCCGAGGGTCGCCGGGTCCTGCTGTTCTCGCAGTTCACCTCGATGCTCGCGCTGATCGAGGACGCCCTGCGCCAGCGCGGCGTCGACTACGTCCTGCTGACCGGCGAGACCCGCGACCGCCGCGCCCCGGTACAGCGCTTCCAGAGCGGCAAGGTGCCGGTGTTCCTGATCAGCTTGAAGGCAGGCGGGGTCGGCCTCAACCTGACCGCGGCGGACACCGTGATCCACTACGATCCCTGGTGGAACCCGGCGGTGGAGAACCAGGCCAGCGACCGCGCCTACCGCATCGGCCAGGACAAGCCGGTGTTCGTCTACCGGCTGATCGCCCGCGGCACGGTGGAAGAGAAGATCCAGCACCTGCAGCAGGAAAAGGCCGCCCTCGCCGACGGCCTGTTCAGCGAAGGCAACGGCGACGGCTGGAAGCTCGACGAGGCCGATATCGACGCGCTGTTCGCGCCCTTGCCCAAGGCGCTCTGAGGGCCGCCCGGATTCAGCGCGCGACGCCGCGGTAGACGTAGGTCATCGGCCGCGGCCCGGGCAGGTAGCCCTGTTCCAGCTCGTCGATGCGAAAGCCGGCCTCGCGCAGCAAGGCCGGCATGTCGCGGTCCAGGTGGCAACCGCCGGCCAGCGGTTTCCACCAGGGCGTCAGGCGCCGTTGCCAGGCCAGCACCGAGGCGTCCGGCGCGCGCCCGTGCTCGCAGAACAGCAATTCGCCGCCACGCTTCAGCACCCGACGCATCTCGCCCAGCGCCGGCAGCGGCGCGGCGATGGAGCAAAGGGTGAAAGTGCAGACGATGGTGTCGAAGCTTTCCGCCTCGGCGCGGATCTCGCCAAGCTCGAGGGCGACCATTTCCACCGGGATGCCGATTTGCGCCGCGCGCTCGCGGGCCAGCGCCTGCATTTGCGCGGCCGGGTCGACGCCGACGATCGCCGACACCTTCGCCGCGTCGTAGAAGCCCAGGTTGAGCCCGGTGCCCAGACCGATCTCCAGCACCCGCCCATGGGCGCGCGGCACCAGCAGCGAACGCTGCTTCATCACGTCGCCCATGCCGCAGGCGAAGTCGATCAGGCGCGGCAACACGTAACGGTCATAGATGCCCACGAAACTCTCTCCTGGCACAGCGGCTGGAGGGGAAAGCATAGACCAGCGATGCATTAGACGATTGTCGACAATCAAGCGACGAATGATTGACCCCACGCAATCCAGGCGGTAGCTTTCGCAAACATTGTCGACACATCGACCCGGACAGCCAGTACCATGACCCAGAACCCGCCCCCTCTCGAGATTGCCCATGACGACGGAGAGACCTTGTCGGAACACGTCTTCCGCAAGATCCAGAGCGCCATCGTCAGCGGCGAGATCGCGCCGGGCAGCAAGATCTCCGAGCCGGAGCTGGCGCGCACCTACGGCATCAGCCGCGGCCCGCTGCGCGAGGCGATCCACCGCCTGGAAGGCCTGCGCCTGCTGGTGCGGGTGCCGCATGTCGGGGCGCGGGTGGTGTCGCTGAGCCACGCCGAGCTGATCGAGCTCTACGAGATCCGCGAGTCCCTGGAAGGCATGGCCTGCCGACTGGCCGCCGAGCGCATGAGCCAGGCCGAGATCGACGAGTTGCGCCGGGTGCTCGACACCCACGAGCGCGACGAGGCGTTCCAGGCCGGGCGCGGCTATTACCAGCAGGAAGGCGACTACGACTTCCACTACCGGATCATCCAGGGCAGCGGCAACGCCACTCTCACCCGCATGCTCTGCGGCGAGCTCTACCAACTGGTGCGGATGTACCGCATCCAGTACTCGACCACGCCGAACCGGCCGCGCCAGGCCTTCGCCGAACACCACCGCATTCTCGACGCCATCGCCGACCGTGACGGCGAACTGGCCGAGCTGCTGATGCGCCGCCACATCAGTGCGTCGCGCCGCAATATCGAGCGCCAGCTGGAACCCCAGCCGGCGAAGCTCGCCTCCGCTTCCTCCACCGTCTAAGAGGTCCGTGATGAGCCAGACGTCCCTTACCCCCGGCCAGCGCTTCCGCGAAGCCGTGGCCACCGAACACCCGCTGCAGGTGGTCGGCACCATCAACGCCAACCACGCCCTGCTGGCCAAGCGCGCCGGCTTCAAGGCCATCTACCTGTCCGGCGGCGGCGTCGCCGCCGGTTCCCTGGGCCTGCCGGACCTGGGTATCAGCGGCCTCGACGACGTGCTCACCGACGTGCGCCGGATCACCGACGTCTGCGACCTGCCGCTGCTGGTGGACGTCGACACCGGCTTCGGCTCCTCGGCGTTCAACGTCGCCCGCACGGTGAAGTCGATGATCAAGTTCGGCGCCGCCGCGATGCATATCGAGGACCAGGTCGGCGCCAAGCGCTGCGGCCATAGGCCGAACAAGGAGATCGTCTCGCAGCAGGAGATGGTCGACCGCATCAAGGCCGCCGTCGATGCCCGCAGCGACGACTCCTTCGTGATCATGGCGCGCACCGACGCGCTGGCCGTGGAAGGCCTGCAGGCCGCCATCGACCGCGCCTGCGCCTGTGTCGAGGCCGGTGCCGACATGATCTTCCCGGAAGCCATGACCGAACTGGCCATGTACAAGGAATTCGCCGCCGCGGTGAAGGTGCCGGTGCTGGCCAACATCACCGAGTTCGGCGCCACCCCGCTGTTCACCACCGACGAACTGGCCTCCGCCGACGTGTCCCTGGTGCTCTACCCGCTGTCGGCCTTCCGCGCCATGAACAAGGCGGCGGAGAACGTCTACACCGCGATCCGTCGCGACGGCACCCAGAAGAATGTGATCGATACCATGCAGACCCGCATGGAGCTGTACGATCGCATCGATTACCACAGCTTCGAGCAGAAGCTCGACGCGCTCTTCGCGCAGAAGAAGAACGCCTGAACATCGAGCCCGGCGTGCGCCTGAGCGCCGGTCCGCGAACCCCGTGAAACCGAGTTGCAGCATCCAGAAAAAGTTCAAGAAAGGAGAGAGCAATGGCTGAAGCAAAAGTACTGAGTGGCGCCGGCCTGCGTGGCCAGGTGGCCGGTCAGACAGCCCTGTCCACCGTCGGCCAGGAAGGCGCCGGCCTGACCTACCGTGGCTACGACGTCCGCGACCTGGCGGCGGCGGCGATCTTCGAGGAAGTCGCCTACCTGCTGCTCTACGGCGAACTGCCGAACAAGCAACAGCTCGACGCCTACCTGAAGAAGCTCCAGGGCCAGCGCGACCTGCCGCAGGCGCTGAAGGAAGTTCTCGAACGGATTCCCAAGGACGCCCACCCGATGGACGTGATGCGCACTGGCGCCTCGGTCCTCGGCACCCTGGAACCGGAGCTGAGCTTCGACCAGCAGCGCGACGTCGCCGACCGCCTGCTCGCCGCCTTCCCGGCGATCATGACCTACTGGTACCGCTTCACCCACGAAGGCCAGCGCATCGACTGCAACAGCGACGAGCCGACCATCGGCGGGCACTTCCTCGCCCTGCTCCACGGCAAGAAGCCCAGCGAGCTGCACGTGAAGGTGATGAACGTCTCGCTGATCCTCTACGCCGAGCATGAGTTCAACGCATCCACCTTCACCGCGCGGGTTTGCGCCTCGACCCTGTCCGACCTCTACTCCTGCGTCACCGGCGCCATCGGCTCGCTGCGCGGCCCGCTGCACGGCGGCGCCAACGAGGCGGCGATGGAACTGATCGAACGCTTCTCTTCGCCGCAGGAAGCCACCGCCGAGCTGCTGAAGATGCTCGAGCGCAAGGACAAGATCATGGGCTTCGGGCATGCCATCTACAAGGATTCCGACCCACGCAACGAAGTGATCAAGGGTTGGTCGAAGCAGCTCGCCGACGAGGTCGGCGACAAGGTCCTGTTCGCGGTTTCCGAGGCCATCGACAAGACCATGTGGGAGCAGAAGAAGCTGTTCCCCAACGCCGACTTCTACCACGCCTCGGCGTATCACTTCATGGGCATCCCGACCAAGCTGTTCACGCCGATCTTCGTCTGCTCGCGGACCAGCGGCTGGACCGCCCACGTCTTCGAACAGCGCGCCAACAACCGCATCATCCGCCCGAGCGCCGAGTACACCGGCGTCGAGCAGCGCGCGTTCGTGCCGCTGGAGCAACGCTGATCCACGCCGTCCGGCGCGCCGAACGCGAGCGCGCCGGACGGTTGCCGCACCCAGAATTCGAAAGGCCGGCGTGGGCTGCGCCACGGCGCGAGCGACACGCTTCCGAACACCCCGTGATTGAGTCCGAGCCATGAACAGCGCACACCGCAAACCGCTCCCCGGCACCCGCCTGGACTACTTCGACGCCCGCGAGGCGGTCGAGGCGATCCAGCCCGGCGCCTACGCCAAGCTGCCCTATACCTCCCGCGTGCTCGCCGAGAACCTGGTGCGCCGCTGCGACCCGGCGACCCTGGAGGCTTCGCTGCGCCAACTGGTCGAGCGCAAGCGCGACCTCGACTTCCCCTGGTACCCGGCGCGGGTGGTCTGCCATGACATCCTCGGGCAGACCGCGCTGGTCGACCTCGCCGGCCTGCGCGACGCCATCGCCGACAAGGGCGGCGACCCGGCCCAGGTCAACCCGGTGGTGCCGGTGCAACTGATCGTCGACCACTCGCTGGCGGTGGAATGCGGCGGCTACGACCCCGAGGCCTTCGCCAAGAACCGCGCCATCGAGGACCGCCGCAACGAGGACCGCTTCCACTTCATCGACTGGACCAAGCAGGCCTTCCGCAACGTCGACGTGATCCCGCCGGGCAACGGCATCATGCACCAGATCAACCTGGAGAAAATGTCGCCGGTGATCCAGGCGCGCGACGGCGTGGCCTTCCCCGATACCTGCGTGGGCACCGACAGCCATACCCCGCACGTCGACGCCCTGGGCGTGATCGCCATCGGCGTCGGCGGCCTGGAAGCGGAAAACGTGATGCTCGGCCGCGCCTCCTGGATGCGCCTGCCGGACATCGTCGGCGTCGAGCTGAGCGGCCGTCGCCAGCCGGGCATCACCGCCACCGACGTGGTGCTGGCCCTGACCGAGTTCCTGCGCAAGCAGAAGGTGGTCGGCGCCTACCTGGAGTTCTACGGCGAAGGCGCCTCCAGCCTGACCCTCGGCGACCGCGCGACCATCTCCAACATGGCTCCGGAATACGGCGCCACCGCGGCGATGTTCGCCATCGACCAGCAGACCATCGACTACCTGCGCCTCACCGGCCGCGACGACGAGCAGGTCGCCCTGGTGGAGGCCTATGCGCGCACCGCCGGGCTCTGGGCCGACAGCCTGGTCGACGCCGAGTACGAGCGGGTACTGAAGTTCGACCTGTCCAGCGTGGTGCGCAACATGGCCGGCCCGTCCAATCCGCACGCCAGGGTCGCCACCAGCGAACTGGCGGCGAAAGGCATCGCCGGCAACCTCGAGCGGGCCCGCGCCGAGGAAGCCGAGGGCCTGATGCCGGACGGCGCGGTGATCATCGCCGCGATCACCAGTTGCACCAACACCAGCAACCCGCGCAACGTGATCGCCGCCGGCCTGCTGGCGCGCAACGCCGACCGCCTCGGCCTGGTCCGCAAGCCATGGGTGAAGACCTCGCTGGCACCCGGCTCCAAGGTGGTCACCGAATACCTGCGCGAAGCCGGCCTGCTGCCGCACCTGGAAGCCCTCGGCTTCGGCGTGGTGGCCTACGCCTGCACGTCTTGCAACGGCATGTCCGGCGCCCTCGACCCGGCGATCCAGCAGGAGATCGTCGAGCGCGACCTGTACGCCACCGCGGTGCTCTCCGGCAACCGCAACTTCGACGGGCGCATCCACCCCTACGCCAAGCAGGCCTTCCTCGCCTCGCCGCCGCTGGTGGTGGCCTACGCCATCGCCGGGACCATCCGCTTCGACATCGAGCGTGACGTGCTCGGCGTGGTGGACGGCAAGGAGATCAGCCTGAAGGACCTCTGGCCGAGCGACGAAGAGATCGACGCGGTGGTCAGGGCGGCGGTGAAGCCCGAGCAGTTCCGCCAGGTCTACATCCCGATGTTCGACATCACCCACGGCGAGCGCGAGAAGGTCGACCCGCTCTACGCCTGGCGCCCGACGAGCACCTACATCCGCCGCCCGCCGTACTGGGAAGGCGCCCTCGCCGGCGAACGCACCCTGCGCGGCATGCGCCCGCTGGCGGTGCTGCCGGACAACATCACCACCGACCACCTGTCGCCGTCCAACGCGATCCTCGCCGACAGCGCAGCGGGCGAATACCTGGCGAAAATGGGCCTGCCCGAGGAGGACTTCAACTCCTACGCCACCCACCGCGGCGACCACCTCACCGCACAACGCGCGACCTTCGCCAACCCGAAGCTGTTCAACGAGATGGTGCGCAACGCCGACGGCAGCGTGAAGCAGGGTTCGCTGGCGCGGGTCGAGCCGGAAGGCAAGGTGATGCGCATGTGGGAAGCCATCGAGACCTACATGGAGCGCAAGCAGCCGCTGATCATCGTCGCCGGCGCCGACTACGGGCAGGGTTCTTCGCGCGACTGGGCAGCCAAGGGCGTGCGCCTGGCCGGGGTGGAGGCGATCGTCGCCGAGGGCTTCGAGCGCATCCACCGCACCAACCTGATCGGCATGGGCGTGCTGCCGCTGGAGTTCAAGCCGGGTACCACCCGCCTGACCCTGGGGATCGACGGCAGCGAGACCTTCGACGTGCTCGGCGCTCGCCGGCCGCGCGCCGACCTGACCCTGGTCATCCACCGGCGCGACGGGGAGCGGCTCGAAGTGCCGGTGACCTGCCGCCTGGACAGCGACGAGGAAGTCTCCATCTACGAAGCCGGCGGCGTACTGCAACGCTTCGCCCAGGACTTCCTGGAGGCGGCCGGCGCCTGATGGCGCCGGCGAAACACCCTGGTAGGACGGACGACGCGTAGCGTCATCCGCCGACGACCGGCAGCGGCTGTCGAACGCAGCCGCTGCCCCTGAATTCGATTGCCGAGGACGACGACGCATGGCCCACCCACCCCAGATCCGCATCCCCGCCACCTACCTGCGCGGCGGCACCAGCAAGGGCGTGTTCTTCCGCCTGGAAGACCTGCCGGAATCCTGCCGGGTCCCCGGCGAAGCGCGCGACCGGCTGTTCATGCGGGTGATCGGCAGTCCCGACCCCTATGCCGCGCACATCGACGGGATGGGCGGCGCCACCTCCAGCACCAGCAAGTGCGTGATCCTCTCGAAGAGCAGCCAGCCGGGCCATGACGTCGACTACCTCTACGGCCAGGTCTCCATCGACAAGCCCTTCGTCGACTGGAGCGGCAACTGCGGCAACCTCTCCACCGGGGCCGGCGCCTTCGCCCTGCACGCCGGGCTGGTGGATCCGGCGCGGATACCGGAAGACGGCATCTGCGAGGTGCGCATCTGGCAGGCCAATATCGGCAAGACCATCATCGCCCACGTGCCGGTGAGCGGCGGCCAAGTCCAGGAAACCGGCGACTTCGAGCTGGACGGAGTGACCTTCCCGGCGGCCGAGATCGTGCTGGAGTTCCTCGACCCGTCCGACGACGGCGAGGACGGCGGCGCCATGTTCCCCACCGGCAACCTGGTGGACGATCTGGAGGTGCCGGGGGTCGGTACCTTCAAGGCGACCATGATCAACGCCGGGATTCCCACGGTGTTCGTCAATGCCGAGGAGATCGGCTACCGCGGCACCGAGCTGCGCGAAGAGATCAACGGAGACCCGCAGCAACTGGCGCGCTTCGAACGGATCCGCGTCGCCGGCGCCCTGCGCATGGGCCTGATCAAGACCCCCGAGGAAGCCGCGACCCGCCAGCACACGCCGAAGATCGCCTTCGTCGCCCCGCCCCGCGACTACCGCACCGCCAGCGGCAAGCTGGTGGCGGCCGGCGATATCGACCTGCTGGTCCGCGCGCTGTCCATGGGCAAGCTGCACCACGCGATGATGGGTACCGCGGCGGTGGCCATCGGCACCGCCGCAGCCATTCCCGGCACCCTGGTGAACCTCGCCGCCGGCGGCGGCGAACGCAGCGCGGTACGCTTCGGCCATCCCTCCGGCACCCTGCGAGTGGGCGCCGAGGCCAGCCAGGCGAACGGCGAATGGACGGTGACCAAGGCGATCATGAGCCGCAGCGCGCGAATCCTCATGGAAGGCTGGGTGCGCGTACCCGGCGACGCCTTCTGAACCGACCTATCCTTGCCCCGGCCTTCCGCCACCGCGAAAGGCCGGGGCGTCTTGCAGCCACGACAAGAAAAACCATCCCCGAACCAGCCTGACCCGAGAGGAAACCCACCACTTACGAACCACTGGAGTACGCGATGAGTGCCAACGTCGATCTCAACCAACGTCCCGACTACGACGCCGTCCTGCAGGACATCGCCGACTACGTGCTGGACTACCGCATCGATTCCACGGAGGCCCTGGACACCGCCCGCAACTGCCTGATGGATACTCTCGGCTGCGGCCTGCTGGCGCTGCGCTTCCCGGAATGCACCAAGCACCTCGGCCCGCTGGTCGAGGGCACCCTGGTCCCGCACGGCGCGCGGGTGCCGGGCACCTCCTTCCGGCTCGACCCGGTCAAGGCCGCCTGGGACATCGGCTGCATCGTCCGCTGGCTGGACTACAACGACACCTGGCTGGCCGCCGAGTGGGGCCATCCCTCGGACAACCTCGGCGGCATCCTCGCCGTCGCCGACCACCTCTCGCAGAAACGCCTGGCCAACGGCGAAGCGCCGCTGAGCATGCGCCAGGTACTGGAAGCGATGATCATGGCCCACGAGATCCAGGGCGTGATCGCCCTGGAGAACTCGTTCAATCGCGTCGGCCTCGACCATGTGCTGCTGGTCAAGGTCGCGTCCACCGCCGTCTGCGCCAAGCTGATGGGGGCCGACCGCGAGCAACTGCTGGCCGCCCTCTCCCACGCCTTCGTCGACGGCCAGGCCCTGCGCACCTACCGTCACGCACCGAACGCCGGCTCGCGCAAGTCCTGGGCCGCTGGCGACGCGACGAGCCGCGGCGTGCGCCTGGCGGACATCGCCTTGCGCGGCGAGATGGGCATTCCCGGCGTGCTCAGCGCGCCGCAGTGGGGTTTCTACGATGTCCTGTTCAGCCACACCAGCAAGGACCTGGCGACCAAGCCCGAGGACAAGCGGCGCTTCAGCTTCCCCCAGGGCTACGGCAGCTACGTGATGGAAAACGTGCTGTTCAAGATCAGCTTCCCCGCCGAATTCCACGCGCAGACCGCCGCCGAGGCCGCCGTGCGCCTGCATCCGCTGGTGAAGGACCGCCTGCAACGGATCAGCCGCATCGTCATCACCACCCACGAGTCGGCGATCCGCATCATTTCCAAGGTCGGCCCGCTGGCCAACCCCGCAGACCGCGACCATTGCCTGCAGTACATGACCGCCGTGCCGCTGATCTTCGGCGACCTGGTGGCCGAGCACTACGAGGACGCCTTCCACGCCGCCCACCCGCTGATCGACCGCTTGCGCGAGAAAATGGAGATCGTCGAGGAGCCGCGCTACAGCCGTGAATACCTGGAGGCGGACAAGCGCTCCATCGCCAACGCCGTGGAAGTGTTCTTCGACGACGGCAGCAGCACCGGCCAGGTCGCCGTGGAGTACCCGCTCGGCCATCGCCGCCGGCGCGCCGAAGGCATTCCGCTGCTGCAGGAGAAGTTCAAGGCCAACCTGGCCACGCGCTTCCCGCCGCAGCGCTGCCAGAGGATCTTCGACCTGTGCAGCCACCAGGCATCGCTGGAAGCCACGCCGGTGAACCGCTTCATGGACCTCCTGGCGATCTGAGCGCGCCCGCCTGGAAGGCGCTGGGCGGCTGGCCGAGGACCCGGCGGAACATGGTCGAGAAGGCTGCCGGGCTCTGGTAGCCGCAGTCCAGGGCGATGGCGGTGACCGTTTCGCCGCCGGCCAGCCGCGCCAGTGCCTGCACCACGCAGGCGCGTTGCTTCCAGGCACCGAAGCTGAGGCCGGTGTAGCGACGGAAGGTGCGGTTGAAACTGCGCAGGCTGGTATGCAGCAACCCGGCCCAGCGTTCGGCGCTGGCGCGGATGTCGGGCTCGACGAGGAACGCCTCGCAGAGCGCCAGCCAGCGCGGCTCGGGCGGCAAGGGCACGTGCAGCGGCAGCGTCTCGGCCGCCGCCAGCTCATGGAGCAACAGCGTCGCCAACGCGCCGTCGCGACCTTCGGTGTCGTATTCCAGGGGCATGTCCACCGCCGCCAGCAACAGTTGCCGCAGCAGCGGCGACACCGCCAGCACCTGGCAGTGCGCCGGCATCGCCATGGCGCTGCCGGGCTCGATGTACAGGCTGCGGGTGCTCACCCCGAGCATTCGCACCTCGTGCTCGACGCCCGGCGGAATCCACACTGCGCGCTGTGGCGGCACCACCCAGCCGGCGTCGCCGGTACGTACCTGCATCACCCCGCTGGCACCGTACAGCAATTGCGCGCGACGATGCCGATGGCGCGGCAGCAGGTAGCCGTCGGGATAGTCGGTACCCATGGCCACCACGGCCCGGGGCGTGGCGTCGTACTGCTCGATGGAAGCGTTGCGCATGGTCGAAGCACCTGGCCGAAATGCGAATAGTATTGGCCAACCTCGCGAAGCGGGCCAGCCCCGGGACGCCTAAGCTGGCCTTCCGCTCTCGCTCCGGAAACCCGCCATGTTCTATCTCCTGCTCTTTCTCTGCGGCTGCCTCACCGGGGTCAGCGCCGTGTTGTTCGGCTTTGGCGGCGGCTTCGTGGTGGTGCCGCTGCTCTATCACCTGCTGCAACTCGGTCGCACCGCCGACGACCCGCTGGCCCAGGCGGCCATGCAGGTCGCGGTGGCCACCTCGACCTGCGTGATGATCGTCAACGCCGCCCTCGCCACCTATCGCCACCGGCGCGCCGGCAGCCTGCTGCGCGCCTATGTCTGGCCGCTGGGCGCGTACATCGGTGTCGGCGCGGTGCTTGGCGCGGCGCTGGTCGGCCTGGCCAGCGGCGACTTCATTCGCCTGGCCTTCGTCGCCTACCTCGCCATCACCATCCTCGACTGCCTGTTGCGTCGCGGCTTCCTCAGCCGCGCCGAGGAGCGCCAGGCGCGGCCGCTGGGCGTCGGCGAGACGCGCCTGGGCGGAACGCTGATCGGTGCGATCGCCACCTTCCTCGGCGTCGGAGGCAGCGTGATGACCGTACCACTGCTGCGCCGCTGCGGGCTGAGCATGACCCAGGCGACCTCCATGGCCAACCCGCTGAGCCTGCCGGTGGCTCTTGGCGGCACCCTTACCTACCTGGTCCTGGCCGGCTACCAGGAGCAAGGCCTGGGCCGAGGCTTCGTCGGCTACATCGACCTGCTGGCCTTCGCCACCCTGGCCGGCGGCGGCTGGCTCGGCATCCGCCTGGCGACCCCGCTGATCGGGCGGATTCCCGATGCGCTGCATGCACGGGTGTACGTCGGCCTGCTGGCGGCGGTGATGCTGAGCATGCTGGCGGGCTGATGCCCCAGCCTGGGTAGGGCGAATAACGCCAACGGCGTTATCCGCCGGATGCACCGGACCGGATATCGGCGCAACGAAAAAAGGGCCTCGTCCGAGGCCCCTTTTCTTTTCCGGCGCTACACCGCTCAGGACGCCGCGCGGCTTACCGAGCCGGTGCCGGCAGGCTCCTTCGGCGCCAGGTTGAAGGCGTAGTACAGGACGGTCAGCAGCAGGATGAACGGCGGGCCGATGTAGAGGGCGATGCGGGTGTCCTCGAAGAAGGCCATCAGCACCACCACCATCACCAGGAACGCCAGCGCCAGGTAGGAACTGACCGGGTACAGCCACATGCGGTATTGCAGCTTGTCGCACTCGGCCGGGCTGAGCGTCTTGCGGAAGCGCAACTGGGCCAGCAGGATCATCGCCCAGGTCCAGATCGCGCCGAAGGTGGCGATGGAAGTCACCCAGACGAATACCTTCTCCGGCACCAGGTAGTTCAGCAACACGCCCAGCAGCAGCGCCAGGATCGACAGGATCAGCGCCCGGCGCGGTACGCCGCTGCGCGAGGCCTTGCCGAAGAAGGCCGGGGCCTGGCGATGCTGGGCCAGGCTGTAGAGCATGCGCCCGGTACTGAAGATGCCGCCATTGCAGGACGACAGCGCGGCGGTGATCACCACGAAGTTGATGATCCCGGCGGCGGTCTTGATGCCCATGCGCTCGAAGGTCATCACGAAGGGGCTGCCCTGGGTGCCGATCTCGTTCCACGGATAGAGCGACATGATCACGAACAGCGAGCCGACATAGAACAGCAGGATGCGCCAGAACACCGAGTTGATCGCGCTGGGAATGGTCTTCGTCGGGTTGCGCGCTTCGCCGGCGGTGAGGCCGATCATTTCCACCCCGAGGTAGGCGAACATCACCATCTGCAGCGACATCAGCACGCCCTGGATGCCATTGGGCATGAAGCCGCCGTGGGCCCAGAGGTTGGAGATGCCGGTGGCGATGCCGTCGTTGCCGAAGCCGAAGGCGATCATGCCGATGCCGACCACCACCATCGCCAGGATGGTGACGATCTTGATCAGGGCGAACCAGAACTCGAACTCGCCGAAGGCACGCACCGCGATGAGGTTGATCGTGCCCATGCTCGCCAGGGCCGCCAGGGCCCAGATCCAGCGCGGCACGTCGGGGAACCAGATACCCATGTAGACGGCGACGGCGGTGATTTCGGCGACACAGGTCACCAGCCAGAGGAACCAGTAGTTCCAGCCGGTGATGAAGCCCGCCAGCGGGCCCAGGTAGTCCTTGGCGTACTGGCTGAAGGAACCGGCCACCGGATTGTGTACCGCCATCTCGCCGAGGGCGCGCATGATCACCAGGATCGCCAGGCCGCCGAGGATGTAGGAGATCATGATGGCCGGGCCGGCCATCTGGATGGCCTTCGCCGAGCCCAGGAACAGGCCGACGCCGATACAGGCGCCGAGCGCCATCAGGCGGATGTGTCGCTCACCGAGCTCGCGCTTCAGGGAGCCGTCTTGAACCTTCTGTTCGCCGACAGACGACATGGGAACAACCTCATTTTGTTATTGAGATAGATCAGTTGCGGACTCGCTCGTGCGGTCGGGGTAGGGAAGCGGATTTCACCAACGGCGCGGCCCCTGCGCGATACCGCACAGCGGGCGACGACGGGGCGTCATAGGTTCCAGGACTGCACACCGGAAGAGGCTGTCCGCTCTCGTGGAGCGGACGTGGGCATTGCGGGAGTCGACTACAACTGAGGTCGGGCCGGAGTTTTACACAAGATTTCAAGGCCGTCATGCCCCGCGATGGGGCAACTGGACCAAAGGCGTAAGGACCGCCAACGCTGAATGGATTCACTCCCTGGGCCGCGCGCGCAGCAGCAGGGACAGCGGCCGGCCGAGCCGGGAGTGGACGGTTTCGCGCTGGCCTTGCAGGCGCCAGCTGCGCTCGAGCAGCCGGCTGCGCTGCATGGGGTCAGCGCAGGGGTTCGCGGCAGCGGAGATCGCGGTAGGGGCCGTCGAGCCTGACCCAGCCGTCTCCCGGCGAGGTCTGCATGCAGGCGACCTGACCGTCGAGCTTGCTCTGCCATTTGTAGAAGGGCGCCGGCGCGGCCTGCGCCGCGAGGCCGGAGAAACCCGCCAGGACGACACCGACGAGAAGGGGGAAAAGTGTGCGCATCGACATTCCGGACCCGAAACACAAGGAACTCAGACAGACACTCTAACCCCTGCGCCACGCCGCTCCAATCCTCGGTCGTCCGATTGCCGCCGGGGAGATTTTCCTTGCACGAATGACAGCAGGGTTGCAGCGGGACAACTAGACTTCCCCCCAGGTGCGGATGAATTGCGCAGCTACAGGCGATGCGAGCATGGGTGCATCAGAACGATCCACGAACGACCCTTCCGAGCTGCAACCCTGCAGTCTCCCTGCCTCCGCTTCTCCTCGAAAAAGCCGTCTCCGCCAACGCCTGATGCTGATCGGCTTCGCCTTGCCGATCCTCGCCGCGGTGGGCATCGTGGTACTTCACGAAGCGCACACCTCGCGGCTGCAGGCACGCGAGCTGGCACGCTATGCCGCGACCCTGGACTACGAGGTGCGCCAGGGTCCCAGCGAGGCCATCCTGTTCCCGGCGGACGGCCCCTTCGACCGCCGCCTCGGCTACCAGTTGCTGCCTTCGTTCATGCAGCGCCTGTACGACCGCGACTACGCCATCACCCGCCAGGCGCACTTCTCCCCGGCACTGATGCGCTACGCCGAACACCGGCTGTTCCCGCCCTACGCGGAAAAGGCCCAGGCCGGGCTGGACATCGCCGATTGCCGCGGCGTGCCGATCTACGACTTCCGCTATCCGCAACGGCGCTACGCGAACTTCGCCAGCCTGCCGCCGCTGGTGGTGCAGAGCCTGCTGTTCATCGAGAACCGCGACCTGCTCGATCACGAACGCCCCTACCTCAACCCGGCGGTGGACTGGGGTCGCTTCACCCAGGCGGCGCTGTCGCAGGTCGGCAAGATGCTCGGCTTCAGCGCGCACTCCTCCGGCGGCAGCACCCTGGCGACCCAGATCGAGAAATACCGCCACTCTGCCGAAGGGCGCACCGGCAGCATCGGCGACAAGCTGCGGCAAATGCTCTCGGCCAGCGTACGCAGCTATCGCGAAGGCCCGGCCAACTTCGCCGCGCGCCAGGACATCGTGCTCACCTACCTCAACTCGGTGCCGCTGTCGGCGGCGCCGGGCTACGGCGAGGTCACCGGCCTGGCCGATGGCCTGTGGGTCTGGTACGGCGCCGACTACCGGCAGGTCGGCGAGGCACTCGACGGCAAGGCCGGACTGGCCGCCCAGGGCCTGGCCCTGCGCCAGGTGCTGGCGCTGATGATCGCCCACCGCCGGCCTTCCTTCTATCTGGCGCCGCGCGGCCGCGACGAGCTGGACCGGATGACCGACAGCCACCTGCGGGTCCTGACCCAGGCCGGCGTCATCGAGGCGCCGTTACGCGATGCGGCGCTGGCGCAGAAGCTGGCGTTCCGCGACCCACGCAGCCAGCCGACGGTGCAACCGCTGCCGACCAACAAGGGCGTGACCCTGGCTCGCACCCGCCTGGCCGGGATGCTCGGCGTGCCACTCTACGACCTCGACCGTCTCGACCTGCGGGCCAATACCACCCTCCAGCACGAGTTGCAGGAAAGCGTCACCGCCTACTTGCAGAAACTCGCCGACCCGGACTACGCCGCCCAGCTCGGGCTGATCGGCGAACGCCTGCTGACCCCGACCTCGACCCGCTCGGTACGCTACAGCTTCACCCTGTTCGAACGTACGCCGAGCGGCAACCAGGTGCGGGTGCAGACCGACAACACCGACCAGCCCTTCGACATCAACGAAGGCAGCAAGCTGGAGTTGGGCTCCACCGCCAAGCTACGGGTGCTGGCCAGCTACCTGGAGACCGTCGCGCAGATCCACCGCGACTATGGCGGCATGAGCGTCGCCGAGCTGCGCAAGGTGGAAGTGGAGCCGCTCGATTTCATCCTCCGCTGGGGCATCGACTACCTGGTCGCCAGCCGCGACCGCGATCTTTCCGCGATGCTCCAGGCGGCCATGGAACGGCGCTATTCGGCCAGCCCCTACGAGAGCTTCTTCACCGGCGGCGGGCTGCACACCTTCAACAACTTCCGCAAGGAAGACAACGGCCGCCGGCCGATGCTGCTGGAAGCCCTGCGCGAATCGATCAACCTGCCCTTCGTGCGCCTGCTGCGCGACCTGATCCGCCACGATATCTACCAGAACGCCGGGAGCAAGGTGCAGTTGCTGGCCGACGACAAGGACCCGCGCCGCGCCGACTACCTCGACCGTTTCGTCGACAAGGAAAGCCAGGTCTACCTGCGCCGCTTCTGGGTCAAGTACCGCGACAAGGACGCCAACCAGCGCCTGGAGACCTTCCTCGACGGCCTGCGTCCCTGGCCGGTGCGGCTGGCCGCGATCCACCGCTACCTGCAGCCACAGGCAGACCTGGCGAGCTTCAGCGCCTTCCTCCGCGAACGCCTGCCCCGCGGCAGCCTGACCGACAAGCGCGCCGCCGAGCTGTACGAGCGCTACGGCCCGGGCAAGTTCAACCTCAACGACCAGGGCTACGTCGCCCGCGTGCACCCGCTGGAGCTATGGCTGCTCGGCTATCTGCAGAAGCAGCCGCAGGCGACCTTCGGCGAGGCGGTGGCGGCCAGCGGCGCCGAGCGCAAGGAGGTCTACGGCTGGCTGTTCAAGTCGCGGCACAAGAACGCCCGCGACAAGCGCATCCGCATCCTGCTGGAGGTGGAGGCCTTCCTCGACCTGCACCAGCAATGGAAGAAACTCGGCTATCCCTTCGATCACCTGGTGCCCTCCTACGCCACCGCCCTGGGCAGCTCCGGCGACCGCCCGGCGGCGCTGGCCGAACTGATGGGGATCATCGTCAACGATGGCGTGCGCATGCCGACCCTGCGCCTGGAGCACCTCGACTTCGCCCTGGGTACGCCCTACGAGACGCGCTTCGCCCCGGAAGCCACCCTCGGCCAGCGGGTGATGACCTCGGAGGTCTCCACGACCCTGCGCAACGCGCTGTCCCAGGTGGTCGACGCCGGCACCGCGCGGCGCCTGCAAGGCACCTTCAGCCGTCCGGACGGCGCGCCACTGGTGATGGGCGGCAAGACCGGCACCGGCGACAACCGCCTGCAGACCTTCAGCGCCGGCGGCCACGTGCGCAGTTCGAAGGCACTGAACCGCACCGCCACTTTCGTCTTCTACATCGGCCCGCGGCACTTCGG
Organism: Pseudomonas sp. P20; assembly: GCF_016463925.1. NCBI lineage: Bacteria > Pseudomonadati > Pseudomonadota > Gammaproteobacteria > Pseudomonadales > Pseudomonadaceae > Pseudomonas > Pseudomonas sp. P20. The sequence goes on along the minus strand of NZ_JAEMVM010000010.1, from coordinate 156,258 downwards.
TACCCTCACCGCCTACGTCGACGGCAGCGAGTCGAGCCAGTTCAAGTTCACCTCGGCCCTGCCAGTGCAGGTACTCAAGGGCATGGCACCGCTCCTCAGGGACTACCTCGACCCACGCACCGCCACCCGCTGCCAGGTACCGTTGTCGCCGCAACAGATCGGCCGCCTGTAGCGGTTCAGCGCACCGGCCAGTACCAGGCCGGCCGGTCCAGCTCGCGCAGCCCCTGGATGCGGGTCTCGCCGAAGTCCTTCTCCAGCCCCAGCAAATGGCATTCCGGGTGCTCTTCGAGCGTCGCGACAAGCCGCGCGGCGTGCGACACCACCAGCACCTGGGAGTGCTGCGCGGCCTGGCCGACCAGGCGCCCGAGGGCCGGCAGCAGGTCGGGATGCAGGCTGGTTTCCGGTTCGTTGAGCACCAGCAGCGCCGGCGGCCGCGGCGACAACAGGGCGGCGATCCACAGCAGGTAGCGCAGGGTGCCGTCCGACAGCTCCGCGGTGCGCAGCGGCCGCAGCAGGCCGGGCTGCTCGATCAGCACTTCGAAGCGCCCTCCCGGGTTGTCGATGTGCAGGCGGCTGCCGGGAAAGGCATCGTCCACCGCCTCGTCCAGCGCCGCCGCATCACCGATCTCGCGGATGGTCTGCAGGGCCGCGGCCAGGTCGGCGCCGTCGGCGCCCAGCACCGGCGTATGGGTGCCGATCTGCGGCCGCCGCGCCGGTGCCTCGGCGTCGCTGCGGAAATGGTCGTAGAAGCGCCAGGAGCGGATCCGCTCGCGCAGGCCGAGCAGTTCCGGCACCTGTCGCGGGTCCACCGCCGCGCCCAGCATGCTGTCGAAGGTGGCGAGGTGCTGCGCCGCCACTTCCCAGCGACCGCCGCCGCCGCGTGCGCGCAACAACGGCCCGCGACGGTCGACGAGGACATTGGCCGGGCGCAGGAACGGGCCGGCCCAGATGCATTCGCGCTTGATCACCGGGTCGAGACCGAACTTGCTCTGGCTTGGCTCCGGCAGGCCGAGGTCGATGCAATAACCGAAATCCTCCCCGGCGAAGCCCAGGCGCAGGTTCACCGACTGCCGGCGCACGCTGCCTTCGATCGGCTGGGCGCCACTGCGCATGGCCCGGCTGATGTCCTCCGGTCCCGCCCACAGGGTCGATGGCAGGCCGCCCTCGCGCGCCAGCGACGGGATCACTTCGCCGCGCGCGCTGTCCGCCAGCAGGCGCAAGGCCCGGTAGACGTTGGACTTGCCGGCGCCGTTGGCGCCGGTGATCAGGTTCAGGCGCCGCAGCGGCATCACCAGGTCGCGCAGGGTGCGGTAGTTGGACACCGCCAGGGTGGTCAGCATGGCTGCTCTCGAAGGAACGGAAACGCGGCCGATTGTAGGCCAAATGCCGCATCGCTTACTTGAGCCCGGCTACCCCGGCGACGATCAACCCGACAGAAACCAGCTTCACCGCCGTCAGGCTCTCGCCAAGCAGCAGGACGCCGAGGAACACCGTGCCCAGCGAGCCGATCGCGGTCCAGATCGGATAGGCGACGCTGACCGGCAACTCGCGCAGCGCCAGGGTCAGGAAATAGATCCCGCCGATCGCCGCGACCACCGTCAGCAGCGACGGCCAGAGTCTGCCGAAGCCGTTGGAGAACTTCATGCCCATGGCGAAGGCGACCTCGAAGGCCGCCGCCACCAGCAGATGGAACCAGGCCATGGCGGCTCCTCAGGCCGACCGCGCCAGCGCCAGCAGGCGCTGTTCCGCCTCGGCGCAGGAGTCCTCGAAGGACCTGCCGCCGGATTCCTCGCCTTCCGCCGCGACCACCGTGACCTCGTCGATGCCGATGAAACCCAGCGCGGTGCGCAACCAGGGATCGGCGTGGTTCATCGCCTGGTTCTCGCCGCCCGGGCCGAAGCCATGGCCACCGCGACTGGTGACGATCAGCGCACGCTTGCCACGCAGCAGCGGCCGGTACTGGGCGACGCCATTGTCGAGGACGAAATCGAAGGTCACCCCGAGGCGCACGATCTGGTCGATCCAGGCCTTCAGGCCGCTGGGCACGCTGAAGTTGTACATCGGCGTGGAGATCACCAGCAGGTCGCTGTCGAACAGTTCGCCGACCAGTTGGTCGCTCAGCGCCAGGTCGGCCTGCATCGCCAGCGAACGCTGTTCCGGCTGGGGATGGAAGGCGGCGGCGACGAAGGCCTCGGTGACCGCCGGAAGCGGTACCCGGCCGACTTCGCGGCGAGCCACGCGGGCCTGCGGATGGGCTTCGCGATAGGCCGCCAGGAAAACCTCGGCGAGACGCCGGGACTGCGAGCGCTCGCCTCGCGGACTGGCATGCACTGCAAGAATTCTACTCATCTGTATCTCCTTGGATTCGGCTAGACTCGAATGGCCTCAAGGCCCTTCTCCTGGAGCCAAAAATTATTGGCAGCGGGGGTTCCCGACAAATGAGCAATAGTTGTTCAGGGTGAATTCAGTTCACCCATGGAGATTCCAATGTTCGCTTCCCTGCCGCTGACCGCGTTGCGCACCTTCGAATCGGCGGCCCGCCAGTCGAGCTTCAAGGCCGCCGCCGGGGAGCTTGCGGTAACGCCAACCGCGGTTTCCCACCAGATCCGTTCGCTGGAAGCCTGGCTCGGCGTTCCGCTGTTCCAGCGCCTGCCACGGAAAGTGCGCCTGACCGACTGCGGCGAACGGCTGTTCCGCAGCCTGCACGGGGCCCTGCTGGAAATTTCGCAGAGCGTCGACACGCTGCGTCCGCAGCGCAGCGTAGGCAACCTGACGGTCTCCACCACCCCGGCCTTCGCCGCCCTCTGGCTGGTGCCGCGTCTCGGCCGCTTCTACGCTGCGCGCCCGCAGATCAACCTGCGCCTGGACACCAACTGCGAAGTCCTCGACCTGCACCAGGACGCCAGCATCGACCTAGTGATCCGCTACAGCCTCGACGACCATCCGAACTTCTACGGTCTCTGCCTGTTCGACGAATGCTTCGCGGTCTACGGCTCGCCGGCCCAGGTCGCCCTGGCCGCAGAACGGCAGCCGACCCTGATCAGCGTGCGCTGGCACAACTCCAGGCTCTACGCCCACGGCTGGGAGGCCTGGTGCGCGCAGGCCGGCGAAGACTGGATGGAGGGCCAGCCGGTGATCCGCCAGTACGACGAGGAGCACTACGCCCTGCAGGCGGCCATCGCCGGCCAGGGACTGGTGCTGGCCAGTTCGATCCTGGTTTCGGAAAGCGTCGCCAGCGGCCTGCTGCAACCCTACAGAGCGGATATCAGTGTCGACGGCGCCGGCTACAGCGCGCTATGCGTGCCCGGACGGGAACGTCATCCGCCGGTGAAGGCATTCTTCGAATGGCTGAGGCTGGAGGCACGACAGTCGGGGCACGCTTGCCGGCTGGAGCGGGACGCCTGAGCGGCGCGGCGGGACAGGGACAACGCGGCTGCCGTTATCCGTCCTGCGCGGAGAGGCGCAGCAGCCGCCGGACAAAACGACGGCCCGCACCTTGCGGGGCGGGCCGTCTCCATGCGCGGGCGCTTTACCCGCCCGCAGGCTCGATCAGCGCTGGGTTACCGGAGCGGCGGAGCCCTGGTGCGCCTCGCGGTACTCCTGCTCCGCATCGTCGAAGCGCTTGAGCATGCTCGTCGAAGGCGCCTTGCCGAGCAGGCTGAAGACGACGATGGCGACGCTGGCGAAGAGGAAGCCGGGGATGATCTCGTACAGGCCGGTCCAGCCCAACAGGTTCTTCCACAGGATCACCGTCGCCGCGCCGACGATCATGCCGGCCAGCGCGCCGTTGCGGGTCATCCGCTTCCACAGCAGGGAGAACAGCACCAGCGGGCCGAAGGCGGCGCCAAAGCCGGCCCAGGCATAGGACACCAGGCCGAGCACGCGGTTTTCCGGGTTGGAGGCCAGCCAGATGGCGATCACCGCCACCAGCAGCACCATGGCGCGACCGACCCAGACCAGTTCCAGCTGGCTGGCGCCCTTGCGCAGGAAGGCCTTGTAGAAGTCCTCGGTGAGCGCCGAGGAGCAGACCAGCAGCTGGCAGCTCAGGGTGCTCATGACCGCGGCGAGGATGGCGGACAACAACACGCCGGCGATCCACGGGTTGAACAGGATCTTGGCCAGCTCGATGAATACCCGCTCGGGGTTCTCGCTGACCGCGCCGGCCTGCTCCGGATGCGCCTGGAAGTAGGCGATGCCGAAGAAGCCCACGGCCACGGCGCCACCGAGGCAGAGGATCATCCAGGTCATGGAGATGCGGCGCGCGGCAGGGATCGATTTCACCGAGTCGGCGGCCATGAAGCGCGCCAGGATGTGCGGCTGGCCGAAGTAGCCCAGGCCCCAGGCCATCAGCGAGATCACGCCGATGAAGGAGGCGCCCTTGAGCATGTCGAAGCTGGTCGCGTCCTTCAGCTCGATGGCGGTGAAGGTCGGCTCGACGCCGCCGGTGGCGAGCATCACGATCACCGGGGTGAGGATCAGCGCGAAGATCATCAGCGAGGCCTGCACGGTGTCGGTCCAGCTCACCGCGAGGAAGCCACCGATGAAGGTGTAGGCGATGGTCGCCGCGGCGCCGGCCCACAGCGCGGTCTCGTAGGAGAGGCCGAAGGTGCTCTCGAACAGGCGCGCACCGGCGACGATGCCGGAAGCGCAGTAGATGGTGAAGAACACCAGGATCACCAGGGCCGAGAAGATCCGCAGCAGGCGGCTGTTGTCCTCGAAGCGGTTGGTGAAGTAGTCGGGCAGGGTCAGCGCGTTGCCGTTGTGCTCGGTCTGCACCCGCAGGCGGCCAGCGACGAACAGCCAGTTGAGGTAGGCGCCGACGATCAGGCCGATGGCGATCCAGCTTTCGGACAGGCCGGACAGGTACACCGCGCCGGGCAGGCCCATCAGCAGCCAGCCGCTCATGTCGGAGGCGCCGGCGGACAGCGCCGTGACGAAGCTGCCGAGGCTGCGGCCACCGAGGATGTAGTCGGAGAAGTTGTTGGTGGAGCGATATGCCGCCAGGCCGATCAGGACCATGGCCGCGATGTAGATCACGAAGGTGATCAGCGTGGGCGTATTGACACTCATAGGGACTCCCCTATTGCTTGTTTTTATCCGGGCCCTTGCGTGTGCAAGCAACGGGTAGCGGGCCCTTGGTTGGCAGAATGGCGCTTGTGGCGTCACTCCGTGAGCGCTTGCCGGAGCAAGCCGGAAACGTGGGTGGCCTCAAACGAGTCCGAACAGGCCCACGCCTCACGATCCCTCCCCTGTCGGGCAGGGAAAATCGTCCTTTATGGTCCGTTCCGGGCACGCACCGGAACGGCGGTCATTTCCCTCGGCGTTCGCTGCGGCGAACCCCGGAAACCGACCCGGGCGCCAAGGCGCCCGGGAACGGAGTATCACTCGGCGTCGGCCAGCGACAGCAGCGACGCGTTGCCGCCCACCGCGGTGGTGTTCACCGACGTGGTGCGCTCGCTGACGAAACGCAGCAGGTAGTTCGGCCCGCCGGCCTTGGGACCGGTGCCGGACAGCCCGTGGCCGCCGAACGGTTGCACGCCCACCACCGCGCCGATCTGGTTGCGGTTGATGTAGAGGTTGCCGACCCGCGCCAGCTCTTCGATGCGACGGGCGGTTTCCTCGTTGCGGCTATGGACCCCCATGGTCAGGCCGAAACCGGTGGCGTTGATCGCCTGCACGACCTTTTCCAGGTCCTGCGCGGCATAACGCACCACGTGCAGCACCGGGCCGAAGTTCTCTTTCTTCAGCTCGTCGATGCCGCTGATCTCGAACGCGACGGGAGCGACGAAGTGACCGTTCAGGTTGCCCGGCACCTTGGTCTCGGCGATCAGCTTGCCGGCGGCCTTCAGCGCGGCGATGTGCTGCTCCAGGCCGGCCTTGGCCTCGGCGTCGATCACCGGGCCGACGTCGCTGACGCGCACCTCGGTCGGGCCGACCTTCAGCTCGGCCATGGCGCCCTTGAGCAACTCGATCACCCGCTCGGCGATGTCCTGCTGCACGTACATCACGCGCAGCGCGGAGCAGCGCTGGCCGGCGCTGGTGAACGCGGATTGTACCGCATCCTTGATCACCTGTTCCGGCAAAGCGGTGGAATCGACGATCATCGCGTTCTGCCCGCCGGTCTCGGCGATCAGGGTGGCGATGGCGCCGGGCTTCTCGGCCAGTTGGCGATTGATGATGCGGGCGGTGTCGGTGGAGCCGGTGAAGGCCACCCCGGCGACCCGCGCGTCACGGCAGAACACGCCGCCGAGGGTGGCGCCGTCGCCCGGCAGCAGGGCGATAACGTCCTTCGGCAGGCCGGCTTCGAACATCAGTTCGACGGTGCGCGCGGCGATCAGGCTGGTCTGCTCGGCCGGCTTGGCCAGCACGGTGTTGCCGGCCACCAGCGCGGCGCTGATCTGGCCGAGGAAGATCGCCAGCGGGAAGTTCCACGGGCTGACGCAGGCGAAGATGCCGCGGCCTTCGTAGAACAGCTCGTTGCGCTCGCCGGTCGGGCCGCGCAGTTCCTCGCGGACCAGGCGCTGGCGGGCCTGCTGGGCGTAGTAGCGGCAGAAGTCGACCGCCTCGCGGATCTCGTCGATACCGTCCTGCAACGACTTGCCGGCTTCCAGGGTGCACAGCGCCATCAGCTCGCCGCGCTGGGCTTCCAGCAGGTCGGCGAGACGCTCGAGGATGCCGGCACGCTCGTCCACCGGGGTGGCGCTCCAGCGCGGCCAGGCCGCCTGCAACACGTCGAGGGCCTTGCCGGCCTGCTCGGCGGACGCGTACTGGACGCTGCCGACCAGCCTCTCCAGGTCGTACGGGCAACGCACTTCGTGGGCCGGGCCGGAGAGCTTCTCGCCGTTGACGATCGGCGCGGCTTGCCACTGGCGGGTCAGGTGCGGCTTGTAGGCGAGCTCCAGCTCGTTCCACTGGTTCTGGATGTTCATGTTGATGCCCTGGGAGTTTTTCCGCCCGGCGCCGAAGATCGCCTGGGGCAGAGGGATACGGTCGTTGGCCAGCGTCTTGAACTGGCGCAGTTGGGTAACCGGGTGCTGGATCAGCGTCTCCACCGGCACGCGCGGGTCCACCAGCTTGTGCACGAAGGAAGAGTTGGCGCCGTTCTCCAGCAGGCGCCGGACCAGGTACGGCAGCAGGTCCTTGTGCGCGCCGACCGGGGCGTAGATGCGCACGTTGCGGCGGTACTTCTCGATCACCGTGTCGTACAGCGCGTCGCCCATGCCGTGCAGGCGCTGGAACTCGAAGTCGCGCTCCTCGCCGCCGGCGGCCCTGGCTTCGTCGGCCAGGGCGAGGATGGCGGTCACGGTGTGGGCGTTGTGGCTGGCGAACTGCGGGTAGATCACCCCGCGGGTGTGCTCGCTGAGCAGGTAGCGGGCGCAGGCCAGGTAGGAAGTGTCGGTGCCTTCCTTGCGGGTGTAGACGGGGTAGCCATCGGCGCCCTGCACCTGGCACTGCTTGATCTCGCTGTCCCAGTAGGCACCCTTCACCAGGCGCAGCGGGATGCGTGCGCCAAGCTCGCGGCCGAGCAGGGTCAGCCATACCAGCACCGGCAGGCAGCGCTTGGAGTAGGCCTGGATGACCAGGCCGAACTCGCCCCAGCCGGCGATGGCCGGGTCGCGCATCAGCTTCTCGTAGAGTTCGAGGGACAGCTCCAGGCGATCGGCTTCCTCGGCGTCGATGGTGATGCCGACGTTCAGCTTGCGCGCGCGCACCGCCAGTTCCAGGACATTGGCGAACAGCTCGCTGAGCACCCGCTCGCGTTGCGCCACTTCGTAGCGCGGATGCAGCGCCGAGAGCTTGATCGAGATCGACGGCCGCGGCCCCGGACCGACCTGCGGCTCGGCGCCGACGGTGTCGATGGCCTGGCGGTAGTCGGCCATGTATTTCTCGGCGTCGGCGGCGGTCAGCGCGGCCTCGCCGAGCATGTCGAAGGAATAGGTGTAGCCCTGCTCGCGGCATGGACGACCGTTCTTCAGCGCTTCGGAGATGGTCCGGCCAAGCACGAACTGCTTGCCCATCAGCTTCATCGCCTGGTTCATCGCGGCGCGGATCACCGGTTCGCCAGAGCGCTGCACCAGCCGGCTGATGACGCTCGGGGCGCGGCCGTCGGTGCGTTCGTCGATGTTCACCACCTTGCCGGTCATCACCAGGCCCCAGGCGGCGAAATTGACCAGAACGTTGTCGCTCTGGCCGAGATGGCGCTGCCAGTCGGCGGCGGACAGCTTGTCGCGGATCAGCGCGTCGGCGGTCGCCGCGTCAGGCACACGCAACAGCGCCTCGGCCAGACACATCAGCATCAGGCCTTCCTGGGTGTCCAGGCTGTATTGGCGCAGGAGTGCGTCGAGGGTATCGACGGCGTTGTCCCGGCTGCGCACGGTTTCGATCAGTGCGCGGGCGTTGCGGCGGATAGCCTCGATGCCGTCGGGACCGGGGTCGGCGAGCTGCAGCAGTTCGCCCAGGTAGGCTTCCTCGTCGACCGCGTAGTTGGCGCTGATGACAGGGAAGAATTCGGCTGCGGACCGGGTCTGGTCCTCGCCCTGCAAGACGTGACTGGCTTTGAACATCACGCCCTCCTCTTGTGGAGCCATTGTTATTGAAAGAAGTCCGGCCAGGCGTCCATTGCCCGGGGCACCGCCGCCGGCGGGTTGTGCCGGCGGCGCGGCACGTCCTGTGGCGCGGGAATACGGATCAGTATGGGTCAGGCCCATTCCGCCGGCGCGAGGCACCAGCGGATAGCGGAATGTAGTGGCTGCGAGAGGGGCGATTCTTGCGAAAGGCTCTGGAGTTTTTGCGGAAAACTCCTGGCTGCGGAACTTTCCCGTTCCTCTTCGCCGGCAGGCATGCGGACATTGCCGCTGCACGTCGGCACGACGCCATGCAGAGTGGCTACGCGGGTCTACCGACACAAAAAGAAATAATATAACATCCCAATAAATACGCCGATCCGACCCCGTCGCCCTTCCTCCGGGAAGGGCCTGGGTTCGCTTTGGCCTGAAAAAAGTCCGACCCATGACCATGGAGCCCGCAATGTCCTCTTCCGGCCTTTTCCCTTCCCGTCCGCTCTGGCCTCTCACGCCACTGGCGCTGGCCTGCCTGATTGTTTCGGGGGAAACGCTCGGCGCCGACGGCCGCCCCAGCGAATTGCCCTCCCAGGTGATCACCGCCAACCCGCTGGGCAACGAATCTCCCGCCACGCCCAGCAGCGTGCTCGAAGGCGACGAGCTGACCCTGCGACAGAAAGGCAGCCTCGGCGAAACCCTCAACGGCCTGCCCGGGGTGTCCTCCACCTACTTCGGACCGGGCGCCAGCCGACCGGTGATCCGCGGCATGGACGGTGATCGCATCCGCCTGCTGCGCAACGGCGTCGGTGCGCTCGACGCCTCGTCGCTGTCCTACGACCACGCGGTGCCGGAAGACCCCAACAGCGTCGAGCGCCTGGAAGTGGTACGCGGCCCGGCCGCCCTGCTCTACGGCGGCAATGCCATCGGCGGGGTGGTGAACAGCTTCGACAACCGCATCCCCAGCGAACCCGTCGACGGCATCCACGGCAGCGGCGAACTGCGCTACGGCGGCGCCGACACCACCCGTAGCCGCTCCGGCGCACTGGAGGCCGGCGACGGCAACTTCGCCCTGCACGTGGACGCCGCCAGCCGCGAGTTCAACGACGTCAGGATTCCCGGCTACGCCCATTCCAGCCGCCAGCGGCAGATCGACGGCGACACCGGCAAGCATCGGGTGCAGAACAGCGACGGCCGCCAGGACGGCGGCGCCGTCGGTGGCTCCTATCACTGGGAGCACGGTTACGCCGGCCTCTCCTACAGCGGCTACGACAGCAACTATGGCTCGCCGGCCGAGGACGACGTGCGCCTGAAGATGCAGCAGGACCGCTACGCCTTCGCCTCCGAGATCCGCGACCTCGAAGGCCCGTTCACCTCGCTGAAGCTGGACGCCGCCTATACCAAGTACGAGCACAAGGAAATCGAGGACGGCGAGACCGGCACCACCTTCAAGAACGAAGGCTACGAAGGCCGCATCGAGGCCCGCCACCGCCCGCTCGGCCCGCTGAACGGGGTGGTCGGCGCGCAGTTCGCCAACAGCCGCTTCTCCGCCCTCGGCGAGGAAGCCTTCGTGCCGCACACGGAAACCGACAGCGCCGCGCTGTTCGCCCTGGAGGAATGGAAGCTCAGCGACCGCCTCGACCTCAGCTTCGGCGCCCGCCTGGAGCACACCCGCGTGGACCCCGACGCCAAGGGCAACGAGCGCTTCGCCGAGAACGACGGTTCACAGAGCTTCACCACCGGCAGCCTGTCCACCGGCGCGGTGTACAAGCTGACGCCGATCTGGTCGCTGGCCGCCACCCTCAGCTACACCGAGCGCGCCCCGACCTTCTACGAGCTGTACGCCAACGGTCCGCACGCCGCCACCGGCACCTACGAGGTAGGCGATGCCGACGCGGACAAGGAAAAGGCGGTCTCCACCGACCTCGCCCTGCGCTTCGACAACGGCGTGCACAAGGGCAGCGTCGGGGTGTTCTACAGCCGCTTCTCCAACTACATCGGCCTGCTCGCCAGCGGTCGCCATCGCAACGAGGAAGGCGAAGTGGTCGCCGCCGGCGATGACGAGGCGCTGCCGGAATACCTATACAGCGGCGTTCGCGCGGACTTCTACGGCGTCGAGGCGCAGGACCGCATCCACCTGCTGGAAAGCCCGTACGGCAACTTCGACCTGGAACTCTCCGGGGACTACACCCGCGCCAAGAACAAGGACACCGGCGAACCGCTGCCACGCATCGCCCCGCTGCGCCTGAACACCGCGCTGATCTGGGAGTTGCAGCAGTGGCAGGCGCGGGTCGACGTCGAACACGCCGCCTCGCAGCACCGCGTGCCGGAGGAAGAACTCTCCACCGACGGCTACACCACCCTCGGCGCCAGCCTCGGCTACAACTTCGACCTCGGCGAGAGCCGCTGGCTGGCCTTCGTCAAGGGCACCAACCTGACCAACCAGACCGTGCGCTACGCCAGTTCGATCCTGCGCGACCGGGTGCCGGCGGCGGGACGCGGCATCGAGGCGGGGGTGAAGGTGGCGTTCTGAGACAGGCCGTGCGGGACGAATTCGCTCGGCGGATGACGTCCGCGCCGTTATCCGTCCTACACCACTCCCGGTAGGGCGAATAACCGCCTGCGGTTATCCCCCGAAGGTGGCGGATGGCGCTCAGCCCTTGCGCAGCGACTTCGGCGTCAGCCCCAGGTAGCGGCGCATCGCCGTGGTCAGCGCGCTCTGGCTGGAGAAGCCGCATTCCTCGGCGATCCGCACCAGAGGCAGGCGGCTTTCCCGCAGCAACCGCGCGGCGCAGTCGAGGCGGACCTTGAGCAGGTACTGGTGCGGGGTCAGGCCGACGCTGTCCTTGAACTGCGCGTGGAAATGGCTCGGGCTGAGACAGGCGACCTGGGCCAGTTCGGCGACCGTGATGCGCCGCGCCAGGTTCCGCACGATATGCGCGTCCAGGCGCTCCAGGTCGAGCGGCCCGCTGGCCGCCAGGGGCTGCTGCTCGCCGAACAGGCGCAGGTGCAGGGCGCGGATCAGCACTCCGCCGAGGGCACGGGTCAGCAGCGGGTCGCTGCCGTAGCGGGCCAGTTCGGCGCCGGCGTAGCTGAGCAGGTTCTGGAAGTCGGCGTCCAGGGTCGGGTAGCGCGGCGCCTCGAACAGGCGCGCGAGCAGGTCGGGGTCTTCCGGGGTCGGGTTGTCCTCGCCCAGGTCGATGATCAGCATGCGGTTGTCGCCCACCCCGGCGAACACGTGGCCCGCCTCGCCCGGCACCAGGCAGGCGCGCATCCGGCAGACTTCCCCGCCACAGCCGTTGACCTCGAATTCGGCGCGCCCGGCCAGCGACATCACCAGTTGGTGATGCTCGTGGGCGTGGGTATGCGACTGGTCGGGCAGACGGATGAGGCGGGTGTCGAACATGAACGGCAACTGCTCAATTTTTGCGCACTCTACTCGACTTGCCCGACGCTGCCCAGCACCTTGCCGCAAGTGGTACCCGCGTACCGCGTGCTGCGTGGAAACCTTCGGCAACATCCTTGAACGGACAGGGATTGAAACCCGCCCCCGGGGCCCCATCTAGACTCTCATGTTTCAGTCAGTCAGGTGCCTCATGAGCGACCAGGACGTTAATCCCGAACACATCAGCGACGCGCAGCCCGCCGGCACCGGCCTGGTGCTGCCCGGCCAGACCCTGCCGACCACCCTCTACGTGATCCCGATCCACAACCGCCCGTTCTTCCCGGCGCAGGTGCTGCCGGTGATCGTCAACGAAGAACCCTGGGCGGAAACCCTCGAACTGGTTGCCAAGACCGACCACCATTCGCTGGCCCTGTTCTTCATGGACAATCCTCCGGAAGACCCGCGCCACTTCGACGTCAACAGCCTGCCCGAGCACGGCACGCTGGTCCGAGTGCACCATGCCTCGCGCGAGGGCGGCAAGCTGCAGTTCGTCGCCCAGGGCCTGTCGCGGGTGCGTATCCGGGGCTGGATCAAGCGCCATCGTCCGCCGTTCATGGTGGAGGTGGACTATCCGAAGACCCCGATCGATCCCAGTGACGAAGTGAAGGCCTACGGCATGGCCCTGATCAACGCGATCAAGGAGCTGCTGCCGCTCAATCCGCTGTACAGCGAGGAACTGAAGAACTACCTGAACCGCTTCAGTCCCAACGACCCGTCGCCACTCACCGACTTCGCCGCGGCCCTGACCACCGCGCCCGGCGGCGAACTGCAGGAAGTGCTGGACACCGTGCCGATCCTCAAGCGGATGGAGAAGGTCTTGCCGCTGCTGCGCAAGGAAGTGGAAGTCGCGCGCCTGCAGAAGGAACTGTCCGCCGAGGTCAACCGCAAGATCGGCGAACACCAGCGCGAATTCTTCCTCAAGGAACAGTTGAAGATCATCCAGCAGGAGCTGGGCATCACCAAGGACGACAAGAGCGCCGACGCCGACGAATTCCGCGCCCGCCTGGAAGGCAAGGTGCTGCCCGAGCAGGCGCGCAAGCGTATCGACGAAGAGCTGAACAAGCTGTCGATCCTCGAGAGCGGCTCGCCCGAGTACGCCGTCACCCGCAACTACCTGGACTGGGCCACAGCCCTGCCCTGGGGCGTGTACGGCAAGGACAAGCTCGACCTCAAGCATGCGCGCAAGGTCCTCGACAAGCATCACGCGGGCCTCGACGACATCAAGGATCGCATCCTCGAGTTCCTCGCCGTGGGTAGTTTCAAGGGCGAGATCGCCGGCTCCATCGTGCTCCTGGTCGGCCCGCCGGGAGTGGGCAAGACCAGCATCGGCAAATCCATCGCCGAGAGCCTCGGCCGGCCGTTCTACCGTTTCAGCGTCGGCGGCATGCGCGACGAGGCGGAGATCAAGGGCCACCGCCGCACCTACATCGGCGCCCTGCCCGGCAAGCTGGTGCAGGCATTGAAGGAAGTCGAGGTGATGAACCCGGTGATCATGCTCGACGAGATCGACAAGCTCGGCGCCAGCTACCAGGGCGACCCGGCCTCGGCGCTGCTGGAAACCCTCGACCCGGAGCAGAACGTCGAATTCCTCGACCACTACCTGGACCTGCGCCTGGACCTGTCCAAGGTGCTGTTCGTCTGCACCGCCAACACCCTCGACTCGATCCCCGGACCGCTCCTCGACCGGATGGAAGTGATCCGCCTGTCCGGCTACATCTCCGAGGAAAAACTGGCCATCGCCAAGCGCCACCTGTGGCCCAAGCAGTTGGAAAAGGCCGGCGTACCTAAGGGCCGCCTGAGCATCAGCGATGCCGCGCTGCGCGCGGTGATCGAGGGCTATGCGCGGGAAGCCGGGGTGCGCCAGTTGGAGAAACAGCTCGGCAAGCTGGTGCGCAAGTCGGTGGTCAAACTGCTGGAGGATCCCGAGTCGAAGGTGAAGATCGGTCCCAGGGACCTTGAGGACTACCTCGGCATGCCGGTGTTCCGCAGCGAGCAGGTGCTTTCCGGGATCGGCGTGATCACCGGGCTGGCCTGGACCAGCATGGGCGGCGCCACCCTGCCGATCGAGGCGACCCGCATCCACACGCTGAACCGTGGCTTCAAGCTCACCGGCCAGCTCGGCGACGTGATGAAGGAATCCGCCGAGATCGCCTATAGCTACATCGGCTCGCACCTGAAGAAGTATGGCGGCGACCCGACCTTCTTCGACCAGGCGTTCGTCCACCTGCACGTGCCGGAAGGTGCCACGCCCAAGGACGGTCCCAGCGCCGGCGTCACCATGGCCAGCGCCCTGCTCTCCCTGGCGCGCAACCAGGTGCCGAAGAAAGGCGTGGCGATGACCGGCGAACTGACCCTGACCGGCCAGGTCCTGCCCATCGGCGGGGTCCGCGAGAAGGTGATCGCCGCGCGCCGGCAGAAGATCTTCGAGCTGATCCTGCCGGAAGCCAACCGCGGCCACTTCGAAGAGTTGCCCGACTATCTCAGGGAAGGGCTGACCGTGCATTTCGCCAAGCGCTACGGCGACGTGGCCAAGGTGCTGTTCCCGGCCTGAGCCGGCGGCGGATGGCCGACCGGTTCGGCCGTCCGCCGCGCCAACCTTGGCACTCGGGCGCCAGCAAGGTTTATGCTGGCGCCCTTTCCATTCGAGCCGAGGAGCGCTGCATGTCCTTTTCCCCCTCCCGTCTGCTGCTGCCATTGTCCATCGTGGTCCTGGCCGGCTGCGCCGGGCAACAGAAGCCGGTGGTCACCCTGGACGACGCCGACGACTGTTCGCCGCTGAAGCTGACGCAAGGCCAGGAACTGGTGCTGACCCTGCCGAGCAATCCCACCACCGGCTTCCGCTGGGAACTGCGCAACCCTGCTGCCAGCGTGCTCAAGCGCCTTGGCCCGGAGGTCTACAGCAATTCCGAAGAAGACAGCGGCCTGGTTGGCAGCGGCGGCGAATCGACCTGGCGCTTCCGCGTCGCCGCCAGCGGCGACGACCGCCTGGAACTGGTCTACCGGCGGCCCTGGGAAAAGGACGCGGAACCGGCGGAAAGCTTTTCCTGCGCGATCCAGGTGCGCTGAAACCGCTGCCCGCGGCGGACACATTCTGTACGAAGAGCGACGTCCTGCGCCGTGGCGACCTGGCCTATCCTGACAGGCCCCGTCGCCCTGAGGACTCCATGCTCCGCGCCTCCTTCGTCCTGCTCGCCCTGTCCTGCGCCGCTCCTCTGCTCTCGCTGGCCGAACCGTTGCGCTTCGCAGGCGACGACGGCTGCCCCTACCTGTGCCCTGGCACGCCGCAGCGGCCCGGCTACCTGGTCGAGGCGCTCAGCCAGGTCCTTCGGGAGCCACCGCACTTCGACAGCCTGCCCTGGCCGCGCGCCGTGCAGATGGTCCGCGACGGCCATCGCGACGGCCTGGTCGGCGCCTATGGACTCGACGGCCTGCGGGTCGGCAGCGAGCCCATCGGCTGGGTCGGGCTGGCCTTCTATACCCGCCACGACAGCGACTGGCACTACTCCGGCGATGCATCCCTGCTCGGCCAGCGCCTGGGCCTCGCCCAGGGCTACGTGAACAATCCGCGCTTCGAAGCCTGGCGCAGCCAGGCCGGCGACGACGACCTGCACCTGCAGGTCCTCGGCGGCGAGCGCGTGCTGCCGCGCAACCTGCAGAAACTGCTGCTCGGCCGCATCGACGTGCTATTGGAAGACCGCGACATCATCGAGCACTACCTGGAGCATCATCCGCAGCTCGCCGGACAGATCCGCCGCGCCGGCGGACTACCCGGGCGGCAGCCGCTGCACGTCGGCCTCAGCCCGCACCTGCCGGAGGTCGACGCGCGTCTCGCGGAACTCGACGAAGGGCTACGCCAACTGCGTCGCGAAGGCACCCTGAAGGTCCTCGGCGAGCGCTATAGGCTTTCTTTCGAATGACTTTCCGGGCCGCCGGAAATCCGCCGCCAGACCAGCAACCACGCTGCTTTCAGCCGATTGAATAAATTCCGGCAGGCCTTTTTGGCGTCGTCTATTACTCAATCTACGACGGCACCGAAAGGAGGCGCGTCATGGGCACCGCTCTTCGTTACTCACTGCTCTGGGCATCCACTGTCTTCGTTTCCTCCTGCGGCAGCCTGCTGCCCAGCGAACGAGCGGAAGTCCAATCCCCCTTCGTCGACTACCTCGATGCCGAACTGCGCTATTCCCAGGCGCAACCCGGCAGCACGACCCGTTCGCAGCTGTTCGGGCTGGGTTTCGATCCATTGACCCAGGGCAACGGCCGCATGCTGTCGTTCATCGACGTGCGGCTCATGTTCATCCAGCCGAACATCCCCATCGATTACCTGCCGGGCGGCCTGGTGCAATGCCTGGAAGCGAAGGACCGTTGCATCGGCTACGCCTTCGATTTCAGCAAGACCGACACCCAGCGGGTCGGCAGCTTCTGGGCGGACGTGTTCAACTTCCGCAAGAAACGGGAGTTGCAGGGCTGGTCGTTCAAGGCGGTGTTCGTCTTCGTCAACGACGTGCTGGTGCACAAGGTCAGCAACGGCGAACCGAACATCCATCGCCTGGAAGACAAGAAGAACCCGCTGGGTCCGCTGCAGGGCGCGGGAGAGTACTTCTCCGACAAGCTCAGGTGATTCGCCTGCGCGCATGGGTGAATCGTCGCCGCGCAGTTGGGCGACGCTCGTCCCTCGGCTACAATTCGGCCCCCTGAAAAGCCGTGATGCCCGAGGTCACCCGCGTGAGCGAGTCCGATCGCCTGTTCGCCCAACCCCAGCAACGTGTCGCCGACTTCGTGTTCAACGAAGACGTGGTGCGCGTGTTCCCCGACATGATCAAGCGCTCCGTGCCGGGCTACCCCACCATCGTCGAGAACATCGGCGTACTCGGCGCGCAGTTCGCCCAGCCGAACAGCGTGCTCTACGACCTCGGCTGCTCGCTCGGCGCGGTCACCCAGTCGCTGCGCCGCCACGTCCGCAACGACGGCTGCCGGGTGATCGGGGTGGACAACTCGCACGCGATGATCGAGCGCTGCAGTGAATACCTGCATGCCCAGGACGCCATGTACCAGGAGCTGCTGCCGGTCGAGCTGATCGAGGCCGACATTCTCGCCCTGGACCTGCAACCCACCTCGCTGGTGGCAATGAACTTCACCCTACAGTTCGTCGCCCCCGACCAGCGCCTCGGCCTGCTGCGCAGGATCCGCCAGGCACTGCTGCCCGGCGGCGCGCTGATCCTCTCGGAGAAACTGCGCTTCGCCGATGCGCAGGAGCACGCGCTGCTCACCGACCTGCACATCGCCTTCAAGCGTGCCAACGGCTACAGCGAGCTGGAGATCGCGCAGAAGCGCAGCGCGCTGGAAAACGTCATGCTCCCCGACACCTTCGAGGAACACCGTGAACGGCTGCTGGCCGCCGGCTTCAGCCGGGTCAGCCAATGGTTCCAGTGTCTCAACTTCGCCTCGATGATCGCCCTGCCATGATCCAGCACCTCGCCCTCGACGCCCTCCAGCGACACCTCGCCGGCTCTCCGCTGTACGGCTGGGCGACCAGCCTGCCCGCGCAGATCGCCGCGCGCATCGAGGAAGGCCACGGCGACCTGGCCCGTTGGTGGAGCGCGGTCCAGCGCCTGCCCCAGGTGCCCGCGCCGAAGGTCGAACTGGCCCAGCGCTTCGCCCTGCACAGCGACCACGATGCGGCGCTGCAAGCGCAGGTGAAGGAAGCGCTGCAAGGGCTGATTCCCTGGCGCAAGGGGCCGTTCGACTTCTTCGGCGTACAGGTCGATACCGAATGGCGTTCCGACTGGAAATGGGAGCGTGTCTCGCCACATGTCGAACTGCGTGGCAAACGCGTCCTCGACGTCGGCTGCGGCAACGGCTACTACCAGTGGCGCATGCTCGGCGCCGGCGCGGAAAGCGTGGTCGGGGTCGATCCGAACTGGCTGTTCCTCTGCCAGTTCCTCGCCGCCAAGCGCTACCTGCCGGAGCTGCCGGCCTGGCACCTGCCGCTGGCCCTGGAAGACCTGCCGGAGAAGCTCGAAGGCTTCGACACGGTATTCTCCATGGGCGTGCTCTATCACCGTCGCTCGCCCATCGACCACCTGCTGGCGCTCAAGGACTGCCTGAAGCGCGGCGGCGAACTGGTCCTGGAGACCCTGGTGGTGGAAGGCGACGCCAGCACCGTGCTGGTGCCCGAGGACCGCTACGCGCAGATGCGCAACGTCTGGTTCCTGCCCTCGGTGGCGGCCCTGGAGCTCTGGCTGCGCCGCGCCGGGTTCGCCGACGCGCGCTGCGTCGACGTCAGCCTGACCAGCGTCGAGGAACAACGCTCCACCGAATGGATGCGTTTCCAGTCGCTGCCGGAATTCCTCGATCCGCAGGACCGTTCGCGAACCGTCGAAGGCCTGCCGGCACCGATGCGCGCCACGCTGGTGGCGCGCAAGCCCTGACAGCGAATAGGGAAAAGCCCATCCTCGGATGGGCTTTTTTTTGCTTTCATCCGCCCCGCAGGTCGACGGCAAGCGGGGCGCGATTGCCTCAGCGCTTGGTCGCCGCGGCCAGCATCAGCGCTTTCATCTCGGCCACCGCCTGCCTGAAGCCGACGAACAGGGCGTGGGCGACGATGGCGTGGCCGATGTTCAGCTCGTTGATGCCGTCGATGGCCGCGACCGGCTCGACATTGTGGTAGTGCAGGCCATGCCCGGCGTTGACGATCAGGCCGAGGGAACGCCCGAGGGCCACGCCCTCGCGTACCCGCTGCAGTTCACGGGCCTGCTCCTCGGGGTCTTCGGCGTCGGCGTAGCGACCGGTATGCAGTTCGATAGCCGGCGCGCCGACCCGGGCGGAGGCCTCGATCTGCCGCGGATCGGGATCGATGAACAGCGACACTTCGCTGCCCACCGCAGCCAGGCGTCGCACCGCGTCGCGGATGCGCTGTTCCTGGCCGGCGACGTCGAGGCCGCCCTCGGTGGTCAGTTCCTCGCGGCGCTCGGGGACCAGGCAGCTATGCGCCGGCCGGATCTCCTCGGCGAAGGCGAGCATTTCCTCGGTGACCCCCATCTCGAAGTTCATCCGCGTCTGCAGCACTTCCTTGAGCACCCGCACGTCGCGTTCCTGGATATGCCGGCGGTCCTCGCGCAGGTGCACGGTGATACCGTCGGCGCCGGCTTCCTCGGCGTCCAGGGCGGCCTTCACCGGGTCCGGATAGCGGGTGCCCCGGGCCTGGCGCAGGGTGGCGACGTGATCGATGTTCACGCCGAGCAGAATTCGAGTGGCTTCAGTCACGGGGTGACTCCTTACGGTTCATGAACAGCTCGCGGCTGACCAGCGGCCGGCCGCCCAGATGGGGAGCGAGCGCCTGGCGCATCAGGCGCTTGGCCGCCGCCAGGGCGCCGGGGGCGCTCCAGTCGGCGTCGGCCATGGATAACAGTTCGGAGCCCTGGAACAGCCCGGGTTGCAGTTGCGCCACCGGCTCCAGGCCGGCCTCTGGCAAAAGCTGGTACAACGCCTGCGGCTCGATCGGGCGCCCATCGATGTCGACATCGAGAGCGAAACCATAGCCCAGTTGCTCCAGCAGGCGCCATTCGAACGCGCGCAGCAGCGGTTCGATGGGGCGCCCCGCCGCCAGCAGCGGCAGGGTCGCGGCGTAGTGGGCGAAGATTTCCGGCTGCGGGTCTTCCGCCGGCAACAGGCGGATCAACAGCTCGTTGAGGTAGAGACCGCTGAACAGCGCCTGGCCATTGAGCAGGTTGGGAACACCGGCGCTTTCCAGGCGGGCCACGGTCTTCAGTTCGCCGCGCCCGCGCCACTCCGCTTCCAGCGGCACGAATGGCCGCGCCAGGGCGCCAGCCTTGCCGCGGGCGCCGCGCAGGACCGCGCGCAGGCGACCCAACGGGGTGAAGAAGTCCACCAGGGCGCTGGTTTCCTTGTACGGCCGGCTATGCAGCACGTAGGTGGCTTGGGCGGCGGCGAAGGACATGGCGGGTCGACCGGGCGCGAGAGGAATGGCGCCCGGCTGGCGCCGGGCTGCCGGGAACGGTCAGAGGTCGCCGTAGCCCAGCGAGCGCAGGGCGCGCTCGTCGTCGGACCAGCCGCCCTTGACCTTGACCCAGAGGTTGAGCATGACCTTGGAGTCGAACAGCACTTCCATGTCTTTGCGCGCGTTCTGGCCGATGCTTTTGATCCGCTCGCCCTTGTCGCCGATGATGATCTTCTTCTGCCCCTCGCGCTCCACCAGGATCAGCGCATGGATATGCAGGATGCGACCTTCCTGCTTGAACTCCTCGATCTCCACGGTGATCTGGTAGGGCAGCTCGGCGCCGAGCTGGCGCATGATCTTCTCGCGGACCAGCTCGGCGGCCAGGAAGCGGCTGCTGCGGTCGGTGATCTGGTCTTCGGGGAAGAAGTGCTCGCTTTCCGGCAGACGCTCGGCGACCAGCTTCTCCAGCACGTCCAGGTTGGTCCCGTGCTGCGCCGAGATCGGTACTACCTCGGCCTTCGGCAACTGCTGGGTGAGCCATTCGAGGTGCGGCAGCAGGTCGGCCTTTTCCTCGATGCGGTCGGTCTTGTTCACCGCGATCAGCACCGGGCAACTGACGTACTGCACGCGCTCCAGGACCATCTGGTCCTCTTCGGTCCAGCGGGTGCGGTCGACCACGAAGATCACCACGTCGACATCCTTCAATGCCGCGCTGGCGGTACGGTTCATGTAGCGGTTGAGGGCCTTCTCGCCGCTCTTGTGCAGGCCGGGCGTATCGACGTAGACGGCCTGCACCTCGCCCTCGGTCTTGATCCCGAGCATGTTGTGACGGGTGGTCTGCGGCTTGCGCGAGGTGATCGCCAGCTTCTGCCCGAGGATGTGGTTGAGCAGGGTGGACTTGCCCACATTGGGGCGCCCCACGATCGCCACGTAGCCGCAACGGCTGCCGGCGGGGATGTCGTCGTGCATGTCAGTCATGGCCATTCTCCACGCCCAGGGCCACCAGCGCGGCGGCCGCGGCCACCTGCTCGGCGATGCGGCGGCTGCCGCCGTGCCCGTGGGTCTTGTCGCTCAGCAGGGCCACTTCGCAATCGACGAAGAAGGTCCGGCAATGGGGTTCGCCCTGGATATCCACCACCTCGTAGCGCGGCAGGTCGCAGCCACGCGACTGCAGGAACTCCTGCAGGCGGGTCTTGGGGTCCTTGTTGGTGTCCACCGGGGTCAGCTCGCGCAGTTGCGGTCCGAGCCAGGCGATGATCCGCTCGCGCGCGGAGTCCATGCCAGTATCCAGGTAGATGGCGCCGATCAGGGCTTCCATCGCATCGGCGAGGATCGACTCGCGGCGGAACCCGCCGCTCTTCAGCTCGCCCGAGCCCAGCCGCAGGTAGTCGCCCACCTCGAAGCCGCGCGCCAGCAGGGCCAGGGTCTCGCCCTTGACCAGTCGCGCGCGCAGGCGCGAAAGCTGGCCTTCGCGAGCCTGCGGGAAGTGGTGGAACAGCGCCTCGCCGATGACGAAGTTGAGAATGGCGTCACCGAGGAACTCCAGGCGCTCGTTGTTGCGCCCGGCGTAGCTGCGATGGGTCAGGGCCAGGACCATCAGGTCCCGGTCTTTGAAGGTATAGCCGAGCTTGCGCTCGAGTCGGTCCAGCGAATTACTCACGGCATGCGTACACGGAATTCTTTGTCGAAGTGGACCACCAGGTCGATGTTGCTGATCAGTGGCTCGCGTTTTTCATATTTCAGGTGCGCCCGGAATTGGTTGTCTTCCAGTTGCACCTCCAGGGCCTTCTCCAGGTCCAGGTTGCGGATGCCGTTGATCTGCATCCCCTTGCCGACGTAGCTGTAGAACTCCGGCACGGAACGCACCTCGGCCGCCTTGTCGGTCTCCACGGAAGTGATCACCTTCTCCAGCGAGTAGTAATCCATGTAGTGCGGGATGATCTTGAACGCGGCGCTGGCGAAGAACGCCACCACGCCCAGCACCACCAGCCACCCCAGCAGGGACATCCCCTTCTGCGAACGCGCGAACCTCATGTCGGACCTCATGTCAGTGTAGTTATTCCGTCCAGCGAGCGGTAACGCCATCGGGCAGGGCCCTGCGGCGGCGTTCGCGGAAGTGAAAGCGGGGCTGCCCTCGGGAGCAGCCCCGCTTCGCGATTATTCAGCAGGAGCGCCCTTCCGCGTGGCGAACCTGCGCACAGGTCAGTGAATCACGCCGACCCGGGAGAAGTTCGGCAGGTTGCTCATCTTCGGATCGGGCCAGCTCATCCACACGGCGAAGGCCTTGCCGACGATATTGCGGTCCGGAACCATGCCCAGCAGATCCTTGGGGATCTTCGGATCGTTCCAGTAGCGGCTGTCGTTGGAGTTGTCGCGGTTGTCGCCCATCATGAAGTAGTGGCCGGCGGGAATGGTCCACTGGCGGTCGGGCTCGATACGATAGCGGCTCATTTCCTTGCGGATCAGGTGCTCGGCCTGGCCCAGCTTCTCCTGGTACAGGGTCACGCTGCCCAGGGTGCCCGGTTCCTCGCCGACCAGTTTCTCCGCCACCAGCTCGCCGTTGACGTACAGGCGCTTTTCCTTGGTGTAGCGCACGGTGTCGCCGGGCAGGCCGACCACGCGCTTGATGTAGTTGATGTTCGGTTCGCTGGGATAGCGGAACACCATGACATCGCCGCGCTGCGGATCACCGATCGGGATCACCTTGGTGTCCAGCACCGGCAGGCGGATACCGTAGGCGAACTTGTTGACCAGGATGAAATCGCCGACCTCGAGGGTAGGTTTCATCGACCCCGAGGGAATCTGGAACGGCTCGACCAGGAAGGAACGCAGCACCAGCACGATGAACAGCACCGGGAAGAACGACTTGCCGTACTCCACCAGCAGCGGTTCCTTGTTGAGCTTCTCCAGCACCGCCGGATCGGGCTCGTTCACCTGCCCTTCGTAGGAAGAGATCGCGGCCCGCCGACGCGGCGCGAACAGCACCAGGTCGACCAAGGCCAGGGCGCCGCATACAGCCACGGCGATGACCAGCAACAACGGGAAATTGAGTGTCATGGGTTCTAGCTATCCACTTTGAGCACGGCGAGGAAGGCTTCCTGGGGAATTTCCACGCTACCGACCTGCTTCATCCTTTTCTTACCAGCCTTCTGCTTCTCCAGCAGCTTGCGTTTACGGCTCACGTCGCCACCGTAACACTTGGCCAGCACGTTCTTCCTGAGCGCCTTGACCGTCGAGCGGGCGATGATCTGCCCACCGATGGCTGCCTGGATCGCCACGTCGAACATCTGCCGCGGGATCAGTTCCTTCATTTTCTCCACCAGCTGGCGGCCCTTGTAGGGGGCGTTGTCGCGGTGGACGATCAGGGCGAGGGCGTCGACCTTCTCGCCATTGATCAGCACGTCGAGACGAACCAGGTTGGACGGCTCGAAACGATCGAAGCTGTAGTCCAGGGAAGCATAGCCGCGGCTGGTGGACTTGAGGCGATCGAAGAAGTCGAGCACCACCTCGTTCATCGGCAGGTCGTAGACCACCTGCACCTGGCCGCTGAGGAAGTGCATGTCGCGCTGCACGCCGCGCTTCTCGATGCACAGGGTGATCACGTTGCCCAGGTGGTCCTTGGGCACCAGGATGGTGGCGCGGCAGATCGGTTCGCGCATTTCCTGGATCGACGCCAGGTCCGGGAGCTTGGACGGGTTGTCGACGTAGATGATCTCGCCATTCTTCTGCACGATCTCGAAGACCACCGTGGGCGCGGTGGTGATCAGGTCCAGGTCGTATTCGCGCTCCAGGCGCTCCTGGATGATCTCCATGTGCAGCATGCCGAGGAAGCCGCAACGGAAGCCGAAGCCCAGGGCTTCGGAGCTTTCCGGCTCGTATTGCAGCGACGAGTCGTTGAGGGTCAGTTTCTGCAGGGCGTCGCGGAAGTCCTCGAAATCGTCCGAGCTGACCGGGAACAGGCCCGCGTAGACCTGCGGCTTGACCCGCTTGAAGCCCGGCAGGACCTCGACGTCCGGCGTGTTGTTCAGGGTCAGCGTATCGCCCACCGGCGCGCCGTGGATATCCTTGATACCGGCGATGATGAAGCCCACCTCGCCCGCCTTCAGGTCGACGGTCTCGGTGTGCTTCGGAGTGAATACCCCGACGCTGTCCACCTGGTGGACCTTGCCGGTGGACTTCACCAGGATCTTGTCGCCCTTCTTCACCCGGCCGTTCTTCACCCGTACCAGCGAGACCACGCCGAGGTAGTTGTCGAACCAGGAGTCGATGATCAGCGCCTGCAGCGGCGCCTCGATCTCGCCTTCCGGGGCGGGGATGGCGGTCACCAGGCGTTCCAGCACCTCCAGCACGCCCATCCCGCTCTTGGCGCTGCAGGCCACGGCGTCGGTGGCGTCGATGCCGATGATGCTCTCGATTTCCTCTTTCACCCGCTCCGGCTCGGCCTGGGGCAGGTCCATCTTGTTCAGCACGGGCATCACTTCCAGCCCCTGCTCGATGGCGGTGTAGCAGTTGGCGACGGACTGCGCCTCGACGCCCTGGCCGGCGTCCACTACCAGCAGCGCGCCCTCGCAGGCGGCCAGCGAGCGGCTGACTTCGTAGGTGAAGTCGACGTGGCCGGGGGTATCGATGAAGTTGAGCTGGTAGGTCTTACCGTCCTGCGCCTTGTAGTGCAGGGTCACGCTGTGGGCCTTGATGGTGATCCCGCGCTCGCGCTCCAGGTCCATGGAGTCCAGGACCTGGGCCTCCATTTCGCGATCGGAGAGGCCGCCGCACGTCTGGATGAAGCGATCGGCCAGCGTCGACTTGCCATGGTCGATATGGGCAATGATGGAGAAATTGCGGATATGGCTCAGGTCGCTCACGGCTCAACACACTCGAAAAGGGCAAGGGCGGCAATCCGCCGAAAAATAGCCGGGGAGTTTACCTGATGCTCGGGCAAGGCGTCACGCAGGTAACGGATTGACGGGCATGAAAAAGGGCGGTGGAAACCGCCCTTTTTTCGCCAGCCGGCTTATTCGGCCAGCTTGAAGGTAATGAAGCTGGCGCGTCCCTGGCGCAGCACCCGCATCGAAACCGAACGGTTCTTCGGCAGGGCCTTGGCCACGTCGGCGAAGACCTTGGTCGAGGTCACCGCCTTGTTGTCCAGGTGGGTGATGACATCGCCCGGACGCAGGCCGATGACCGCGGCCGGACCGTCCTGGACTTCCTTGATCACCACGCCGCCCTGGATATCCAGGCTCTTGCGCTGCTCGGCGGTCAGGTCGGCGACGGTCACGCCCAGGCGGTTGCTGCTGCGCTCGGCGCCCGGAGCGCCCATCGAGGCGATTTCCTCGTCGTCGTCCGGAAGGCTGCCTACCGCCATGCTCAGGGACTTGCGCTGGCCGTTGCGAATCACGTCCAGGTTGATCTTGTCGCCCGGCTTCATGTTGCCCACCAGGTGCGGCAGGTCGGCGGACTCGTTGATCGACTGGCCGTTCAGGCTGAGGATCACATCGCCCACCTGCAGGCCACCCTTGGCCGCCGGGCCGTCTTCCACCAGTTGCGCCACCAGCGCGCCGGACGGCTTGTCGAGGCCGAAGGACTCGGCGAGATCCTTGTTCACTTCCTGGATCACCACGCCCAGCCAGCCGCGACTGACCTTGCCGGCTTTCTTCAACTGGTCGGCGACGTTCAGCGCGACATCGATCGGAATGGCGAAGGACAGGCCCATGAAGCCGCCGGAACGGGTGAAGATCTGCGAGTTGATGCCGACCACTTCGCCCTGCAGGTTCAGCAGCGGACCGCCGGAGTTACCCGGGTTGATCGCCACGTCGGTCTGGATGAAGGGTACGTAGCTCTCGTTCGGCAGGCTACGACCCTTGGCACTGACGATACCGGCGGTGACCGAGTGATCGAAGCCGAACGGCGAACCGATGGCCAGGACCCATTCGCCCACTTTCAGCTTGTTCGAATCGCCCAGTTTCAGGGTCGGCAGGTTCTTCGCCTCGATCTTCAGCACCGCCACGTCGCTGCGCGGGTCCGCGCCGACCAGCTTGGCCTTGTGCTCGCTACGGTCGGACAGGCGCACCAGGATCTCGTCGGCATCGGCCACGACGTGATTGTTGGTGAGGATGTAGCCGTCGTTGGAGATGATGAAGCCGGAACCCAGCGATTGCGCCTCGCGCTGCTGGCCGCGCGGATTGCGCGGAACCTGCGGGATGCTGCGTTCGAGGAAGTCGCGGAACATCGGCGGCAGCCCTTCGAGGTCGGGGATAGACAGCTGCCCGCGCGCCATGGCGCGATCCGGCAGCTTCTGCCGCGTACTGATATTCACCACCGCCGGCGACGCCTGTTCGACCAAAGGCGTGAAGTCCGGCAGTTCTGCCCGGGCCGTCATCGCCAGGCTCAAGGCCAGCAAGGCCACCATCGCAGCCATACAGCGTTTTAGGGTATGCATCGACTACAGCTCCCGTGATGTTCGAGGGAAGAGAAAGACTCAGGCCGAATCGGACGGCCCGGAAATCAGCGCTCGCAGAACCACCGGCTGCGAGGCTGGATCATCGGCATGACGACGAGCATGCCGACGCACCAATAGCCAGGCCGCCAGCAAACCCGCCAGCCCGGACACGATGATCAGAGGTTCGACAAAGCCCGCCCGGGTCGCCAGCAATGCTGCCACGAAAAACCCGAGCAGAGGGAAAAGATAGAAGAGGACGGAGGCGCGCAACAACAGGTCTTCATGAATTCCTAGGACGACCGCATCGCCGACCCGCAGGCTCAGGTCGCTCAACGCGCGCACCCGGGCACGCCCCGCGCCGACGCCCAGGCGCTGCATCAGCCCCTGGCCGCAACCGGCATTGGCCGAGCAGGACGAGCAGGTACTGCGGCGCACGGTCTCGACCCATACCGCTCCCGGCTCGGTCGCCACCACTCGCCCCTGCTCCTCGATCATTTCTGGGCGGCGGCCTCGGGCCGGATGGACAGCGCCACCCGCTCGGCGGTGCCCAGCGGCACTTCGCCGACGACGGTCACCATCTGGCCGCCGTCATCGGTCTGCAGGCGCTTGGAAACCACCACGGTCGGGCCGAGCTGGCTGCGCGCGTCGCCAACCATGGCACCGTGCAGCGGCTCGATGAACACCGAGAATCGTGCCAGGCCATCGCCATAGGTCAGGCAGGCGACCGGATCGGGGGTGACCGGACTGCGACGCATGAAACTGCGGGTCAGGGTGAAACCTGGCGGCAGCCATTCCGAGCGCCAGGCCACGGTCTTCTCGCCGTCGGCCTTGGCCGGGCCGACGACCTGGCATTCGGCGCCCGCCTGCAACTGGTCTTCGGCAGGTGCCGCGCCGGTATTCAACTGGGTGAACTGGAAGCGCTCGAGCAACTGCCCCTTCTCGTTCAGCAGCAGCGACTTCAACGGCAGGCCGGTGTCGCGGTCCAGGTGCAGCTCGAAGCCGTAGCGATGCTGGTCGCGCGGAGTCACCGCAAGGACCACTGCCGGGCGGCCGGCGACACGGGATTCGCCGACCAGGCGCAGGTCGTACCAGGAAGCCAGCTGGGAGGGATCGAACTTGCGCACCGGCCACAGCTGGGCATCGGCCAGTTGGTCGGCAAGGCCGCCGCTGATGCACTGGGTGCGCCCGTCGACCCGGACCACTTCCTGGCGCGCGCCGTCGAGCTGGAGCAGGCGCTCGCGAACCGCACCATCGCTCTCCACGCGATGCCAGATCTCATGGGTGGAGAAGCTGCCATTGCGCTCGTAGACGAAGGTGCCTTGGAAACTGTTCTGGCGATCGGCCTCGGCGAGACGATTCAGCCAGTCGGAAGCGTCGGCAGCCTGAGTAGCGGGAACCGCCATCAGGCTGCCAAGCAAAAGCAACAGGGAGGTGGTGCGCATGTCTCTCCTCAGCGGTTTTCCAGGCTGGCTGCCCGAGCGTAGGGCAGCGCGCTCTCTGTACCACTGACGGCGGATTGTTGCACGTGCTGACGCAGGTAGATCGGCAGACGCTGCTCATGCCAGCGGGTATCGCTGGACGAGGAGTTGGTGATCACCTGCGGCGCCCCCTGCTCTTCGCTGTAGCCGGCCAGCACGGCCGGGCCTTTCACCTGAGGCAGGGCGATCTGCGGGGTGGTCCCCTGTTGCGCCATCTGCGGCAGGGCGTCGTTCTGGTTGTACAGACGCACGCCGGCCAGCACCGCCAGGGTCACCGAGGCAGCGACCGCCAGGCGACCGACCATCCGCCACGGTCCCTTCTCCGCTTTCGGCGGAGCGGCCTCGTCGGCCAGGGCAGCAGAGACCGCCGCAGCGATATCCAGCTTCGGCAGGGTAGGCTCGCGGTGCATGACGGACCGCGCCAGCTGGTAACGCGACCAGGTGGAACGCAGCTCGGCATCCTCGCCGCAAGCTGCGAGCACCCGCCGCAACTCGAGTTCATCCGCTTCGTTATCCATCACAGCGGACAGAGTTTCCTGCAGGGCTTCACGACTCATAGCGATACCTCTCTTGGCATTTGCCGCTGTGTCAGGCTTCTCGCAACAAAGGCTGCAGAGCTTTGTCGATTGCTTCACGAGCGCGGAAGATCCGCGACCGTACCGTCCCCACCGGACACTGCATCACGGTGGCGATATCTTCGTAACTCAAACCTTCGAACTCGCGCAGGGTCAGGGCCGTGCGCAAATCCTCGGGCAACTGCTGGATGGTCTGGTGCACGGTGGCCTCGATCTCATCCCGCAACATCGCCCGTTCCGGCGACTCGATGTCCTTCAGGGCGTGGTCGCCCTCGAAGAACTCCGCATCCTCTGCGGTCACATCGCTGTCCGGTGGCCGACGCCCGCGAGCGACCAGGTGGTTCTTCGCGGTGTTGATGGCGATCCGATACAGCCAGGTATAAAAAGCACTATCGCCGCGGAAATTGCCGAGCGCACGGTATGCCTTGATGAAGGCTTCCTGCGCTACGTCCTGGGCTTCCTGGGCGTCGTGCACGAACCGCACGATCAATCCCAGTATCTTGTGCTGGTATTTCAGTACCAGCAGATCGAAAGCCCGCTTGTCTCCGCGCTGTACCCGTTCAACCAGTTGCTGATCCTGTTCCTGGGTTAGCATGAAAGCTCCTCTTCGAACCTGGAGGAGCTTCGAGCGTCCCAGCGAATCGTCTTGCCAAGATAGACTCGGGCTTCTTGCAAAAGTTCTCCCCTCCAAGCATGCGTCACGAGTTTTTTCCTCGCTCGTGACGTGCGGCCCCGGACATCGTGTCCGGGCCCCGCGAAAATGGATTGCATCGGGCTCAGGGCCCGGCCTCTGTGCCGCTGGGTAGGCCAACCGGACGAGGTCTTCAGGCATCCTGCTTTGGAACCGATGCGTCTAAGAAAGTTCCAGCACTACATCGCCCCGCTCTGATGACGCCTGCCGATGACAGGCCCGCAGCTCATCCGCCGGACCGGCAGCGGGGGTGCGCTATTGTGCCGCCAGGCCCTTCTATATACTAGGGCTCCACCACGGGGAAATGCGGGCATGAGCCAACATTATCAACACGATGTACTGGTCATCGGCAGCGGCGCCGCCGGCCTGAGTCTGGCCTTGACCCTTCCGGAACACCTGCGCATCGCCGTCCTCAGCAAGGGCGAACTGTCGCAGGGCTCGACCTACTGGGCCCAGGGCGGCGTGGCCGCCGTGCTGGACGATACCGACACCGTGGAATCCCACGTCGAGGACACCCTGGTCGCCGGTGGCGGCCTGTGCCGCGAGGATGCGGTGCGCTTCACCGTGGAGCATAGCCGCGAAGCGATCCAGTGGCTGATCGAACAGGGGGTGCCCTTCACCCGCGACGAGCAGCACAACCACGAGGAAGGCAGCTTCGAATACCACCTGACCCGCGAAGGCGGGCACAGCCACCGGCGCATCATCCATGCCGCCGACGCCACCGGCGCCGCGATCTTCAATACCTTGCTGGCCCAGGCCCGGCGGCGACCGAACATCGAGTTGCTGTCGCAGCGGGTGGCGGTCGACCTGATCACCGAGCGCAAGCTAGGCCTGCCGAGCAAGCGCTGCCTGGGCGCCTACGTGCTGAATCGGGAAAGCGGCGAAGTCGATACCTTCCGTGCCCGCTTCACCGTGCTGGCCTCCGGTGGCGCGAGCAAGGTCTACCTTTATACCAGCAATCCCGACGGCAACTCCGGCGACGGCATCGCCATGGCCTGGCGCGCCGGCTGCCGGGTCGGCAACCTGGAGTTCAACCAGTTCCACCCGACCTGCCTGTACCACCCGCAGGCCAAGAGTTTCCTCATCACCGAGGCATTGCGCGGCGAAGGCGCCCTGCTCCGCCTGCCCAATGGCGAGCGTTTCATGCCGCGCTTCGACCCGCGTGGCGAGCTGGCGCCCCGGGATATCGTGGCCCGCGCCATCGACCATGAAATGAAGCGTCTGGGGATCGACTGCGTCTACCTGGACATCAGCCACAAGCCGGCCGAGTTCATCAAGGCGCACTTCCCCACCGTCTACGAGCGCTGCCTGGACTTCGGCATCGACATTACCCAGCAACCGATCCCGGTAGTGCCGGCCGCTCACTATACCTGCGGCGGCGTGCTCGTCGACCAGCACGGGCATACCGACGTGCCGGGCCTCTACGCCATCGGCGAAACCACCTTCACCGGCCTGCACGGCGCCAACCGCATGGCCAGCAATTCGCTGCTGGAATGCTTCGTCTATGCCCGCTCTGCCGCCGCCGACATGCTCCAGCGCCTGCCCGGCACGCCCGTGCCGGAAAGCCTGCCGAGCTGGGACGCCAGCCAGGTCACCGACTCCGACGAGGACGTGATCATCGCGCACAACTGGGACGAACTGCGGCGTTTCATGTGGGACTACGTCGGTATCGTGCGCACCAACAAGCGCCTGCAGCGCGCCCAGCACCGGGTACGCCTGCTGCTCAGCGAGATCGACGAGTTCTACAGCAACTACAAGGTCAGCCGCGACCTGATCGAGTTGCGCAACCTGGCACTGGTCGCCGAACTGATCATCCGCTCGGCCATGCAGCGCCGCGAAAGCCGGGGCCTGCACTACACGCTGGATTATCCGGACCTGCTGCCCGAAGCCCGCGACACTATCCTGGTGCCGCCCATCTACGGCGACTGAAGCGCAGGCGGACACGCAGGCGCCGATGGCTGTCGGCGCCCAATGCATCGGCCGGGATACAGCAGCCAAGGATGCGCCAGCGGCCCGGCAGGCGCACGCGCAGTATGATCAGCCAGGGCAGCGCCAGGCTGTCAGGGCGCAATTGCACCGCTTGCCAGCCGCTTCCGGCGCTCCACAGCTGCCAGCCCCGCTCGTCATGGCGCACGCCGCGGAAGGCCCGCGAGCCGCGCAGCAGTACCTGGCGGTACAGCCCCCAGGCACCGTAGGCCAGGCAGACCAGCGCAAGCGGCGGCTTCAGCCAGACCGGCAGCGCCGCCAGCAGGATCGACAGCAGCGCCAGGGCCCACAGTGCCAGGCTCGCCGCCAGCAGGATCGGAGAGACCCGCCAGCGGCATTCGAACGGCTCAATCCGGCTGGACACGGTCCAGGATCATCCGCACCATCCGCCGCAGGTCGGCGTCTTCCGGCTCGCCGCGCTGCATGAACCAACCGAACATGTCCTGGTCCTCGCACTCCAGCAGCTTGCGGAAGCGCGCCTGGTCCTCGGCGTCCAGGCCCGGGTAAACCTCCTGCACGAAAGGCACCAGCAGCACATCCAGTTCCAGCATGCCGCGACGGCTGTGCCAGTAGAGTCGTTTCAGTTCGGTTTCATCTGCCATGTTCGGGCTCCTCGAAAACGCCCGGCATTATAGGGCGGTTGCGCTCGAATGGCGCGGCCCGATGACGAGGCGTCGCTCCGCCGGCGTCCGCCCTTGGTCGTATTGCCCGGCAAACCAAGGGTATCCGCGCGGGACGCAGGCCCATGCCGACGGCGGCCTCGGAAGTGTCCGACAACCGTCAAGGCGGATGCGCCAGGCATTCTTGCCCGCTGACAAGCCTCGGACCGAGTTCTATGATGACGGTCCTGACTGACTGACCGCGCAGCATCGCAATGGCCGACCCCGCTTTCCACACCCCGCTAGTCCATGAAGGCATCCTCGCCGTCCGCGGCCCTGACGCCGCCAAGTTCCTCCAGGGCCAGCTGACCTGCAACCTCGCCTACCTCAACGACGAGACCTCCAGCCTCGGCGGCCGCTGCAACATCAAGGGCCGCCTGCTATCGAGCTTCCGCATCCTGCCCGAGGGCGACGGCCTGCTGCTGGCGATGGCCGGCGAGCTGCTCGAGGCCCAGTTGGCGGACCTGAAGAAATACGCCGTATTCTCCAAGGCCAGCCTTGCCGACGAGAGCGCAGCCTGGCTCCGCATAGGCTTGCGCGACGCCAGCGAGGCACTGCGCGCCCTGGGGATAGACACCCCGGCGGAGAGCGGCAGGATCGCCCGCCACGGCGACCTGCTCGCCGTCGCCCTGGGCGACGCCCGCGTCGAGCTATGGGTTCCGGCGCAGCGCGCCGAGGCGGTGCTTGCCACGCTCCGCGAGCACAGCCGCGAGGCGCCGCTCGACGATTGGCTGCTCGGCCAGGTGCGCGCAGGCATCGGCCAGGTGTTCGGCGCTACCCGCGAGCTGTTCATCCCACAGATGATCAACCTGCAGGCGGTCGGCGGGGTCAGCTTCAAGAAGGGCTGCTATACCGGCCAGGAAATCGTCGCCCGCATGCAGTATCTCGGCCGCCTCAAGCGCCGCCTGTATCGCCTGGCGCTGGACGCAGACGAGGTGCCGGCGCCCGGCACCGGGCTGTTCTCGCCAGTCCATTCCACCAGCGTCGGCGAAGTGGTACTGGCCGCCCGTACGCCGGAGAACAGCGTGGAATTGCTCGCCGTGCTGCAGGACGACGCCGTCGCCGACGGCCGGATCAGCCTCGGAAGCGCCGAAGGAGCGCCGCTCGTCCTCCTCAATCTGCCTTACACGCTGGACAGCGACCGCGAAATCCAGCGCTGACCGTAAACTGTGCCTCGCCGTCCGCGGACGGCCCGCCAGTATTCCCATGGCCGGTGCACGTAGAGCGTGCTCCGGCCATTGCGTTTTCAAAGGAAATGCCATGAGCAAGCTTGCCGACAAAGTCCAACAGGACCTGATCCGCGCCATCGATCAGGATGAACTGGTGCTGCCGACCCTGCCCGAGGTGGCCCTGCAGGTCCGTGAGGCGGCGGAAGACCCGGATGTCAGCATCCAGGCCCTGAGCAAGGTGATCGGCAACGACGCGGCGCTGACCGCGCGCATCATCCGCGTGGTGAACAGTCCGCTGCTGCGCAGCCCGAAGGAAATCACCGACCTGCAGATGGCGATCAGCCGGCTGGGCATCAACTACACCTGCAACCTGGCCACCGGCCTGGCCATGGAGCAGATGTTCCAGGCCACCACCGACGTGGTCGACCGCAAGATGCGCGAAGTCTGGAACAAGAGCACCGAGATCGCCGGCATCTGCCACGTGCTGGCCCGTCACTACACCCGTCTGGCGCCGGACCAGGCGACCCTGGCCGGGCTGGTGCACCAGATCGGCGTGCTGCCGATCCTCACCTACGCCGAGGATCACAACGAGCTGCTGTCGGACTCCATCAGCCTGAGCCATGTGATCGAGCGCATCCATCCGCTGATCGGCGAGCGCATCCTCAAGGCCTGGGATTTCCCCGCGCCGATCGCCGAGGTCCCGCGCCAGCACCTGGACTTCACCCGCAACTCGCCGCGCGCGGACTATACCGACCTGGTCCAGGTCGCCACCCTGCAGAGCTACCTTGGCAGCGAGCATCCCTATACCCGCCTGGACTGGAGCCAGATCCCGGCGTTCGCCAAGCTCGGCCTCGAGCCGACCGTCGACATGAAGGAAGACGAGGACCTCTCCAGCGCCCTGGAAGCCGCCACCAGCATGCTGCAATAGACCCCGCCCTACTCCGCCGGGAAGCGCACCCGCACCAGCAAGCCGCCCAGTTCGCCCTGGTCGAGCTGGATCTGCGCCCGGTGCGCCCGGCAGACCTCGCCGACGATCGCCAGCCCCAGGCCGCTGCCGGGGCTGTCGCCGCGCCGGTAGAAGCGCTGGAAGACCCGCTCGCGGTCGGCGGCGGGAATTCCCGGACCATCGTCTTCCACTTCCAGCACGCCCCCCTCCAGCACCCTGAGGATCACGTTGCCGCCCTGCGGGGTGTGCGCCAGCGCGTTGTCCAGCAGGTTGCTGAGCAATTCGTTGAGCAGCGTCGGTTCACCCTGGATCCACACCGGCCCGGCGCTTTCCAGCGCCAGCGAGGCTCCCCGCGCATAGGCCAGCGGCGCCAGCGCCAGGCCCAGTTCCCGGGCCAGGGCGGTCAGGTCGATACGCTCGGCGCCACCCTCGGCAATGGCCTGGGCGCCGCTTTCGATGCGCGCCAGGGAAAGCAGCTGGTTGGCCAGGTGGATCAGGCGGTCGGTGTTCTTCGCCGTGGTCTCCAGGGTCGAACGCCAGGCTTCCGGCTCCTGCTCGCGCAGGCCCAGTTCCAGGCGCGCCTTGAGCGCCGCCAGCGGCGTGCGCAACTCGTGGGCGGCATCGGCGATGAACTGCGACTGCCGCTCGAACAGGCTGCGCAGGCGCTGGGTGAAGTGGTTCAGCGACTCCACCAGCGGCCGCAATTCATGCTGGACCTCTAGCATCGGCAACGGCCGCAGGTCGTCCGGCTGGCGCTCTTCCACCTCGCGGCGCAGGCGATCCAGCGGACGCAGCGCGGCGCTCACCGCCAGCCACACCAGCACCAGCGCGCCGACGCCGAGGACGCCCAGGCGCAGCAGGGTATCGGTCATCAGGCTGCGCGCCATGCGCTCGCGGGCGCCTTCGGTCTCCGCCACGCGGATCTCCGCCATGCCGCTCATGCTCGGTTCGCTGACCGGTTGCAGCAGGCTCACCACGCGTACGTCGACGCCCTGGTAGACGCCGTCGTAGAACTTGGCCAGGGCCGGGTAGTCGTCGGTGCGCAGGGTATCGGCGGGTGCCGCCGGAAGATTCTCGTAGCCGGAGATCATCCGTCCGTGGATGTCGTTGACCTGGTAGAAGATCCGCCCGGCGCTGTCGTAGGCGAAGGTATCCAGTGCCACGTAGGGGACGTCGGCGCGCAGGGTGCCGTCCTTCTCGTAGAGCCCGTCGGCGATCGCCCGCGCCGAGGCCAGCAAGGTCCGGTCGTAGGCGGTGTCGGCCACCTCGCGACCGTTCCAGTAGGCGCTCAGGCCGCTCGCCAGGAGCACCAGCAGCAGGAGCAGGGCCAGCCACAGCAGCAGCCTTCCGCGCAGGCTGCCGGCATCAGTCACCCTGCGCCTCCAGCAGGTAGCCGAGGCCGCGGAAGGTGACGATGCGCACGGCGCCGCCTTCCAGCTTCTTGCGCAGGCGGTGGACGTAGATCTCGATGGCGTCGGCGCTGGCCTCCTCGTCCAGGCCGAAGACCTGGGCGGCCAGTTGCTCCTTGCTCATCACCCGCCCCGGACGGGCGATCATCGCTTCCAGCACCGCCTGTTCCCGCGAGGTCAGGGTCAGCGGCTGCTCGTCGAGGCTGAAGCGCCGGGTGCCGAGGTCGTAGACCAGGGCGCCGCAGCGCTGCAACTGTTCGCCACCGAGCACGCTGCGGCGCAGCAGGGCCTTGACCCGCGCCTCCAGCTCGGACAGTTCAAAAGGCTTTGCCAGGTAGTCGTCGGCGCCGAGATTGAGGCCGTGCACCCGGTCCTTCACCTCGCCGCGCGCAGTCAGCATCAGCACCGGCAGGGTCTTGCCGCGCCCGCGCAGGCGCGCCAGCACCTCGAAGCCGTCCATCCGCGGCAGGCCGACGTCGAGGATCGCCAGGGCGTACTCCTCGCTGGCCAGGGCCAGGTCGGCGGCCACCCCGTCCTGCAGCAGGTCTACCGTCCAGCCGGCGCCCTTGAGCGCCTGGACCACGCTTTCGGCGAGCTGCGGATGATCTTCCACCAGAAGGATGCGCATGGACGGTTCTCCACCACCGGATGAGGGCACAAGAGGCGAAGTGTACCGGGGAAAACCCTCCGGTAAATGGCTTCTCTGCCACCGGGGATTGCTGAAAGCCTGGCGAAAGCTTGGCGTCTTAGGATCAGTCGATGGACGGCGCAGATCGTCCGCCAAAACGCCCTGCAGCGTGGTGCTCGGCGTACAAGAACAAGAATCGGAGACCACTGCATGTCGACTTCCCTGCCGCAGGCCGCAAGGTCTGTACGTTCGTCCCGCAGCACCACCCTGACCACCACCGCCGTCGTGCTCGCCGGCATCGCGCCCCTGGGCAACGCCGCCGGCTTCCTCGAAGACAGCAAGGCCAGCCTGGAAACCCGCAACTTCTACATGAACCGCGACTTCCGCGACGGCCCCGGCCAGTCCAAGCGCGAGGAGTGGGCGCAAGGCTTCATCCTCAACCTGCAGTCCGGCTACACCCAGGGCACCGTCGGCTTCGGCCTCGACGCCATGGGCATGCTCGGCGTCAAGCTCGACTCCGGCCGCGGCCGCAGCGGTACCGGACTGCTGCCGAAGGATTCCGACGGCCGCGCGCCGGACACCTACTCGAAACTGGGCCTGACCGCCAAGGTCAAGGTCTCGCAGAGCGAGCTGAAGGTCGGCACGCTGATTCCGAAGCTGCCATCGGTACAACCGAACAACGGGCGGATCTTCCCGCAGATATTCGAAGGCGCGCTGCTCACCTCGAAGGAGATCAAGGACCTCGGCTTCACCGCCGGGCGCCTGGAAAAGACCAAGATCCGCGACTCCAGCGACTCCGAGGACCTCGCGCTGAACGACAAGAACGGCCGCTTCGCCGGGGTCAGCGCCGATCACTTCGACCTCGGCGGACTGGACTACAAGCTCACCGACCAACTCACCGCCAGCTATCACTACAGCAACCTGCAGGACGTCTACCGCCAGCACTTCGTCGGCCTGCTGCACAGCTGGCCGATCGGTCCCGGCGAACTGACCAGCGACCTGCGCTTCGCCCGCAGCACCGACAGCGGCTCGGCCAAGGCCGGCGGCATCGACAACAAGTCGCTCAACGGCATGTTCACCTACAGCCTTGGCAACCATGCCTTCGGTGCGGCCTGGCAGCGAATGAACGGCGACGACGCCTTCCCCTACCTGGAAGGCAGCAACCCGTACCTGGTCAACTTCGTCCAGGTCAACGACTTCGCCGGCCCCAAGGAGCGCTCCTGGCAACTGCGCTACGACTACGACTTCGTCGGCCTCGGCATTCCCGGCCTGACCTTCATGACCCGCTACGTCAAGGGCGACAATGTCGAACTCGCCGGGCAGCGCGGCGAAGGCCGCGAATGGGAACGCAACACCGAACTGCAGTACGTGTTCCAGAGCGGCGCGCTGAAGAACCTCGGAATCCGCTGGCGCAACGCGACCTTCCGTTCCAATTTCACCCGCGACATCGATGAGAACCGCCTGATCGTCAGCTATACCCTGCCGATCTGGTAAGCCAGAACAAGAACTCCACAGGAGCACCGATGATGATGAAACTGTCTTTTCGTCCCCTCGCCTTGGTTGCCGCCGGCCTGCTGCTGGCCGGCGCCGCCGTGGCCGAACCCAAGCGTCCCGAATGCATCGCCCCGGCGTCCCCCGGCGGCGGTTTCGACCTCACCTGCAAGCTGGCCCAGAGCGCCCTGGTCGAGGCCAAGCTGCTGAGCAAGCCGATGCGCGTCACCTACATGCCCGGCGGCGTCGGCGCGGTCGCCTATAACGCGGTGGTCGCCCAACGCCCGGGCGACGCCGGCACCATCACCGCCTTCTCCAGCGGCTCGCTGCTGAACCTGGCCCAGGGCAAGTTCGGCCGCTTCGACGAGAACGCGGTGAAATGGCTGGCCGCCATCGGCACCAGCTACGGCGCCATCGCAGTGCGCACCGACTCGCCCTACAAGAACCTCGACGACCTGGTGAAGGCGCTCAAGGCCGACCCGAGCAAGGTGGTGATCGGCTCCGGCGGCACCGTCGGCAGCCAGGACTGGATGCAGACCGCGCTGATCGCCAAGGCCGCCGGGATCAATCCGCGCGACCTGCGCTACGTGGCCCTGGAAGGCGGCGGCGAGATCGCCACCGCGCTGCTCGGCGGGCACATCCAGGTCGGCAGCACCGACATTTCCGACTCCATGCCGCACATCCTCAGCGGCGACATGCGCCTGCTCGCGGTGTTCTCCGAAGAACGCCTGCCAGAGGCGGCGATGGCCAACATCCCCACCGCCAAGGAACAGGGCTACGACATCGTCTGGCCGGTGGTTCGCGGGTTCTACCTCGGGCCGAAGGTCAGCGACGAAGACTACGCCTGGTGGAAGAACGCCTTCGACCAACTGCTGGCCTCCGAGGACTTCGCCAAGCTGCGCGACCAGCGCGAGCTGTTCCCCTTCGCCATGACCGGCGAGGAACTCGACGGCTACGTGAAGCAGCAGGTCCAGCAGTACAAGCAACTGGCCAAGGACTTCGGCCTGATCCAGTAAGCCAGCCCGCGCGCGGCCGGACCCCGGCCGCGCCACGAGGATCGTCCCATGACCCGTTCCAACCTGTACCAGCGCCTGTTCGCCGGGCTCTGGCTGCTCGCCTGCGTCGGCCTGGCGGTCGCCGGCTGGCGTTACCAGGCGCCGTTTTCCTACGAACCGGTCGGCCCGCGCGCCTACCCGCTGCTCTGCCTGGCGCTGATGGGCGCCGGCCTGGCGTGGCTGATCGCGCGGCCGACGCCGATCCGCCACGCCGAGGACGAACAACCGCTGGGCGGCGCCGTGCTGCTCAAGGTGCTCGCCTGCATCGCCCTGCTGCTGGTGTTCGCCGGCCTGTTCGAAACGCTCGGCTTCATCCTCAGCGCCGCCCTGGTCGGCTCCTGCATGGCCATTCTCTACGGCGCCCGGCCAATCCCTGCGGTGGTCACCGCGAGCCTGCTCGGGATCGGCCTCTACTGGCTGTTCGACCGCGCCCTGGACGTCCCGCTGCCGCTGGGCGTTCTCGACTTCCTGCCGCTGTGAGGACTTCGTGATGGAAACCTTGAACTACCTCGGCCAGGGCTTCGGCGTCGCGATGACGCCGACCAACCTGATCACCGCGCTGATCGGCACCCTGATCGGCACCATCGTAGGCCTGCTGCCAGGCCTCGGTCCGATCAACGGCGTGGCACTGCTGATCCCGGTGGCCTTCGCCCTCGGCCTGCCGCCGGAAACCGCGCTGATCCTGCTCGCCGCCGTATACCTGGGCTGCGAATACGGCGGGCGGATCAGCTCGATCCTGCTCAACATCCCCGGCGAAGCCTCGACCGTGATGACCACCCTCGACGGCTACCCGATGGCACGCAAGGGCCTGGCCGGCGTGGCCCTGTCGCTGTCGGCCTGGAGTTCGTTCATTGGCGCTTTCATCGCCACCTGCGGG
This sequence comes from Pseudomonas sp. P20, assembly GCF_016463925.1. Taxonomy (NCBI): domain Bacteria; kingdom Pseudomonadati; phylum Pseudomonadota; class Gammaproteobacteria; order Pseudomonadales; family Pseudomonadaceae; genus Pseudomonas; species Pseudomonas sp. P20. The sequence continues at coordinate 116,895 of NZ_JAEMVM010000010.1, read as the reverse complement.
ATGGTCCTGTTCGCCCCGCTGCTGGCCAAGTGGGCGATCGCCTTCGGTCCGGCGGAATATTTCGTGCTGATGGTGTTCGCCATCGTCTGCCTCGGCGGGATGGCCGGCGACCGCCCGCTGAAAACCCTGCTGGCGGCGCTGCTCGGGCTGTTCCTGTCGAGCGTCGGGATCGACGCCAACAGCGGCGTGTACCGCTTCACCGGGGACAGCATCCACCTCGCCGACGGCATCCAGTTCGTGGTCCTGGTGCTGGGCCTGTTCTCGGTCAGCGAGATCCTCCTGCTGCTGGAGAAGACCCACCACGGCCAGGAAGCGGTGAAAGCCACCGGACGCATGCTGTTCAACTTCAAGGAGGCCGCCAGCGTATTCCTGGTCAACCTGCGCTGCGGTCTGCTCGGTTTCGTCATGGGCGTACTGCCCGGCGCCGGCGCGACCCTGGCAAGCGCGGTGGCCTATATGACCGAGAAGAAGCTGGCCGGTGCCAAGGGCGAGTTCGGCAAGGGCGACATGCGCGGCCTGGCCGCTCCCGAGACCGCCATCGGCGCCTCCGCCTGCGGCGCCATGGTGCCGATGCTGACCCTCGGCGTGCCCGGCTCGGGTACCACTGCGGTGATGATCGGCGCCCTGACCCTGTACAACATCACTCCCGGCCCGCTGCTGTTCCAGCAGCAACCGGACATCGTCTGGGGCCTGATCGCCTCGCTGTTCATCGCCAACGTCATGCTGATCATCCTCAACGTGCCGATGGTCCGCGTATTCACCCGCATCCTCGCGGTGCCGAACTGGGCCCTGGTGCCGGCCATCGCGATCATCACCGGGATCGGCGTGTACGGCGTGCATGCGACCACCTTCGACCTGTTCCTGATGGTCGGCATCGGCGTAATCGGCTATATCCTGCGCAAGCTCGACTTCCCGCTCTCGCCGCTGCTGCTGGGCTTCATCCTCGGTGGACTGATGGAGCAGAACCTGCGCCGCGCGCTGTCGATCTCCAACGGTGAACTGGGCATCCTCTGGTCGAGCCCGATCAGCCTGGTGACCTGGGCGCTGGTGGTGGTAATGCTGCTGTTGCCGCTGGTCCGCGCCTGGCGCCGCCGCGTGGCCCGTCGCGCGACAGGGCTGGCCGATGCCTGAGCGCGTCACCTGGAGGCTGTACTGGGCGACGCCGCTGGTGGGCGCCCTTGGCGGCTGGCTGGCAAGCCTGGTCGGCTGGCCGCTGCCATGGATGATCGGCTCGCTGCTTGCGGTGATGCTGGTGCGTTGCCTGGCCGACCTGCCGCTGGCCGAAGTGCCGGGGGCACGCAAGTGCGGGCAATGGATCGTCGGCATCGGCATCGGCCTGCACTTCACCCCGGCAGTGATCGAGCAAGTGCTGGCGCATAGCGTGATCATCGTCTTCGGCGCCGTGGCCACCACGCTTTCCAGCGTGCTGGCGATCGCCTTCATGCGCCGCAGCGGCGAGGACCGCGCCACCGCGTTCTTCGCCAGCATGCCCGGTGGTGCCAGCGAGATGGTCAACCTCGGGCAGCGCCACGGCGCGGTGCTCAGCCGCGTCGCCGCAGCGCAGAGCCTGCGCCTGTTGCTGGTAGTGCTGCTGGTGCCGGCGGCGTTCCAGTACCTGCTCGGCGGCGGCCAGCCAGGCCCGCACCAGGCCGCGCCGGTGGACTGGCACTGGCTGGCCCTGCTGTTCCCGGCCGGGGCGCTGGTCGCGCTGGGCTGGCAGAAGTTGCGCCAACCCAATCCCTGGCTGCTCGGCCCGCTGTTGCTGGCGGCCGGCGTCAGCCTCGGCTTCGACCTGCATATCGGCCTGCCGGCCGGTTCCAGCGGCGTCGGCCAATGGCTGATCGGCAGCGCCCTGGGTTGCCATTTCAACCGCAGTTTCTTCCGCAGCGCTCCAGCCTTCGTCAGTCGTACCCTGGTCTGCACGCTGTGGATGATGTTCGCCGCGGCGCTCGCCGCCGAGTTGCTCGGCTGGCTGACCACCCTCGACCACCAGTCGCTGATGCTCGGCATGATGCCCGGCGGCATCGCCGAGCTGAGCCTGACCGCCGAAGCCTTGCAGCTCTCGGTGCCGCTGGTCACCGCCTTGCAGGTACTGAGGCTATTGCTGGTGCTGTTCCTCGCCGAGCCGTGCTTCCGCTACTGGAGGAAGCGCGCCGGCTGATCGAGCCACGCCGCCACACTGGATGTGTGGCGTTTTCCAGCCCGCCTCGTGCGGGCTTTTTTTTCCGGGCGCGGTCAGAGGCACACAGCGGCGCCCACCATGTGAAGAGCTGGGCGACAGCGGCCTTCAGAGGTCCGGCAGCGACCAGTCGATAGGCGTCTTGCCGTTCTGCTCGAGGAACTTGTTGGTGCGGCTGAAGTGGCCGTTGCCGAGGAAACCGCGGTAGGCCGACAACGGCGACGGGTGCGCCGACTTGAGAATCAGGTGGCGCTGCGGGTCGATCAGCTTCTGCTTGCTCTGCGCGTGGCTGCCCCAGAGCAGGAACACCAGGCGCTCGCAACGCTCGTTGACCACCTCGATGACGCGGTCGGTGAACGGCTGCCAGCCGGCATTGGCGTGGGAGCCGGCCTTGGCCTGCTCGACGGTCAGGGAGGTATTGAGCAACAGCACGCCCTGCTCCGCCCAGCGCTGCAGGTAGCCGTTGTTGGGAATCGGGATGTTCAGGTCGCGGTTGAGTTCCTTGTAGATGTTCTGCAAGGACGGCGGCGTCGGCACGCCGGGCTGCACCGAGAAGCACAGGCCGTGGGCCTGGCCTGGTCCGTGGTAGGGATCCTGGCCGATGATCACCACCTTGACGTTCTCCAGCGGCGTGGTGTTCAGCGCGTTGAAGATCAACGGCCCGGGCGGGAAGATCGCCTTGCCGGCGGCTTTCTCCTGGCGCAGGAACTCGCCCAGTTGCTTCATGTAGGGCTTGTCGAATTCCTCGCGCAGCGCTTCCTTCCAGCTCGCCTCGAGCTTGATGCGGTCGTCGTTATCGGTCATGGAACCCCCTGTCTCGGTACTGAAAAAGTCGTCCGGCCTTTTTCAGAAGGTCGCCGACAGCCTGTGGCCGCGGAACCGTAGAAAAGCCCGCCGCGCTTGTCAATCTCGGGACAGGCGGGCCTCTTCCACCGGATACTTCACGCGCACCCGGTTGCGGTACAGGCACTCGCTGGCCAGCAGGGTGCCGGCCTGGCCCTTTTCCCGGATGTCGCGCCAGATCTCGTTGAGCCTCAGCACCGCATCGCCGTCGCGGACAAAGCGCTGGGCCCTCTCATAGACGTGGTAGCGCACAGGGCGCGGCGCGCTGCACAGCAGTTCGCCTTCCAGTTGGTGGGCGGCGATATGGAAGCGCAGCTGGAAGGTATCCGCCGTCGGATTGTGCAGCACCAGGTCGATGAAGTTGTAGAAGATCGCCGCGCCCGAGCCGAACGGCAGGATCCGTCCCTCGTCGGGAAACGGGTCGAAGCTGTGGTTGGCCCGCTCCACCACGCGCAGCGGGGAATGCAGGGCCATCCAGTGGATCAGGTTGCTCAGTTGGCAGATGCCGCCGCCGATTCCGCTGCGCGCCTCGCCGAAGGACAACTCCATACCTTCGACGAAGCCACGCCGGGCGCTGGGCCGACCGACCAGCCGGCAGAACGAGAAGTACTCGCCGGGGCCGATGCTCACGCCGTTCATGCAGTCCACCGCCAGGCGCAGGTTGACCACCTTGTTGCGTTGCAGGGCGAGGTCGCTGTCGCCGAGGCGGCGGATCAACTTCGAGGTGTGCTTGATGTAGCGGTACGGCAGGCGCTCGTCGACCGATGGCAACCGCACGTAGCGACGGCCGCCAAGACGCCAGCGGCAGTGCCGCCAGAGACGTCGTTGCCAGACCCGCAGCCAGTAGAGCCAGGGGTGGTAGAGCGATAGGGGTTTGCGCATCGACGATCCTTGTCGGTCTCGGCCCACGGGCAGGATGCAGCATTATGCCCGGAGCACTAGCCCTGGTGCAGCGTCCGGTAGTGACTGGGCGCCATGCCCACCACCTTGCGGAACAGCCGCGAGAAGTAATAGGGATCGGCGTAGCCGAGCTGCTCGGCGATCTGCCGCACCTCCAGCGCGCCCTCGTCGAGCAGGCGGCAGGCATGGGCCATCTTCATCTGGATGAAATCCTGGATCGGCGCCTGGCCGGTCAGGGCGCGATAGGTCTTGGCGAAATGGAAGCGCGACAGCTTGAACTGCGCCGCCAGCTCGTCGAGGTTGAGGCTGTCGTGCAGGTGCGCGCGCATCAGCGCCTGCACCGCGTCGATGTCCAGCACCCGTCCGGATTTCAGGCTGGCCCGCGCCGGACGCACCGCCAGCGAGGTGAGCAGGCCCTGCAACAGGTGCGCGGCATGGATGAAGTGCGGCAGGCTGAGGCCCTGGCGACGCAGCGCCAGCAGCGCATCGAACTCCGCCAGCAGGCGCGGCTGCATGCCCAGGCGCAGGCGCGGGGCGCTGCCCAGCGGACGCAGGAAATCCTCCGCCAGTCCGCCTTCGAAATGTACCCAGTAGATGCTCCAGGGCCGCTGCGAGTCGGCGCCGTAGGCATGTTCCCGGCCCTTGGGCAGGACCAGCAGGTCGCCGCCGCCGACCTCGACGCGCTCGCCGGCACACTCCAGCCAGCCGCGTCCGGCCCGGCAGTAGATCAACAGGTTGTCGTCCGGCGCGCGCCGCTGCATGTGGTGGCCGTGCGCCTCCGGATAGTAACCGAGGGCCAGCGGGTAGCAGGCCTGGCCGAGCGGATGGCGGGCCAGGGCGCGACGCAGGCGGGGCGGCGTGATGAAACGCACCCCCTGGTTGGGCAGGGGCCAGGCGGAGGTCTGTACGGAACGCTTCACGGCGACGCGACTCGGTAGTCTGAATCCCAAGATCGTCCATCCCTTGCGCAAGATCGTCAATCCACAGGCGGCTTGCGGCCGGCTATAACGACTCAAAACAACATCCCGGTCCACCGGGAAGCGGAGGCGACGATGGCCAAGGCAATCCCCCAGCTGATCGACGGCGAATGGCGCGGCAGCCGTTCCCGCGAGCTGGTCGAAGTCACCGATCCGGCGACCCAGGACGTCCTCGCGCTGGCGCCGAAGGCCACCGCCGACGAGATCGAGCAGGCCATCGCCAGCGCCCAGCGCGCCTTCGAGACCTGGCGCGAAGTCCCGGCTCCCGAGCGAGCGCGGTTGATGCTGCGCTACCAGCACCTGCTCAAGGAACACCACGACGAACTCGGCGAACTGCTGGCCCGGGAGACCGGCAAGAACCTCGCCGATGCCAAGGGCGACGTGTGGCGCGGCATCGAGGTGGTCGAACACGCCGCCAACGTGGCCAGCCTGATGATGGGCGAGACGGTGGAAAACGTCGCCCGCGAGATCGACACCACCAGTTGGATCCAGCCCCTCGGCGTGTGCGCCGGGATCACCCCGTTCAATTTTCCGGCGATGATCCCGCTGTGGATGTTCCCGCTGGCCATCGCCTGCGGCAACACCTTCGTCCTCAAGCCCTCCGAACAGGATCCGCTGACACCCAACCGCCTCGCCGAGCTGTTCCTCGAGGCCGGCGCGCCGAAGGGCGTGCTGCAGGTGATTCATGGCGGCCGCGAGCAGGTCGATGCCCTCCTCACCCACCCGGACATCCGGGCGATTTCCTTCGTCGGCTCGGTCGCCGTCGGCCAGCACGTGTACCGCACCGGCACCGCGCACCTGAAGCGGGTGCAGGCCTTCGCCGGGGCGAAGAACCACATGGTGATCCTCCCCGACGCGAACAAGGCCCAGGTTCTCGGCAACCTGGTCGGCGCCAGTTGCGGCGCCGCCGGCCAGCGCTGCATGGCGATCAGCGCGGCGGTGTTCGTCGGCGCGGCGCGCGAGTGGATTCCCGAACTGGCCGAGCGGATGGCCGCCCTGCGCCCCGGCCACTGGCAGGACCCGGACGCCGCCTATGGTCCGCTGATCAGCCCGCAGGCGCGCCAGCGCGTGCTGCGCCTGATCGCCGAAGGCAAGGCGGAAGGCGCCGAGTGCCTGCTCGACGGCTCGCAGTGCCAGGTCGAAGGCTATCCCAACGGCAACTGGCTCGGTCCCACCCTGTTCCGCGCAGTGACGCCGAAGATGGGCCTGTACCGCGAGGAAATCTTCGGCCCGGTGCTGGCTTGCCTGGAGGTCGATACCCTGGAAGAGGCGATTGCCCTGGTCAACGCCAATCCCTATGGCAACGGCACCAGCCTGTTCACCCGCTCCGGCGGCGCCGCTCGGCGCTACCAGCACGCGGTGCAGGTCGGCCAGGTGGGGATCAACGTGCCGATCCCGGTACCGCTGCCGTTCTTCTCCTTCACCGGCTGGAAGGGTTCCTTCTACGGCGACCTGCACGCCTACGGCAAGCAGGCGGTGCGCTTCTATACCGAGACCAAGACCGTCACCAGCCGCTGGTTCGACGATGAACCGACGACCGACGAATCGTCGGCCGGCCCGAACATGACCATCCATCTCAAGTGACCCGAGGACCTATGGATTTCGACCTCACCGAAGAACAACGCCTGCTGGTGGAGAGCGCCCGCGCCTTCGCCCGCCACGAACTGGCGCCGAAGGCGGCCGACTGGGACCGCGACCATCACTTCCCGGTGGAAGTCATCCGCGCCGCCGCCGAACAGGGCTACCTCGGCCTGTACATCGCCGAGGAAGACGGCGGCCTGGGCCTGTCGCGGCTGTCCACTTCGCTGATCTTCGAGCAACTGGCCGCCGGCTGCGTGGCCACTACCGCCTACATCAGCATCCACAACATGGCCGCCTGGATGCTCGCCTCGTTCGGCGACGCGGCGCTGAAGGAGGCCTGGCTGCCCGGCCTGATCGGCGGCGAGTCGCTCGCCTCCTATTGCCTCACCGAGCCCGATGCCGGCTCCGACGCCGCGCGCCTGCGCACCCGCGCCCGCCGCGAGGGCGACGAATACGTGCTGGACGGCAGCAAGTGCTTCATTTCCGGCGCCGGCAGCACCCAGGTGCTGATCGTCATGGCGCGCACCGGCGAGGACGGCGCCAGGGGCATCTCCTGCTTCCTGGTGCCGGCCGACGCGCCCGGCATCCGCTACGGCCGCAACGAGGACAAGATGGGCTGGCGCGCGCAGCCGACCCGCACCATCACCTTCGAAGGCGTGCGCATCCCCGCCGGCAACCGCATCGGCCCGGAGGGCCAGGGCTTCGTCTATGCCATGAAAGGCCTCGACGGCGGCCGCCTGAACATCGCCAGTTGTTCCCTGGGCGCCGCCCAGGCGGCGCTGGAGCAGTCGATGCGCTACGTCGAGGAGCGCGAGCAGTTCGGCAAGCCGCTGGCGACCTTCCAGGCCTTGCAGTTCAAGCTCGCCGACATGCTCACCGAACTCACCGCCAGCCGCCAGATGGTCCGCCTCGGCGCCCATCGGCTGGACCGCGGCGACGCCGAGGCGACCCTGTACTGCGCAATGGCCAAGCGCTTCGCCACCGACCGCTGCTTCGATGTCTGCAACGAGGCCTTGCAACTGCACGGCGGCTACGGCTATCTCAACGATTATCCGCTGGAGCGCTGGGTACGCGACACCCGCGTGCACCAGATCCTCGAAGGCACCAACGAAATCATGCGGGTGATCGTCGCCCGCCGCCTGCTGGAGCAGGGTGGCATGCTCGATCGCCTGCTGTGAACGCCGCGAACCATCGCATCCGATAGTGCCGGGACGCCCCGGCCCATGATCCAGTGAGGGACTTCATGAACACTGCCGTCGAACCCTACAAGGCTTCCTCCTTCGACCTGACCCACAAGCTCACCGTGGAAAAGCACGGGCACACCGCGCTGATCACCATCAACCACCCGCCGGCCAACACCTGGGACCGCGACTCGCTGATCGGCCTCCGCCAACTGATCGAGCACCTCAACCGCGACGACGATATCTACGCCCTGGTAGTGACCGGCCAGGGGCCGAAGTTCTTCTCCGCCGGCGCCGACCTGAACATGTTCGCCGACGGCGACAAGGCCCGCGCTCGCGAGATGGCCCGCCGCTTCGGCGAAGCCTTCGAGGCGCTGCGCGATTTCCGCGGGGTGTCGATCGCGGCGATCAACGGCTACGCCATGGGCGGCGGGCTGGAGTGCGCCCTCGCCTGCGACATCCGCATCGCCGAGCGCCAGGCGCAGATGGCCCTGCCGGAGGCCGCGGTGGGCCTGCTGCCCTGCGCCGGCGGGACCCAGGCGCTGCCCTGGCTGGTGGGCGAAGGCTGGGCCAAGCGGATGATCCTCTGCAACGAGCGGGTGGATGCGGAAACCGCCCTGCGCATCGGCCTGGTCGAACAGGTGGTGGACAGCGGCGAGGCGCGCGGCGCCGCCCTGCTGCTGGCGGCCAAGGTGGCACGCCAGAGCCCGGTGGCGATCCGCACCATCAAGCCGCTGATCCAGGGTGCCCGCGAACGCGCGCCGAACACCTGGCTGCCGGAGGAGCGCGAGCGCTTCGTCGATCTGTTCGACGCCCAGGACACCCGCGAAGGGGTCAACGCCTTCCTCGAGAAGCGCGATCCCAAGTGGCGCAACTGCTGAGCCTTCCCATCGAACCCGGCGGGCTGCGCCACAGCCCGCCCGAGCCGAGAGCCCCGACATGAACGTGCTTTTCGAAGAACGCCCGAGCCTGCATGGCTTCCGCATCGGCATTGCCACCCTGGATGCGGAAAAGAGTCTGAACGCCCTGTCCCTGCCGATGATCGAGGCCCTGGCGGCGAAACTCGACGCCTGGGCCGAGGACGCCGGCATCGCCTGCGTGCTGTTGCGCGGCAACGGCGCCAAGGCCTTTTGCGCCGGCGGCGACGTGCGCAAGCTGGTGGACGCCTGCCGCGAGCAACCCGGCGAGGTACCGGCCCTGGCGCGACGCTTCTTCGCCGATGAATACCGCCTCGACTACCGCATCCATACCTACCCGAAACCCTTCATCTGCTGGGCCCACGGCTATGTGATGGGTGGCGGCATGGGGCTGATGCAGGGTGCCGGGATTCGCATCGTCACCCCGTCCAGCCGCCTGGCGATGCCGGAGATCGGCATCGGCCTGTACCCAGACGTCGGCGCCAGCTGGTTCCTCGCCCGCCTGCCCGGCAGGCTCGGCCTGTTCCTCGGCCTGAGCGCGGCGCAGATGAACGCCCGCGACGCTCTCGACCTCGACCTGGCCGACCGCTTCCTTCTCGACGACCAGCAGGACGCCCTGCTCGCCGGCCTGGTGCAGATGAACTGGAACGAGTCGCCCCAAGTGCAACTTCACAGCCTGCTTCGCGCCCTCGAACACGAGGCCCGCGGCGAACTGCCGGAGGCCCAGTTGCTCCCGCGCCGGCCGCGCCTGGACGCACTGCTCGACCAGCCGGACCTGGCGAGCGCCTGGCAGGCGCTGGTGGCGCTGCGCGACGACGCCGACCCGCTGCTTGCGCGTGGCGCGAAGACCCTGGCCGAGGGCTGCCCGATGACCGCGCATCTGGTCTGGCAGCAGATCGAGCGTGCGCGCTACCTGTCGCTGGCCGAGGTGTTCCGCCTGGAATACGCCATGAGCCTGAACTGCACGCGCCATCCGGACTTCGCCGAGGGGGTACGCGCAAGGCTGATCGATCGCGACAACGCACCGAACTGGCATTGGCCGCAGGTGGAATCGATCCCGCAGGCGGTGATCGAGGCGCACTTCGAGCCGACCTGGGAGGGCGAGCATCCACTGGCGGGGCTCTGATCCGCCGCGCCGCCCTCTGCCGAAGGAGGGCGCGGACCCGCCACGTCCATAGCGTCTAAGCTGTTTCACAGCATCCCCAAGAGGCCTCGCGGCCGCCACAGGAGGAGCTCCATGAAACAGATCGCCTTCATCGGCCTCGGCCACATGGGCGCGCCGATGGCCACCAACCTGCTCAAGGCCGGCTACCTGCTGAACGTCTTCGACCTGGTGCAGAGCGCCGTCGACGGCCTGGTCGCCGCCGGCGCCAGCGCCGCCCGCAGTGCCCGCGACGCGGTGCAGGGCGCCGACGTGGTCATCAGCATGCTGCCGGCCAGCCAGCACGTCGAAGGCCTGTACCTCGACGACGATGGCCTGCTCGCGCACATCGCCCCCGGCACCCTGGTGCTGGAATGCTCGACCATCGCCCCGACCTCGGCGCGCAAGGTCCACGCCGCCGCCCGCGAGCGCGGCCTGGCGATGCTCGACGCGCCGGTGTCCGGCGGCACTGCCGGCGCGGCAGCCGGCACCCTGACCTTCATGGTCGGCGGCGACGCCGAAGCCCTGGAGAAGGCCCGGCCGCTGTTCGAGGCCATGGGTCGCAACATCTTCCATGCCGGCCCCGACGGCGCCGGCCAGGTGGCCAAGGTGTGCAACAACCAGCTCCTCGCGGTGCTGATGATCGGTACCGCAGAAGCCATGGCCCTGGGCGTGGCCAACGGCCTCGAGGCGAAGGTGCTGGCCGAGATCATGCGCCGCAGCTCCGGTGGCAACTGGGCGCTGGAAGTCTACAACCCCTGGCCGGGGGTTATGGAGAACGCTCCGGCGTCGCGCGACTACAGCGGCGGCTTCATGGCCCAGTTGATGGCCAAGGACCTCGGGCTGGCCCAGGAAGCCGCCCAGGCCAGCGCCAGCAGCACGCCGATGGGCAGCCTGGCGCTGAGCCTGTACCGTCTGCTGCTGAAGCAGGGCTATGCGGAGCGGGACTTTTCCGTGGTGCAGAAATTGTTCGATCCGACCCAAGGCCAATAGACAGGCAGGCGGGTCCGCGCCCAGGCTGGTCGATTCGACGATGCGAGGAGCCCGCCTTGAACGCCCTGCTGCTGCGTTACCGTTTCCGCCTGCTGTTCTTTTCCACCGTGCTGTTCACGGCGATCCTCGGCCTGCCGTCGAGCACCAAGCCACGGGTGCTCGGCAGCCTCCTGCTGCTGGTGCTGGCCGGGATGAACACCTTGCGCAGACGCAGTCCGCTGGTCTACCTGACGGCCTTCTTCGGCCTGTTCAGCCTGGCCCTGTACACCACTGCGGACTTCAGCAGTCCCTACTCCAGCCTGCCGCCCGGCCTGCTGCGCGGGCTGAGCCTGATCCTGCTGTACCTGACCCTGTTCGCCGCGCTGTTCCGCCGCGTCACCCAGGAGCGCCCGGTGACCCACGAGCTGCTCTACGGACTCTGCGCGCTCTACCTGCAGATGGCGCTGGCCTTCGCTCTCGCCTACTACATGGTCGAACAGATGCAGCCGGCCAGCTTCATCGCCAGCCATGGCGCACTCGGCCTGGATACCTTCGTCTACTACAGCCTGGTGACCCTGACCACCGTGGGCTATGGCGACATCCAGGCGATCAACCCGCTGGCGCGCCTGCTGGCCGGCAGCGAAGGAGTGATCGGGGTCCTGTTCATCGCCCTCGCCGTGGCCCGCAGCCTGACCCTGATGAGCGACAGCGAGGAGGTCTGATTATTAAGCTGGGCTAACGAGTGCATCCCCCGCGCAGCGGTTTATCCCGGCGAGCGCAGGGCGGATGATGCTGATCGACGCCGCTCTGCGGCATTTCTCGAACGGAAGGTGCAGCATGAAAATCGCCCTGATCGGCGCCACCGGCCACGTCGGCCACTATTTCCTCAACGAAGCCCTGCAACGCGGCCACGCGGTGACCGCCCTGGTCCGCGACCCGAGCAAGCTGGCGGCGTGCGACGGCCTCTGCGTAGCGCAGGCGGACGTCAGCGACCCGGCCCAGGTGGCCAGCGCCGTGGCAGGCCACGAGGTGGTCATCAGCGCTTTCAACGGCGGCTGGGGTAGCGCCGACCTCCGCGCCCGCCACGCCGCCGGCAGCCAGGCCATTCTCGACGGCGTGAAACGCTCCGGCGTGCCGCGCCTGCTGGTTCTCGGCGGCGCCGGGAGCCTGGAGATCGCCCCCGGCCAGCGCCTGGTGGACAGCCCGGAATTCCCCGAGCAGTGGAAGCAGGGCGCCCTCGGCGCCGCCGACGCCCTCGACCAACTGCGCGGCGAGCAACGACTGGACTGGGTGTTCCTCAGCCCGGCGATGCTCCTCGAACCCGGCCAGCGCAGCGGCAAGTTCCGCCTCGGCGGCGACCAGGTTCTGTTCGACGCCAAGGGCGAGAGCCGGATTTCCCTGGAAGACCTGGCGGTAGCCATGCTCGACGAGGCCGAGCAGCCCCGTCATCATCGCCAGCGCTTCACCGTGGCCTACTGAAAAGACCAGGCGCCCCTCTCGGGCGCCTTCGTCGTCAGCCTTCGGACTTCGCCGCCGGCGTGACGATATCGAACCAGAAGTCGAAGTCGCCGAGCATGCCGAACAGTTGCCCCAGCAACAGCGGATTGCCGGAACTCTTCAGCTTGCCCTCGAAGACCAGGCGTACCGCCGATACCTCTTTGAGCAGCAGCCGGTTGAGATCGGCGCGGTCGATGCTCACGGTCTGCCCGGCGTCCTCGCTCTGCACGCCGCGCAGGTTGTTCAGGTGCGAGTTCTTCAGTTCCAGCAGGTAGTTCTCACCGATGTCCGGCAGGCGCAGGTTGATGCTCAGCGCCTTGCCCTCCGCAGCGCCGGCGTCCAGGCGCACGCCGAGATAGTCGAACAGCAGGCCGGTGTCCATCGCCGCCAGGGCATCGGCGCTGCCGGCCTTCATCGTCGGCTGGTCGCGCGGTACGCCGTGGCGCAGTTCGTAGGCGGCGCTGAGGTAGCTGTTGCGCCAGCCGGCGTTCTCCGCCTGGTAGCCGAGCTGCTCCAGGGCGTCGGCCTGCAGCTCGCGCGCGGCCCGGTTATCCGGCTCGGCGAAGACCAGCCTGTTGACCACCTCGACCACCCAGCGGTATTCGCCCCTGGCGTACGACGCCCGCGCTTGCTCCAGCAGGCGCTCGGCGCCGCCCATGTATTCCACGTAGCGGCCCGCCGAGTCCTCCGGGCTGAGCGGGTCGAGGCTCGCCGGGTTGCCGTCGTAGTAGCCCAGGTAGCGGTTCAGCACGGCCCGTGCGTTATGGCTGACCGAGCCGTGGTAGCCGCGGTCGTACCATTCCTGGTTGAGGCTGGGCGGCAGGCGCAGGCGGTTGTGCACCTGGCCGATGGTCACGCCCTGGTTGGCCAGGTGCAGGGTCTGGTCGTGCAGGAAGCCGTACAGGTCACGCTGCTTCTCCAGCACCTCGACGATCTCCGCGTTGCCCCAGCGCGGCCAGTTGTGCACTGCGAACATCACCTCGGCCTGCCTGCCGAAACGATGCAGCGCCTGGTTGATGTACTTGCTCCAGCCCAGCGCATCACGTACCTCGGCGCCGCGCAGGGTGTACAGGTTGTGCAGGGTGCCGACCACGTTTTCGGCCATCAGCAGGGCCTTCTGCCGCGGCAGCCAGATGTTCATCTCCGCCGGCGATTCGGTACCCGGCGTGTTCTGGAAGGTGAACGGCACGCCGTCCAGCACCAGGTCCTCGCCCTCGCTTTCGATCAGGCGGGTCGGCGCCAGCAGGCTCAGCGGTCCGCGCGCCAATCCCTTGCCGATGGCCATGTCGACCTGCCCCTGCGGCCCCTTGGGCAGTTGCGTGCCGTACTGGTAGGTGGCGCGGCGCATCATGGCGTTGCCGGCCAGGACGTTCTCCTTGATCGCCGCCTCCATGAAGCCGGCCGGAGCGATGATCTGCACCGCGCCGCTGGCGACCTGCTGTGGCTCTACCAGACCGCGCACGCCTCCAAAGTGATCGGCGTGGGCGTGGCTGTAGATCACCGTACGGATCGGCCTCTCGCCCAGCTCGCGGCTGACCAGTTCGTAGGCCGCCCTGGCGGTGGCCGGGGTGGTCAGGGTGTCGACCACGATCCAGCCGCTGTCGCCGCGGATGAAGGTGATGTTGGCCAGGTCGAAGCCGCGCACCTGGTAGATACCCTCGGCAACCTCGAACAAGCCGTACTTGAGATTGAGCAGGGCCTGGCGTTGCAGGCTGGGATTGATGCTGTCGCGAGGCTTGCCGTCGAGGAGGAAGTCGTAGCCACCGAGCTGCCAGGCGACGCTGCCGTCGGGGTTGCGGATGAGTAACCGCTCCGGGCGCCGGATCAGGCCGCGGTCGGCGCGCTCGAAGTCGGCGCGGTCGGCGAAGGGCAATTTCGCTTCGACCCGCCGCTGGGCCTCGACGGTGAAGGCACTGGGCGGTTTGGGCGCGGTGGTTTCGGCGGCGCCGGCGAGCAGCGGGGCGAGCGCCAGGAGTGCAAGCAGACGGCTCATCGGATACTCCGTTTTATTGTTGTGGGCTTCGGCTGGCACTATGCCGAGCGGCACGGCAATAATTCCAATGCATTCCAGGTCCACATTCGATACGGAGTCCGCATGAGCGATCTACGCCAGTTCCGCCACTTCGTCGCCCTCGCCGAGCACGGCCACTATGCCCGCGCCGCCGAAGCGGTGAATCTCAGCCAGCCGGCGCTGTCACGCAGCATCCAGGCGCTGGAGGGACAGTTGGGTTGCACCCTGGTGGAGCGCGGCAGCCGCGGCGTGGCCCTCACGGCCCACGGCCGGCTGGTGCTGGAACACGCTCGGCGCCTGCTGGCCGGGCATCGCGCACTGCACAACGCGGTGAGCCAGTTGGCCAATCTCGACAGCGGCGAGCTACGCCTGGGCGGCGGTCCCTTCCCCGCCGCACGGCTGTTGCCCGAGGCACTGGCCGGTTTCTCCAGCGCCCACCCACGCGTGCGCGTCGTACTGCTCATCGAAGACTGGCAGACCCTACGCCAGCGCCTGCTGGATGACGCCGTCGAACTCTTCGTCGCCGATATCCGCGAGCTGCAAGGCGATCCGCAGTTGCGCATCCACCCGCTACGCGAGTATCCCGGCGTACTCTTCTGCCGCCCCGGCCATCCGTTGCTGCGTCTGGTGAGGCCGAGCGCCGAGCAACTGGCCGACTACCCGCTGGCCGGCCCGCGCCTGCCCGAGGCAGTCCGCGGCGACCTGGCGCGCCTGCTGCAACGCGAAGAACCGCTCGGCATACAGTGCGACGACGTGCTGATGCTCAAGGGCCTGGTCGGCTCCAGCGAGCTGATCAGCCTGGCGCCCTGGGACGTGGTTGCCGCCGACGTCGAGGCCGGCCGTCTGGCGCTGCTGCCCTGGCCCGCCGGCGCCGAGCCCGCCCGCGCCAAGGGCTCCGCCTACGGTCTGGTCAGCCGCGCCGGCCGCAGCCTGTCGCCGGCCGCGGCAGTGTTCGTCGAGCGGGTGCTGGAACAGGACCGGCGCTTCGCCGCCACCTGAGGATCAGCGCCAGCGAGCGTCGTCGCGGCGCTCCTGCCAGGAACGGTTCCAGTCGCGCCCGCGGTTGTCACGGTCGCGGTCGTGATAGCGCTCGTAGCGGTAGTCGGGACGATGCCGGTGGTCGTTGCGGTCGTAGACCACGCAGGCCGACAGCGGCAGGACGAGGATCAGCAGGGAAAGCAAACGACGCATGGCGCCTCCTGTGCGGTTCCGGCCTCTCCTGCGGATGCGGGAGGATTGCCTGTTCCGGAACCTGCACATCGGACTGCGCGGCGCGCGGGCGGTGCCCGCGGCGAGAGTAAAGCCTGGGTAAATCAGCCGAGGCTACGCAGGTGCAGGACGCCGAACAGCAGCACCTGGAGGCGCTCCAGCCAAGGTGCCGGGCGCGCCTTGAGACGCCCGTTGAGCAGCAGGATCTCGGCGGCATGGACCAGCACCAGCACGCCGGACAACAGCAGGATCGGTCGATGCAACTCGCCCAGCGGGTAGGCCAGGTTGACCAGCGCGACGAGCCAGAACATCGCCAGGGCGCCCTTGGCGAACGACAGAAAATGACTCATGGGAACCTCCTCGTTTCGGTATCGGCAGAGTGTGCCGAGCAAATGCGCCAAGAGGGTCCGCACTTTCGACTGGAAAGCACGACGGCGCCCGCAGGCGCCGCCTTTCCTTGCGCACCTCAGTTGCGCCAGCGAGGTGTCCCGCCCTGCTGGCCCTGGTGTCCCGGACGATCCTGCCGACCGTGTTGTTGCCAGCGTTGCGGAGAATGCCCGCGCCATTGCGGCTGGCCGCCGCGCTGCCAGTTGCCCGGATGCCGCTCGCCACGATGGGCCGGGCGCGATTCGTGGTAGCGCTGCTGGTAGCGATATTGCTCGCGCCGGTAGTCGCGGTGGCCATCGTAGCGGCGTGGCGCCGGGTAGTAGCGTTGGTCGTAGTAGCGCGTCGAGTAGTAGCGCCGTTCGCTGCGCCAGCCATCGTCATACACGCGATAGCGCGGCACTTCGTAGGCGTAGCCGTAGGGCTGGCCGCGATAGTGGCGCCAATCGCCGTCATCGTAGTCGTAGTCATACACCGCGCAGCCACCCAGGCTGGCGAGAAGCAGAAGAAGCGGGACTCTCAGGAATGTGCGCCACATGGCAGCCTCCTGCGGCCCCGCTGCCGACCGGCCGGACGACCGGCGACGCCGCGAGGCGCGCATACGACGTGAAGACTCGGGAAATGGAAGTGGGCTCAGCACCAGCCTTTCTTGGCGTGGCCCGGAGGACAATGGGGCGGGCCGCCGCGATCGTAGCCGTAGTAGCCATCGTCGAACGGATCCAGTTCGACGTAGGCGCCCGGCACCCGAACGCTGCAACCGCTCATCAGGAAGGCCGCCAGTAGCAGCCCGAACAATCGCATGACCATCAGCATTCTCCTTCATCGCAGAACGCAGCCGAACCACGCCTGGACAAGATCCCGATGGAGCGGGAAGCCGGTTGCGGCGGTTGCAACCCGGCTGCAATAGAGACCGAAGGAAAAAACGGAAATTCCCTGAATCCGACCAACGACACGGGCCTCCAGAACGTGACCGCAGCCGGCGTTTCTCGGTAGAGTGCGCGGACCAAGGACTGCCGGCCCCGCCGGAACCGCTCAAGGAGCATGCATGCAACCCATCGACCGCGCCCAGGCACAGCAGCGCGCCAACGACATCCTGGTGTTCCAGCGCGAGCTGCAACGCCTCGACCAGGAGCAGGCGTTCCGCCTCGAACCGGCCCAGGCCCGGCAACTCGCCGACTATCACCTGGCCCTGCTGGACAGCTACCGCGACCGTTTCGACATCGACCACGACCTGCGCAGCCAGCAACTTTCGCTGGGCATGCGGGTAGCCTCGTTCTTCGGCGCCCTGGCCTTCGCCGCCAGCGTGTTCCTGCTGTTCTATCGCTTCTGGGGCCTGTTCCCCACCGTCGCCCAGGTGGCGATCCTGATCGGCAGCGCCTTCGCCGCGTTCTTCGCCACGCTCTGGGTCCAGGCCAAGGACGCCTCGGGCTACTTCAGCAAGCTGGCGGCGATGGTCGCGTTCGCCTGCTTCGTCCTCGACCTGACCATGCTCGGGCAGATATTCAACGTCACCCCCAGCGACCTGGCGCTGGTGCCCTGGGCGCTCTACGCCCTGCTCCTGGCCTACCTGTGCAACGCCCGCCTGCTGCTGGCGGCGGCGATCCTCTGCGTGATGGGTTTCATCGCCGCGCGCGTCGGCACCTGGGGCGGCGGCTACTGGCTGAGCGTAGGCGAGCGACCGGAGAACTTCTTCCCCGCCGCCGCGCTGATCTTCGCCGTGCCGCTGTGCTTCGATCAGCGCAACTTCAGCGGCTTCGCCGTGATCTACCGGGTGTTCGCCCTGCTCGGCCTGTTCCTGCCGATGCTGGTGCTGGCCAACTGGGGCTCAGGCAGCTACCTGGCGTTACCGTCGGCGCTCATCGAGGGGCTCTACCAGGTCGCCGGCTTCGTCGCCGCCGCCCTTGTGATCTGGCTCGGCGCGCGACGCAACTGGGCGGACGTGAGCAATACCGGGATCACCTTCTTCGTCATCTTCCTCTACACCAAGTTCTTCGACTGGTGGTGGGAAGCGATGCCGAAGTACCTGTTCTTCCTGGTGCTCGGCCTCAGCGCCCTGCTGATCCTGCTGGTCCTGCGCCGCCTGCGCACGCCCCTGGGCATCGCCGCGAGGACTGACGCATGAATCGCAACCGTCGCAACGCCCTGATCGCCGGCAGCCTCCTGCTGCTGGCGGCGAACCTGGCCGCCCTCGGTGGCGTCGCCTGGAACCGGTCCGGCGAGGCCGAAAGCAAGCTGGTGCTCAGCCAGCGCGAGCTCCAGCGCAACTGGTCCTACGGTTTCTGGAGCGAAGAGAACAGTGGCGTCGAACTGCGCCTGGAGCTTCGCTCGCCGAGCAGCGAGCCGCCCAGTGACCTCGCTCCCCCGCTGCCGCCCGAGCAGATGCGCGCCCTCGGTTTCAGCATCCCGGACGCGCTCGACGAAGAGAGCGTATGGCGCTACCGCCGCCAACAGGAAAAACAGGTGCTGCTGGTCCTGGAGCTCGACGGCCCGGCCTATCGCCGCGAAGTACGCCTGGCCGAGGAGCGCCTGGCCGAGGCCCGCGCCCGCAGCAAGGCCCTGCCCAAGGACGAAATGCTGTCCAGCCAGATGGAGGCCGCTCGCCACCAACTGAAGCATGAGCAGGGAGAGGCCAGCCGACTGTTCATCGTCGACACCGGCCTCGACCTGGCCGCCCTGCGCCAGCGCTACCCCGAGCGCCAGCGCTACGCCATCGTCAAGGGCCGGGTGCGTCCCTGGTCCGCGGTCGACGGAGGCAGGACGCTGGTCGGCGGCTACATCAGCCGTACCGACCTCGCCGCGATCAACGTGCCACGACAATGGCACGCGGTATTCGCCAAGGTCGACGGACAAAACTACCGGCTAGCGCCGCTGGAACTGCACCTCAGCTTCGGCCAGCGCCTGGAGCCCTGGATCACCAACGCCGTTCGCCGCTGAAACGCCCCGCCTGGCGCACGATGCTTGCATCCGCGCGCCGGGCCCTGCACCCTGGGCACCCGCCAGCCATCCACCGCGCCATGAACAGCGAAATCGATCCAGGCCGCTGCCCGCTGTGCCAGCAATCCAACCGCTGCACCCTGGCCTATCCCGCTAGCGCCACCCAGGCTTGCTGGTGCTTCACCACGGAGATCGATGCGGCCGTGCTGGAGCGGATTCCCGCCGAGCTGCGCCGCCGCGCCTGCCTCTGCCCACGCTGCGCGCAACTGCTGCCGCCCGACGCCGACGACTGATGCGCCTGGACCGCTTCCTCGCCAACCTGCCCGAACTCAGCCGCCGCGACGCGCAGATGCTGATCGCCGGTGGACGCTTGCGCGTGGACGGCCAGGTGGTGCGCGACGGCACCCACGAGGTGCGGGTGTTCAGCCGGGTGGAACTGGACGAGCGGCTGCTCCAGGCTGGCAAGCCGGCGCGCTACTACATGCTGCACAAACCGATGGGCTGCGTCAGCGCCACCCGCGACCCGCAACACCCGACCGTCCTCGACCTGTTCCCGGAAGACCTGCGCGACGACCTGCACATTGGCGGTCGTCTCGACTACAACACCACCGGCCTGATGCTGCTGACCAACGATGGCCAGTGGTCGCGCCGCCTGACCCTGCCGGGCAGCCGGCGCGACAAGGTCTACTACGTGGAAACCGAGGCGCCCATCGACCAACGCTACGTGGATGCCTTCGCCGCCGGCCTCCACTTCCGCTTCGAAGACCTGGTCACCCTCCCCGCGCAGCTCGAACCGATCGGCCCACGCTGCGCCCGCCTGACCCTGCACGAAGGCCGCTATCACCAGGTCAAGCGCATGTTCGGCCACTTCGACAACAAGGTGCTGCGCCTGCACCGCGAGCGCATGGGCGATATTTGTCTCGACCCGCAGTTGCCGCCGGGTGCCTGGCGCCCCCTGAATGCTGAAGAAATCTGTTCGGTGTGAAACCCCGCCGCCCGCCGCCTGTCCACCGAAAGAGGCCGGACCGCAGGGGTTTGGCCGGCCGTCGCGAGCGACGCTAAGCTGAATGGCATCTGTCGGAGCGACAGCCTTTCCCGCATGGAGCAAGAGAAAGCGCCAATGAAAAGATCCCTTGCCGTACTGCTGCTGGCCTTCGCCGTCGGCAGCCTCCACGCGGCGCCCGCCAGCCCAGCGAACGCGCCTTTGCCGCCGGCCGACATCAAGGCGCGGCTGAAGAGCATGAAGCCCGGCGAGTACCTCTGGTACCCTGAGGTTTCCCCGCAGGGACCAGTGACCATCGTGGTCAGCCTTACCGAACAGAAGGCCTACATCTACCGCAACGGTATCGCCATCGGGGTCAGCACCCTCAGCTCCGGCAAGAAGGGCCGGGAGACCCCGACCGGAGTGTTCTCGATCCTGCAAAAGAGCGTCGACCACAAGTCCGACCTCTACAACAGCGCGCCCATGCCCTACATGCAGCGCCTGACCTGGGACGGCATCGCCCTGCACGCCGGCAACCTGCCCGGCTATCCCGCCTCCCACGGCTGCATCCGCCTGCCCATGGCGTTCGCCAAGAAGCTCTACGGCATCACCGGATTCAGCTCCACCACGGTAATCATTTCCAACGCCAGCAGCGCGCCGAAGGAAGTCGACCACCCCGGCCTGCTGGCACCGACGGTAGCGGACGGGCGACCGGTGACGCTGCCGGTGGAGCCCGGAGAAATCGCCTGGAACGACCCCGGCGCGGAACGCGGTCCGTTGTCGGTGCTGATCAGCCGCGCCGACCAGCGCGCCTATGTCTATCGCGGCGGCCAGCGCATCGGCACCGCACCGGTGCAGTTGCCGGCACGCCCGCAAACCGGCATGGCGGTGTTCTCGCTGCTGGAAAAGCCGACCCCGGAAGAAATCAGCGAGACCTCGCCGAACCTGCGCTGGTCGGTGGTCCAGGTGAGCAACCCGGGACAGGGCCTGACACCCTCCGAGCAACTGGGCAAGATCCGCATGGACCCGACCTTCGTCCGCGAAATGCTCGGTGCCATGGACGTCGGCAGCACCCTGGTGATCACCGACTGGGCCTCGACCCGGGACACCCACAGCGACTCCGATTTCACGGTGATCGCCACGGAAACACCGAACAATCCGACGAAATCGCTTAAAAAGTAGTCGGCAAGTTGTTCAAAAATCGAGCACAATGCCTCTCATCCGGTAAAAACCACACTGAACCGATGGGAATACTGCTCGTATGCCAACCTTCCTCCGTGCCGCCCTGCGCAGGCTGAGCCTGGCGGGCGCCACCCTTTGCGCACTGGCCAGCGGGCCGGTATTCGCCATGCCACTTCCCTCCGCCAAGGACCTGCAGAAACTCGCTCCCCAGGCCAGCCTGCCGACCCTCGAACTGGCCCTTACCGCCTATGCCTGCGCGAGTGCCAGCCAGGGCGGCGACAACGGCCTGCTGACGGTGATCGACTACTCGCGGCCGTCGCGCGACAAGCGTCTCTGGGTATTCGACCTGAAGGCCCGCAAGCTGCTCTTCGAAGAGTGGGTGACCCACGGCAAGAACAGCGGCGATGACCTTGCCACCTCCTTCTCCAACCGGCCGAACAGCTACCAGTCGTCGATCGGGCTGTTCCAGACCGGCCAGCTCTATACCGGCAAGCATGGTCAGTCGCTGCGCCTGGTTGGCCTGGAGCCGGGCTTCAACGACAAGAGCGAAGAACGCGCCATCGTCATGCATTCCGCTGCCTACGCCGATCCCAGGGTGGTTCCCGGACTCGGTCGCCTGGGCCGCAGCCAGGGCTGCCCTGCGGTACGCCCGGCCGTAGCCGCCCGGCTGATCAACACCCTCAAGCGCGGCAGCTACGTGTTCGCCTACTACCCACAGCCGAAGTGGCTGGAAACCTCGCGCTTCCTCGCCCCGCAGAGCTGCGCCGTGGCACGTGCGGCGCGTACGCCGGAAGTCATCGCCAGCCTGCTCAAATGAACCGCCGGGGCGGCGGCCGCGCCGTCCCTTTCCTTCCCGGCATCCCGAAATCGCAGCATCGGTACTTGCCTCGCGGCATTTCGTCGGATTCCAGCCCCCCTTCCCCCATCCAAAAGCGAAACAGGGCTTGCAGCCCGGCACGCCGGCTGCTTAACTGACGCTCACGTTGTGACTGACCAGTCACAAACGACTTCCAAGAAAGCCCGCGTGACTGCCCGCGCTTCGGCGCCGGCCTTTCCTGCCCGGCCAATAGCCGCTTCGCCAAAATCCGAGAGGATTTCGGACGCTCTCTATTTGCCTGTAAGTCGTTGAAAATCAAAAGTTTATCAAATCCATCCGAATGACATTCAACTGTCATTGGGAGGCGCTTTCATCTGCCCATGAGCATTTTGTATTCGCCGCGACAAGCAGGTCGCCGCGTTCCCATCGAACGATTCCAGGAGGAAGCGACATGAGGCCGGAAACAGCCATCATCGAGATCCACGGGCAATACAGGATTCACACCGAGTTCTACGGCAACCCCGCGGCGCAGCAGACCATCATCCTGGTCAACGGCTCGCTGTCGACCACAGCGTCCTTCGCCCAGACCGTGAAGTACCTGCAGCCGCATTACAACGTGGTGCTCTACGACCAGCCGTATGCCGGCCAGTCCAAACCCCATAACGAAAACCACACGCCGATCAGCAAGGAATGCGAGGCCAGGATCCTGCTGGAACTGATCGAACGCTTCCGTGCCGAGGTAGTGATGTCGTTCTCGTGGGGCGGCGTCGCCACCCTACTGGCCCTGGTGCAACGTCCCGGACGGATCCGCAGGGCGGTGGTCAACTCATTCTCGCCTCAGCTCAACCCGGCCATGCTCGACTACCTGCATCGCGGCCTCGACTACCTCGCCGCCTGCGATCGCACCCAGATCGGCAACCTGGTCAACGAAACCATCGGCCGCTACCTGCCGCAGTTGTTCAAGCGCTACAACTTCCGCCACGTCAGCAGCCTGGACGAGCACGAATACCACCAGATGCACTTCCATATCCGCGAAGTGCTGCGCCTGAACGCCGATAGTTATACCGAGAGCTTCGCCGGCATCGAGATCCCGGTGCTGTTCATGAACGGCGAGCTGGACATCTACACCACGCCCCACGAAGCCCGCCAGTTCGGCCAACTGATCCGCGGCGCGGAATTCCACACCATCCGCAATGCCGGCCACTTCATCGACGTCGAGCACAAGGCCGCCTGGCAACAGACCCAGGACGCCCTGCTGGCCTTCCTCCGCCCGCAGCGCACGCAGCCGCTCAACCCGATCTACCGCCCCCAGCCCAACGGCGCCAGCGTCCCCCTCGCCGCCCTCGCCAGCTAACCGCCACCGCCACGGGGAGCCCCGCTCCCCTGGCGGAAAAACCCAGCGAAATCAACAAAAACCCCGCCCCGGGCTTCACCTGCCGCCGCGCATCTGGTAAAAAGGCGCCCTGGCCGCAAAAGCCATCCGAGCGGGCGTCGTATAATGGCATTACCTGAGCTTCCCAAGCTCATGACGAGGGTTCGATTCCCTTCGCCCGCTCCAGTATTTCCGGGCCTTCCAGCCGCCCAGGCGCATCGAGCGCAAGTGCTGGGGGCCGTTTCGGGGGCCGTTTGCGTGCGTCACTGGCAAGTGCGCACGGAGAGCGAACAAACGGCAGAGAGCCAGGTTCCAATGCCCGCCCCGCCTGGCAACCCCTCGTTTTATGTTGACCCATCGAAATTGGGTAATTTTGGTAATTCGTTTTCAGAACTGCCATTTCCTCCTTTCAATTCAATAGCTTACAGAAGCTTTTTAAAGGTAATAATAGGGTAATTTTGAGGTAATCGAATTACCTTTGTGCTGGGTAAGCTCGCCGATTTATGAACCCCTTATAAATCAATGGCTTACAAAAAAATTACCTTTCCAATTACCCTAAATTACCTTTCAAGGTAATTGCTGAAAGCCAGTAACCACGCGGCATACAGCCCGCTTAGAACCCCAAATTACCGAAATTACCTTTTTCCGAGGGGTCAACAGAAAAACGCCCCCAGGAAGGCCCCTTGCCGCCCTCAGAAAAGGGCCTCTGGTGCAGGGATTCGCAGGGATTTCCGAGTTCGGAAATCGGAAGGTAGCGCCCAGCCTGGGCCGTTGGCGGCGCTGTGCAGAAGTGCAGAAAAAGAGGTCTATTTAGAGCGGAGGCGTGGCGGGGGGACGACTGCGCGCGCCGAGCGGAATTGCGCAAAAACCATTCATTTTTCCTTTAAAATGGCATTTCTCGATAGAGAAAGCTGATTGGCGCCAACCGGTGGTTGTAGGCGAGATTTGAGCTGTGATGGGTGACAGGAGGTCCCATGCCGTTAAGCGCTGAGGAGCAGGCAATTTGCGATGGCGCCATCGCGTTCGCCAGAGCGAACAAGAAGTCCATTGCAAAGCGGCTAACAAGCCCCCAGATATATGCTCGAGAGGAAAACCCCGTGTCAGTTTTCATGGCCGGGTCCCCTGGGGCAGGCAAGACAGAAGCCTCGATCGAGCTCCTGTCTCAGTTCGACGAGATCGGGTCAAAGGTTCTACGGATCGATCCAGACGAATTGCGGTCTGAGTTCGAAGGGTACACGGGAGGGAATTCCTGGCTGTTCCAACCTGCCGTCTCTATTTTGGTAGAGAAGATTCATGATTTGGCCCTGGATCAGCGACAGTCATTTCTCTTGGACGGCACGCTAGCCAACTACGAGATAGCAGAGCGGAACATCCAGCGATCCTTGCGCAAGGGCAGGACTGTGCTAATCCTGTACGTGTACCAGCGGCCTGACCTTGCATGGGAATTTGTCCAAGCTCGAGAGCGAGTAGAGGGAAGAAAAATCCCGATCGAAGAGTTTGTGAGACAGTATTTCGCGGCGAGAGACGTCGTGAATCGGCTCAAGCAACGCTTCGGAGGGTCGATAGAGGTGGATCTGCTGCTGAAAAACAACGACGGATCCCACCGTGTTTACGAGGCGAACATAGACCGGATTGACAGCCATGTCCCCGAAACCTATGATCGCGCGTCCCTTGAGCAGATGCTTTTACAGCGAGGCTAAGGATTGAAATGAGCATTTTTACAGTGAAAAAGCCGGGCACAACCACGAAATTCTCTGAATTCGTTCGTAACGCGTCTTCCGAAGAGAAGAAGCGTGTATACAAAGTCGTGATGAAGAAATCCACCGAGCGCCAATGCAAGGTGCTAGCAGCAGCTGCTGCAGGCTGAACTCAAAGAGATTCGAAAAGGCCCTCATCAAGTGAGGGCTTTTTTTTGCCTCGCGCAAAAGCTCGGTAGATCAACGGAGCGAAGGCAGGCCCAAGGCAGTGAACCTCACAACCTCCTCCCCGATCAGCTCATTGACCTGCTGCAGGCGCGCCTGCATTGGCTCGAGTTCCAGGCTGGCCCAGACCGCTGCCGCGTCGCTGATGGATCCGAACCCACCAGCGTTCTGCGGCACAACCCCCATCAGTTGCGGATAGACCCGCAGGCCGGCGAGCTGGTCGTCGCGGCTGATGTTTTTGATCGAGCCGAACTCGTCCTTGGCCGCCACCTCGCTGACCGGAATCAGTTGGATCCCCTCCTTCTTCCCGTTCGGCGCGTAAACGAACAGGTTGCGGAAATTGCCCGGCCCCTTCGCGGTCTTCAGCGCCGTGCGCAGCGCGTCGATGTCTTCCTCGTTCTGTGCGGCGTCGGTCATGTAGAGGATGAAGCCGGCGTGGCTGCCGTTGTTGTAGTACTTGCGCCGGAACAGCGTGGCCGACTCGTTCAGCAGAGCGCTCTGTAAGGCGCAGAACCACTCCGGCACCCCGTAGATTTCCTGGTTGATGTCGGCCTCGCGCAGCTGGATCACGCTGCCCTTCTCGAATTCGTGCTCATCCTTCCAGCTGCGCACCTGGTAGAACGTCTCCAGATCGGTGCCGCGGCGTATGTATTTCGCCAGAGGCGCCTGCAGCGGCATCCGCGTGCCCAGGCGAGAGCGAGGCTGCTCGAGGTAGGCCGAGCCGAATGTCAGCCAGTCCAGGGAGAACTGCTCGAACGTCGCCCGGCTGAGCAGGCGGTGTGGGATAAACGTCTTGGCCAGCATGTTGCGCTTGAACTTCAGGCCCGACTGCAGGTAGACGCTCGACCCCACCGCCTTGGCCAGCCCCTCCATGGACAGCGGCGGCTCGTACCACCGCCCGTTCGACCAGCACTCGAGGTAGTCGAGGATGCCCCGCCCGTCGAGCACCGGCATCGGGTCGCCGAAGGTGAAGGCCTCGGCACGGCCACCCTGGCGCGGGATGAACTCGCCTTCCTGGGCGGACTGGACTGTAACTGGCTGCTGGCGGCGGTGGCTGCGACGTTTGCTCATCCGAAAATCTCCATGCGGCCGGTATTCGCGGGGGTCTGCCCCTCGAGCGGCTCGTTCTGCAATGCGTGGAATAGCGCCCAGGCCAGATCGGCGTGGCCGGTGTTGTCGTTGCGGCCGGCGGTATAGGTGAACTGGCGCCCACCGGCCGTGATGGTCTTGCGGATAGCCATCAGCGCCTGGGCCAGGTCGGTCCAGCCGGCGTCGAATTCGAGGCGGCCGTTCTTGATCACTGACCAGGCCTTCATGACCAACTGCGTCTTCACCTCGGGCGAGTAGCTGAAGGTGCGCACCCCCGGGAAGAACTGGCGCACCAGCTGCGCGACGCCAGAGCCCATGCCGGTGGTGTCGACGCCGATGTAGGTGACCCAGTAGCGCTGGGTCACCTTGCGGATGAACTCGGCCTGCTCGGCGAAGTCCTTGCCGCGGAATTGATGGCGCTCCAGCACGCGGAACTTGCCGCCCGGTACCGCCGGCGGCGCCACCACCACCAGACCCGCGGTGTCGCCCGTCTCGGCGGGGTCATAGCCCAGCCACACCTGGCGATCACCGAACGGCCGCAGCGCGAACGGCTTGTAATCCTCCGACCACAGGTCCCAGCTATCGACCATGCACGGCTGCAGCATGGTCAGCGGGAAAATGCTCGCGCCGTCGTCGACGAACTGGCACATCAGCAGGTTCTGGAAAGCCTCGGCGTCGTACTCGAGACGCAGCTCGGCGATGTCGAACAGGTCGCAGCCACGGGCCTCGGCATCGAGGATCGTGACGATCTGGCGCCAGATGCGGTCCTCGCACAGCCGCCCTTGCTGCAGGGCGTCATGACTTACGTCGATCTTGATGCGATCGGCGGCCGGCTTGCCCTTGTTGAAGCGCTCGCCAGTCCAGAACGTGTAGGCCTCATGCGCCATCGAACTGGGCGTCGAGAAGTAGGTCCGGCGGTAGCGCTTCTGCATCGCCATACCGCTGGCGACCTTGTTCAGCTCCTTGAACTTGAACGTCCAGAAGAACTCGTCGAAGTAGAAGTTACCGTGGTAGCCCTGGGCAGTCCGCGCGTTGGTACCGAGGAAGTGCAGTTCCGCGCCGTTCGGCAGGATGATCGGGTCGCCCTTCAGTTCGACACCTACCGCATCGCGCGCAAAGGCCTGGATATACGCCTTGAAGATGTGCGCTTGGGCCTTGCTGGCCGACAGGAATATCTGGTTGCGCCCCGTTTCCAGCGCGTCGATCAGCGCCTCGCGGGCGAAGTAGAACGTGGCGCCGATCTGTCGCGACTTGAGAATCACGCGGGTTCGCTGATTACCCGCGCGGTACCAGTCTTTCTGGTAGTCGAAGCAACCGTCGAGGAAGGCCTCGACCAGTTTCTCGGTCAGTTCCTCGTTGATGTCGTTGCGCTTCGGCTTGCGCTTGGGACCTTCGTTACGCTTGGCAAGCTCGGGGTTCAGGTCGGTTTCCGTACCACCGCCCTGGTAGCGCTGGATCCGCGCCTGACGCTCAAGCTGCCGATGCAGCAGGTCGATTTCCTTGTAGTCACCGCCGGTCTTGCCGTCCTTCAGGATCAACTGAACCAACCGGGCTTCCAGGGCGCCCCCGATCCGTTCTACGCTGTCGGCCCGGTCCCATCCGTCGCGGTCCTTCCATGAGTGAAGGGTCTTGTCCTTCTCGCCCAGGTGATCGGCGATGTCGCAGACACGCCAACCCATCCAGTACAGGAATTTGGCCTGGCGGCGGTTGTCACGGATGGGAATTTCGACGGCAGCGTTCATGGCGCAGATGCTGCCGCCCACCCTCGCCCCTCAGTAGCGCCGCCCCTTGTAGCTCCGCCCCCTACAATCCCGCGTGATTGCTGGGCCGCGCGCGCGTCCCGAACATGCCCCTCATTGCCATGCACCCCACATCAGCCGCATTGAGGACTCCCGGCATGAAGAAATTCCGCAGCAAATGGTTCCGCATCGCCGTCGAAGGGGCGACCACGGACGGCCGCAACATCGAGCGCGACTGGATCGAGCAGATGGCCGCGCAGTACGACCCGAACACCTACGGCGCGCGGATCAACTGCGAGCACATCAAGTGGGCCTGGCCGGCTGGTGAGTTCGGCGCCTATGGCGACGTGCTGGCGTGCAAGGCGGAAGAGATCGACATCAACGGGCAGAAGAAGCTCGCCCTCTTCGCCCAACTGGAGCCCAACCAGGCGCTGCTGGAACTGAACAAGCAGCGGCAGAAGGTCTACACCTCGGTCGAGATCGATCCCAAGTTCGCCGACACCGGCAAGGCCTACTTGGTCGGCCTGGCCATCACCGACTCACCCGCCAGCCTGGGCACCGAGGCGCTGTCCTTCAGCGCCAAGAACGGGACCCTCGCCAGCCGCAAGACCAACCCCGACACCCTGTTCAGCGCTGCCGAAGAGGGCACCCTCGAATTCGAGGAATACGAGGACAAACCCTCGGTCGGCGCGGCGCTGTTCACCAAGGTCAAGGAACTGCTCAAGGGCAAGGAAGCCCGCACCCAAGCCGAGTTCGGCCAGGTCGGCGAGGCCGTCGAAGCGATCGCCGAACACAGCCGCGACCTGGGCGAGCAACTCGGCGAGCAGAAGAAGCAGACCCAGCAACTGGCCAGCCAGTTGGACAAGGTCACCAAGGAACTGGCGGACCTCAAGAGCACCCTCGATAGCACCCGGGACCACAGCCAACAGCAGCGGCCCCCGGTCACCGGTGGCGGCAGTGTCGCCCTGACCGACTGCTAACCGTCCCCCGCCCCGGTATCCAAAGGAAAAGCACCATGCGCAACGAAACCCGCAAACAGTTCGACGCCTACCTGGCGCAACTCGCCAAGCTCAACGGCGTGAGCTCCGCAGTCCAGACCTTCGCCGTCGAGCCGAGTGTCCAGCAGAAGCTGGAGCAACGCATTCAGGAGTCCAGCGAGTTCCTGAAGCAGATCAACGTCTACGGCGTCGACGAGCTGCAAGGCGAGAAGATCGGCATCGGTGTCAGCGGCACCATCGCCAGCCGTACCGATACCACTGGCGACGGTGTACGCAAGCCGCGCGACGTGTCCGCGCTCGACAATCAGCGTTACGAGTGCAAGCACACCGACTTCGACACCGCAATCACCTACGCCATGCTCGACGCCTGGGCCAAGTTCCCGGAGTTCCAGGCCCTGCTGCGCGACGCGATCCTCAAGCGCCAGGCCCTCGACCGCCTGATGATCGGCTTCAACGGCACCAGCGCCGCGGCTACCACCAACCGCGCCGCCAACCCGCTGCTGCAGGACGTGAACATTGGCTGGTTCCAGCAGTACCGCAACAACGCTCCGGCACGGGTACTGAAGGAAGGGAAGACCACCGGCAAGGTGGTAGTCGGCAACGGCGCCGACGCCGACTACAAGAACCTCGACGCCCTGGTGTTCGACGTGGTCAGCAGCCTGATCGATCCCTGGCACCGCCGCGACCCGGGCCTGGTGGTGATCCTCGGCCGCGAGCTGGTCCACGACAAGTACTTCCCGATGGTGAACAAGGACCAGCCGGCAACCGAGAAGATCGCCACCGACCTCATCCTGTCGCAGAAGCGCATGGGTGGCCTGCCGCCGGTGGAAGTGCCCTACGTGCCCGAGAAGGGCCTCATGGTCACCACCCTGAAGAACCTGTCGCTCTACTGGCAGATCGGCGGTCGCCGCCGCTACCTGAAGGAGGTACCGGAGAAGAACCGCATCGAGAACTACGAGTCCAGCAATGACGCCTACGTCGTCGAGGACTACGGCCTCGGCTGCCTGGTCGAGAACATCGAAGTCGCGGAGTAGATGACATGGCCTTCAGTCCCGCCAAGGCGCACTTCCTGCGCGTGACCGCCGCTCAAGAGGCGGCGGCCACTGCCCCGCACCAGGGCATGGAAGGCGCGAACGCCTATGAGCTGCAGCTCGCCCAGCTGTATCAGGATCGCAGCCGCCTGAAGAACATCCAATCCGGCGAAGGCAAGGCAGCGCTCAAGGTCGAGCTGCTGCCGGCCTACCAGCCGTACATTTCCGGCGTGCTTCAGGCCGGCAAGGGCGCCCAGGACGAGGTGGTCACCACCGTCATGCTCTGGCGCATCGATACCGGCGATTACGCCGGCGCCCTGGACATCGCCGACTACGTGCTCGCACACGACCTGGTCATGCCCGACCGCTTCGCGCGTACCGCCGGCTGCGTCATCGCCGAAGAAATCGCCGAGGCCGCGCTCAAGGCACAGAAGACCGGCGGCAGCTTCGACCTTGCGACCTTGCATCGCACCCTCCTGCTCACCGACCAGGCCGACATGCCCGACGAAGCCCGCGCGAAGCTCTATCTCGCCGCCGGCCATGCCACTCTGGAAGGCCTTTCTGTAGAGAGCCCCGGCCAACCCGGGCAGGTGCAAGCCGGCATCGATCTACTCAAGCGCGCGATCCAACTGCACGACAAGTGCGGCGGGAAGAAGGATTTGGAGGCCGCCGAACGGCTCCAGAAGAAACTGACCGCCTCTGGCGGTTGACCGAGCGTACCCCGCGCCCCGCCGGCTCGGGGCCGATCTGCCAGGTCCTCTCCTTCCTGAGCAGTGACGCCCCGACCACCGGCGACCTCAAGCGAGCAGCAGCATGAGCGGATTCATCGCCAACGGCCCGGTCCCAGCCGGGCACATCAACAGCGATCCCTTCTGGCCCACCATCGAGCTCGAGCATGTGCGCGCGAACCTGCGCATCGACTCCAGCGTCGATCCGGCGCGCCTCGAAGTTGCAGTCATTGCCGCGGTGATCAGCGTCAACCGCGAGCTGCGGGCCTGGCGCCTTGAGAAGATCGCGGCCGGCTATGCCGAACTCGCCCAGGTGCCGTCCGACAAGGTGCGGGACACCTCCGAACTGGAGCAGCTGTATCTGCGCGCAGTGCAGTCTGCCACCGCCGCCGAAGTGGCCGAGCGCTACCGCTGGTACGACACCACCACCAGCGGCAACGACAAGGCCCAGGACATCGCAACCACCATCGACGACTACCGCCGCGACCAGCGCTGGGCGATCCGCGACTTTCTCAAGCGTCCCCGCACGACGGTGGAGCTGATCTGATGGCCGCCGTCGCGATCGCCCACCAGAACGACACCGTCGAGGCGCTGTGCTGGCGGCTCTACGGCCGCACCGCCGGCGTGACCGAGGCAGTCCTCGAGGCGAACCACGGCCTGGCCGACCACGGCCCCACCCTCCCCCCTGGCCTCAAGGTCACCATGCCGGACATTCCGACGGCCGCCCCGGAACGGCAGATGGTGAACCTATGGGACTGACCACTTTGCAAGGAACCACCCCGCATGGCTGACCTCACCACCACCGCCACGGCCGGTGCCATCATGGGCCTCGGCCTGGGCGTAACCCTTCCGGTCGACGGCGGCATGCTGTTCGGCGCCCTGCTCGGCGCCTGGCTGGCCACCGGCACGAAGCAGGACCTGAAGGCCTGGTCGCGCCTGCTGTCGCTGATCCTGCCGACCTGCGTCGGCTACCTGTTCGCCGATGTCGCCCTCGCACGCGTGCCCTGGCTGACCAACCTGGCCTTCTCTGCTTTCGTCTGCGCCCTGGTGGTCATTCCCCTCAGCCTCAAGGCGGTCGCCTGGGTCGACAAGGTCGACTTCGACGACCTCTGGCGCCGCATCCGAGGAGGTCGCTGACATGCTCATGACTGCCGTTCCGTTGATCGCCGCCCTGGCCTATATCGCCGCAGCGCTGCGCCTGGTCTGCTACCAGCGCTGCGGCGCTCGCTTCCGCCGCAGCATCTCGTTGCTCGCCAGCCTGCTCGGCGCATCCATGGCCATCTGCGGCCTGGAAATCCTGCTCTACCGCCCACCGGTCAGCATCTGGCACGCCATCGTCGCCGCCCTGCTGTGCCTGCTGATCTTCCGTTCCCGCGGCAACGTCGCCGCCCTGCTGAGGCCTTCCCCATGACCCTTCGATATGGTGACCGTTCTCAAGAGGTCCTCCAGCTTCAGCGTCGACTGAACACCTGGGCCGGCGCCAACCTCTACGAGGACGGCCACTTCGGCGCCGCCACCGAGGACGCGGTGCGTGCCTTCCAGCGTTCGCATGGACTGGTCGCCGATGGCATCGCTGGCCCGAAGACCCTGTCCGCCCTCGGCGGCGCTGACTGCTCGCACCTGCTGCAGAACGCCGACCTCGTCGCCGCCGGAGCTCGCCTCGGCCTGCCGATGGCGACGATCTATGCAGTCAACCAGGTCGAGTCGAACGGCCAGGGGTTCCTGGGCAACGGCAAGCCGGCAATCCTGTTCGAACGCCACATCATGTACCGCCGTCTCGCCGCCCACGATCAGGTCACCGCCGACCAACTGGCCGCACAGTTCCCCGCGCTGGTGAACCCTCGCCCGGGCGGCTATGCCGGTGGAACCGCAGAGCACCAGCGCCTGGCGAACGCGCGCCAGATCGACGATACCGCCGCCCTGGAGTCGGCCAGTTGGGGCGCCTTCCAGATCATGGGTTTCCACTGGCAACGCCTGGGCTACGTCAGCGTGCAGGCCTTCGCCGAGTCCATGGGGCGCAGCGAGTCGGCCCAGTTCGAAGCGTTCGTCCGCTTCATCGACACCGACCCGGCGCTACACAAGGCGCTGAAGGCTCGCAAATGGGCCGACTTCGCCCGCCTCTACAACGGCCCCGACTACAAGCGGAACCTCTACGACACCAAGCTCGCGCGGGCCTACGAGCAACACGCCAACTGCGCCGAGGCCAGCGCGTGAGCCTTCTGCGCCAGGTGCTGTACAGCGCCGCCCTGTTCGGCGTCCTCGGCCTGCTCCTGTGGGTGCAGCAGCAGCGCATCGACCTGGCGCAGGCCCGACTGGCCCAGGCCGAGCTGGCGAGGAAAGCCAGCGACGCCCAGCTTTCCCGCCAGGCCGGCACCATCACGGCCCTCGAGGCCGCCCTTTCCCGCGAGCGCCAGGCCCAGGCCGACCTGGACCAACAGCGGCAGCAGCTGCGCCAGGCGCTGGCCATCCGCGAACGCTTGATCGAGGACCTGAAACGTGACGATGAACCCTATCGCCAGTGGGCTGACCAGCCTCTGCCTGATGCTGCTCGCCGGCTGCAACAGCGCCCCGCTATCACCGGAGCGGCCGCTTATCATCAGTGGCTGTCCCGCCGTGACGCCCTGCAGCCTGGAGTCAGCGGCACCGAAGGACAACGGCGGCCTACAGACTGAAGTCGAGCGTATCGGCCTGGCCTGGGCCGAATGCGCCGCGAAGGTCGACATGATCATCCGCACCCAAGGGGCTGCTACCCATGAACAAGCCCGATAGTCTGAAGGCACATCTGCTCGCCGCCGTGCCGGAACTCAGGAACAACGGCGACCGCCTGGTGATATTCATCGACAACGGCAGGGTCCGCAGCACCTCGGCCGAGAGCCTGTCCTTCGAATACGCGTATGACCTGCAGGTGATCCTTACCGACTTCGCCGGGCACCCCGACAGCGTGTTTCTGCCGCTGCTCGGCTGGCTGCTGGTGAACCAGTCGGAGCTGCTGGCCAACCTCACCAAGGTGCAGGACGGCATCACCTTCGAGGCCGACATGCTCGACCGCCGTAAGGTCGATCTCGGTATCGTTCTGCCGCTGACCGAGCGTGTCGTCGTCAAGCGCCGCGAGGATGGCCGCTACGACGTGAGTCACCCGGAAGAGCCCCAGCTCACCGAGGCCATCGAGGTCGATGGGCCGATGCAGATGCTCGCCAACGGCGAGCTGCTGGCCGAGTGGACACCGCCGAAGCCCACCGAGGCCGTCATGCTCGAGACACCGCAGATCAGGCGCCCGGCCAATGGCTGACAGCCTCCAGGCTCTGGAAGACTGGGCAGGGCCGATTCTCCGCGCCCTCGAGCCAGGCCCTCGTGCTGCCCTCGCGCGTTCGCTCGCCCGCGATCTACGGCGCAGCCAACAGACGCGCGTGATGGCACAGCGCAACCCCGACGGCAGCGCCTACGAGCCACGCAAGAAGCGCGAACTGCGTGGCAAGCAGGGCCGTATTCGGCGCAAGATCAAGATGTTCCAGAAGCTGCGCACGGTGCGCTATCTGCGCGCCAAGGGCGACGCCCAGGCAATCACCGTTTCCTTCGCCGGCCGGGTCACGCGGATCGCGCGAGTCCACCAGTACGGGCTGAAGGATCGCGCCGAGCGTGGCGCCCCAGAGGTCCGTTATGCACAGCGGCGTCTACTCGGTTTCACCGAAGCCGACCTTGAGATGATCCGCGAGGGGCTGCTCGCTCACATTCCAGCCTGAGCATGTACGCGTGGCCGCTACAAACGCCGCTGGCTGCCTCCCGCGCGCGCGTCGCCCACTATCGGCGGCATGAACGACTTCGCCGCCCTCTCCCGCATGATCGAGAACCTGATCCGCCTCGGAACCATCGCCGCGGTGGACCATGCCGCGCAGCGCGTCCGTGTGTTGACCGGTGACCTGCTGACCGGCTGGCTGCCCTGGGCATCGCCGCGGGCCGGTGCCGACCGGGAATGGAACGCCCCCACCCTGAACGAGCAGGTACTGCTCTTCAGCCCATCCGGGCAGACCGCCAATGGCGTGGTCCTGACCGGCTTGTTCAGTGACCTGATCCCGCCCAACGGCGACCGCGACGCCCTGCATCGCACCACCTACCGCGACGGCGCGGTGATCGAGTACGACAGCGCCGCCCACCACCTGCGCGCAGTTCTTCCCGCCGGCGGTACCACCGAGCTCATCAGCGACGGCGGTATCCGCATCGTCGGCGACATCACCCACCAGGGCGACTACATCCAGACCGGCAACCAAACCGTCACCGGCAAGGTCACCGTGAGCGTCGACGTGATCGCCAAGGGCATCAGCCTGGTCGGTCATACCCACGGCGGCGTCATGCCGGGCGGCGCTACGACGGGGAAACCGCAATGAACGCCCATACCGGCGGCGCCATCGACCGCTTGGCACACATCCGCCAGTCGATCGCCGACATCCTCACCACTCGCATCGGTACCCGCGTCATGCGACGCGAATATGGCAGCCAGTTGCCGGAGCTGATCGATGCTCCGTTCAACGACACCACCCGGCTACAGGTCTATGCCGCCACCGCCATGGCCCTCATGCGTTGGGAGCCGCGCATCCGCCTGAGCCGTGTCCAGATCAACGGGCAGAACCTGGCCGGCCAGGTGCTCATGGAGATTGACGCCATCCTGGTGGACAGCAACGAGCCACACAACCTGAGCATCCCCCTGCAGATGGGTGCCAGCGCATGACAACGAACTTCGTCGCCATCGACCTCAGCCAGTTGCCGCCACCACACGCGGTGGAGCAGCTGGACTACGAGCAGATACTCGCCGAGCGCAAGGCCTACGCCATCAGCCTCTGGCCAGAAGATCAGCAGGCGGAAATCACCGCCCGCCTCGCCCTGGAGTCCGAGCCGCTGACCAAGCTGCTCGAGGAAAACGCGTACCGCGAAATGCTCTGGCGCCAGCGGGTCAACGAGGCGGCTCTCGCCAACATGCTGGCCAGCGCCCAGGGCGCCGACCTCGACCAGCTCGCCGCGAACTACAACGTCAAGCGCCTGGTCATCCAGCCCGGAGATCCGTCGAAGGTTCCGCCCGTGCCGGAACTGCTGGAGTCCGACGACAGCCTGCGCGAGCGCGCGCAGATGGCCTGGGAAGGCCTCAGTACCGCGGGACCGCGTAACAGCTACATCTTCCACGCCCGCGCCGCCGACGGCCGCGTCGGCGATGCCTCAGCCGTCAGCCCCTCGCCCGCAGTTGCAGTGATCACCGTGCAGTCGGCCATCGGTAACGGCACCGCGCCAGCAGAGCTGCTGGCCGTCGTAGAGCGCTATCTCTCAGACGAAGATCGCCGCCCAGTCGCCGACCGACTGATCGTCCAGAGCGCCGAAGTCATCGAGTACAGCATCAGCGCATCGCTGTTTCTTACGACCATCGGCCCCGAAGCCGAGCCGATCCAGGCCGCCGCCCGCGCGCAGCTCGAGGCCTATGTCTTTCAACGACGGCGGTTGGGGATGGAAGTATCAGAGTCGGCGATCCATGCCGCGCTGCACGTCGAAGGGGTTCGTAAAGTCGAACTCGCCGGCTGGGCAGACATCGCCGCCACTGCAAGCCAGGCGCCGTACTGCACGAACATCACGCTCACTATCGGTACCGAGCCATGACCGCGGTGCCACTGCTACCTCGCAACGCCTCAGAGCTCGAACGCCTGGCAGCCCAGGCGCTGGCGGAGATACAGCGGGTACCGATCCCGCTGCGCACGCTCTGCAACCCTGATACCTGCCCTGCGAATCTGCTGCCGTACCTCGCGTGGGCGTTTTCCGTTGACCGCTGGAGCAGCGCGTGGCCTGAATCGGCACGCCGCGGCGCCATCCGCTCGGCATTCTTCATCCATTCGCGCAAGGGCACGATCGGCGCCTTGCGCCGCGTAGTTGAACCACTGGGGTATCTGATCGAGGTCCGTGAGTGGTGGCAGCAGGCGCCGGCCGGCATCCCCGGAACCTTCGAACTGCTGGTCGGCGTACTCGAAACCGGTATTACCGAAGAGATGTACGAGGAACTGACCTGGCTGATCGACGACGCCAAGCCGTTGACCCGGCACCTCGTCGGCCTCGCCATCAGCCTTGAGAGCACCGGCAGCGTGCGCCTGGGTGCAGCCGTCTACGACGGCGACGAAATCGACGTTTATCCCCCGAGCCCCCGCGACATCGAAGTCACCGGCACCATCGGCCGGGGCGGTCGCGATCACACCATCGATACCCTGGATGTGTACCCATGATCGATCAGAATTCACAGTTCTTCGCCATCCTGACCAACATCGGCGCGGCCAAGCAGGCCAACGCCGATGCGCTGGGCATCCCATGGAAGATTACCCAGATGGGCGTGGGTGACGCGGGCGGCACCGACCCGATTCCCTCCCCCACCCAGACCGCGCTGGTCAACGAGCGACGCCGGGCGCCGCTCAACCAGTTGAAGGTGGATCCGCAGAATGCGGCGGTGATCATCGCCGAACAGATCATCCCGGAGAACGTAGGCGGATGGTGGATCCGTGAAATCGGGCTCTACGATGCCGACAACGACCTTGTCGCGGTCGCAAACTGCGCGCCCAGCTTCAAACCGTTGCTGAATCAGGGATCGGGACGCACACAGGTTGTGCGCATGAACCTGATCGTCAGCAACTCCGCCAACGTCGAGTTGAAGATCGATCCTGCAGTGGTGCTTGCCACGCGCGCCTATGTACTCGACCAGTTGAAGAGCTACGCCCCGCTCTTCTCACCGGCATTCAGCGGAGCACCAACAGCCCCCACGCCACCACTGTTCGCACACGACCAGAAGCTTGCGACGACCGAGTACGTCAGAATGGCCCTGGGTAGCGCCGCGCGCGCAATCTCATACACCGGCAATACGGTGCTGGATGAACCGGTAATCGGTTCGATCCTCGTCGCGGGCTCGCATGACCGCGATTTCACATGGACCACGCCGAACCTGTCTGTTCTTCCAACTGGCGCGTCGTTCCACATCGTCAACATCAGCGGTTCGACACTGACGCTGGTCCAGCGTACCGCAGCGGATCACTACATCAGCGCGGACGATCCTTCCGGCGTCGCAATCTCGTACACGATACCGAACAATGTCACCGCAACTATCTCGAAGTACCAGCCAGGCCTTTGGCTGATCAGCCACGTGTCACGCCCGACCGCTGCGCTGAAGAGCCTCGTGGATGGGCTGATAGACGGAACGAAGCCCGCAGGGAAAGCCGTGCAACTCGCGAACTCTCGCAAGCTCACGCTGAGTGGCCAGGCCAGCGGCAGTGTTCAGTTCGATGGCTCGAGCGACGTAACGATCGACGTCCGGCTCGCCGATAACCTCGTCCTGACGGGCTCCCCCAGCGCACCGACGCCGGCGGCGTTCGATAGGGATTCGTCGATCGCCACGACCGAATATGTGCGTGCCGCTCTCGGTAGCATGGCCGGCGCAGCGGTGCTGACGGGCGATGCTATCCTCGACGCCCCCCTCGTCGGCCTGACTGTGGTGGCCGGCGCACATAACCGAGAGGCGACGTGGACGACGCCGCAGCTTTCGGCGCTCCCACAAGGCGCCTCGCTGCGCTTGGTCAACCTGAGCGGCTTCACCGTAACGCTGGTGCAACGCTCGACAACCGACCGCTTCATCAGCGCAACCGACCCATCCGGGACTGCTACCACCTACATCATCCCCAACGGCACGTCGATTTCCCTCACGAAATACCAGGCGTCGATGTGGCTTATCGAAGCCACCCCGGCATTCCCCGCGCTGCGCTCGTCGCCGGGCTATCAGAAGCTGCCGAGCGGCCTGATTCTGCAGTTCGGCAGCGTCAGCATTCCGCCCGGCACCGGCGAAAGCACCGGATGGGCCACGCTACCCATCGCGTTCCCGAATGGTCCATTGACCGTCGTGCCGTCGCTGCAATACGGCGGGACCAGTTCGAGCTGGTACGGGTTCAGCGTCTGGTCAGGAAGCATTACGCCCACGGCGATCGCCTGCTCACTGAACAGCGGTTCGACGCCGCGCGAGGTGGCCGGCGCCGTGAACTACGTTGCAATCGGATACTGAGGACAGAACATGGCGCACTTCTTCGGCGCAGATCCCGTCGCTTTCTACGACACAGCGATCAACACCGACATCCCCGACGATGCCGTAGAGATCACCGCAGACGAGCACGCCGCTCTGCTCGCGGCCCAGGCGCGCGGCAAGCGCATCGCCGCCGGCAAAGACGGTCGGCCGATCCTGCTGGACCCACCTGCACCCACGCGGGACGAACTGGAGAGCTTCGAGCGCATCTGGCGCGACGCAC
Source organism: Pseudomonas sp. P20 (assembly GCF_016463925.1). Taxonomy (NCBI): domain Bacteria; kingdom Pseudomonadati; phylum Pseudomonadota; class Gammaproteobacteria; order Pseudomonadales; family Pseudomonadaceae; genus Pseudomonas; species Pseudomonas sp. P20. The sequence goes on along the minus strand of NZ_JAEMVM010000010.1, from coordinate 78,003 downwards.
GGTTACGCGAAACAGACCCACTGGTTGCCCGGCACCGCGACGAGATCGAGGCCGGGGACGTGCCCACGCTCGACGCCGAGAAATACAGCGCACTACAGACCTACCGGCGCGCACTCCGGGACTGGCCGGAAGCTGGAGAGTTTCCGCTCGCAGAACACCGGCCGAGAGCGCCGGAATGGCTGGCAGACGAACTGGCGTCCTGACATTTTGTAGAGCACCGTGCCACAAGGCGCCTCGCTCGCTGTTCAACCGCGCGCGCGGCAGCCTGTGCAGTGTCATCCAACCACTGCACAGGCACACCCAATGGCCGCTGACCAATATCATCACGGTGTCCGGGTCCAAGAGATCAACGACGGGACCCGCCCCATTCGCACCATCGCCACCGCGATCATCGGCCTGGTAGCCACCGCCGACGACGCCGACGCCACCGCCTTCCCGCTCGATACGCCGGTACTCATCACCAACGTTCAGGCCGCCATCGGTAAGGCTGGCACTAGCGGTACGCTGGCCGCCAGCCTGCAGGCGATCGCCGACCAGTCCAACGCCGCCACTGTGGTGGTGCGGGTGAAGCCGGGCGAAGATGAAGCAACGACCAACAGCGCCGTCATCGGTGGCGTCAGCACCGAAGGCAAGTACACCGGCATGAAGGCCTTGCTTGCCGCCAAGGCCCGCTTGGGCGTGGTGCCGCGTATCCTCGGCGCGCCGGGCTTGGACACCCAGCCGGTCGCTACCGCACTCATCGCCATCGCCCAGCAACTCCGCGCCTTCGCTTATGTCGCCGCCAGCGGCTGCAAGACAAAGGAAGAGGCCGCCGCCTACCGCGAAAACTTCGCGGCACGCGAGGCCATGGTGATCTGGCCGGACTTCCTGACTTGGAGCACCGTGGTCAACCAGACCGTGCCAGCGCCAGCCGTCGCACGCGCCCTGGGCCTGCGCGCCCGGATCGATCAGGAGGTCGGTTGGCACAAGACCCTGTCGAACGTCGCCGTCAACGGTGTGACCGGCATCAGCGCCGATGTGTTCTGGGACCTGCAGAGCCCCAGCACCGACGCCAACTACCTCAACGAGAACGAGGTGACCACCCTGGTACAGGAAGGCGGCTTCCGCTTCTGGGGGTCGCGCACCTGCAGCGATGATCCGCTGTTCGCCTTCGAGAACTACACCCGCACCGCCCAGGTGCTGGCCGACACCATCGCCGAGGCGCACATGTGGGCGGTCGACAAGCCCATGCATCCGTCACTGGTGCGCGACATCGTCGAGGGCGTGAACGCCAAGTTCCGCGAACTCAAAGGACTCGGTCTGATCATCGACGCCCAGGCCTGGTACGACCCCAACGTGAACGACAAGGACACGCTCAAGGCCGGCAAGCTGCGCATCACCTACGACTACACCCCGGTGCCGCCGCTCGAGGACCTGACCTTCTTCCAGAAGATCACCGACAGCTACCTCGTCGACTTCGCCAGCCGCGTCAACGCCTGACACCCAGCGCTCCCCGGACGGGGAGCCGACCCACCTGATTCCCGGAGAGCCCTACCATGGCCATGCCGCGCAAGCTCAAGAACATGAACCTCTTCAACGACGGCGGTAGCTACCAGGGCGTCGTGAAGTCCTGCACCCTACCCCCGCTGGCCCGCAAGATGGAGGCCTTCCGCGGGGGCGGCATGAACGGCCCGGTCAAGGCCGACCTAGGCTTCGACGATGACGGCATCCAGTTCGAGTGGACCCTCGGCGGCCTGGATCTGACAGCCCTCAAGCAGTACGGCGCAGTCAGTGCCAGCGGCGTCATGCTGCGCTTCGCCGGCTCATTCCAGCAAGACGATACCGGCGAAGTCACGCCCGTCGAAATCGTCGTTCGTGGCCGGCACGAGACCATCGAAATGGGTGACGCCCAGCCCGGCGAAGACACCGAGCACAAGATCACCACCACCTGCAGCTACTACAAGCTCGTCGTCAACGGCGAGGAAGTCATCGAGATCGACCTGCTGAACTTCGTCGAGAAGGTCAACGGCAAGGACCTGCTCGAGGCACAGCGCAAGGCCATCGGCCTGTAATCCCTTCCCGCCGGCCCGGCCGGCGGTTTCTCTCCCCCTTGGATACCGACGCCCATGAAAACCGAACAGTCTCCCGCTGACCTGCAGAACGCTCCCGACAACGTCGTCCCCCTCGACCAGCCGATCAAGCGCGGCGCCCAGTCCATCGAATCGCTCACCCTGCGCAAGCCCTCATCTGGCGAACTGCGCGGCCTGCACCTGCTCGACCTGCTGCAGTTCGATGTGGCCGCGACCATCAAAATCCTGCCGCGCATCAGCCAGCCGACCATCACCGAGCCCGAGGCCACCGGCATGGACCCGGCCGACCTGCTCGCCTGCGGCCAGGTGATCGCCGGTTTTTTGCTGCAGAAGCGGGCGAAAGCGGCAGCCTCCCTGATCGCGTAGAAAACGCCATGGCCGACCTGGCCGTGACGTTCCACTGGGCGCCGGACCATATGGACCGGCTCTCGCTCACCGAACTGATGGAATGGCGCGAACGCGCCCGGGTACGGAGTTCCGCCGATGGCGAATGACCTGCAGCTGCGCGTGCTGCTCAGCGCGATCGACAGAGCCACCGCGCCCTTGCGTCGCATCATGCAAGGCAGCGACGCGACGGCCCGGGCGCTCAAGGCAACTCGCGAGCGCCTGAAGCAGCTCAACGCTCAGCAGAGCGACGTGCGCGCCTTCCGCACCCAGCGCGGCGCCCTGGAGCAGGTCAGCACCGCGCTGGCCGGGCAACAGGCCCGGGTGAAAGCGCTGGCCCAGCAGATGGCCGCCGCCGGCAACCCCACCCGCGCGCTCACCCGCGACTACAACCGGGCCATCCGTGAAGCCGGTTTCCTCAAGCAGCAGCACCTGCAGCACAGCCAAGCCCTGCAGCAACTGCGCACGCGCCTTAGCAACGCCGGCATCAGCACCCGCAACCTCGGCCAGCATGAGCGCGACCTGCGCGCGCAGATCCAGGCAGCCAACGGCGCTATCAACAGCCAGGCGCAGCGCTTGCGCAACCTCAGCCAGCAGCAGGAACGCCTGACCCACGCCCGCAACACCTACAGCCGCGGCATCCAGAGCGCCGCCGCGCTGGCCGGCACCGGCATGGCGGCGCGCGCGACGGGCATGTACACCGGCGACAAGCTGCGGCAGATGCTCGGCGTGGGCTACGAGTTCGACGCAACGATGTCGGCCACCCAGGCGGTGACCCGCATCGAGCGCAAGGACGATCCGCAGATGCAGGCGCTGCGGCAACAGGCCCGCACCCTGCCGCTGTCCAGCAAATTCACCGACAAGGAAGTCGCCCAGGGCCAGTACTTCCTGGGCCGCACCGGCTACAACGCGAAGCAGATCCTCGGCGCCATGCCCGGCATGCTCAACCTGGCCGCCGCCGGCGACATGGACCTCGGCGACACTGCTGACATCGCCTCGAACATCCAGACGGCGATGGGTATTCCAGCCGAGAAGATGGACCAGGTGGCCGACGTACTGACTGCGGCATTCACCCGGAACAACGTCGACATCCGCATGCTCGGCGACTCGCTGAAGTACTCCGCCGGCGTCGGCCGCGAGTACGGCCAGAGCCTGGAGACGGTCACCACCGCCACGGCTCTGCTCGGCAACGCCGGCGTCCAGGGCAGCATGGCCGGCACCTCGATGCGCTCTGTGCTGACCCGCCTGGGCACGTCCAAGGCGGTAGCCAAGCTGGGCGTCCAGACCAAGGACGCCAACGGCAACATGCGCGATATGCTGGACATCCTGAAGGACATCAACAAGAAGACCGCCGGCATGGGCAACGTGCAGCGCGGCGCGATCTTCAAGGACATCGCAGGGCAGTATGCGGTGACCAGCTTCGGCACCCTGATGCGCGCCGTCGAGGGCGGCCAGTTCCAGACCATGCGCGAAAGCCTGAACAACTCCGAGGGCGAGGCCGCGAGGGTCGCCGCTACCCAGCTGGACAACCTCAAGGGCGACATGACGATGCTGCATGCGGCCCTGGAAAACATTTCGGTCGAGCTGTTCGACAAGAACAGCCCCTGGCTGCGCGAGCTCGCCGCCGATCTCAGTCACCTGCTGCACAACGTCGGCGAGTTCCTGAAGGCCAACCCGCAGGTCAGCAAGGGCATCGTCATCACCGTCGCCGCGTTCTCGGCGCTGATGGCCACCGTCGGCAGCCTGGCCATCACCCTCGCCGGCATCCTCGGCCCGATGATCGCGGTCCGCTTCATGCTCAGCACCATCGGCATTCGCCTGCCCGGGCTGATCGGCCTGCTGAAACTGCTGTTCGCACCGATCCGCATGCTGGCCGGCCTGTTGATCGGCCCGCTGGTGACCGCCCTGCGCGTCGTGAGCATCGCGCTGTGGGGCCTGGCCGCCAACCCGGTGGTCCTGGCAATTGCCGCCGTCGTGGCGGTGCTGGCCGGCGCCGCGTACCTGATCTATCGCAACTGGGACGCCGTCAAGGCGTACCTGCTCGAGATGTGGGAAGAGATCCAGGCGGGCCTGAACGGCGGGATCGGCGGGATCATCCGCATCCTCCTCGACTTCAACCCACTCGGCCTGATGTACCGCGCCTTCGCCGGCGTCCTGGGCTACCTGGGCATCGACCTGCCGGCGCGCTTCAGCGACTTCGGCAACATGATCGTCCAGGGCCTGGTGAACGGCCTGCTCGCCGGCTTAGGGCAGATCAAGCGCGCGGTCCAGCGCGTCGGCGGCGCCGCGATCGACTGGTTCAAGGACAAGCTCGGCATCCATTCGCCGTCGCGGGTGTTCGCCGACCTGGGCGGGTTCACCATGGCCGGCCTGGCCCAGGGCCTCGGCGCCGGCCAGGCCGGCCCGCTGGGCGTGATTGCACGTCTCGGCCAAGGCCTGGTCAGCGCGGGTCGTCAGGCTGTCGCCGGCCTCGACGGGGAGTTTGCCCGAGGCCCCCGCCCTGCGATCACGCCACCGACGTTCGACCAGCCGCTGCTGGCCATGCTGGGCGACCTGGGCAAGAGCGCCAGCGCCATCGGTGCCCTGGTGCTCGGAGCCAGCGCCCCGGCGCAGGCCATCACCATCGACAACCGTCCCTCGGTCAGTTCGGCGCCAGCAGCGATCAGCGTCGGCGGCGACACCTACTACATCACCATCCAGGCCGGCGCGGGCAGCGACACCGCAGACCTGAAACGCACGCTCAGCCAACTGCTGGACGAGCGCGAACGCAACAAGGCGGCACGCCTGCGCGCCCGCCTGCAGGACCGGGAGTAACCACCATGATGCTGTCCCTCGGGATGTTCGTCTTCAGCCTGCACACGCTGGCCTATCAAGAGTTCCAGCGGCAGACCGAGTGGCGACACGCCAGCAGCAGCCGCATCGGCGCCCAGCCGGCGCGCCAGTTCGTCGGCCGCGGAGACGACGCGATCACCCTGCCTGGCGTGCTGCTGCCGGAGCTGGCCGGCAGCGCGTTGAGCCTGGACGTGCTGCGGCAGATGGCTGACACCGGGTCGGCCTGGCCCATGGTCGAGGGCACCGGACGCATCTACGGCCTGTGGGTGATCGAGCGCGTCACCGAGACGCGGACACTCTTCTTCGCCGACGGCACCCCGCGGCGGATCGAGTTCTCCCTCGAGCTCAAGCGCATCGACGACGGCCGCACCGATCTGCTCGGCTCGGTCCTCGGTACCGCCGGCAACCTGCTGAGACGCATCCTGTGATCGATGCCGCCCTCGCCCGCGTAACGGGCTACCTGACCAGCGCCGTCGACCAGCTGCAGCGCGACGCCGGCTACCCGGTGCCGGTGTTCCGGCTCACGGTCGACGGCAACGACATCGCCCAGCTCATCAGCCCTCGGCTGATCGCCCTGGATCTGACCGACAATCGCGGCCTCGAGGCCGATCAGTTGAGCGTGACACTCAGCGATCATGACGGGCTGCTCGCGATCCCCCCGCGCGGCGCCGTGCTGCACCTCTGGCTGGGCTGGAGTGACAGCGGACTGGTCGACAAGGGCACCTACACCGTCGACGAAACCGAGCACAGCGGCGCGCCGGACGTGCTCAGCATCCGCGCCCGCTCAGCGGACCTGCGCAAGGGCCTGAAGGTCAAGCGCGAGCGCAGTTGGAGCAGCCCGAAGACGCTGGGCGACGTGCTCACCGACATCGCCCTCGGCAACAACCTGAAGCCGGTGCTCGCGCCGGCGCTGGCGGGCCTGCCGATCCTGCAGCTGGACCAGGCCAACGAGTCCGACGCCAACCTGCTGACACGCCTGGGCGAGGACTTCGATGCGGTGGCCACCGTGAAAGCTGGCTGCCTGCTCTGCCTGCCGGCCGGCGGCGGCAAGACTGCCAGCGGCCTGGCGCTGCCGCACATCACCCTCACCCGCCAGGATGGCGACCAGCACCGCTATCTGCAGGCCGACCGCGACAGCTACGACGGCGTGCGCGCGTACTTCTACGACGTGAACAGCGCGAAGAAGCAAGAGGCCATCGCCGGTGCCAAGGGCGACAACCTCAAGGACCTGCGCCACACCTACAGCGACCGCCAGAGCGCCCTGCGCGCTGCCCGCGCCGAGTGGAACCGCCTGCAGCGTGGCAGCGCCACGCTCAGCTACGTGCTCGCTAGAGGCCGGGCGGACCTGATCCCGGAGCTGACCTACACCCTGCAGGGCGTGAAGACGGAGATAGACGCGATCATCTGGTACGGCGGCAATGTGCAGCACAGCCTCAGCGCCGACGGCGGCTACATCACCAGCCTGGAGCTGGAAAGCAAGCTGCCCGAGGACCTGGTCAGCGACCTGGCCGACGACACCGGCGGCGACTACACCGGCATCATCGCCTACTACCGCGACGAGAAGAGCGGGACGGAGAAGACCATCACCGCGGGAGACCAGAGCAAGCCGCGCCGCCTGCGCTACCTGTACAGCACCAAAGCGACGGCGAAACGTGCGGTGGATCGGGAGTGGAAGCGGCTGCAAGCAGGCACGGCACGGCACGGATATGGCACCAGCTAAGGATGCGGACGAACGAGGCTGGGCGAATTTTCTGAGGTGGTTCCCAAGCCTGCCTTGTCTCAAAAATTTGGTTTGTTGAAATGAGGATCGACGTGTAGTCTTATCTCAATAAGCCTATTTTTTGAGACTCGTCATGCTGAAAAATCCACCTCCGACGATCATGAACCCTTTCCTAAAGCTAGACTTTAAAAACCCCGTGCTATTGAGGGAATACATGGCCCTGCATAGCCCGCTCGATTCGAAGGGCCGGTATCTCCACTATGACAAGCTTCGATTCAGACTCCATAAGGAACTGGATCACACCATTGCTTGGTCGCTCGTAAAACAGGCTAGAAGAAGCCAGTTAAAAGAGGTTATCAAGTTAGGAGAGCCAGCGCAGCCAGGTCACTTGCTCCTGACCCCAAACATACAGCGGGCAATTTCCGAGTGCGACAGGAGAACTACTACTGCCGCATTAGAGTGGATGTGCAATAAAATTGGCGAACAGCAGCACTTAGAATATCTACTAAATGACTTAGTAGAAGACGAAGCTATTAGTAGCAGTCAGCTAGAAGGGGCCGCAACAACTACCCAAATCGCGAAAGATATGTTAAAGCGGAAGCGTCAACCCCGGACCCCTTCCGAGAAAATGATACTTGGCAATTTCAAGATGATGAACTTTGCCTGGAAGAATAGAAATCTCCCCTTGAGCTTAGATCTGATTGCTGAACTCCACTCAACAGGGGTAGAAGGAATTGACGACGAAAAATACCGGCCTGGCACTTTTAGGCAAACCGATGATGTTGTAGTGGTCGACGGAGAAGGCAATACAGTTCACATACCGCCACCTGCGGACGGCCTTGAAGAACGGCTACAGAGACTGGTTGACTGGGTGAATACTGACCACTGCCACGCAAAGGATGACCACTATATTCACCCGCTGGTAAAAGCAATCATAATTCACTTTTCCATAGGCTTTGAGCATCCCTTTCATGATGGAAACGGCCGAGTTGCAAGATCATTGTTTTACTGGCTTTTGTTCAAGCACGAATTTGGCGCTTTCAGATACATTGCCATAAGCACCCTATTGAAATCAGCACCAGCCAAGTACGGCAAAAGCTACCTATATACTGAAACCGACAATCTCGACTTGACCTACTTTATTGATTACCAGTGCGACATCATAAGCAGGGCAATCGATGCTTACATGGACCAATACAACAAAACCTTAAGAGACATCGAAGAATTTAACGCCTTTCTCTATAAATCCGGCCTCTACGGGGAGCTTAGCGACAAACAAAGAACCATCTTTCAAGTAGCAAAAAATGGACGCGCAACCAACTTCACAGCCCAAAATGTTCGTGAAAACCTACGCTGCTCTTACAATACCGCTTCAACGGCACTTAATGGACTAGTAGAGAAAGGCCTCTTCACGAAGTACAAGGAAGGAAGGGAGTGGGTCTTCTCCATGCTTCCCCGTGGCGACATCATCAGCAATTGGAAAAGATAGCGTCGGCCCGACTATGGTGGAATCACCACAACTGGCGACGATGGAGGACCGTACGGCGTGAATTCCATGCCCCGATGGAACAAGATTCTGCCACCAACCGTGTGTGCCACACACATGGTTGCCAACGACAGAAAGATGCGGGAGGCCGCAACCATTCTTGGGTGTCCAAAAGGCTCATGTCCCAAGGGAAAAAACAGAAGCCCAGCGCTGGGCCGGGCTTCTGATGGAGTGTCGTGAGTTGGCTACCCGCCGGGTATGAATCGTGCGGCGGTAAAAGCAATGCCGGCAAGAACAACAGCCGTACCAACGAACCACTTGGTCTGAGAGCCGAACTCAGAGGCAATGGCCGCCTTGAGTTCAGCCATGTCCGTCTTGGTGGCCATCGTCTTCTCTATGCCATCGAGTTTGGTTTCGACACGCGCCAACCGCTCCCTCATATCAGGAAGCAGTTTCTCCAACGTCTCTATGCGCTTTTCCAAGTCGTCACCTCCGGGTGGCTGGCTACCCGTAGTATCGCCACCACCACGTCGTCCTGTCCAATGAGCCTGGATTATCTCACCCACGCTGGTCCCTGCCTTCTTTGAATGCCGCGATCTTGTACATGCTGATCAGCGAGAAATGCCCGCATTGGGGGCACGTCACACCAGCACACTTCGTCCAACCATCGGCCTTGTCCGCCATACCGATACAGAAAGGAATCAACACAGGATCGTCATCCGACTTGCCCGTCTCAGGATCGATCTTAATGTGGAAATCCCAAGTTCCATCATGGTCACAATGGGGGCATTTCGAGTAGCGGCCGGCATGCTCGAAGAAGCGAATTAAGTCGCTAGCCCTAAGCACACCCATTCGGGATTCATCAATTTTCATGGTGGTCATAGGGACGTTATCCGTTGTTCACCTAGGTCAGCACTGACGTAACGGCAGTCCATGTCACGTTCTCAACGGGAACAGATCATGCCAGCCTTTTGGCATCAGCGACAACGGCCTCCAGTTCCGCGAGGCGCTGCTCCAGAATCTTCAGACGTTTCTTTTCCTCAGCAGCAAGCTGTATTTCTCGCTGCTCACCCTCGTCCAGTTCGCGCCAGAGTGCCAGCAGAGCCTGCTCGCGGGGATCGGTAGGCGTTGCCTCAACCTTCTGCGGGTCTGCCCCTCTCCACATTGGTCCTTCACCGGTGAGTAACCAATCCAGTCTGACGCCTCTCTCCTCCGCCGTACTTACGCAAATTGTGTAAGGCACGGAGTCACGTGAGCGCCAGTTGCCAAGCGTTGATCGCTTGATCTGCAGAAGCTCACTCAGCTGATTGTCGTTCTTGACCCCGTAAACACTCAGGAGGCGGTCCACAACGGCGTTAGCGCTCTTGTTTCCCAAAATAGGAAATTCCTGTTGACTTACTCAAAATGAGGCAATAGCCTTACTCACAACGAGAACATCTTATCCGTATGGGAACACCCAAGCCATGACCCCTAATCAGATCCGTGCACGTCTCGTCGAAAAGGGCAGCAGCTACCGAAAGTTCGCGCTGGCTCGCGGCTACGAGCCGCGCAATGTCACCCAAGTGGTGGCTCGGTGGGCAGGAGCGGAACGTTTGCCCAACGGTCGCCTCGCCTACGCGATTCTGAAGGACCTATCTGAAGAGATAGGTGCCGATGTCGTCCCCGGCATTCGCCGACCCGCAACCGAACAGTAATGACCGCCGCCCTGGGGAGATACCAGAAGATGAAACGCCCGCTCCTAGAAACGCGGCGCCAGGTGGTCAGCGCGATCATCGGCGCCTACCCCGGCGGACGCGAATGCGCCGCCGCCCGCCTGGGCCTCGACCTGAAGAAGTTCGACAACCACGCCTACGAGAACGCCGGCAGCAAACCGCTCAGCGACGACCAGTTGCTCCTGCTCGAGCAGGAAACCGGCACCAGCCACTTCCCCGAGTATGTCGCCCACCTGTACGGCGGCATGTTTGTGCAGATGCCCGACCCGGTCCAGTTGGACAACCTCGACCTGTACGCCCGTGGCGTCACCACCGCCATCAGGCGCGGCGAGGTCGACCGCATCATCGCCGAGGCGCTGCGCGATGGAGAGATCGACGAGGCCGAACTCGCCGAAATCATCGTCGCCCATCGCCAACACCTGGCCGCACGGCACGCCGAGGTCGGCGCAGTGATCACCCTGCATCGGAGGGTCAAGGCGTGAGCGTCTACAAGCTCGTCTGCCCCTGCTGCCACAGCCGGATGCGGATCCGTTCCTCCGAAGGCCAGACTCCGTGCTTCCGCTCGATGTACGCGCAATGCACTAACGCGCTCTGCGGCGCCACCTTCACCGGCTCCCTTAGCTGGGACTACCAGCTCAGCCCCTCTGGCCTCGAGCGGCCACTACTGGTGCTCCCCATGGCGCCATCGAAGACCCGTCAACTGGCACGCCGCGACCTCGCGGCCGCAACCAACCAACTGGACCTGCTGGATCATGTGGAGTGCATGCAATGAACAGCACCAACGACTACCGCAGCACCATGCAGAAAGCCGCCGCAGCGTACCTGCAGGCCCACGCCAACCAATATCTTTCCTCCGGCTCCGACCGGTTGTTCGATGCCTGTGTCAACCATCTGGCCAAAGGCCTCGAGGTCCCCCAATTCATGGCCGAACAACTCGCCCAGCGCGCGTGGGATGAAGTCTTCGCGGGGCCAGAGCCGATCTGGCTGGGCATCGACTGGGGCCAGGGAGACGACGAGGTGGTCTACCTGATCGACACCCGCAATCACTGCCGCTTCCCGATCCCGGCTCGCTATCTGCCCGCGCACCTGCTCAAACAGCGCCCCCAGCACACCCAGTAATCCCTGAAACACGCCCTACCCACTGCCGTGGGTTTGGGGAAGTTACGCCCAGAATTCGAGGTATCCCGCCATGAGCGGCCATATTTCAATCACCGTCGAAGTCGACCAGAACCAGGCTGAGAAGTACCTGCTCTGGCTGGTCAGCCAGTACGAAGCCGCCATGGCCGAGTGCTGGTACGACGATCGCTACCGCTATACGCCGCAGGGGCTGCGCGGCAAGCGCATCCTCGAGGACCGCCCACACATTGCTGGCATCTGCCGGACCATCCGCGAACTGCGCAAGCAGATTCGGGGGCGCGCATGAAGGAAATGGACCGCGAGCTCAAGGCCGACGTGCTGCGCCGCCTACAGGATCAGTACGGCCTGACGCCGATCAAGGGCACGAAGTACATGCGCAAGGGCGAGTGCCCGACGTGCGGCAAAAAGGAGCTCTACACCCTGGTCGACAGCCCCTGGTTCATCCGCTGCGGGCGCGGCAAGTGCGGCGACACCTGGCACATCAAGGAAATCTACCCGGAGCTCTTCGACGACTGGAGCAAGCGAGCGCCGGCCACCGACAAGGAACCCGCCGCCTCGGCCCGGGCGTACCTGGCCCATGCCCGCGGCTTCGACCTGGCGCTGATCGATGGCTGGTACAGCCAGGAAAACTACTGGGACCGCGACCTTGAGATCGGTAGCGCGACAGTACGCTTCCCGCTGAAGAAAGGCGGCTACTGGGAACGCCTGATCGATCGCCCGAGCCGCTTCGGCAAGAAGAAGGCGCGCTTCAAGCCGGGCGACAGCCCGCGCGGCGTCTGGTGGTGCCCACCCAGCGTCGACCTGCAGGAGGTGAAGGAGCTGTGGATCGTCGAAGGTATCTTCGACGCCATCGCGCTGCTGCACCACGGCATCGACGCCGTGTCGGCCATGAGTTCCAACGCCTTCCCCGAGCAGTCTTTGCGCGAACTCGCGACAGCCCGTGGCGGCAAGCTGCCGAAACTGATCTGGGCGCTGGACAACGAACCCGGCGCCCACAGGTACACCCGGCGGTGGGTGACCGAGGCGCGTGCCCTGGGCTACGTCTGCGAAGCGGCCCAACTACCGCAGCGCAACAACCGCAAATTCGACTGGAACGACCTGCACCAGCGCTGGATGTTCATCGATGACGCGGCCGAGCGCGTCGCGCAGATCGAGAAAGACCTCAAGACCGCGCGTCATGAGGGCGCGCTGCTGATCGCCGAGAGTGCCGCCGAGAAGGCCCTGCTGATGTACGACTGGGGCAAGCGCGGTGAATTCCACTTCCGCTTCGCCAACCGCCTCTACTGGTTCAAGCTGGATATCGAGAAGTTCAACAAGGCCATGCAGAGCCTGGAGGACAGCGACAACCACGACGACCAATTGCTGAACCAGAAACAGATGCGCGACAAGGCCCTGCAGCAAGCCGGCAGCGTCGTGGAAATCGCCAACTGCTTCCCCCAGGCCCTGTACTTCCAGCGCAACGAGGTCACAGACGAGAGCTGGTACTACTTCCGCATCGATCGCCCCGACGACGAGAGCGTGAAGAACACCTTCACCAGCGCCCAGGTCGCGGCGGCCAGCGAGTTCAAGAAGCGCCTGCTCGGCGTGGCGGCCGGGGCGATATTCACCGGCAGCGGCGCGCAGCTCGACCAGATCATGAAGCTGCAACTCACCGGCCTGAAGACGGTGGCCACCATCGATTACCTGGGCTACAGCCGGGAGCATGCCTGCTACGTCCTGGGCGACGTGGCGGTGCGCGGTGGCGTGATCGAGAAGGCCAACGCCGAAGACTTCTTCGAGTTCCAGAAGCTGCGCCTGAAGACCCTGCAGCGCTCGATCAAGCTGCAGATCGCCACCGACGCCAAGGACTACCGCCCAGAGTGGCTGGACTGGCTGTGGACCTGCTTCGGCGCCAAGGGCCTGGTGGCGCTGGCGTTCTGGTTCGGCTCGCTGTTCGCGGAGCAGATCCGTGCCGAGTTCCAGTCCTTTCCGTTCCTCGAGGCCACCGGCGAGGCCGGTGCCGGCAAGTCCACGCTGATCACCTTCCTATGGAAGCTGCTCGGCCGGGCGGACGAGGAAGGCCAGGACCCGTCGAAGATGACCAAGGCGGGCCTGCGCCGCTGGCTGACCCAGCTGTCGAACATGCCCATGGTCATGCTCGAGGCCGACCGCAGCGACAACAGCCGCGCCGGCGGCGCCGCCAAGTCATTCGACTGGGACGAGTTCAAGCCGCTGTTCAACGGCCGCGCGCTGGGCGTGACCGGCCAGAAGACCGCCGGAAACGAGACCTACGAGCCCCCCTTCCGCGGCACCCTGGTGATGAGCCAGAACGCCACGGTGCAGGCCTCCGAAGCGATCATGACCCGTATCGTGAAGCTGCACTTCATTCGCCCGGAGATCACCCGCGAGAGCCAGGCCGCGGCTGACAACCTCAACCACCTGGACGTGCTCGAGGTCAGCCACTTCCTGCTGATGGCCATCCGCGCGGAGGCCCGCGTGCTGGAGTGCTTCCGCGAGCGGCTGAAGGTTCACAGCGCGACGCTGCGCGGTCTGAAGCAGATTCGTATCGAGCGACTGATACTCAACCACGCGCAGATGATGGCCCTGGTCGACGCATTGCGCCTGGTGGTGCCGCTGTCCGAGCACCAGCTCGCCTGCGCTCAGCAGGCCCTGATGACGATGGCCCTGGAGCGCCAGGACGCCGTCAACGCCGACGCGCCCGAGGTGGCCGAGTTCTGGGAGGTCTACGACTACCTCGAAAACCTCAGCGAAGAGCCGGTGCTCAACCACAGCAAGAACCCCGGAACCATCGCCATCAACCTCAACGAGTTCGTGAAGCTGGCAGCCGACCACCGCCAGAAGGTGGCCGACGCGGCAACCCTGCGCGACCTGCTGAAAGAGTCCCGCCGGCACAAATTCATCGAATACAAGGCCGTCGACAGCGCAGTACGGGCGGCACACGCCCGCCAGAACCCTTTCACCAACCGACCCAGCACCGTCAAGTGCTGGATTTTCCAAGCCTGACCGGCGCGGCAACGCCGGGACTGCAACCCCAAAGGAGAGACACCATGCAACTGAATGTATCCCGCGGCGCACCCGCTACTGGCAAGACGGTCCGCCTGCGCCAAATCGCAAAGGCTGACGGCCAAAGCGAGAACCAGATTCTGGTGGGTCGTCACATGACGACAGCAGCACTGAAAGACGCGGTTTGGCACCTCTCCAATCGCGGCGCGACGGTCATCTGCATCGACGAGTGCAGCGAAGAGCAGATCGCGGCTCTGGAGCGCTACCAGCACCGCATGCCGGACCACCTGACCATCCATGCCGTTGTAGCGAACTGATCAACAGACACCCAGCCCAGGCGCGGCAACGCCGGGACCACAAACCGATAGGAGAGACACCATGCAACCCCTCCCCCACGACTATCTGCGGTTGATCCACGACTTCCAGGCCAGGCAGCAGGAGAACGAGGTAGCCGGCATCACAGCGTTGAAACGCCTGCTCCCGATCGCACAGCGCGACAGCGGCCAGAGCGGCGTGATCGGTCGGTTCCTGCTCGGCCTGTACAACGGCCAGGCTCACCGCTTCGACCTCACCGAGCTGCGCGGCCTCGACCCAGCGCTGTTCGATGCGTGCCTGTCCGTGCTGCGCATGGACTATGCCCCGAAACAGGAAGTGCATGAGTACTTCGAGGACGGCGACGCGATCTGGCAGGACCTGCGCAAACGCTGGGCCGCAGCATCGCTGCCGGCATAGGGAGACTGACTGTGGATGTGATCGACCAGGCCAACGAACGGGCCGAGAACATGATCCAGGCCGCCCTGGCCCAGCGGACGAACACTCGCCCGGCGCCCAGCGCCCTCTGGTGCGAGGACTGCGGCGAGCAAATACCCGAGGCTCGCCGCCAGGCCGCCCCGGGCTGCGAGTGCTGCATCAGCTGTCAGGAACTGCGCGAGCACCCCGCGCGGCGCTGAAGAAGAGGCGCCAGGGAGCGGCAACTCCCTGGCGCCGACCACCCCAAAGGAGAGACACCATGCAAGCGAATCAACCCCAAGGCGGCAACGCCAAGGCTAGCACAGCCACGTCAGCCACCCGCACTCGTCCAGCGATGGCCAGCAAGCGGCTGGACCTTCCGAGCACCTGCGACATCTGCGGCAACGCGCGTTCCACCGGCAAGCACCAGCGCTGCAGCCGGATTCGCCAACAGGCCAAGGCGGTCGAGTGGGCCAGCTACATGGCCAACCTGGCGGCCAAGAAAGCGCAGGGAGGGCGTCGGCATGCTTAAGCGTACCCTCTACCACTTCCACTTTTGCTGCGGCCTGGGCGGCGGCGCCGCTGGCTTCAACCGGGCGCGTCCGCGAGTCGGCAACGTCGAGGCCGAATGGGTCTGCCTCGGCGGAATCGACGTGGACCCGGCCGGATTGCGCGATTTCGAGCGCTTGGCCGGCGTCCCGGGCACCCTGCTGGACCTGTTCACCCGCGACCAGTACGTGCGGTTCCACGGCAAGGAGCCGCCGGCAGGCTGGCGGGAGGCGACCCCGGAGGATGTTCGTCGCGCCGCGGGCGGGCGCCGACCGGACACCGTGTTCATTAGCTCGCCCTGCAAGGGTGCCAGCGGCCTGCTGTCGGAGAAGATGAGCTTGACTCCGAAGTACCAGGCGCTGAACGAGTTGACGCTGCGCTGCATCTGGCTGATGGGCGAGGCATGGGCTGATGACCCGGTGCCGCTGATCGTCTTCGAGAACGTCCCGCGCCTGGCCAGCCGCGGTCGGCACCTGCTGGACCAGATCAACAGCCTGCTCGGTGGCTTCGGCTACGCCGTGGCGGAAACCACTCACGACTGCGGCGAACTCGGCGGCCTGGCGCAGTCCCGGAAGCGCTTCCTGCTGGTCGCGCGGCACGTCGAGAAAGTGCCGCCCTTCCTGTACGAGCCGGAAAAGAAGAGCCTGCGCGCCGTCGGCGACATCCTCGGCCGCATGCCACTGCCCGGCGATATCGAGGCCGCCGGCCCGATGCACCGCGTACCGTCCTTGCAGTGGAAGACCTGGGTGCGCCTCGCTCTGGTGCGAGCCGGCAGCGACTGGCGCAGCCTGAACGACCTGGCCGTCGAGGACGGCTACCTGCGCGATCTGATCATCGTGCCGGAGTACCAGGCCGGCTACATGGGCGTCCACGGCTGGAACGACAGCATGGGCACCATCGCCGGTCGTAGCGGGCCCACGAACGGGGCGTTCTCGGTAGCGGACCCGCGCGCGCCGGCAAACGCTCTGCAATACCAGCAGTACGGTGTCCGCCGCTGGACCGACACCTCGGGCGCCATCATCGGCGTCAAGTCGCCCGGCCAGGGTACGTACTCCGTCGCCGATCCCCGCGGCCAGAGCTTCGGCAAGTACCCCGTCACCGACTGGGACGGCCCGTCCGGAACCGTGATCGCGGCCAGTACTACTGGCCAGGGTGCTTTCGCAGTAGCAGACCCGCGCCCGGGCGGCGTCCGGCACAACAACGTGTTCCGCGTCGTCAGCATGGGCAGCCACGCCGGAACCGTCACTGGCGGGCACTCGCCGAGCTCCGGCGGCCAGGCTGTTGCCGATCCCAGGTACCACAACTGGCACCCTGGGGCGAGCAGCCGAAAATTGCACGTCGGCGAGTGGGGAAACGCTACCGGCACGGTCACCGGCTCCCAGCAGGTTGCCAGCGGCGCGCTGTCGATCGCTGATCCGCGCGTGCTCGATCGCACCAAGGGCGACGCGTACCTGACCGGCGGCCACTACGGCGTAGTGGGGTTCGACCAGTCCGCCGGCGCAGTGTCGGCCAGCGCCAGGCACGACAATGGCCGGTGGAGCGTCGCCGACCCACGCATGCCGGCGGCGAACGACCGGCTCACCTGCATCATCCAGTCGCTGGATGGCACCTGGCACAGGCCGTTTACCACCCTGGAACTCGCCGCACTGCAGAGCTTGGTCGACCCCGAAGAGCAGTTGGTCCTCGACGGCCTGAGCGACAGCGACTGGCGCGAGCGCATCGGCAACGCCGTACCACCGGCCGCGGCCGAGGCCATCGCCGGCGTGATGGGCACCACCCTGCTGCTGGCCGAGCAGGGCGAGACGTTCATGCTCAGCAATACGCCCATCTGGGTGCGCCCGGTTGCGGTGGCGCTGAGCGTCGCGCAACAGGAGGTGCAGCAATGAAAGCCCTTTCCCCGCGCCAGAGTGACATCTTCGCCGCCGGCGCCCAGCGCCTGCAGATGACCGAGAGCATCGAGCTGACCATCCAGAGCATGCAGGCCTATGGCGCCGATCATGAGCACTGGGGAGTGGCCTGGTCGGGTGGCAAGGACTCCAGCACCACCCTGACGCTGCTTATCTGGCTGATCGACACCGGCCGGATCAAGGCCCCGAAGTCGCTCACCGTGTTCTACGCGGACACCCGCCAAGAGCTGCCGCCGCTGGCCATCGCGGCGCACCAGATCATGGACGAGTTGCGGGACCGCGGCATCCGCGTCGAGGTGGTATGCGCACCGCTCGACAAGCGCTTCATGGTCTACATCCTGGGCCGCGGCGTGCCCCCGCCGAACAACAACACCCTGCGCTGGTGCACCCGTCAGATCAAGATCGACCCGATGCAGGCCGCCCTCGAGCAACGCCTGGCCGCGCTCGACGGCAATGTGCTGATGATCACCGGCGTGCGCCAGGGCGAGAGCGCCATCCGCGACAAGCGGATCGAGATGTCCTGCGGCAAGGACGGCGCCGAGTGCGGCCAGGGCTGGTACCAGAAGGTCCTGCCCGAGGCAAAAGGCCTAAAGGGCCGGCTCGCCACCCTGGCCCCGCTCCTGCACTGGCGTGTCTGCCACGTCTGGGAGTGGCTGAAGCACTGGGCGCCACTTGCCGAGTTCGGCGACTGGTCAACCGCGATGATCGCCGACGCCTACGGCGGCGACGAAGCCGAAGAGATCAACGCTCGTACCGGCTGCACCGGTTGCCCGCTGGCCAGCGAGGAGAAGGCGCTCGAAACCGTGCTGGCCATGCCGCACTGGGCATACCTGGCGCCGCTACGCGGCCTGAAAGAGCTATGGCGGGAGCTTCGCGAGCCCCAGCACCGCCTGCGCAAGGCCGGCATCGAGCGGCTGAAGGACGGCAGCATCGCCGCGAACCCCCAGCGCATGGGGCCGATCCTGCTGGAGTCCCGCTTGATGGGCCTGGAGCGCGTACTGGCCATCCAGGCCGAGTGCAACGCCGCAGCCGACCACCTCGGTCGCCCTCGCATCGACCTGATCAACGCCGAGGAAGAAGCCCGCATCCGCGAGCTGATCGCCGCCAGCACCTGGCCGGATGGCTGGGACGGCGACGAGCCAATCGCCACCATCCCTCTCGACAAAATTTTCGCCGACGGCGCGGTGCAGCCGCTGCTGTTCTGCTGAGGACTGCACCATGCACGACTTACTTAAAATGCTGGACAACCCGCGCAACTTGCTGAACTTCTCGCTGGCAGTTCTGGTTGTCCTGGCTGTGTTCTTCATGTTGAAGAGCGGCGCGCAATCTGCTTCGCAACCAGCCCCCTCCCTTTCCACGTCCATGGAAGCACACTCAAGGGGGAAGCAACCGTGAAAGCACTGAGCATTCGCCAACCATGGGCCTGGCTGGTCGCCAATGGCCACAAGGACATCGAGAACCGCGACTGGGCGACCAACTTCCGCGGCCGCTTTCTGATCCACGCAGCCAAGGGCATGACACGCGACGAGTACGAGGAGGCCCGCGACTTCGCCGCGTACAACGGCGTGACCATCCCAGCGCCGCACGAACTGGAGCGCGGCGGGATAGTCGGCGAGGCCAGCATCATCGGCTGCGTCGATCGCTGCAACTCACTGTGGTTCTTCGGCCGATACGGGTTCGAACTGGCTGACGCCAAGCCACTGCCGTTCCAGCCCATGAAGGGCCAGCTGGGGTTCTTCGAAGTTGAGGTAGTGCAATGACTGATCGGGCCAACCGCCAGCACCTGCTGGTATGCGAAGCCCGGTACTGGCTCCGGCGTGGTATCACCACGCCGGATAAAGTCGCCGAGCTGAGAGAAACCCTTAAGCGGCGGGGGGAAAGCGCCGTCGAGCAGTTGATAGCGGAAATGCGCCGACAGTGGCAGGCGCGGACAGAGTGGCTAGGTGGTGAAGATGGCTGAACTGGACAGATTCATGCGGGAGGCCGAAGTGCTGGAAGCCACCAGCCTGGCGCGCTCGACACTCTGGCGGGAGGTGAAGGCCAAGCGCTTCCCCAGTCCGGTACAGATCACGCCAGGGCGAGTAGGCTGGAGACAATCCGATATCAACCGCTGGCTGGAAAACCCGATGGGATGGACACCAACAAGGGCCGCGTGAGCGGCCCTACTTCTTGGTGTCGATGACGTTCTTTTCGAGCCAGGCGGCCCAGCGATCGAGCCCGCGCTTCTTCTCTTGGAAGTAGTCGTAGCGGTCGTAGTGCTTGGATGACACATCGTTGAAGGCGTGGCCCTGGATCCTGTCCCGCAGCTCCTTGGTCAGCCCGGCTTTCGCCATCAGCGTCTTGCAGGTCCGACGGATGTCCCGAAGCGTGAACGGGCCGTTGAACGACTTGTGATGCCGACCGTACAGCTTCGTCACCGCCCTGGACAGAGACTGGGGGTTCAGTGATTTCCCTTCCTCCTTGCCCTGGAACGGATACGCGCTCTTCTCGCTGATGCAGTCCATTTCCTTCAGGCTCGCCCGCATCAGCTTGTTGTAGGGCACCACATGCATCGCCCGCTCACCTTCGCCGCCCTTCCCGTTACGGATCATCACATGGTCCCGCTGATACATCGTCCGATCAGAGCGGAGCAGCTGCTCCGGTCGTTGACCACCGCTGGCGATCAAGAACTTGAGCAACTCGGACGTCGTGAGGGACAGCTTCTCCGGCAGCAGATGCCAGAGCGCTTGCAACTCATTTTCCGTGAGTGCACGGTCCCCGGGCTGCTCCCAGTCTTCCTGTACAGGGATGCTAGCCACCGGATTGCTGGTCAGGCCGAAGCGATTTTCCTGCTCCAGGTAGGTGCGGGGGTTGTAGTCCTGCTGCAGGGCACTCTGGAACGCCGAATGAAGGCGAGAGCGCACCCGGTTCGTCATCGTCGTGACGCCGCCGGCAATCATCTTGGCCAGGATGTCACGGATATCGGCCGGCCCGATCAACACCGCCGGGCGCTCCACCAGGGTGGGGAACGGCTCGGAAACGTAGTGTCTAAACGACCACTCGACGTGCTCGGCACTGGCCGCCCCTTCCTGCTTCAGCTTGGCAACATAGGCGGCCATCAACTCCTTGAAGGTGCCAGCCTCGATCTGGATTTCCTTCTCCTCGCGACACCGGTCCCGCGCTTCCGTGAGCGCCATCGTCGGCCAGGTGCCCAGCTTGGTCTTCAGCTTTCGCCCGTTCTTCCGGCGCTGGAAGTAGAACTCCTTCGTACCATTGGGCCGCACCCGAAGCATCAAGACACCCTCACCCCGCGCGCTGCGCCCGTCGCTGACGGTGTATTCCTTCTCGGCTGGCTTGAGTGCGCGGATCTGTCTCTCGGTGAGCACGGGCTGTCCTTAATTGGGGGCCGTTTCTGGGGGCCGTTTGCACGGGGCAAGGTGGTTCTTCCTGGGACAACCTAGGACGAACCACCTATCCAGAGACCCCGGAATAGAAGGCCTCGACGCACAATTGTGCATGAACTCAGACAGCCGTGGACAGTGCGCCTCAATGCTTCCCAAGCTCATGACGAGGGTTCGATTCCCTTCGCCCGCTCCAAATCACCCTGCCAAGCCCCTGAAATGCCTAGCGCTTCGGGGGCTTTCTGTTTTCAGGCTTTACCGCGTGAAGCCCAGGAAAGATCGGAAGCGCCCCCTGGATTTCGGTGGAGGCGCAGCCGGAAGGTTCCTCTTCCTTACATCATCAGCGAGTAGGCCCGTTCCAACTGGTCCAGATCGATATCCAGAGGCAGCGGCAGGGGCGCTTCGCCGATGCGCTGCTCGCTGGCGAACTTTCCCTCGGCCAACACACGTGCCGGGTCGTTGAGGGCGAGGAAGTCGCCCCCGTCGTATTCCCAGAAGTTCAGCGGGGAGCGGCCGGAATAGGTTTCGTTCCAGCAGGCAACGTACGAACGTTCGCCCAGGACTTTCGGACGGCAGGAAACGTAGGGTTCCAGATAGACCTCATGGGTGAGGTACAGGAAGGTGAGGTCATCCACGCGATAGGCCGGCGCTTCGCTGACCTCCTGAGGCTCCCCGTCCAGTTGCGCTTCGGGGTTCGCTCCCGGATCGACCGCTGCGACAGCGGAAAACCCATCCGCCCCCCCAGGCTCTCCCATGGCCATGCCTCCGCCGATGAAAAGGGAAGCAACCACGACCAATAACTTCAACACGACGCGTCCTCGCCTGAAAATCGCGGAGATTACGCCGCCAACTTTTCAGGTATGCGATCAGGGTGGCCCGCAACCTTCCGCCCCGCCGCCCGATATCGGGCAATTCCTACACGACGGAAGACGCATCCACCTGGGCCCGCACCCGGCTCGTCTTCTCGCTCAGCGCTCTTTCACGGTGTTCCGCAGCGAATTAGTAATTATCTGTAGGAATAACTCCTCAACAGCCTCGTATCACTTCCGCTCGAGCCGAATCTCGACCAGCTTGCCATCGATGAAGCGCAAGTGTCGGTAGACGCCTCCACTGGGGCCATACACCCAGAATTCGGTGCGTGCGGCATTCAACTTGGGCACGCCGTTGTTGCGCAGGGCAGGCTCGTTGACGATCCTGCTCAGCGGTTGCCCGCACCTTTCTAGGACTTGCTCGACGCTGTCGCCCTCGTCCACCAGATGCGTGCCGCATCTCATCGAGGCGACGGCAGGAATTGCCAACGAAGACATGAACAGCATCAGCGCCGTGCGAAACATGGATACCTCCCGCCTCCCCCGATAATGAAAGCGCGGACCGCCGCGGGGCGAGGCGAACTCCCTCACAAAGGCGCAAGCGTCGCACAGCGGTATGGCGACGCAGGCAGTTCCTTGCCGTCGCTTCGCCAGCTTCGTTAGACTGCCGCATCGCAGCACGCTTTCGTGGCTGCGCCCTCCCCGATCCGAGGCTTGCATGTTGGAGATAGTAGTCATCCGATAACCGCCACTTCGTCATCCCGCACGAGGTGTCGCCGGTTATCTGCCTTCGCCATGGCTCGCACGCGCCTTTTCGCGCCGTGCGGCCGCGTTGTCACACCGATGATTACAGGTTCTACCGACATGAACGTTTCCAAGCCGGAACAACGGACGCTTCACGCCTTGGCCCAGGGCGGCCATATCGCCTTCCTTCGCGACGCTTCGGGCAAGATCACCCGCGTCGAGTGCTACAACCGCGACGGCCACCTGCTGCTCGACTGCACCCTGGCGGTGTTCTCCAGGCTGAAGAACAAGGGCCTGGTCCACTCCCGCCAGGGCAGGCCCTACCGGATATCCATGGCCGGGCTGAAAGCCGTGCGCCCGCAGGCGGACAATCGCTGACCCCCTTCCTTTTCCATTGCCCCCGCCGGGACAAGGCGGGGGTTCCGAGGAGTGCTTGCATGAATATTTCCATCCGTGCGGAAACGCCCGGCGACATCGACGCCATCGCTCGCCTGACCGAAGCCGCGTTCCGCAACGAAACGCATAGCAGCCATACCGAGCAGTACATCGTCGATGCCCTCCGCCGTGCTGGCGCGCTGACGCTTTCGCTGGTGGCCGAAGCGAATGGCCAGGTGATCGGCCATATCGCAGCCTCACCAGTGACCATCGATGGCGAAGCGGGCGGCTGGTACGGCCTCGCGCCGCTATCGGTGGCGCCCGGGCGACAGCGCCAGGGTCTCGGTTCGCAGTTGATCCGGCGCCTGCTCACCGAGTTGCGACTGCTGCCCGCGGGTGGCTGCGTGGTACTGGGCGAACCGACCTACTACTCGCGCTTCGGCTTTCGGGTGGAAAGCGGCCTGGCGTTGCCCGGCGTTCCCGCCGAATACTTCCAGGCACAGTCCTTCAGCGGGCGCATGGCGCGAGGAATAGTGGCCTTCCACGCCGCATTCGACGCCAGCGGCTGAGCCGGAACGACAGCAGCCGCTATGTCGCCCCCTGGTCGCGAGCTCAATCGAACTGGGTGCCCTTCTGGATCAGTTCCACCTTGTAGCCGTCCGGGTCTTCGAGGAAGGCGATCACGCTGCGTCCGTGCTGCATCGGCCCGGCCTCGCGGGTGACCCGATAGCCCAGCGCCCTGGCCCGGGCGCAGGTGACGGCGGCATCCTCGATTTCGATGGCCAGGTGGCCGTAGCCATCGCCCTGGGTGTAGCCGTCCCGGTCCCAGTTGTGGGTCAACTCCAGGGCAGCGGCCGCGCGCTCGTCCTGGTAGCCGACGAAGGCCAGGGTGAAGCGGCCTTCGGGATAGTCCCGGCGCCGCAGCAGGCGCATGTCCAGGGCGCGGGTGTAGAACTCCAGCGCGGCCTCGAGATCGGCCACGCGGAGCATGCTGTGCAGGATTCGCATGGAAATTCTCCGTGGAGTCCGGCGGCGAGCCGCCGGAGCGGGAATCAACCCTCGACGCGGTAGCCCTTGAACAGGAAAAGCGGACCGAAGGCGTAGCTGTCGATCAGTTCATAGAAGCGCGCGATGGTTTCGTTGCGGCAATGCTGGAGGAACGCCGCCTCGTCTTCGTACACCTCGTCGAGGTAGAAGCGGTTGCGGTTGTTCTCGTCGCGGATCACCTCGAAGCGCAGGGTGCCCGGTTCGTTCTGCAACGAGCCATTGGCATCGAACAGGCCTGCCGCGGCGAACGCTTCGCGCTTGTCGGAGGGAACGTCGAACTGAACCAGTACGTGGTAGGTCATGGAATCTTTCCTCGTGAAATGGGGTTGGAAGCGATCGCGAGGTCCATGCTAGGGTGGCCTTCTACTCATTAAAAGTAATCAATAATCAGCAAATCACTCACTTAAAGAGAATGATGTGAAACTCTCCCAACTCGGATTCTTCTGCGCGGTGGTCGAACGCGGCACCATCGCAGCCGCGGCCGAACAGTTGCATTGCGTGCCGTCGAACATCACTACCCGCTTGCGCGAACTCGAAGGACAACTCGGCGTAGCCCTGTTCAATCGCGAAAGGAATCGCCTGCTGGTCACCCCCGAGGGCCGCCTGCTGTACCGCCACGCCACGCGCCTGCTGGCGCTGGCCGACGAGACCGCTGCGCTGTTCGCCGGCGACCAGGCGCACGGCGCGCTACGGGTCGGCGCACTGGACGTGGCCCTGGCCAATCATCTGCCCCAGCGCCTGGCCCGCTACCGCCGCGAGTCGCCGGGCGTTGAACTGC
The DNA here is from genome assembly GCF_016463925.1 of Pseudomonas sp. P20. Classification (NCBI taxonomy): domain Bacteria; kingdom Pseudomonadati; phylum Pseudomonadota; class Gammaproteobacteria; order Pseudomonadales; family Pseudomonadaceae; genus Pseudomonas; species Pseudomonas sp. P20. The sequence continues at coordinate 53,342 of NZ_JAEMVM010000010.1, read as the reverse complement.
ACATCCGCCCGGAGCATTCGCTGCTGCTCGAGCGCCTGCTGATGGAGGGAGAGCTGGACCTGATCGTCACCGACGGCCCCATCGAACACCCGTTGCTGGCCAGCCGCCTGGCCTTCCGCGAGCGCCTGTTGCGGGTCACTCCCGCCGACCTGCCGGCACCCACTCCCGAGGACCTCGCCAGCCTCGAACTCTATGTGTTCGGCCACACTTGCCACTACCGCCGCCAGGTCGACCGCTGGCTGGCGGAAAGCGGTATCCAGCCGCGTGCAACCCTGGAAATCGAGTCCTACCCGAGCCTCTTCGCCTGCATCGAGGCCGGTCTCGGCTTCGCCTGCGTGCCGGAGAGCTTCGTTGCACGCATGCCCTCCGCGCGACGGGGTTTCCATGCCGAACCGGTAGCCGGCCTGGACTCCAGCGATATCCATTTCGTCTGGCGCAAACAGCAAGCCTCGCCGCTGATCCAGGGCTTCATCGACAGCATCGGCGCCGACTGACGCCAATGATCGATGCCGCAACACAAACGCACTCGGAAAAATCGGTAACAGCGGAACCACTGCACAGACCAGAGAAAAAGCCGCCACCAACCAGGCCTGGCGGCGACACCGGAAGTACCCTCGGCGGCCGATTACCGAGCCGATCCCCTACCTGCCCCCTGGGTTTTCCGACGAAAGACCTTGATTCGTGGGAGGTAGGGTCGTCTCCGCTAGATACCCCTCAACCCTGCGTGCGGGCTCCATGCCCGAGCGCCTTGGCGAGATTTGCCCATAGAGCCATCACTTATGACTGCGACAGACAGAACGCCCCCGCCATTGAAATGGCTCTGCCTCGGCAACCGTGATGCGAACGACGGATTCGAGCTCTTCGCCCATGGCATCTATGCGAGGAACGGCGCGTTGGTCGGCAGCAAGCTCTCCCTGCGCGAACGGCGCCAGCGCGTCGACCTGTCGGCCTTCCTTTCCGGCGCACCGCCGCTGCTTGCCGAGGCGGCGGTCAAGCACCTGCTGGCACGCCTCCTGTGCGTGCACCGGCACAACACCGACCTCGAACTGCTCGGCAAGAACTTCATTCCCCTGCATGCCAGCAGCCTGGGCAACGCCGGGGTCTGCGAGCGGATCCTGGCCTCGGCCAGGCAATTGCAGCAGCACCAGGTCGAACTCTGCCTGCTGCTGGCCATCGACGAGCAGGAACCCGCCTCGGCGGAGTACCTGGCGTCCCTCGCCCGGCTACGCGACAGCGGCGTGCGCATCGCGCTGCACCCGCAACGCATCGATACCGACGCTCGCCAGTGCTTCGCCGAGGTCGACGCCGGCCTCTGCGATTACCTGGGCCTGGACGCGCGCCTGCTTGCCCCCGGCCCGCTGACGCGTAACCTGCGCCAGCGCAAGAGCATCGAGTACCTGAACCGGCTGTTGGTGGCACAGGACATCCAGATGCTTTGCCTCAACGTCGACAATGAGGAACTGCACCAACAAGCCAACGCACTCCCCTTCGCCTTCCGTCACGGCAGGCACTATTCGGAGCCTTTCCAGGCCTGGCCGTTCAGCACTCCGGCCTGCTGAACGCCGACGCGGCTGCCAGCCGTCACGCCAGGCTGGCCCGCTATCCCGCCAGGCGCTACCCTTGGCAGTTTCGACGGACAGGGACGACGGTCATGGGCAACTATTTCGAGAGCCCCTTCAGGGGCAAGCTGCTCTCGGAACAGGTCAGCAACCCGAACATACGGGTGGGGCGCTACAGCTACTACTCCGGCTACTATCACGGGCATTCCTTCGACGACTGCGCCCGCTACCTGATGCCGGACCGCGACGACGTGGACAAGCTGGTCATCGGCAGTTTCTGCTCGATCGGCAGTGGCGCCGCCTTCATCATGGCCGGCAACCAGGGACACCGCGCCGAATGGGCGTCGACCTTCCCCTTCCACTTCATGCACGAAGAGCCTGCCTTCGCCGGCGCCGTGAACGGCTATCAGCCAGCGGGCGACACGCTGATCGGCCATGACGTCTGGATCGGTACCGAGGCGATGTTCATGCCCGGCGTACGGGTCGGCCACGGAGCCATCATCGGCAGCCGCGCGCTGGTGACCGGCGATGTCGAGCCCTATGCCATCGTCGGCGGTAACCCGGCCCGGACCATTCGTAAGCGCTTTTCCGATGGCGATATCCAGAACCTGCTGGAAATGGCCTGGTGGGACTGGCCACTGGCCGATATCGAGGCAGCCATGCCACTGCTGTGTACTGGGGATATCCCCGCCTTGTACCGGCACTGGAAACAGCGCCAGGCCTCGGCCTGACGGTTGGACGAAGGAGGTCGAGGATTTTTCTCGGGCCCGATGGCCTACCCTCTATGCTTCCAACGGTGTACTGTCGCGATGCCTGGCCATCCAGGCATGCGTGCCAGAGCCACTCCAGCGACCGTACCGGCGGAACGAAACGCTGTGTTTCCGCCAGCCCGTGCCGAGCAACGATCGCCGGAACGATCGCAGGACTTCATGACCGGCGGCCTCCTGGAACGGCTACCGGGCAAGACGAGTGACAAGAACGACACATGATTGAAGAAGCCACTTCCAGCAAGCACTCAGACACGACGGACGCCCCACTGGTATCCGTCGTAGCGCCCTGCTTCAACGCGGAAAAGTACCTGGAAGAAGCCCTGCGCAGCATCTACGAGCAGGACTACCCGAATTTCGAAGTGATCATCGTCGACGACGGTTCCACCGACAACAGCTACGCCATGCTGGAGCAGTTGCAGAAAGTCCACGGTTTCCAGCTCTACCGCCAGCAGAACCAGGGCGTCAGCGCAGCGCTGAACTTCGGCCTGCGACACGCCCGCGGCGACTACGTAGCCACGCCGGACCTGGACGACATCATGCTGCCGCACTCGTTGAGCGTGCGCGCCGCGTACCTCGACCAGCACCCGGAAGTCGGCTGCGTCGGCGCCCTGGTGATCTACATCGACAGCGAAGGCCAGGAAACCAAGCGGCAGAACGGCAATCGCATCCGCCAGCTGGACTTCGACTACCTGCTCGGCAACGCCTACGTCTGCGGCGCCCCGGAGTCCCTGTACCGCATGGAGGCCCTGCGCGCAGCCGGCTTCTACGATCCCGAGATCAAGGTGCAGGACTTCCAGATGACCCTGCGCATCGCCAGCCAGGGCTACCAGATCCACAAGCTGCCGGTGCTGGTCACCCGCTACCGGCGCCACCCCGACAACCTGTCGCGGCGCTACAAGGTGCTGCTCGATGCCGACCTGCGCACCATCGCCCCCTACCAGTCGCATCCCGCCTACGAGCGCGGCCGCACGGAGCTGGTCAACAAGGCCCTGAAATACGCCGTGGTCGCGGACAAGCGGCATGCCTGGCAACTGCTCCGCTCGCTGCCGCTGCGGCAGTGGAACCGCACCACCTTCCGCCGGTTGAAGCGCTTCCTTCTCCATCACGAGAGCTGAGTCCGTCACCGCGAAGATTCGTCGTGCATGGGCTATACCTCCCCGATACACCTTGGTTTCGAATCGCCGCCCGACGACGGGTAGGCCGGTCGCTTGACGCCCGCGGCCGTTCTTCGAGGGAGCTTGAATGACCACGCTGCACGACCTCCCGGGAACCCGCCTGCTGGCACTGTTCGCCCGCCGGGAACTCTCGCCTGGCGAGTACTACGAGCATCTGCTGGCCCACATCCAGCGCTGGGAACCGCATCTCAACGCGCTGTATCGCTTCGACCCGCAACGGGTTCGCGAACAGGCCGCGGCGGCCACCGAGCGCTGGCGCAAGGGACAGCCCAAAGGCCCGCTGGACGGGCTGCCGGTTACCATCAAGGAGCTGATCGCGACCGCTGGCGAACCTATCCCATTGGGCAGCGCCGCCACCGCCCTGCAACCCGCGCCCTGCGACGCGCCACCGGCCGCTCGGCTGCGCGAAGCCGGCGCGATCGTCCTGGCCAAGACTACGGTTCCAGACTTCGGCATGCTCTCATCCGGCCTCTCCAGCTTCCACGGAGTCACCCGCAATCCCTGGAACCTGGCCAACAATACCGGCGGCTCCAGTTCGGGCGCGGCAGCGGCGGCCGCCGCCGGCTACGGACCGCTGCACCTGGGCACCGACATCGGCGGCTCGGTGCGACTGCCGGCGGGCTGGTGCGGCCTGGTGGGCTTCAAGCCAAGCCTCGGGCGGATCCCCATCGACCCCTACTACACCGGTCGCTGCGCCGGTCCGATGACCCGCTGCATGGACGACTGCCTGCTGCTGATGCGCTACCTCGCGCAGCCCGACGCCCGCGACGCCACCAGCCTGCCGCCGGAAGTGCTGGACTGGAGCGCCGAGCCGCTGTCGGTGCGCGGCCTGAGGGTCGGCCTGCAACTCGACCCCGGCTGCGGCCTGCAGCCCGACGCGGAAATCCGCGCCGCGATCGAGGCCGCGGCGCGGCTGTTCGAGGAGCACGGCGCCCAGCTCAGGATCGTCGAACCGCTGATGGACCGGAGCCTGCTCGACGGCCTGAACGACTTCTGGCGCGCCCGCCTGTGGAGCGAACTGCTGCTCCTCGACGAGACGCGGCGGGCCAGGGTGCTGCCCTATGTCCACGCCTGGGCCGAGGGCGGCGCACGGGTCAGCGGGGTCGATGCGGTGCGCGGTTTCAACCAGACCTTCGAGATGCGCCGGCGCGCCGCCCGGCTGTTCGGCGAGATCGACCTGCTGCTGACGCCGACCAACCAGGTCGAGGCCTTCCCCGCCGACTGGGCCTCGCCGCTGAACGATCCGCAGCGACCATTCGAGCACATCGTCTTCACCGTGCCGTGGAATATGGGCGAACAGCCCGCGCTCTCGATAAACTGCGGCTTCACGGCCGCCGGCATGCCGATCGGCCTGCAACTGGTCGCGCCGCGCTTCGCCGATACCTGGCTGTTGCGCATCGGCAAGACCTACGAAGGCTGGCGCGGTCCGATCCACGGCTGGCCACGGCCGCCGGCTGACTGAAGCCGGCAGCCGCTCGTCGCTCGGCTCCAGGCCTGAGTGTTTCAGTCGTCACTCCGAGAGGGCCTTCGCCATGCGCTCCCCCACCCGTCCCCCGGCGGCCGCCGATCCGGCCAGCCGCCGCAGCGTCTTTGCCGTGGTCCTCGGCAACGCCGTGGAATTCTTCGACTTCGGGGTCTATGCCACCTTCGCGGTGATGATCGGACGGACTTTCTTCCCCTCCGACAGCGCCTTCGTCAGCCTGCTCCTGTCGGTCACCGCGTTCGGCGTCGGCTTCGTCATCCGCCCCCTCGGCGCGGTCCTTATCGGCGCCTACGCCGACCGCGCCGGGCGCAAGCCGGCGATGCTCCTTACCCTGTTCCTGATGGCGCTGGGCACCGGCGGCATCGCGGTGCTCCCCGGCTACGACAGCATCGGCCCGGCCGCGCCGCTGCTGCTGGTGCTGACCCGCCTGCTGCAAGGCCTGGCCTGGGGCGGCGAGGCCGGGCCGGCGACCACCTACATCCTCGAGGCGGCACCGCCGCACAAGCGCGGCACCTACGCCTGCTGGCAGGTCGTGGCGCAAGGCATCGCGGCGGTCGCCGCCGGGCTGATGGGCTACCTGCTCACCCTCTGGCTCGACGAGCGCCAACTGCAGGAATGGGGCTGGCGGATTCCCTTCGCGGCCGGCCTGCTGGTCCTGCCGATCGGCCTGTACATCCGCCTCAACCTGGCCGAGACCTTTTCCGGACGCGGCCGCCAGGCCAGCACCCGGAGCCTGCTCGGCGAATTGTTCGGCAATCATCGGCGGGCCCTGCTGCTCGGTCTGCTGATCCTCTCCGGAAGCACCATCACCCAGTACTTCCTCAACTACATGACCACCTTCGCCCTTACCGAGCTACACCTGCCGGCGGGCATCGCGATGCTCTCGACGCTGGTCGCCGGCGCCGCACTGGCGCTCTCGGCGTTGCTCGGCGGCGTGCTCTGCGACCGCTACGGGCGCCGCGCCGTGCTGATCCTGCCGCGCCTGGCGCTGCTCGCGGTGCTGTTCCCGGCACTGCAGGCAATGACCCGTCACCCCGAGCCGGCAGTCTTCCTCGCCGTCCTCGCCCTGCTCTCGGCCCTGCATGGCATGAGCGGCGCGGCGCTGATCGTGCTGCTGGTAGAAAGCTTCCCCCGGGCGCTGCGCTCCACCGGTTTTTCCCTGGTCTATGCAACCGGCGTCGCCGCGTTCGGCGGCACCGCGCAGATAGTGGTGACCTGGCTGATCGGCGTCACCGGCAATCCGCTGTCGCCGCTGGGCTACCTGCTGCTGGCCAACCTGGTCTGCCTGGGTGGGGCCTGGCTGGCCCGCGAGACCTGGCCGGGTCGCGGGGACATGGGAGGCGCGCCGCTGGTGCTGCGCGACTGAGAACTTGCGCGGTTCGTTCAAGCGCCGCCGGCCTGTCGCGAGCGACGCTGGGGACCTCATTCATCCGGAGGTCCCACCATGCAGTTCTTCCTGCGCTACGCCTACGCGCCCCTCTTCTGGTCCGGCTTCATCGGCCTGGCGACCTGGCAGGTCGGCTATCGCCAAGCTTCCCACGCCTGGCTGGTCGCCCTGTTCCTCGGGGCGCTCGGCCTGTCCTTTCTCGCCGAACGACGACTGCCCTACCAGCCACGCTGGAACCGGCCGCACGCCGACCGCCTGCGCGATGTCCTGCACGCGTCGGTCAACGAAAGCCTGAACGCACTTGGCATCCTCGCCCTGCCACTGCTGGCCGGAGTCCTGGGCTTCTGGCCGGTATGGCCGCAGGCCTGGCCGCTGTGGCTGCAACTGCTGCTGGCGATCGTCCTGGCCGATCTCGGCATCACCCTGGTGCACTATGCCAGCCACCGTTCGGCGCTGCTTTGGCGGCTGCACGCGGTGCACCATAGCGTGCAGCGCCTGTACGGTTTCAACGGGCTGATGAAGCATCCCCTGCACCTGGGCCTGGAAGCGCTCGGCGGCACCCTGCCGCTGTTGCTGCTCGGCGTGCCGCAGACGGTCGCCGCGCTGCTCGCCTTCGCCATCGGCATCCAGTTGCTGCTGCAACACAGCAACGTCGACATGCGCATCGGCGGGTTACGCCATGTGTTCGCCTGGGCACCGCTGCATCGCCTGCACCACATCCGCTACGGGCGCGCCGGCGACGTCAACTTCGCGCTGTTCTTCAGCGTCTGGGACCGCCTGCTCGGCACCGCCCTCCATCGTCCCGACTACCGCCTGGACAGCACCGACATGGGCATCGGCGACCAGCCTGACTATCCCCGCGACTATGCCGGCCAGTTGCTCGCGCCATTCCGCGACCTGCCACGCAGCAGGCACGTCCCACAGCCGCCGGAAGGATTGGGGCGTTCAGCCGGCCAGGCGTAGGTGCGGCAGCGACAGGCCGGCGCGGATACCGAGCAGGCTGCGTACGCTGCGCGACAGGTGCGCGGCGTCGGCAAAGCCGGCGTGATGGGCCGCCTCGGTCAGGCTGCGCCCCTGCAAGGCCAGGGCGAAGGCCAGGTACAGGCGGCGCCAGAGCACCAGGCGGCGCACCGACAGGCCGACCTGGACGGCGAACAGCCGCTCCAGTTGGCTCAGCGAAAGACTGGCGCTGCGCGCCAGTCTTTCCGCCTCGACCCGCGCCGCGAGTTGCTCGTCGAGCGCCGCCAGGGCCTTTTCGACGCGGCGGTCGAGCCGTCGACGAGGCAGCCGCGCAAGCCGCCCCAGCAACGCCTCGGGCTCGCCGGGAGCGTCCTCGAGAAGCTGACGCAGGTCGTCGCTGTCGAACGCCAGCGGCTCGGCGTACAGCGCCAGCAACGGCTGCGACGCTTCGACGCAATGGGCTTGCAGCGAGGGCACCAGCAAGCGCCGGGCCTCCAGTATCTGGCCAGCGACGCGCACTCGCAGCGGCGTCTCCGCCAGCAGCAACTGGTGGGCATAGTGCGCGTGCTCGCGGGTATCGCCGTTGACCCCGGCGAACAGCGCGTGGTCCCGCGCCAGCCAGACCTCGCCCTGCCAATGCCGCTCCGTCATCGCGTACCTTCCGTCAACCGTTCCGTGGCGAAACGGTGTCGGCTATGGCGACCGCCGTCAAGCCCGCAAGGTCAGCGTCCGAACCAGTCGCGCCGATCGTCGAAGGCGTGCTCGATCAGATCGAGCAAGGCACGCACCTCCACGCGGTTCTCCGCTTCCGGCTGCACGCTCATCCAGACTTCCCGCCGCATCGGCTCGTCGAAGACCTGCGGCAACGCCGCCAGGTTGCGCTCCAGGCGTCCGGCGTAATGCGGCAGCAGGCCGATGCAGGCGCCCCAGAGGATCGCCTGTAGCAGCAGGTCGTGGCTCTGTACCTCGATCACTCCCGACTGGCGAGCCGCCACCCGCCGGTTCCAGGGCGCCAGGGCGGCGCTGGCGGCGTGACCGTGGAGCTGCGCCAGCAGGTAGTCGTCCAGCTCGTCCTCGCTGGCCGGCCGCGTGCGCTCGCGCGAATAGCGCTTGCCGATGTGCGGCTGGTACTCCAGCTCGGCGATGCGCGCCGGTGCGGCGAAGTGGCCTTCCATCGCCGGATGCGGCTGCCCCGGATCGGCGATCCAGATGGCGATCTCCGCCGGCCCTGCGCTTTCCGGCCAGCCCTCGCGCAACTCGGCGAGGGCTACGCGCAGGTTGGCGTTCTTGCGCAGGTAGCCCCACAGCTCGCGACTGAGCACATCGTGCAGGACGCTTTCGGCCACCGCCAGGCGCACCAGCGGCTGTTGCCGGTGAAGATCGGCGTGGCTCTGGCTGTCCTCGACCAGGCGCTGCCCGGCGGCCTGGACGATGCGGCCCTCGCGGGTCAGCGAGAGGGCGTTGCCCTCATGCACGAACAGATGCAGGCCGAGGCGCTCCTCGAGCCGGGCCAGGGTCTTGCGCAGCAGTGTCGGCTTGACGTCCAGGCTGCGCGCAGCCTGCATGAAACAGCCGCAACGGGCAGTGACCAGGAAGAAATGCACCACCTCCAGAGAACCGAACAGCTCGTGCCAATAGGCACGGTCGTCGCGTCCCTGCGCGGGCCTGAGCGGTGCCGGGCGCTGCCCGGCGGACTCCGATAGGGCCATGCTTCCTCGCTAGCGTCCAGGCATGAGGCGAATCCGCAGTTCGATCGGCTGCGGCATGTGTTCCGGCGGCGGCAGGCGCAACGAACGGTCCATCAGCGCGCGCCGCAGTTCATTCTCGATCGGCTCGGCGTCGCTGCGCAGGCAGGCGAGACGGACGATCCAGCCGCGTTCGTCGAGCCAGACCCGCAGGTCGATGTCGGTATTCGGCAACTGCCCCGCCGCGCGCCGCGACTCCAGGAAGGCCAGCAGCCGCGGCGCGGTTTCGGCGTCTTCGCCCAGGCGCTGCTGGACCTGCTCGCCGAGCCATGCGGCATAGGCGCCCCAGAGCCGCTGGCGTTCGTCGCGGAACCGCTCGGGCTCGCCGAACAGCCAGCTGCGCAGGTGCCGCCAGCGGCTCGCGCGCGGCCCACGCCTGGCCTCCGGGATGCCGTCCATCAGTGCAGTTCCGCCAGGGTCTTGCCGAGCAACGCGCCGTCGATGCTCAGGGTAGCGTTGTTCACCAGGCCATCCAGGTAGGCCTTGGCTATCTGCTCCTGGCGTTGCGCGCGCAGGCTTTCGCGCAGGCGACCACGGACCTCGTCGAGGGTGGCGAGGCGGGCGTCGCGACGCTCGGTCAGCTTGACCAGGTGGAAACCGTTGGCGCCCTGGATCGGCTCGGACACCGCGCCGACCTTTAGCCGTTCCAGCGCCGGACGGATCGCCGGCAGCAGTTGCGCCTGCGCCAGTAACCCACCGATGTCGCCGCCGTTGCGGGCGGTCTGCGGGTCGTCGGAATGCTTGCGCGCCAGTTCGGCGAAGTCGCCGTCCGCGGCCTGCCGGTAGAGTTCCTGGGCGCGCTTGCGCGCTTCGGCAAGCCCGCCGGCCGCAGAGGCGGCGATGAAGATCTGGCTGACCCGGTACAGCGCCGGTACAGCCAGTTGCGCCTTGTTCGCCTGGTAGGCGGCCTGCAGTTCGGCATCGCTGGGGTAGTCCTCGGGCACCGTGCTCACCGACTCCAGGTAGGTACGCAGGACGATCTGCCGCGCCGCCGCATCGATCAACGTCTTCACCTGCGGACGCTGTTGCCAGTCCTGGGCGCTGGCCTGTTCGTAGAGCGCCTTCTCGGCGAGCCGCGCACGCATCCAGCGTTCCAGTGCGTCGCGGTTCTCGCTCAACTGCGCGCGGGTTTCCGCCGGCACCTCGGCCAGCAGCGCCTTCAGTTCGTCCGGCGCCACCTGCAAGGCGCCGAGGCGGGCCACCGCGGGTTCCGCGGCGGCGCTGGCAGATGGCTTGGCAAGCGCGGCCTGGGCCTGGCCCGCGCCGCCGTCCTCGCGCTGGCCACAGCCGGCGAGAACGGCAAGCGCGAACGCCAGGACGCCGCAACGAAATGCCGGCCGCATCGGCTCAGGCCTCGCCATCGACGGGTTGACCGGCATCCTGCGCCATGCCCTGCTGCTCCGCGGCCAGGCGGCTGTAGTCGCGCAGATAGGCGATGAACTCCTGCAGCAGGCGATCCCACAGTTCGATATGGCTACGCAGGTTGGCCGGGCTGACGCCGCCGGCGACGATCACGTCCATTTCCATCACCAGGAACTCGCCCTGCTGCGACAGGCGGCCGAAGCGCCGGCTGAGATTCCAGCGCTCGGTCAGCCCGGCGGGCAACTCGCCCTGCACGCGCAGGGCGCAGCTGAAGGTGAAGTCGAGGTAGCTCGCCGGCGTCGCCGCCGGATTGCCGAAGCGCACCGCGTAGCCGATTCCCTGGCTGGCGCTGAGCAGTTGCACGACGCCGTTCTGCTCGCTGCGGTTGACCCGATAGCCGGCCTCCTGCAAGGCCTCGGTCAGGCTGTCGACGGAAAGGTGTTCGATCAGGGTGATGTCGTTCATGTCCGGGTTCCTGGTTTGCTATCGGATTTCACTGGGCGAGCGCCGCCTGGCGGTTCTCGACCTGGGTCTTGTAGAGGTCGTCGCCGAGCTTCTGCGCCATCTCTTCGAATTTCACCCGCGCACCGCTGGCGAACGGTTGGCGGATCTTCATCACCTCGGCGACGCTGACGTTCTCGTAGGCGCCGAGAATCTCCTTGGCCACGCCATACATCTCCCGATTCTTCGCGGTGCACTGCTGCAACTGCTGGTCGTGCTCGCGGAACGCCAGGTCGAGCTTCTGCCGCTCGGCCTCCTTGGCTCGCGCCATGACCAGCAACTCGTCGTAGGCCTGCTTGTACTTGCCCAGTTGCTCGTTGCTCGCCTCAACCATCTGCCGCGCCCGGTCGTGCAAGCCCTGTTGCTGGGCCGAGAGCTGCTCGGCCTGGCCCTTGGCCCGGGCCAGCTCGGCGCTCAGTTGCTTGACCTGGGCCAGCGCCGCATCGCGCTGGCTTTCCAGCGCGGCTTTCGCCGCGGTGGCCTGGGCCTGTTCGGTCTGCAGCGCCTGGAGTTGCTGGGTGGTGCTGCGCAACTGGGCGCGCAGGCGTTCCTCCAGGCTGTCGGCGTAGGCCGCCTGGCTGGCGTAGGCGGCGAAGGCGGCCCCGGCGAGCAGCGCCTGGGCCCAGATCGGTAATGAGAAAGGTCGCGTGTTCATGGTCTGCCTCTTCATGGTCTGCCTCGAGGAGCGCTCAGAAGCGCGTGTTGACCTCGAGTTGCAGGACGTCGATGGAGAACGGTGCGCCGTAGACCTCGTCGGAGCTGAGCCAGCGCGCGGTACCGTAGACGCGCTTGTCGAAGCCATAGCTGGCGCCGAGGATGTAGCCCTTGGCGTTGGTCCCGCCAAGGTGGAAGGTGGAATCGTTGAAACCGTCCGGCAGGGCATCCGGCTGGATGTACTTGTAGGCGGCGAAGACCTGCCAGTCGCCGGCGTCGCGCATGTCCAGGGCGTTGCCCAGGGTGAACTGGAGCATCCAGGCGTTCGCCCCGCTCTTGATGTCGCCGTCGGAGCCGAGGTTGTTGGCGATCTGCGCCACACCGCCGGCGCGCTTGCGCATGTCGCCCTCGTCGTAGCCCAGGTTGTGCACGTAGTTGCCGGCCACCCGCAGCTTGAAGTCGTTGGGCAGCTCGGCATCCCAGCCGAGGTTCAGGTCGAGCAGGTTGAACTCCGAGGCCAGGCCGACGTACTGCGGGTTCGGCGTGTTCGCCGGGTCGGCCGGGTTGGGCACGATGTCGCGCAGGAGGAACACCGTGTTGCCCTTCTGCATGAAGGTCGGACGGCTGCCGTCGGTGTCGCACTCCGGATCTCCGGCCCAGGGCCGGCAGGGGCTGGAACGCCGCCCTTCGATATCGTCGAAGCGGTAGTAGGCCAGCGCGCCGGTAAGGCTGTGCTGCGGGTTGATCTTCCAGGTGGCGCCCAATTGCGCGCCGTACATCCACTTGTTGTCGCTGTCTTCCTTGTCGAAACCGTTCGACGAGGCGGTGTCCGAGCTGTACTCCACGGGGAACGCGCCGACCGTGCCGAACAGCGCGACATCGCGGCTCAGCGGCTGGTTGAAGATCGCCGCCACGCCGTCGAAGTTGAGGTCGTTGGAATACAACAGGTCGGTGGACAGGAACGGATTGGCGATCCGCCCGCCGGTCAGGCTCAGGCGCTCGCTGGGCTTCCAGGTCAGGTAGCCCTGGTCGAGCCAGAGGTCCTTCTTGCCGAAGCCGCCGCCGAGGGTCTGGGTGGTCGACACCGGGTTGTTGTCCGAACCGGTGCCGATGCGGATGCCGGCGCTCCAGCTTTCCGACAGAGCCGCCTTGAGGCCGAAGCGCGCGCGCAGGCGCAGCAGGCTGTCGCGGTCCTCGCGGGTGTTGAGCAGCGGCGGCAGGCCCGAGCTGGTATTCGGGTTGACGTCATAGGGACCGTCGTCGTTGAGTTCGGCGAAGTCGGTGATCTGGTTGCTGTTGCCGTTGCCGAAGGAGCGCGACTCGTAGCGCAGGCGCACGTCGCCGTCGAAGCTGATGCGCGAGGCCCAGTCCGGGAAGGCGTTGGGCTGCGCCCAGTTCTCCGCCTTGGCCTGGGTCATTACCTCGGCCTTCACTTCGTCGCGGATCTGGTCGCGCACCACCTGCGGGATATAGGGTACGCGGACCTCCCCGGGGACCGCGGCGACGGCCGCCGCGGGCGCCACGGCCTGGCGCGCCTGCTGGGCCTGCAACGCCTCGGCCTCGGCCTGCCTGACCAGCGCATCGGCCTGTTCCTTCTTCAACACGCCCTGCTGTACCAACAGGCGGATCAGGTTGATCGTGGCGTTCTCCGAGGGCGCCGGCGGCTGGGCCTGCGCCTGGCCGGCCAGCGCGGCGAGCATGACGCCCATCCCCAGCGCCAGTCGGTTCACTTTCGCGTTCATCTGTGTACGGCTCCTAAGGTCCTTCAAGGCAGTCGCCTGCCGGAAATCATTCTGGGTTGGCGTCTTCTCATCCCGGCCGCTTGCCCTGCAGGGCGATGCGCACCGGCAGGGTCAGCGAAGCCGGCGGGCGTTCTTCCAGGCGGCCGGCGGCGCGCAGCGCGGCCAGCACCTTCTGGTCGGTCTCGGGGTCGCCGCTGGAGCGGGTCAGTTCGGCCCGGGTGATATCCCCCGAGGAACTCAGCCAGATCTCCGCCTGCAGGCGGAACGCCAGGTTGCGCAGCTCCGGGTTGTCCCGCAGCAGGCGCTGGAAGGCGTAGGCCAGGTACTGGCTATAGCTGGCGTTGCCGGCGCGACCGCCGCCGGAACCGGCCATCCCGCCGCCCTTGCCGGCGCCGATGTTGAAAGCGTCGGAGCCGGACTGGGCGTCGCCATCCATCTGCATCGGGTCGGCCAGGTCGTCGGCCGGCGACGGCGGCGCTTCCTCCTGCGGCTTGACCTCCTCCAGTTCGGGTTGCGGTTCCGGCTCGACGATCTTTTCCTCTTCCACCGGCTGCTCCGGTTCCGGCGGTTTTTCCGGCGGCGGCGGAGGCGGTGGCGGCAGCGGGATGATCGCCGGCACCTTGGGCGCCTCGCGGCGCACGCCGCTCATGTCGTTGGCCCACTCCCAGACCAGCCAGGCGAGGCCGGCGAGCAGCAGCGCGCCGAGGCCCCACTTGAGGTAGCGCAGGGTCGGGTTCGCCGGGCGGCCGTCGATGGACAGCGGCGCGGCATTTTTCGGCTCGGGGGTGTGCTTGGGATCGGCGGACATGTTCATCCCGGGCCTCAGGTCGGTTTGCCGGTGACCAGGCCGACCTGGGACAGCTCCAGGCGGCGCAGCAGGTCGAGGACCTCGATGACCTTCTGGTACTGCACCGTGGCGTCGCCGCGGACCACTACCGGGAAGTCGGGGTTGAGGGCCTTCTCCGTACGCAGGCGGTCCTCCAGCTCGGGCAGGGTCACCGGGTAGGCGTCGAGGAACACCTGGCCGGCGTCGTTCACCGAGATCGCCTTGGTCTTGGGCTGCGACAGCGCCACGGTGGCACTGGCCTTCGGCAGGTTGATCTGGATCCCGGCGACCTGGGCGGTGGCGGTGAGGATGAACATCACCAGCACCACCATCAGTACGTCCACCAGCGGGGTGATGTTGATGCTGTCGACGGCGCCGTCGTCGTCATCGTCGTGGCTGCTGTTCACGGAAGCCATGGCGTTCTCCTCAGGCCGGCAACGGCTGGCCGTTGCGACGATGGGCCACTTCGCTGAGCTGGCTTTCGCCATGCACCTCGGCGAGGCGGGTGACGAACTCGTCGACGAACACCCGCATGTCCGCGCTGACTTCCTTGTTCCGCGTGACCAGGCGGTTGTAGCCGAACAACGCGGGGATCGCGACGAACAGGCCCATGGCCGTGGCCAGCAGGGCGGCGGCCATGCCCGGGGCGATGGCATTGATGTTGACGTCGCCGGCCATGGCGGTGCCGAGGAACACCACCATGATCCCCAGCACGGTGCCGAGCAGGCCGATGTAGGGGCCGCCGGCGATGGCGTTGGACAGGCTCGACAGGCGCGAGCCGAGCTGCTGGTTCTCCTTGATGCGCACGCCGTCCATGGAGGCGCGGATCGCCTCGATGGTGGCCGCGGAGACGGAAGAGGTGTCGGCGCCCTGCTCGCGGCGGGTACGGATCTCCTTCACCGCCACCTGGTACAGGCGCCACAGCGAGGAGTGTTGCAGGCGGGCGGCCAGCTCGCGGTCGTCGGCGAGCAGTTCCAGGCGCGTGCCGACCTCGGCGAAGCGCTCGCGGAACAGCCCGTTGGCACGACTGACGCGGCCGACGTTCTGGTTCTTGCGGTACATGATGACCCACGACTGGACCATCATCAGCGCCAGGATCGCGATGATCACCCAGGCATCCAGCGGCACTGCGTTGAGCAGGAAGCCGAGCTTGCCGAAGCCGAAGCCGGACTGCTTCTCGTCGACCCCGTAGGCCACCAGGCGCGACTCGGCGCCCTGGGCGGTGGCATCGGCGAGGAGCAGCGCCGCCGGGCGGGCGATCTTCGACAGGCGCAACTCGTCGATGGCGCCCTGGAAGGGTTGCAGGGTCGGCGCCGCGGCGCTCGCCTCACCTTCCCCGCTTGCCGCCTCGGTGGCGGCCGCAGGCGCGACCTGGCCTTCCGCGCCGATGGCGATCGCGCCGCTGAACGCCGGCAGCGCCGCCGCCAGGCTGGCGACTTCGCGACCGCCGAGATACAGCGCCAGCCGGGTACCGTCGGCGACCAGCGCCAGATGCTGCCATTGCCCCTGCGCCAGGGCCTGGCTGGCGGCAGCGCGCTGACCGTTCAGCTCGACGAAGGGCGCACCCTGGGCCAAGCCGACCAACAGGGCGTTGCCGCCTTCGCGGCGCGACAGCAGGACCTGTTCACCGGCCAGTTGGTCGGGACGCACCCAACCGCTGAAGCTGAAGGTGCCACCGGCGCTCACCGCCAGCGATGGGCTGGCCGGCAGCAGCAGCGGCTGGCCCAGCAGTTGCGCGGAGCGACCGATGACGCCCTCCACCGGACTGCCGGCGGCGGTCTGCGCATTGTTGGCGTAGGCGGTGGAGTCCCGCGGCGGAGTGCCTGGCGCACCGTCGAAGTGATAGACCAGGGTGTAGTCCGGGTCGAACACCGACTGGCCGTTGCCGCTCTCCGGCGCCTTGGCGTTGCCGTAGTACATCCAGATGTCCTGGCGCTGGCCACCCTCCACCCGCGGCACGTCGACCCAGATCAGGGCCATGCCCATCAGCGGGTCGAAGCTCTCGACCTGGTGGCGCAACACGGTCTTGTCGTCGGCGGCGACGAAGCGAATGTCCGAGCCGTTCTCGTTGACCCCGTCGAAGGTGAAGTTGCCGGTATGCAGGCGCACCAGCAACGGCAGGCGACCGAGACTCTCGTTGATCGCCGCGCCTTGCGGGGTGGTATCGACCGAGACCTGCTTGCGGTACTGCCAGTCGTCCTGCCACCAGGCACTGGCGCTGGCCGGGGCCAGCAGGCCCAGGCAGATCAGCGATGTCAGCAATAAGCGATACATGTGGGGTTACTCCGGGGTCAGCGTCAGAAGCTCGCCTGCACGCTGAAATGCAGGCGCGAGTCGTGTTTGTCGGTGTTCGTCCCTTCCAGCAGCGGGAAGGCCCAGTCGAGGCTGCCGGACAGCCAGTCGGCGAGTTGCGCGCGGGTGCCGATGCCGACGCTGGCCAGGCTGAAGTCGTCGTCCTGCTCGGGCAGCGCATCCTGCAGGCGCAGTTGCGCGCCCTCGGCGAACACGTAGAAGCGCCAGTCGTTGACGTAGCCGCCGGCGCGCTTGCCGAGGAAGCGTCCGAGGGACGGCGTACGCCATTCCTGGGAGAGCAGGTAGCCGTCGTCGGCGGTGTTCTCCGCCGCCAGGTAGCCACGCACGCTGGTGGCACCGCCGGCGGCGAACTGTTCGTTGGAAATCAGCGGCCCGGAGGCGAGCTGGAAGGCCGCCTTGGTCGCCACCTGCCAGTCGCCGCCGAAGGTCAGGGTGTGGTTGAGATCGCCCTTGAGCACGCCGAAGCCGGACTTGGCGCGATAACGCTTGCGGTCGAATTCCTCGTCGTCGTCGCCGTAGCCGAGGAGACTGCCGGTACCGGCCACCAGGCTCAGGCCAAGGGCCAACTGGGAACGTTCGGTGTAGCGGAAACCGTTGTAGCCGAGGGTCAGCGGGGCGTACTTGATCGGCACCCTGTCGTTGTTGCCGCCGATCCGGGTCTGTTCCTCGAAGTCCTTGAAGTCGACGCCGAAGGAGAACGAGTGCGACCAGAGGCCGGTGACCGGCAGGCTGTAGATCGCCGCCACGCCATAGGAATGGCCCTGACCGACCACATTCATGCTGCCCACCGTGGCCACGTCGCTGTCGGACTGGTAGCCGGACAGCTGCACGCTCCAGCGCTGGCTCAGCGGCGCGGTATAGGAGCCGGACCAGACCTTGGCGTTGTCCTGGTCCTGCGGCGCGGTGAAATAGGTCAGCGAGATGGCGTGGCCGAGTTGCCAGAGGTTGTCGTAGCCCAGCGAAACCACCGAGCGCAAGTGACGGGTGTCGGCGCTGTAGTCGTTGTTCAGGCCGATGCTGGCGTGCCAGGGATTCTTGTCTTCCACCTGCAGGTCGACGTCCATGGTGCCGGGCCGCTGGCCCTCGCGCACCATCGGCAGCACCTGGCGGCCGGGGGTGCGGTTGACCTGCGCCAGCTCGCGCTGGACCTGGGCGAAGTCGGGCACCTTGCCCTCCTCCAGGGCCGGCACTTCCTCGCGCAACTCCACCGGCGAATAGTGCTTGGCGCCGACCACCCGGACGCGACCGACAGTGGTCTCGGTGACCTGCAGGTAGACCACCCCGCCGCTCACCTGCTGCTCCGGCAGCTCGACGTAGACCGACTGGTAGCCCTTCTCCTGGTAGGCGGCCTGCAGCGCATCGCGCGCCCCCTCGATGTCGCCCAGGCTGCGCTGCGGTCCGAGGAAGGGATACACCGCCGCCTCGATGGCGCGGTTGTCCAGCACGGTGTTGCCGCGTACCACGTACTCGTTGATGTCCACCAGACGCTGGGTCTCGGCTCCCGCCGCGGCGGGAGGGGCCTCGTCGGCCAGCGAAGCGCACGACAATGCGACAGCCAGGCAACCGATCGACCAGCGCTGGCGAAACGGGTGCGCACAATTGAACAGCGAACGCTTCACACGGTCCCCCGAAGTTCCATCGGGACTTATTGTTCTAATGCAACAAGTCCGTTCATCGAACAGTTCTGTGAAAGACAACAAACTAGCGGCGACGCATGAACAACCTGTTAAAAACGGCGCCCGCCCTTATGAAATCTCGTTCTTTTCTATTTTCACTTTCGTGCTAGATATTCAGCCGTCGCGCTCCGCCATGGCGCGCTTGCCATGTATGCAACAAGGCGAAGTTCAGGGAGAACTCCGGCATCTGCATGAGATCCCCGGAAATCACTTCCCCGATAATCCTGCCTATTATCCTTACCGCCTCCGCGCTGTTCAGCAGGACGGTTATATCGCTGACGAAAACCGGAAAATTCCAGATCTTCTGCTTCATTTCCAGGCCGACGAACCAGCGATACAGCAGGTTGTAGTTCAATTGCTCGTACAACTGCTGCTCGCTGGGAATCGCGTACAGCAGTTGCAGCAGCAGCGCGTGGATCAGCGGCTCCGGGGCCAACTGCATGCCATGTTCGCGGGCGAGCGCCGAGAGGACTTTCGCCTCTTCGCCAAGGAGACTTTCTATTTGCGGTTTCAGCAACGCCAGGGAATGTCCCGGCGGTATATAGCTGGACACTTCCTTGAGCGCACCCTGCCAATCTTCCTGGGACACTATCCAGACCCATGGCGCCCCATATCGATAAACCGATACCGGTTTCTTGCGTGCGGCTTCGACGATCTTCGATAGGCGCTGGTCAAGTTCCTGCATACCGACTTTCGAGTAACTTTCCATCAATACTCACCGTCCTTCGCCGTATTCACCGGAGTGACCACGGCCGTTAGCGGATACTGTTCTCTTGTTTCAGAGCGGAACGCGTCTTTCTCGAACGACACGCTCATTTCCAGCAACCGGTCAGCGCAACCGGGAAATGGCCGATTCCTTTCGTTCCCGTCCCTGCCTTTCACCGCTGAATTCCGTTTTCCTCATTCACACCTGTTTGACGGCAACCCCGCCGCACCACCGAACTTTTGTCATGAAAACTTCATGCGGCCGGCCATTCGCGCGCCACCGGCGGGGACGAACGGGCATTCACCCGAGAATCGACCAGCGCCTCGGAAGTTCGCAAAAAAAGGGCCCTCCGTGGGGAGGGCCTGGCGGGTATCGTGCCTCCGCGGCGGTGCCTTACAGGATCAGGTTGCCGCGCTCTTCATCGGTCAATTGGCTGCGCGCCTGTTCGCCGAGGGCTCCGGCGCCGAGCACCTGCACGGCGCTGTCCGGGTTGTAGCCCGGCGAACGACTGGCGCCGTCGCGCGAAGGCTCCAGGCGCTCGTTGCCGAACCCGAGCACCTGCACCGTGATCACCGACGGCATGCGCTGCCGCGCGGCGGCCTGCTGCTGGCGACTGACGTCCTCCGCCGCCTGGGTCGCGGAACTCGCCGCGGCGCTGGCGGAGGTCAACGCCCCGGTATTCACCGAAGCCACCAGCGGAATGCCGCTGGACTGGCCCTGGGTCTGGATGTTCGCCGCGTTGACCACCTGCAGCGCC
Organism: Pseudomonas sp. P20; assembly: GCF_016463925.1. Classification (NCBI taxonomy): domain Bacteria; kingdom Pseudomonadati; phylum Pseudomonadota; class Gammaproteobacteria; order Pseudomonadales; family Pseudomonadaceae; genus Pseudomonas; species Pseudomonas sp. P20. The sequence goes on along the minus strand of NZ_JAEMVM010000010.1, from coordinate 33,726 downwards.
GCCACGTTGACGTTGCCGGAAACCCGGATGCCCGCCTCGCCGGCATCGATGGTGCCGAGCGGGGCGATCAGGTCGATGTCGCCCGGTGCCACTTCGGGAATCGGGTTGAGGGTGGCGATACCGGCGCCGGTGCTGGGCACCTGTGGCGACAGGCTGACGTTGCCCCAGGCGTCGTAGATGCGCCGCGGCGGGGTGTAGACCACGGTGGTCTTGCTGCCGCGCCCGGCGTTGATGTCGCCCTCGGCCGACCAGATCTGGATATCGCCACCGAAGGTGGTCATCACCCGGCTCTGGCCGAGCAGGATGCTGCTAAGGGCGTAGGAACGGATATTGCCAACGCCCTGGGTCACCACACCGGCGGTGGACGGCGGCGCCTCACCTTCGATACCGAATACCTGCTGCCCACCCGGGGTGAGCAACTGGATGTCGCCACCGAAGTTGGTATGCACGCCGGCACCGCCGTACATGACGATATCGCCTTCGTAGCTGATCGGATTGCCCGCCGGATCGCGCTCGGGGAACAGCGCGGCGATCGCGTTGCGCCCGCGCAGGTAGCTGCCCTGGCGCACTCCGCCGACCTCGTTGTACTCGCGGCCGCCGGCCTTGAGCTCGGCGAAGTACACCTCGCGGGCGAAGATCCGCTGCTGCTCCGCCGAGAGGCCGGCGAGGAACTCCCGCGCCTGCTGGGCGTCGCCGCTGAAGCCATAACGCCCGCTCAACCATTCGATCAATTCGTTTTCGTAGGTCCGTACCACCTTGCCGGGCTGTTCCGCCAGGGGCGTTCCTGCCTGCGCCAGGTTGTCGAGCTCCAGGTAACGCCGGAGGAAGCCGGAGTAGTCCGCCTGGCTGGCGCCCGCCTGCAGGACGATGCTGGCGCCGGAGCGCGTGTCGCCCGCGGCGACCGCCCCCAGGCTGGTGACCGCCACCTCGTCGTTCATCAGCAGGTTGCGTCCGGCGCTGATCTCCAGGCTGCCCGGTCCCGCGACGTTGAAGTTGCCGTAGAGGATGTCGCGCCCCGCCTGCACCAGCGACACGTCGGTAGCCGAGGTATTGACGAACAGATTGCCGCTGCTGGCGTAGACCCCCATGTTGTCGCTCGCGGTCCGCTCGGAGCCCAACCCGGTGCCGCTGCTGACGATGTCACGGCCGGCGATCATGCGCACCGCACCATGCCCCTCGTAACGCAACTGGCCGAAACGCACATCGCTGGTCCCGGTGTAGCGCAGCAGCCGGCCACTGTCGACACCGACCAGATCACCCGCAAGGGCGTAGAAGCGCGACGGTTCCAGCGCCGCCCCCCATTCGCCGGAGACGCTGTTGGCGCCGAAGGCGAACAACGGGAAGTGGTTCGTGTCGGCGCGGCTGCCGTCGCTGGACAGGTTGTCGACCTGCCGCGTGATCCCGGTATAGCCCTGGTAGCTCGGATTCAGCGGCGTGGCCAGGCTGCCGGTGCTGGCGCCGGAACGGCTGATGCTGTAGCCGCCGGCGTAGATGGAGTCGCCGGCCAGCAGGTCGAGACGGCCCTGACTCGACGGCGCCAGGACCAGCGCGGTCCTGTCGCTGCGAGCGTTTTCGCGGAGTGTCGCGTTGCCATAATAGAGGCTGCCGGTCAGCGCCACGGCCGACAGCTTCGCCGGATAGACCAGCGCGGAATCGGTGTCCTGTTCCGTCCTGCCTTGGGAAACCGGGGTCAGGTTGCCTCCCGCCGATGTCAGGTCGATCGCCGTGCGTTCGGTCCACAACGAGAAACCGCTCAGGCCGTAACCCTCGACACCGCTGGCGCTGGTATAGGGGGTGCCGTTCATCAACGGCGTCCGCCCGGGATCGACCACCCCTTGCAGCACCAGGTCACCCAGGCTGTTCAGGCTGAAGGTGGCGTCGCCCGGCACCAGCGTCGGCCCGCCGTTGGCCAGGCCGAGGGTCGAGACGAAGGGATCGTAGGCGCGCCGTTCGCCCGGAACCTGATCGCTATCCAGACGACCATAGATCAGATCGATACCACCCAGGCTCGTCGCCCGGACCTGAGCATTGCCGCGCAGGTTGACCATCGCGCCGTACAGTGAACTGCCCTGATCGAAGGGCGTCAACGGGTTGAGCGCACCGCCGATACGTACGTCCATGTCTCCGCCGCCGCTCAGGGTCAGTTGGCCATCGGCGCCTACCCGGCCGCTACCGCCCACCGCCAGCACCAGCCCCTGGCTGCGCTGCGACGTTTCCTGCGGAACGCTGGACGTGCGCGCCTCGATGACGCCCGCATCGCCCGCGACCTTCAGGCTCAGATCGCCACCGCCCAGGGTGCCGATGCCGGTGAAGCCCACCTGCTGCGTGGCGGCAGCCGCTCCATCGCCGCCCGGCTGGCGCGCATAGGTGCCGAAATTGATCCACCAGGCGGTGCGGTCGGCCGTACCGGCGGTCGAACCGCTGCCCTGGCGCCAGAGCCAGTTGCCGACGGCCGCCGAGTCGTAGCCGGCGTTGGGTACGGCGCCGGACAACCGACCCAGCACATCGCCGCGCAGATCGCCACCGACCGCCAGCGTCAGGTTGCCGCCCAGGGTCGGGTACCAAGCGCTGTAGAGGCTCTGTTCGCCGCCGTCCACCCATTGCTCGTAACCGCCCAGCGCCGGATCGCGCAGAACGCTGCCGCCGTCCCTGGCACGCGCCAGGTTGTAGCTGGAATCGACCGCGCTCGCGGTACCGGCGGTGTAGACTCCGAATGGCGAATCCATACGCAGGTTGCCGGCGGCGAACAGGTCGAGATCGCCAGTGCCGGTGCGCAGCACGCTGAAGCGCGAAGCGTAGGGTTCGGCTTCCAGCGCATAGTCGTCGCTGGACGCAGCGCACCAGGTCGGGAAATCGTCACAGATGGTCGGGTAGCCCAAGGCCTCCGGGTCCAGTGGGTCGCCCGGCTTGATGCCGGGGTCGCCCCATCCTGCCACCCCTTCCTCGGTCCACACCATGCCGCCCGAACTCGCGGCGCACCAGGTCGGGAAATCGTCGCAGATGGTCGGGTAGCCCAAAGCCTCCGGGTCCAGTGGATCACCGGGCTTGAGGCTGGGATCGCCCCAGTTATCCACCCCTTCCTGGGTCCATACCAGCCCACCACCCGCCGCCGGTATGCGCCGCATGCCGTAGTGCGTATCGGCGAGGCGCATCTGCCCGCTGGAACGCGGATCGGTCAGCCGCGGATCGGCCGCCTGCAGATCGGCGCCAGCCACCAGGCGCACGCTCCAGGACTGCGAACCGGCCGCCAGCATCGGCGCGATGGCCCAATTGTGCGAAACCGCACCGGCCGGGCGTACGTCCACCGACGCGGCGCCATCGGGCAGGCGGATATCGCTGCCAGCCGGCAGGAAGGCCCCGGCGCGCAAGGCCAGTCCACCGGCCAGACGCACGCCGTCGACTTCGTCGTTGGCCAGCGTGGCGCGGCCGGGCAGCGGCACGCCGCCCGGCCAGGTCATCCCCGTCACGGGCGTCGCCAGCGGCAGACGGCTGCCGGCGCCGAGGCGGGTGCCGGCGGGCAGGTCCAGAGCCTCGCCAAGCAGGCTGCCGGCCGGCCGGAGCAGGTTGCCGGCGGCATCCAGCAACGCTCCCTCGAGCACCGTTCCCGCCGGCAGTTGCAGTGGCTGGCTGAGCACCGCCTCGACCGGCAGCCGGGTACCGGCGGCCAGGGTCATGGCCTTGATCGGCAGTTCGAAGTTGAGCGTCTTGCCGGCCGGGAAGAAGCTGTCGTCGTCCAGCCGCACGCCAGCCGTCGGCACCACCCGATCGCCGCCCAGGTGATCCTGGCCGGCTAGCAGCAACCAGCCCTGATCGTCGTCGGTTTCCGGCGGCGGGGCGAAACCGTCGGTGACGCTGCCGTAGATGTTCAGGTCGCCGCCGGCGCGGATCGCCAGCGAACCGGCCTCGCCGGAGCCGTATACCGAGGTTTTCGCCCTCCGCGGGTTGAGACTGGCGTAGCGATGGCCCGACAGGTCCAGGTCGCCCTGCACCACCAGGTCGCCATCGGCCGTGGCGCTGACGATCTCCAGCCCGGGGCGCAGGTGGAAAGCTTCCGCGTAGGTGGCATTGTTCAATCCAGCCAGCTTGCCGTCGAGCAGGGTGCTATTGGCCAACGCCGCCTGCATGAACAGTTCGCTCTGCTGGTGCTTGCCATCCAGGTAGGCCTGGGTGATCTCCTGGTACGGCCGGCCGTTGCTCGCCGGCAGAGCGGCGACCGGCGCGTCGTCGTAGCGCTGCACGGCGCTAAGGGTGATGGCGCGGACACCAAGGATCTGCAGCGGCGCACCGGCGTCGATGGCGATATCGCCCGCCGTCGCCCCGCCCAGACGCGGCGCGTACAGGTCGAGGGTGCCGCGGGCGACGCCGTCGTTCTGCCCGGGCGCGCTTCCCGCTGCCGCCTCGGTGCCGTGGCGCAGGTCGATACGGGCACCGGCGCCGAGGCTGAGCAGCCCGTCTCCGGCGTTCAGCTCGATCAGCGCGCGGTTCGGCGAATCGATGATCTTGCCGTAGCTGTCCACCCGCAGCCGCCGCCCATGGGCATCGAGCAGCGCCTCGCCACCGATGCTCAGGCCCTGCTTGGCGGCCAGGCGGATACTGCCGACCTGCTCGCCGCTGGCGTCAAGCACGCCGTTCACGCTCAGATGGCCACCATCCAGCGACACCTCGATCGTCGAGGCCCTGACATCGTTGCCGATGTTCAGGTCGCCCTGCTTGATCTGGAAACTGCGCGCACCGAACACCTGACCGGCATTCAGGCGCTGGTTGAGAGCGGCGAACCGGCTGTCTGGCGTACCGTCCTCGCCCAGCCGCTGGGCACGGATCTCGACGCTGCCCGCGGCGTATGGCACCAGGGTGCCGCCAGCGTCGTATTCGCCGCTGCTCGCCGCCAGGATCTGCCCCTGTAGGTCGACCACGCCGGCCGCGCTGTCCAGCGCCACCGCCGTCAGGCTACCGGCCTGGTTGTTGCTCGCCGACAGGTCGATGCGCGAAGCGCCGGCCTGGCGGATGTTGCCACCGTGGCTCAGCAGGTTGACTTCGCCGCCCCAGCTGTAGCGGGTCACGTCGTCGAAACGCAGCGCGCGCCCGGCCAGGTCGAGCTGGGCGCCGGCGCCCAGTTCCAGGTCCTCCTGCGCGGTCAGGCTCAACTTGCCGCTGGGCAGGCCGACGCGGGTGTCCAGCAGCAGGCTGGCGCCCTCCAGGGCCAGTTCGGCGCCCAGTGCACCATTGGCCAGTTCGACCGGGGTGGATGCCGCGCCGTCGCCCCCCGCGCTGACCCGCAACGCACCGCCCGCCAGCAGGCTGTTGCGTGAGCCGGCCTCGCCGGTGAGCAAGGGTGTGATCAGGTTGAGATCGCCGCCGCTGTATGCGTAGCCGCTACCAGCCCGATACTCGCCCTGGCTCTGATAGACCGCGAGGCTACCCTTGTGGTTGGCGGTGATCCGCTCGCTGGCCGCCAGGTTGACCGTGGCGAAGCCCAGCGCCAGGCGCTGGTAACTGTCGATGGCGCTGGGCTGGCTGAAGGGACCGTAGCCGAACTCCAGGCGTTCGCTGCGGATGTCCAGCGTGCCCTGGCCACTGCCGGCGCCGCCGGCGATGCCCCCGGCGGCCGGCGTCTGCGCGCCGTTCCAGATCAGGTTGGAGGTGCGGATCGAGGCGACGCTGTCGCTGTCGCCGTATCCATAGATCGCCGGGGTGCCCAGCACCAGGCGCGACAAGCGGGAGCGACCGCTGCTCGGATCGTAGGAATCGAGGCTGACGTCGCCGTAGAAGTTGAACGCGTCGCGGGCGTTCAGCACCAGCGTCTCCAGGGGCGGCGCGCCCTCCGACGCATCACCCTGCAGCAGGCGGTCGAGCACTTGCTGGTCGAGCGCCAACCCGGTCGGCAGCACACCGCGCTCGGCCAGTTCGGCCAGCAGCGCCTGCTCGCCGACATTGAAGCCGCCCGCCGCCAGGGTCAGGTTGCGGGTGCCGTAACGCACGCTGCCGTCGAGCACGAAGCGCTTGTCGGTGGCCGCGACCAGACTGCCCTCGGAATACAGCCGGGTTTCGCCGGCCACACCATCGGCAGCGGGAACGCCAAGCAGGATGTCGCCGGGACCACTGTCCGGCGTTCCGGCTTCCGGTGGCAAGACGTTCAGCACGCCGTTCGACAGGGCGAGCATGGAACGCCCTCCCGACGCATACAGGAAGCCATCCCGTGCATCGTAGGCAGCAGCCCCCCGCCCTAGGGTGACAATGGCGGCACCTTGTTCAAGGCTGATCGCCTCCCCCGGCCGATTCGCCAGGAGGAACACCTCGGGTGCGGCCAGTTCGGCGCCATTGCGCAGGACGATGCTTTGCGCGCCATCGGTGATGTCGAAGGTGACGTAATTGCCGCCTTGCCCGTAGAGCACTGCTGGCGTCGAGCCGATCACCATGCGCGCCGCACCGAAGGCGTTGAGATCGTCGGCCCGCAGCGTCACGCCCTGGAACCCCTCGCTGGCCTGCGCGCCGGCGCCGACGATCTCGATCCGCTGGTTGTTGCCCAATACCACCAGACTACCGCCATAGCCGCCTCTGGCGGCCTGGAACAGCCCGGTGCCGTCGAACGCCAGCGCATCGGCACCGCCACCGGCGAGCAGGTCAAGGCGCAGGCTGCGCGCATCCACCGGCAGCATCGGCCGCGGGATGCCACGGCGAGCAGCATCGGCCATGGCGAAGTCGCTGTAACTCGTTTCGTTGTACTGCGAATGGCGCCGCAGCACATCCGCCGGGGTCAGCAGCACCTGGCGGAACAGTTCGTCGCGCACCCCGGTGCCGGCGAGGGACAACTGCCCGGCCAGCGACCAGGAGCCGCTGCGCATGAGCTGGGTGGGCGCTGCCCGTCCCAGCCCGGCCTGGCCGTTGAGTTCGACCCGGTACGCGCCGGGCAGCAGGGCGTAGGTCGACGGCAACAGGGTGTAGGTTCCCGCCGACAGGCCGGGCACGCCGCTACCGATGCTGATCTGCTGGCCGACCAGCGGGTCGACGGCGCCGCCTTCGGCGGCCACCGGCGCGATGCGCTGAACCCCGGGCACAATGGCGTAGATCGGATTGTCGGCCAATCCCGGCAGGTCGAAGCGGCCCTCCTCGTCGAAACGCACCAGCGGGTTGTAGCGCGCATCGGTGGAGCCACCGCGGCCGGAAACGAAACCGGCGCCGAGCAGTTCGCCGCCGCCGGAAAGATCCAGCGTCGCTCCGGACGCCACCCGTACGGAGCGGCCACCCAGGTCGACCCCGGTATCCATTATCCCCCTCTCGTTGAAGCTACCGCCGACGCCGGTCAGGGCGATTTCCTCCCCGGCATAGCGCCAGACCTGGCCGTCTACCGTGCCGCCGTAGGGCAAGGTCAGGCCGGCGCCGCTGACCGAGGTCAGGCTGCCAGACAACAACTCGACCTTGTCGGCGTTCTGGCCGATTTCCAGATAGCCCAACGGAGCGCGCACGACGCCGCCCTGAACGACGCTCGCCGCCCCCAGCGACAAGCGACCGAAGACCGCCAGGGGCTGCTCTGGCGTCGTCGCGTCGCTGCGCTCGATACGCAAGCTGCGCGCCGGGTCGAACGCCGCAGCGGCGCCATCGGCCTGGTAGCCGTAGCCGGCGAGAATCCGCGCGCCCGCCCCGGTGCCCGGATAGAGCTGCGCAGCGCGGATGAGCAGATCGCCGCCACTGAGCACCTGGGTGTTGATGCGCTCTACCGGCGTCGCGTTCCCCGCCAGCAAACGCATGTCGCCCGTGCTGGACAGCTCGACCCGGTCGAAGCCACGCCGGTCAATCGTCTGCGTCCCGCCACTGGCGTCGCGGAAACTGCCACGCGAGCCGAAGACCAGGCTGTCGCGGATATCCAGCACCTGCGCGCTGGCTTCGAAGAGCGCCTCGCTAGGTTGCCTGGAAACCTCGAACAGGCCGGTCGACAGCGGCTGGGTTTCGTTGTTCTCCGCCGCTTCGTTGACGAATGCTCCCGCCAACAGCAGGGACGGTGCCGACAACCTGACCCGGCTATCGCCGGCGGCGCCTTCGCCAAGCCCCAATGCCCCGCTGTAGAGGCGCAAACGTTGCGCCAGGGACAGCTCCAGATCGCCGGCGAAACTCAGCAGGCCGTCGCTGAACAGGGTCAGGTCACCGAACCCGCCATCCTGTACCTGGCTCGCCGCCAGGCGGCCATGGCCATAGGCATAGTCTCGCCCTTCCCCGGCGGCTTCGCGCTGCTGGCCGACGATCAGCTCGCGCGGGCGCAGCACCTGGTCGGTCGCCAGGCTGGTCAGGTAGTTCGGCGTGGCCAGCGCCAGCGTCAGGCTGCCGGCGGCGGCACCTTCCCCGCCGGCGAAGGCGCGCAGGTCACCATCCAGGTACAAGCCGTTGGCCGACGCCAGGGAGATACTGCCGCCGGCGCTGCTGACCCGGGTCTGGCCGACCCCGGGCACGTCCAGCAGCGCCTGGGTGCCGGAGGCATCCAGCAGGCTTCCCGGGCGCAGGTCGATGAACAGTTCGGCGGCATCGGCCTTGCCGCTGGCATGTTCGACCGTGCCGCCGATGACAATGCTGCCACCATCGGCCACCTGGCCGTAGCGCCGCCCCTGGAAGTCCAGCGCGGTCGCAGCGCGTGCGGCGACATCGAGCACACCCTGCTCGCCAACGCGGATGGCGCGCTGGTGGCCGACGCTCTCGACCTGGTCGCGCACCGGATCGGGCAACGCCACGCTGCCCAGTTCGATCGAGCCGCCCCAGGCGTTCAGGCGACCATCGACGCTCAACTGGCCGACGCTGCGCAGCTCGATGCGCTGGCCGGGATCGACCTCCAGCAGGCTGCCACCACCGACGTCGAGGACGCTGTCGGCCACCTGCCCGGCACCACTCTGGCGGCTGCCGGCCTGCAGGAACAGGCTGGCGCCGGGACGCTGGCGCAGTTCACCGTCGGCCGGCCGCTCCTCGTATAGCGGCGTCAGCCAAGGCTCCAGCGCGAGCAGCGGGTCGGCGCCGCTGGCGACGCTGACGGCGTCGTCGCGGAAACGGTACAGCGGACGCAGCACCTTCACCTGTGCGCCTTCCGCCACTTCCAGTCCCTGCTCGCCGATCACCTGGTAACTGGCGAAGCCCTTGTCGAAGAACCCGGCGGCCAACGCCAGGGTGCCGTCCTGCGCCGCCGCGCCAATGCTCACCCGCGGCGCCTGGACGCTCAGGGTGCCGGCGCCGGCGACGCCATGGCCGGCCAGTTCGCCGCCCAGTTGCAGGCGGCCGTCACCTGCCGCCGAGCCGGTATTGGCCGACAGCGTCAGGTCGCCGCCCTTGCCGCCCACCTGTTTGCCATCGGCGAGCAGCGCGGCCCCGGACGACACGTCGATCCGGCTGCCATCGCCCAGCGACAGGTCGCCGCTGCTACGCAGGGAAATCCGCCCGCCGTCGAGATGAGCTCGATCGGCATCCACGCCGCCCTGCGCCTGGTTGCTCCAGAGGCCACGCGCATCCAGCGTCACGCCATCGCCCAGGGTCAGGGCGGCACGCTGGCCGGCGGCGGGGGTGAGATAGGTATCGATCCGCTCGCCACGGGCTACCTCCACCTGCTCCAGCACGTTGCCCAGGCGCAAACTGCCGGCGCGCGCCGTGAGGTCGGCGTTCACCTCGACCTCGGGCGCGTACAGGACGATCTCGCCGCCATCGCTGACCTGCAGGGCATTGTCCACCGCGATCCGCTCACGGGCGGCCACGCGCAGCGCCCCCAACTCGAAACCCGACAGCCGTTCGCTGTCGAGCAGGAGGACGCCCCGCTGTTCGTCGGCCAGCGCGGTATCCAGGTCCAGGTTCGCCGCCAGCGGCTCGCCGCCATCGGCCAGGCGCACCTGCTGCAGGGTCGGCGCAAGGTTGTACAGCACGTTGCCGCTGGCACTTTCGTAGCGCGGGGTATAGCTGCCCACGATCAGCTCGGCGCCGCGCGCCACTGCGTTCTGCGCCTGCTGGTAGCCATCCGCGCCCGACTGCGGCGCGCGCACCTGGCGCTCGCCCTGGAATACCTTGCCGAGCAGGTCGCCCTCGAGCACCGCCGAAGCGGTGCCGACCACCAGGCGGCCAGCATCGCGGCCGACCATGTAGCCGCTCTCGTAACGGCTCTGCGGGGCGATCAGCGGATTGTAGAAATAGCGCGTCTGCCCCCAGCGCGGGCTGCTGTCCTCATAGCCGCGGTAGATGCCCTCGTAGAGCAGGTCGCCGGGGGCGCGGGAGATTTCGTAGAGACGTCCGTCGCTGCCCTTGAGCCAGGTCTGCCGGATCAGGCCGCCCTGCACATCGAGGGACCCGCCGGAGAGGTTGACCGTCGAGCCGGGCTGGCTCACCAGTTCGCCGCCGGTGAAGGTCAGGGTGCCGCCCTGGGCCATCCACTCGCCGGCCGAATGGTTGCGCGTGCCAAGGTAGCCACCCAGTTCCAGCAGGCCGCCGGCGGTATACCAGCGATCGGTGGCGTAGCCGTTGGTGCCGGCCGGAACCAGGACCAGTTCGCGGGCATCGACCCAGACATCATTGCTGGCCAGTCCGCCGCCGTCGCGGTTGACCGGCGCGTCGCGCTGCTCGTTGCCCTGGACATTGATCTGGATGTTGTTACTTTCCATCGCCACCTTCACCCCGACGGCGCCGGCGACGTCCACCTGCGCGCCGTCGCGCAGCAGGCTCCGGCCCGCCGCGCTGACCGCCACCTGGCCGCCGCTGGCCAGGGTCAGCGAGCCGCCCTGGAAATCCACGCTACCGCCGCTGACGATCTCAACCCGCGACTGCTCGCTGCGATCGGCGACCCGGCTGAGGTTGTCGAAACGACCGATCACGTTGTTGGTCGGCGTGGTGCCATCCAGCGCCTGCTGGGCGGCATCGCGCTGGCTGTCGAGGGCGCCGGCGCCGCTGGCGTCGATCAGCACCGCGGTGGTGCTGCCCTCGCCCAGGACCACGCTGCCCCTGGCGTCGCTGGCCGAGTTGAGCAGGTGGATGGTGCCGCGCACGTCGGTTGAGCTACTGGACAGAGCGACGCCCTCCTGGCGGACCTGGCGCCCGGTCAGGGTGATGTCGCCGGTGGCCGCCTGGATCAGACCCTGGTTGACCACCCGGCCGGCGGCGCTGTCAGCGGCCAGGGAGGTGGCCACTTCATTGCCGCGGGTGGTGGAGCGCAGGTTGCCATCGGTGCCGACGCCACGGCGAATGTAGAAGCTGTCGCCCGCCGCCAGGGTGGTCTGGCCCTTGGGCGTGACGATCTGCCCGGCGTTCTCCACCTCGCTGCCGAGCAACAGCACGTAGCCGCCCGCCGCGGTGGAGCTGGCCGGATTGGCGGTCTGCAGCAAGGCGCCCTGCTCCACCCGTACCGCGCCGGCGGCGTCGGTGAAGCTCGGCTGGCTGCCGTTGGCGTCGAAATACAGGCCGCGTTCGCGGAACTGGCTGTCGCTGATGGCTGCGGCGGCGACGGCCAGGTTGCGTACGTTGACCTGGCTGCTGCCGCTGAACACCACACCGTTGCGGTTGGCCACCATCACCGTACCGTCGGCCTTGATCTGGCCCTGGATCTGGCTCGGCCGGGCGCTCGGGTCGTTGACCCGGTTGAGCACCGCCCAGTTGCTCTGCTGGTCGAACTGCAGGGTGGTCTGCCGGCCGATGTTGAAGGTTTCCCAGTTGAGGATCGCCCGATCCGCGGTTTGCTCGACCGTCACCGTGGTACGCCCGTCGGCCTGCGACTGCACTGGCGCCTTGGCGTTCTGCCAGGCCTGCTCGAAAGGCAGGGAAGCGTCTACTTTCAGGCCGCCCTCGCCCAGGCCGTCCGGGATGTCCGTCGGCGCCGCCAGCGCGGCCTGGCGTCCCGCCGCCTGGGCGGCCTGCTGCGCGGCGATGGCCGCCACGGTGTTGTTGAGGTTTTGCAGCGAACGCTGCAACTGCTGGTTGACCTTCTGCTGCTGGGCCAGCGGCGGTGGCGTCATGCCCGGCAACTGCGCACTCGGACGCGCCGCCCCGGCGCTCTGCTGGGCGCCCTTGGCGGCGAACCAGGCGGCGCTGAACGGCTGGGAAGCCTGGGCGCCACCTGCAACCATGAGCAAGGCGATGATCTGCGCCAGCGGTTTCAGCCGCGGCAAGCCGCCATCGAGCGAAACGGTGACGGGGGACGACGGCACGAACGGACGAGACGGCATGACGCGAGATTCCTTGGGCGTGTTCAACTCGACGCGTCGGCTTGCCAACGCGCATTCCTGATAGAAAGACAGCCCGCAACCGGGCGGGCCGAAGTCTTGTCACGGAAAGTTCATGGAAAGCGGCTAAGCGCCGGAAAAAAGAAACCGGCAGTGCTTGCGCACCGCCGGTCTCCGCTATCGCCCGTGGACTGGAGCGTCTTAGAGCGGACGGCCGATACCGTTGCAGACGTTGGAATGGCCGATGTACAGGTTGTTGGTGGAGGTCAGGAACGACTGGCGTACGGCAAGCTTCCAGGAAGCCGGCAGCGGCACGAAGCGATGGTTGGTGATCGCGGTGTCGTTGTTGACGCTGGCGCCGTAGTGACGGGTGAAGAAGTCGCGCACCTGCTGGGTCTGGGTAGCGTCGGCGTAGCACTGGCTGAAGATCAGGTTGGTGAAGCCGAGGATCGGATAGCCGGTGGTCGGATAAGGACGGACGCTCGGATCGGTCGCACTGGCAGTGGCGGCGAAGACCGGCACCCAGTTGTTCGGGTCTGAACGCTGTGCGGTGGTCGGCGGGGTAACGGCACCGATGGCTGCCGAGACGTTGGCCGGAGCCGGCGATACGCCGCGCACCTGGGCGACCTTGGTGGCGTCGTCGAGGCCGGCCAGCGTCGGCGCGGCGAAGTCCGGGCTCATATAGGTGATGCGGCCTTCGGCGGCGTTGAGCGTATTCATCACGGCCTGGCTGCCCTGGGCCGATATGGCGCCAGCCGGCAGGCCGCCGGAGAAGCTGTTACCGAAGCTGGTGGTGATGGCGAAGGTGCCACCTTCGAGGGCGCTGGAGCAAGAGGCGTTGAGGAAGCGGGTGAACAGTTCGGTAGTGCCGCTGCTCTCGGAACGGTAGACCACTGTGATGGCGCCGCTACGGCCCGATCCGGGAATCTGGCTCCAATCGGTCAGACGGCCGGAGAAGACACCGCAAAGGGTGTTCACGTCTGCGAAGTTGACGGCGTTGCTACCTGACTTGTTGAACGGCAGAGCGACCGAAGTAGCTACCGACGGCACTTGGATCAGCGGTCCCCAGGCGGAGCCATGGGCGCTCAGATAGGGGGTGGTTTCGCCGCTCGGGTTCAACTTGGAGTCGCTGCCGGCCCAGTGCACGTTCTTGTTGGTGGTGCCGGCGACGAACTTGGTGTAGTCGTTGTTCAGGAAGGCCGCCTTGCCGTTGCCACTGCCTACGCCGATGTAGGCGGCAAAGCCGGCGGTCAGGACGCCGGGCTCCTGGTACAGCTGTTGCGGCAGGGTGGCGCCACCGCCGTTGATGTCGGCCATGGCTTGGGCGGATACGAGGGCGGCCACGCTCAGCGAGGCAGCGATCAGAGAGCGCTTGAACATGAAGAATCTCCTTTCATCGTGGTGTTGGTACGTTGAGGAAGTCGTCTTGCATGAGGCGGCGCCGTGCTTGCCGGGCTTTGCATCCCTAGCCGGTCGAAGGGGCCGCTGGGGATAAAACTCGCAAGTTCCGGTGACAGATCGGGGAAAAAATCTCGGGAGCATCGAATTGTTTTCGCAGCCTTTCCTCGGGTGTTCGCAGGCTCTGCGCCGGGCCTTTTCGCGGGACCTGCGAGGTTCCGCGAGCGCCTCCCGGCGGCCGGCCCGCGACGGCCATGGCGCGCCCTCGGGGCAACCTCGCTGAAACATGCACCCGAGCCCTGGCGAGGGGCCACACGGGTTGATGACAGCGAGAGGAAGGCCGGCTTGCACAAGCCCACCCGTAGGGCGGATTACGCCAGCGGCGTTATCCGCCGATACCTCTCTTCGGAAGATTGCTGAGACGCCCCATCCCCACGGCGGATAGCCGCGAGCGGTTAATCGCCCAGCACGGGAAAGGCTTGTTCAGGCACGGACTACTGGACCAGTTGGTTCATCTCGATGATCGGCATCAGCACCGCCATCACGATGGTCAGCACCACCCCGCCCATGACCACGATCATCAGCGGCTCGAGCAACGCGGTCATGCCCATGGCGCGGCGCTCGATGTCGCGCGACAGGGTCTGCGCTGCGCGGTCGAGCATCGGCGGCAGCGCACCGGTCTTCTCGCCGCTGGCGATCAGGTGGGTGAGGATCGGCGGGAACACCTGCCGCGTGCGCAGCGCCGAGGCCAGCGAGACACCTTCGCGAACCTGCGCGGTGGCCTCCTCCACCGCCTGCGCGAGGCAGTCGTTGGCCAACGTCTGGCGCGCCGCATCGAGCGCGCGCAGCAGCGGTACGCCAGCGCTGCCGAGGATCGCCAGGGTGGAGGCGAAGCGCGCGGTATTCACCCCGAGCACGAAACGACCGAGCAGAGGCAGGCGCAGCACTCGCCGGTGCCAGCCGAGCCGCGCCTGCGGGTCGCGCAGGTACAAGCGCCAGCCCCAGTAAGCGCTACCGATGGCGCCGGCGCAGAGCCAGCCCCAGGCGCGCACGAAGTCGCTGGCCTGGAGCATCGCCCGGGTCAGCGCCGGCAGGTCCTGGCGCGCCTGGGAGAAGGCGCTGACCACCTGCGGCACCACGTAGCCGAGGAGGAAAATGACGATGCCGATGGAGACCACGCCGACCACCGCCGGGTAGATGAACGCGGTGAGGATCTTGCCGCGCAGGGCGTTGCGTTCCTCGATGTAGTCGGCCAGGCGCTCCATCACCTGGGCCAGGTCGCCGGACTCCTCGCCCGCAGCCACCAGCGCCCGGTAGATTTCCGGGAAGTCCCGCGGCCGTGCGGCAAGGGCGTCGGCCAGGCGCATGCCGCCGCGTACGTCGCTGCGCACGGCGCTCAGGGTCTGGGCGATGTGCTTGCGCTCGGCCTGGTCGAGGGTGGCGCTCAGCGCCGCCTCCAGCGGCAGGCTGGCGGCCAGCAGGCTGGCCAGCTGGCGGGTGGCCCAGGCCAGGTCGCCGTCGGACAGGCGCGGGGCGAACAGCGCGCCCGCCCCTTGCCCGGTCCCGCCGCCAGCCTGCTCGCGGACCTCCAGCGGGGTCAGGCCGCGGGCGCGCAGTTGGCCGAGGGCGCCACGCTGGCTGTCCGCCTCCAGGGTGCCGGTCTCGATCCGGCCCTGGGCGTCGGCGGCTTCGTAACGGAAGGTCTGCATCAGGCGTCCCGGGTCACGCGGAGGATTTCCTCCAGGGTGGTGGAGCCGCTGGCGATCCAGCGCTCGCCGTCCTCGCGCATGCTGCGCATGCCGGCCGCGCGGGCGGCTTCGCGGAGATCCTGCTCGGCGCGGCCCTGGTGGACCAGGCGGCGGATCTCGTCGTCGATCACGAACAGTTCGTGGATGCCGGTGCGCCCGCTGTAGCCGGTCTGGTTGCAAGCCGGGCAGCCGACCGCGCGCCAGCCGCCGTCCTCTTCGACCCGGCAATGCGTGCACAGGCGCCGCACCAGGCGCTGGGCGAGTACGCCAAGCATCGACGAGGCGAGCAGGAACGGCTCGACGCCCATGTCCACCAGCCGCGTCACTGCCGACACCGCGTCGTTGGTGTGCAGCGTGGCCAGCACCAGGTGCCCGGTGAGCGAAGCCTGCACGGCGATCTGCGCGGTCTCCAGGTCGCGGATCTCGCCGATCATGATGATGTCCGGGTCCTGCCGGAGGATCGCCCGCAGGGCTACGGCGAAGGTCATGTCGATGCGCGCGTTGACCTGGATCTGGCTGATCCCCGGCAGGTCGTACTCCACCGGGTCCTCGACGGTGAGGATGTTGCTGGTGCTGGCATCGAGCCGCGCCAGGGCGGCGTAGAGGGTGGTGGTCTTGCCGCTGCCGGTGGGCCCGGTGACCAGCACGATGCCGTGCGGCTGGCGGATCAGGTTGTCCAGCGGCGCCAGCACGCCGGGAGCCATGCCCAGGGTCTCCAGCCTCAGGCGTCCGGCCTGCTTGTCGAGCAGGCGCATCACCACCCGTTCGCCGTGGCCGGTGGGCACGGTGGAGACGCGAATGTCGATCGGCCGCCCGGCTACCCGCAAGGCGATGCGGCCGTCCTGGGGCAGGCGTTTCTCGGCGATATCCAGCTGCGCCATGATCTTGATCCGCGACACCAGCGCCGCGTGCAGCGCCTTGCGCGGCGCGACCACGTCGCGCAGGGCGCCGTCGACGCGGTAGCGCACCACCGAATGGGGCTCGAAGGGCTCGATGTGGATGTCGCTGGCCTCGTCGCGCGCGGCCTGGGTCAGCAGCGCGTTGATCATGCGGATCACTGGCGCGCCATCCTGGGTGTCGAGCAGGTCGGTGACCTCGGGGATATCGTCCATCAGGCGGTCGAGGTCGACCTCGCTCTCCGCCGCGCCGACCACCGCCGCGGCGCTGCCGGTATCGGAGTAGGCGCTGGCCAGCAGGGTGTCGAGTTCGTCGTCGCGGACGCTCTCCAGGCTGGCCAGCGCATGCCGCTGGCGCACCTCGCTGATCGCCCAGCCGGGCGTGCGCGGGCTGACCAGCAGGGTCGCGCCATGCTCGCCCGGCCGCAGCAAGGCGCGCTGCGCCTTGGCCCAGGCGTAGGGCAGCAGGCTCATAGCGGCGCCGCCTCGCCCAACGGTACCGCGCGCAGCGGCCGCGGGCTCGGGCGCAAGTCGTAGGCGGCCTGCGGGATGCCCTGCTGCGCCGGCGGCAGCACCGGAGCCTGCATGTCGCCGACGCTCCAGTCGTGGCGCGGCTGCACGCGCTGCTGGGCGCGGCGGATGAAGTCGTAGCGGTTGAGGGTGATGCTGCGGCCGGCGGCGGCGTCGCGGACGATGTAGGGACGCAGGAAGACCATCAGGTTGGTCTTGGTCCGCGAGCGCTTCTGGTAGCGGAACAGCGAGCCGACGCCGGGGAGGCTGGAGAGTCCGGGAACGCCGTCGGTGTTGTCCTGCACGTTGTCCTGCAACAGGCCGCCGAGGACCATGATCTGGCCGTCGTCGAGGAGGATGCTGGTATCGATCGCGCGCTTGTTGGTGACCACCCCGGCGGCGGTGCTGGCGCGCTCGTCGACGCTGCTGACCTCCTGGTAGACGTCGAGCTTGACCGTTCCTCCCTCGGAGATCTGCGGACGGATGTTCAGCTTCAGGCCGACGTCCTCGCGCTGGATGGTCTGGAACGGGTTGTTGCTGGTACCGCCGCCGTCGGTGACGTACTGGCCGCTGACGAAGGGTATGGTCTGGCCGACCATGATGCTCGCCGACTCGTTGTCCAGGGTCAGCAGGTTCGGGGTCGACAGGACGTTGGTGCCGCCGCGGCTCTTCAGCGCCCGGGCGAGCACCTTGAGGTCGAGGATCTTGCCGATCCCGGGGATGTCCACGGTGCCATCCACCAGGCCGATGTTGAGCCCCTTGGGCAACACGTCGATGGTGTTCTTGCCGGCCGTGTTCAGCGCCGACTGGCCGAAGTTGACCCCGCCGAACACGCCGTTGCCGCCGAGGTTGCCGGCCTGCCACTGGATGCCGAACTCGCTGGAGTCGTCTTCGCTGACCTCGACGATCAGGCTTTCGATCACCACCTGGGCGCGGCGCTGGTCGAGCAGGTCGATGACTTCGCGGAGGTTGCGGTACAACGGCTCGGGTGCGGAAATCAGCAGGGTGTTGGTGGTGGCGTCGGCCTGTACGGTGACCCCGCCGGCGGAGAACGCCGAGTTCTCCTCGCCCATCGCACCGGGTCCGGCGCCGCCCTGGCCGCTGCCCATCGCACCATAGGCGCCGCCGCTGCGGTTGCTGCCGCCCAACCCGCTGGAACCGCTGCCCGTGGTATTGCCGCTGCTCCCCAGGCCCTGGCTACCAGTACCGCTATTGCCGCCACCGAGCATGCCGCCGCCGCTCAGGCGCGCGCGCTGCTGGTCGCCCTCGTTGCCCTCGCCGCCGCTGTCGCCGGTGATCAGCCCGCGCAGGGCCTGGACCAGGCGGGTCGCCTGGGCGTTGCGCAAGTAGACCACATGGAGGTTGCCGGGATTGCTTTGCACGCTGTCCAGCTTGCCGATCAGGTCGCGCGCCAATTGCGTGCGCTCTGGGCTCGGCGAGCGGATCACGATGCTGTTGGAGCGTGGGTCGGCGAGCACCACGGTCTTCTGGCCCTGCTCGGCGCCGCCGCTGCCCTGGCTGTCGAGCAGTTCGGAGACGGTGCTGGCGATGTCCACCGCGATGCCGTTCTGGATCGGCACCACGTCGGTGTCGCTGGCGCTGGGGATGTCGATGCTGGCGATGATCCCGGCGACCCGGTCGAGGTTTTCCGCGTAGTCGGTGACCACCACGGTGTTGTTCCCCGGATAGGCATTGATCGGGTTGTTCTGCGCGACGATCGGGCGCAGTACCGGGATCAGGTTCACCGCGTTCTCGTAGCGCAGGCGGAAGGTCCGCGTGACCATGCCGTTGGCCGCCGGCCGGTCGGCGCCGTAGACCGGCCCGCCGAGCAGCTTGGCGTCGGCCTCCGGCACCACCTGGCTGACCCCGTCGACGTCGACCACGCTGAAGCCCTGCATGCGCAGGGCGCTGGTGAGCATGCGGTAGGCGGTGCGCGCCGGCACCTGGCCTTCGGAAACCAGGGTCAGCTTGCCCTTCACCCGCGGGTCGACCAGGAACTGCCGGCCGGTGGCGCGCGACAGCGCGCGCACCACCGCTTCCACCTCGGTATCGACGAAATTCAGGCTGACCGGCTGCTCGCCGAGTTCGGCCGCTGTCGCTGAGACCGGAGCCACGCCACCGGAGCGCGCCACGCCGCGTCCGGCACTCAGCGCGCGGCGGGCCTGCTCGGCCTGGGGCCGCTCGCGGACGTCGGCGCTGCGCAACGGCGCACCGGAGCGGACACTGCTCAGCGGCCGACCGACTTCCTCGTCGGCCGGGGGCACGCCGGGGACCTTCGGCGTCTCGCTACACGCCGCGACCAGTAGCGCGCCCAGCGCCACGCCCAGTACAGGCCAACGACGCCGGGCATGGTGGAAAGCTGATTGCCTCATGGGGAATCCTTGGGAGCGGAAGTCGACTGCAAATGGATCGAGGCGGACACCAGCCCGCCGGACAGCTCGTTCGAAGAGCCGGAGCGCTCCTCGGAAGGAGCGTCGAGACGCGTCACCTGCGCCTCGCTGACGCTCAGGCGCAACGCTGCCGGGCTGCGCGCCAGCCAGCGCAGCAAGGCCTCGCCGGACACGCTGGCGAAGTCCAGTTGCCATTGGCCCGGTTGCGGGGCGTCCAGTTGGAAACCGTCGAGTCCCTGATCGCGCAGGCTGCGACGGATCGCCTCGGCGTCCGCCGTACCGCTCAGGGTCGGACCGCGCAACGCCTCGACCTCACGCAACACGCCGTCCACCGCCACAGCCTGCGCACGCAGGCGCGGCAGTTCGGCTTGCCAATGCTCGATCCGCGCCAGCGGCGGATCGACGAACACTTGCCAGGTCAGCGCCAGGCATAGCGCCAGGCCACCGCCGGCGAGAATCTTGCGCTCGCGCGGCGCCAGTTGCCGCCAGTAGGCCTGCAATCGCAGCAGCAGGGGACTCCAGCGCTGCGCCGGAGTATTCAGCAGGCCCGCCAGGCGCTTATTCATCTTCATCGGCAGCCGCCTCGGCAGTGCCACTGTCTGCCGCGCCAGCGGCCGGCGCTGGCGGCGCTTCCATGGCGCGCACCTGCCAGCCCTTGTCGGAGGCATCGGCCTGCAACCCGTGCTTGCCCAACTCGCCCTGCCAGGCAGCGGCATCGCCGCCTGGCGGTCCCGGCAGCAGCTCCAGGTCCAGTTCGCCGGCGTGGTAGTCCAGTCGTTGCAAGCGCCCGGCGAGGAACGGCATCGCCTCGCCGGCGCCATGCAGCAGCGCGGCCAGTCCCGGTGCGGCATCGCCATCGGCCTTGCCGGCCAGATAGGCGTCGCGTCGCTCGCGAGCCTGGCGCAGCGGATCGAGCACCACCGGCAGTTCCGGGAAGGCCTGCTGCACGCGTTGACTGCTCTGCCGTTGCAAGGACTGGCCCTGCCCGGCCAGTTGCCCGGCGTACAGGTTCAGACCGGCGACCCACACCAGCAAGGCCAGGGCAGCGCAGAACAGGGGCATCTTCCAGGTGCCGTTGCCGGCGCTCGTCGCCGGCGCTTTCAGCGCCAATCCCCACGGACTGGCGGGCCCGCTCCAGCGCAGCGCTTCGTCCAGCGCCTCGGCCCGCTCCAGGGCTGCGGAGCGCCACGCCGGTCGCTCGCCCAGCCAGAACAGCCGCAACTCCTGCGGGACCTCAGCGAGGCCCTGCTCCGGCAAGGGATGGACCACAGCGTCGCTCAGCGAGCGGCGCAACAGCAGATGGCCGTCCCACTCGCCGGCCACCCAAGCGTCATCGCGCAACGGCAGGAGGAACGGCGCGGCCTGCACCTCCCGCACGTCGAGCCGCAGCCGCTGTACGGCCTGCTCCAGCGAGGCCAGCGCCGACGCCTCCAGCCACCCCAAGGTCAGGCGCCCGTCGGCGCCGCGCGGGCCGTGGGCCAGGCGTAGCTGCGCCGGATCGCCGAGGACCAGCGCCTCGGCCGCACAGTTCACCGCGGCGGCAAGCTTCGCCGCAGGCAGCGCCGGCAGTTCGAGACTGACCAGGCGGCAATCGCGCGGATGCAGGAACAGCGCCACCGGCAACCCCTGGCGCCGCCGCGCCAGTTCCGCGAGCGAGACCTCGATTCGTTCCTGCACCGCGCCGCGCGCATCCAGGCGCAAACAATGCAGCGGCGCCGCCTCGGCGAACTCGCTCAGCGGCGGCAGCAGGCAACGCCAGGCGGCCTTCATGAGCCCACCCTCATCCAGTTGACCGCCGTGCTTTCACCGGCCTTGCGCTGCACCAGGGCTTGCAGGCGCACCTCTTGCCGGTCGCGCCGAGCATAGGCGGTGAGCAGGAACCAGTCGCTGGTGATCCCGACCTTCACCGACTGCGCCTGCAATTGCGGCATGTTCAGGCGGTTGACGAAGTCGCCGCGATTGAGGAACCAGCGGCCCCGGTCGCGCTCGCCGAGCACCCGCCGCGCCTGGTCCAGCCCGAGGCCGGGGACACAGGCGGCGAGCACTTCGGCGCGCGCGGTGTTGCCGTTGATCCAGGTGGTTTCGGGCAGGATGGTGACGTAGGGTCGCAGGCGTTCCAGGGTCGCCGGCGGAATGCCCAGCCGCGCCAGGTCGTCGAGACGCCTGAGCGCCGGCATGCGCGCCGGAAGCGCACGCAACACGGCGCCCGGCGAAGTCTCGCGGCCGCTGTCGAAGCCTGCGGGTTGCGTCTCGGCCGGCGGCGCTTCGGCGGGCAGCCGTGCATAGGAATCGAGTACCCGCTCGACGATCAGCCGCGTCTCCTTCGGGCGCACGCCGAGCAGACCGGCGAGGCGTTCGAAGTTCGCTCGCTCCTGGAGATCGGGGCGTTGGTCGACCAACAGGTTGCGCAGGTTGAACTTGCCCTGCTCGTCTTCCAGTTGGCCGTTGAACGGCAATTCGGCGCTGCTCAGACGCAAGCCACGCATCGGTTGCGCCCAGCGCTGGTCGAGGCGGGTCAGCGGGTCGCGGCGGCTGTCCTCGAGCAGCAACTGGCGGCTCCATTCCAGGCCGCCGCGCAGCATCCAGCCGGCCTGGATGCGTAGCTGCTCGCTTTCCAGGGCGCGGATGAATGCGCTCTGGCGGGCGATCAGGCCGGCGGCTATGACCGCGACCACGGTGACGATCAGCAGCGCGCTGATGATCGCCATGCCGCGCTGGCGATGACCGTTCATGGCGCGCTCAGAGCTGCCAGGAGCCGATGTCGGCGTTGATGCCCTCGCCGCCCGGCTGCCCGTCGGCGCCGAGGGAGAACACGTCGATCTCACCGTTCACGCCGGGATTCAGGTACTGGTAGGGCTTGCCCCAGGGATCGTTGGGCAGGCGCTCCAGGTACGAGCGCCAGTTGCTCGCCGAGGCATCGGCAGGGCGCTCCGCGAGCACCTTCAAGCCCTGCGCCTGGCTCGGATAGCGGCCCTGGTCGAGGCGGTAGAGCTTGAGCGCCTGCATCAGCCCGGAGATGTCCTGGCGCGCCGCGGTGGCGCGGGCCTGGTCGGGACGGTCGAGCACCTTGGGCACCACCATCGCGGCGAGGATGCCGAGGATCACCACCACCACCATGATCTCGATCAGGGTGAAGCCCCGCTGTCCCCGATGTCCTTTCGGGCTGGAGCTGAACTGCACGACATCCATCTCGACACTCCTCGGCATGGTTCGATTCGCCGCGGATTGTTTCAGGAAGATATGTCAACGATATTGAAAATCCTCGGGTGCGCCGCTCTTCCGGAGGCGCCCGCAAGGCCCTGGAGCCGGGCTTTCCGGCAGGCGCCGGGGATGGCTCGCGGGGGCGCCCTCCCGAGCTTTTGTCAGGGATCGGTCAGATTTCCCGGCTAGCCTGGAAGTCCCCTTTCGCCGACCTTTCCGCGATGTCCACGCGCCTGTCTTCCCGCGGTTTCACCCTGATCGAAGTGCTGGTCGCGCTGGCCATCGTCGCCATCGCCCTGGCCGCGGCGATCCGCGCGGTGGGCCTGATGACCGACGGCAATGGTCTGTTGCGCGACAAGTCGCTGGCCCTGCTGGCAGCGGAGAGCCGGCTCGCCGAGCTACGCCTGGGCGTCGGCGCGGCTCCGGGAAACAGCGATTTCGAATGCTCCCAGGGCCGCCTGCGGTTGTACTGCGAACAACGCGTCGAGGCCACCGACGACCCCGCGCTACTGTGGGTAGAAATCCGTGTGCGCACGCAGCGCGAACAGGCGGTGCCGCTGGCGCGCCTGAACACCCTGCTGAGCCGCTCCCGGTGATCTCAACCGCGCTTGAGGGTAGCCAGCGGCGGCGGTTCGGCGAGCCGCTGCATGGCCACCCGGCGAACCTCGCCGTTCTGCTCGATGAGCACCGCGTCGGCCTCGATCCGCCGCACCTTCGCCGCACGTGCCAGGACCTCGCCCTCGCGATAGGCCTGGGCCGGCGCGCCGTTCACCGAGAGGATGGCGATCGCCGCGGGACCACCGCTGATCAATCCCGCCAGTTGCACCTCTACCTCACCGGAAGGCGCCGCGAACCAGCGTTGAGCGGCGTCCTCGCCGCTGGGCGGCGGAACGTCGGCGACCTCGGCCTGGACCACGCCGGGAATCGGCGCCAGCAACAGATAGCCCCAGAACAGCAGGCCGGCGAGGATCGCCAGCACGGCGGCGAACTGGACCAGGCGGGGCGGATCGATACGGGGCATGGCCGGCATGGCGGGCTCTCCTGGCGTATGGGCGACAGGCGCCACGAACGGCGCCCCGGCACCAGCCTAGCGCGGAATTCTCTCCGTTATGTTTCACACGCCGATCATCTTCGTCGGGCACTCTGGAAACCTCTCTCTTCGCGGAGCGGCATCCGGTGAGGCGACCCCGGCAAGGCGGTTTCACCCTGATCGAACTGATGGTGGTGCTGGTAATCGTCGGCATCGCCACGGCGGCCATCAGCCTGAGCGCCCGCCCCGACCCGACGGGCCTGCTGCGCCAGGATGCCGCGCGCCTGGCGCGGTTGCTGGAAATAGCCCAGGGCGAAGCGCGGGTACGCGGTACGCCGATCCTCTGGCAGCCCAGCGCCAAGGGCTATCGCTTCAGCCCGCAGGCCTATCGCGGCAAGACCGACGCCTTCGCCGCCGACACCGAATTGCGCGCGCGCGACTGGCAGGCCGCGCCGCTGCGGGTCAGCGTGCGCCCGCCGCGACCGGTGTTGCTGGACGCCGAATGGATCGGCGCGCCGTTGCGGATAACGCTCTCCGACGGCCAACACAGCGTCACCGTGCTGCGCGAGGCGAACGGCCATGTCCGGGTACGCTGAACGCGCGACGACGCGGCGCCGGCAAGCCGGCTTCACCCTGATCGAGGTGATGGTCGCGATCATGCTCATGGCCATCGTCAGCCTGATGGCCTGGCGCGGCCTGGACAGCATCGCCCGGGCCAGCGCGCACCTGGAGGACAGCACCGAGCAGGGCGCCGCGCTACTGCGCGCGCTGAACCAACTGGAGCGCGACATCGCCCTGCACAGCGCCATCCGGGAGGAGACCGGCCTGCCCAGCGGCGACGAGCCGATCCGGGCCGGCGACAGCCTGCCGCCCGGACTCGCACTGAAGCGCCTGAGCGAGATCCCATTGCGCCTGGACATCGTCCGCGCCAGTACCGAGCCAGGCGCGCCGCTGCAGCGCGTGCGCTGGTGGCGACAGGGCAAGGTCCTCTACCGCGCCGCCTCGCCCAGCGGCGACCGCCTGCCGTTGCCGCCGCTGGCGGAGCGGGTGGCTGTGCTGGACGGCGTGAGTCGGTTCGAGATCCGTGCCTGGGTGCCGGGAAAGGGCTGGACGCACCTGCCGGCACGCAGCAAAGTCCGCGCCAGCGGACTGGAGATCAGCCTGGCACGGGTCACCCGCAACGGCGTGGAGCGCTATCGACGGGTGGTGGCCCTGCAATGAAGCGGTGGCTCAGCCGAGCAGCACCACCCCGCCCGGCAGGCGGGTGACCTCGATGCCATAGGCATCGCGGATCAGGGTCGCCACGTCGGCCAGTTGATCGAGGCTGAAACGGGCCTGGACCCGGCGTCGGCCAAGGGCCTTGTCCAGCAGCAGGAGCATGCCGGGACGGTAGCGGTTGATTTCGTCGATCACCGTGGCCAACGGTACGTCGTTGAACACCAGCATGCGCTCGCGCCAGGCCATCACCTCGGCAACGTCGAAAGGCACCGGCGGACCGTTGCGTCGCTCGTCGAAGGTCAGCTGCTGGCCGGCCTGGAGGTCCAGGCGCTGGCCGAGGTGTTCGAGCCGCACGCTGCCCTCCAGGCAGGTCACCACGCAAACGTCACCGCTGCTGCGCACATTGAAGCGGGCCCGGCTGGCGCTCAGCCAGGCGCTCCCGGCCATCACCCGCAGGCTGCTCTGCGGCGGGTGGCTGGCGATGATCTCGGCCTCGCCGCCGAGCAGTTCGATGGTTTCCTGCTGCTCTTGATTGCGCCGCACGTTCAGGCGGGTGCGGGTGTTCATCTCGATCCGCGTCTCGCCGCTCACCTGCACCTGGCGCTGCTCGCCGACCGCCGTGACGTAGTCGGCGCCGCCCAGGCCATGGTCGAGCAGCGACGGGCGCAAGACGAACAACGCCACCGAGGCGGCCAGCGCACCGCCGACGAACCAGCGACGACCGAAACGCCTCGGCGCGATCTGCGCCACGGCCGGCGGCTCCAGCGGCAGAGCGGCGGCACTGCCGAGTGCCTGCCAGAGATCGCGCGCCTCGACGAACGCTCGCAGGTGTTGCGGGCTGCGCGCACACCACTGGCGGAAGGCCCGCGCGTCGCCCTGGGTGACGCGTCCGGAGGTCAGGCTGATCACCCAGGCGTGCGCTTCGTGGCGAAGGTCGCCGGTTTCATCGGCGGCGGAGTCTGAGGCTGTCATGACTGTGCTGTACGGACACCGGAATGGCTCATGGGAGGGATATGGCGGCGGTTTTCCACCTGCTTATGCTTATGACGGTTTTCCGGCCCCGGGACCGAACCTCTGGATGACTTTTCTTTCCAGGCGCTCCGCGCAGAACCACAGGGCGGCCTTGAGTTCCTTCTCCACGGTGCGGGTGGAAATGCCGAAGCGACGGGAGATTTCCGCATGCGGCGTCTCTTCCAGGCGCGAGGCGATGAGAATCTGCCGACGCCGCGCCGGCAGTTCGCAGAGCGCCTCCAGCAGGCGACGGATCTCGGCGTGACCGCCGACGATGCGCTCCGGGTCGAGGCCTTCGTCGGCCACCTGCAACAGCTCCGCCACCTCCTCCCCGGTGAGCAGGCGGGCGTCGCCCTCGCGGCGGTCGGCGGCAATGTTCAGGGCAATACGGAACAGGTAGGCCTGGGGCTTCTTGACCTCCAGGGCATCATCCAGCCGGTCGACTCTCAGGTAGGTTTCGTGCAGCACGTCGCACGCCAGGTCCTCGGAGCCCAGGCGCCGTTTCAGGCGCGCCTTGAAGTCGTCATAGGAGGCGAGGAACAGCTTCACCATCGCGCTTTGCCGCGAATCGCTCATGACCCTCCCACTCCCTCCGTCAGCTTGCATTCCATGGCCTTGCCCGTCGTCTTCGGCAGCAACAGGATGGTCAGCGGCTGGGCCAGCGTAGCGGGCGTCGCCTGCATCACCCGCACGCCGCGCAGGCTTTCCACCAGGGCG
This sequence comes from Pseudomonas sp. P20, assembly GCF_016463925.1. Lineage (NCBI taxonomy): Bacteria > Pseudomonadati > Pseudomonadota > Gammaproteobacteria > Pseudomonadales > Pseudomonadaceae > Pseudomonas > Pseudomonas sp. P20. The sequence goes on along the minus strand of NZ_JAEMVM010000010.1, from coordinate 7,440 downwards.
CTGTCCCGCTGCGGGTCGCCGGTCGAACCGAGCAGGCGACTGTGGCGAACCTCGCCGAAGCGACCGATCCAGAGTTGCAGCACCGCGCGATAGGTACCCGGACGAGTGCGCGGCGAGCGGCACAACTGTTCTTCCAGCGCCGCCTGGACCGCTCCCGCGTAGCGGCGATCCAGCGGCTGCTCGACCTTCGGCATCTCTGCCGGCAGCGGCGCAGCGTTCCTGACGGCCTGCGCCGGCAGCAGGGTGAACGCTTCCTGGCTGGTGTAGCGCGCCATCAGGCCGGTTCCGCCGAGCAGTCGGGTCAGGGCGTCGCTGGCGGTGAAGCGCCCCTGCAAGCGGGCCGAGCGCCGTCCACGGGCCAGCTCGCCATCCACCAGAACCGCCATTCCCGTCACCCCGCTGTAGGTCACCAGCGCCGATGCCAGGCTCTGCGGAGGAATATCGAACGCGTGCACCGCCAGGCGCAACGGCGGCCTGCCGCCATCGCCCGGCACGGCGCCGGACGCCGGCAGCAGCATGCCGAGACCGAGCAACGACACTGCGCACGACCTTGCCACCCCGAGGATCGACATCAACGGATTCCAGTCCGAACTACCCGGTTCAGGCCAGATGGCCATCACCCAGGAGGGACATCCTGATGGCACTGTGTGACTGTGGTGTGACGGTACCTGCGGTGACATGTTTTCACCGATTGCCGTATAAGCGGGAAACCACCATCCCAGCGCGGGAGAATCGCCATGCACCGTTCATCGCAGGTTCTGCCGGCCCTGATCCTGGGCCTGGCCATGAACGCCACCCTGGCCGACGAGCCGACGCCGCCGGCGAACTGCATCAACACCGAGGTCAACGGCTACCAGGCTTTGTCCTATGAATGCCTGAGCCAGCAGATGACCGATCCTGACAGCGCGGCCAGGACCCGCCGCGAACAGGAGCTGGATTCCGCCGCCATCGTCCGGCGTCCGCCAAACCAGCTCGGCCTGTACAACCAATCGGCGACGCGCATTCGCCTGGGCACCTCGTTCGGCAACTCAGTGGAAGCGCAGCGGCCGCCTCGCTAAGGGTCTCCGCAGGTCCGCGCTCCTGGCCGGCGGCGCAAGACAGAAAACCCCGGCAACCAGGCCGGGGCAATCGTCGTCGGCGAGGTTGGCCGCCGATCAAAGGACAAGGAACGCCCCTCAGGCGAAGGTACGCTCCAGCAGGTCGCCGAAACGATTGAAGGCATCGCTGGCGCCCTTGGCGGCCAGGCGCTCTTCTTCCTCGTTCAGCTCGATGCCGTCGAGGATCGCCACGAAGCTCTTCCAGCCTTGCGCGCGGCCGCCTTCCGGTTCGGCCAGATGGCGGGCGCCGAAGTTCTCGTCGAGTTCGAGCGCGGCGGCTTTCTTGAACAGGAACGCAGCGCCCAGCTTCGAACCTTCGGAAACGAACAGCCAGCCCAGTGCCTCGGCCAGGCTCAGGTCGGCCTCGCGCACGCTCTGGTCGCCCTCCGGCACCGGATGGCCGAGGTCCGCCAGGTCTGCACGAGCGGCGTCGTCGCGGGCGCGGGAAGCCAGGCCGGGGAACAGGCGGGCCAGCGCTTCGTTGCGATAAAGCGGCTCCAGGTCATGCTGGAAGAGGTACTGGGCGGCGACGAAGCGGGCGAAATTGTCCCGGCTGGCGAAGGGTTCCTTGCTTTTCACCAGGCTCTCCAGGCGCTGGTGCGGCTCGTTGGTCAGCAGGTTGAGGCGTTGCGAACGCAGGTTTTGCCGAGTGGATTCAGGGGCCAGGGTATCCATAGGGGAATTCCTTTCGAGGGACGGAACGCACTGGGCCGACATAGCGCGCCCAGGATCAATAACGATTCTCAATTATATTCGTTATTGAATCTCAGTGTCACATGAAAGGATGCCGACCGACTGCCATTGACCAGAAAAGGACTACAGCAAATACTGTATTTACATACAGCATTCGAGTTATTTCCTTGGCCTCCCTTTCATCCGTAGCCGACATCACCCCACCCGCAGCCGTCGCCGGACGAGGCAATGGCATAGCGCTGAGTGCGCTGCTCGACGCGCGTAGGATCTGGAAAGGCCAGTCCGCCGTACCGGCCGGCGCTTCCCTGCCCACCGGGCATGCGCGCCTGGACGCACTGCTGCCCGGCGGCGGTTGGCCGGAGCATGCCCTGAGCGAAATCCTCCATGCCCGCGACGGTGTCGGCGAACTGCAACTACTGATGCCGACCCTCGCTCGCCTGACCCAGGCGCAACGTCGTGTCGTCCTGGTCGGCGCCCCCTACGTACCTTATCCGCAGGCCTGGCTGGCCGCCGCGGTCGACCTGCGCCACCTGGTCCTGCTGCAGGCCAGCGGACGCGACGCCTTGTGGGCTGCCGAACAGTGCCTGCGCTCGGGCAGTTGCGCCGCAGTGCTGTGCTGGCCGCAGCAGGCCGACGACCGCGCCCTGCGCCGCCTCCAGGTCGCCGCCGAAAGCGGTCAGGCCCTGGGTTTCGCCTATCGCCCCCTGCGCGAAGCGGTCAATCCTTCGCCGGCAGCGCTACGCCTGTGCATCGAAACCCGCCCCCCACGCCTGCGCATCCTCAAGTGCCGGGGCGGCCTCGCGCCGGCGACCGCCCTGCCGGCCAGCGCCTGGCAATGAGGCGGCCATGCTCTGGGCTTGCATTCTCCTGCCGCAACTGGCCATGGACAGCGCGCTGCGTCAACGGAGCAATCCCGACGCACCGCTGGCGCTGCTCGGCGGCCCAGCGCAGCGCCGGCAGTTGCAGGCGGTCAACCCTGCGGCACGCGCGCTCGGCCTGAAGCCCGGTCAATCGCTGATCGCCGCCCAGGCCCTGAGCCGGGACTTCGCCACGGCGGAATACGACCTCGCCGCCGTGGAGCGCTGGCAGGCCTTCCTCGCCGCCTGGGCCTACGGTTTCAGCTCGCAGGTCAGCCTGCACTATCCGCGTGCGCTGCTGCTGGAAGTGCAGTCCAGCCTTGCCCTGTTCGGCCCCTGGCCACGCTTCGAGGCCCGCTTGCGCAAGGAACTCACGGCGCTGGGCTTCCGCCATCGCCTGTGCCTGGCGCCGAACCCGGTGGCGGCGAGGGTCCTGGCGAACAGCCACGACGGCCTGGCCATCGAGGACGAGACAGCGCTGCAACGCCAGTTGTCCGCCCTTCCGCTGGACCGCCTGGGACTCTCGCGGGAGCTGGCCGTCGCCCTCGGACGCATGGGACTGCGCCATCTGCGCCAGGTCCTCGAGTTGCCGCGCGCCGCCCTGGCCCGTCGCTTCCCGGCCGAACTGCTGTTGCACATCGACCGCCTCTGCGGCCGCAGCCCGCTGGCGCTGGAGCACTACCGGCCGCCGGACACCTTCGACCTGCGCATCGAACTCAATTTCGACGTGGAGTCGCACCAGGCCCTGCTCTTCCCCCTGCGACGGCTGAGCGCCGATCTCGCCGCCTTTCTCGCCGGACGCGACAGCGGCGTGCAGCGCTTCACCCTGCATCTGGAGCATCACGGGCGCGCCGACAGCCAGGTCACGGTCGGCCTGCTCAGCGCCGAACGCGAGGCGGCCATGCTCTTCGAACTGACCCGCGGCCGTCTCGAACAGCTGCAACTGCCCGCCCCCGTGCATGCCGTGCGCCTGGAGGCCCGCGAGCTGCCTCCTTTCACGCCGCAGCACCGCGAACTGTTCGACGAGCGCCCACAGCAGTATCTCGGCTGGGAACAGTTGCGGGAACGCCTGCGCGCGCGGCTGGGCGACGAGGCGGTACAGGGCCTGAGCGCCGTCGCCGAACACCGTCCGGAGCGAAGCTGGCGGCCGCACAGCTGCGACAGGGCGCAATCGCCGGCAGCCTGCGGCCTCCGCCCCGGCTGGCTGCTGGCGGAGCCACGCCCCCTCGGCGAGGCCTTGCCCACCGTGCTGGCCGGCCCGGAGCGGATCGAGTCGGGCTGGTGGGATGGCGAAGACATCCGCCGCGACTATTACCTGGTGGAAACCCGCAGCGGACAACGTGCCTGGGTCTATCGCGAGGTCGGCAGCGAAGGGCCGCTGTGGCTGCATGGCTGGTTCGCATGAGCGCCTACGCCGAACTGCATTGCCTGTCCAACTTCAGTTTCCAGCGCGGCGCCTCCAGCGCCGCGGAACTCTTCGCCCGTGCAGCACGCCTGGGCTATCGGGCCCTGGCGATCACCGACGAATGCAGCCTGGCCGGTATCGTGCGGGCCTGGCAGGCGGCGCGGGAGCATCAGGTACAACTGATCATCGGCAGCGAAATCCGCCTCGAACAGGGGCCCAAGCTGGTCCTCCTGGCGGAGGACCTGAAGGGCTACCAGAACCTCTGTCGCCTCATCACCCGCGGCCGGCGACAAGCCGACAAGGGCCACTACCGGCTGCTGCGCGAAGATCTGCAACAGCCGCTCGCCGGCCTGTTGGCGATCTGGTTGCCGAACGACCATGGGGACGAGCAGGCTGCCTGGCTCCGCGAACGCTTCCCCCAGCGCCTTTGGCTGGGCGTCGAGTTGCATCGCGGCGCCGATGACGATGCCCGCCTGGACAAACTGCTCGCGCTCGCCTCGCATCTCCGGCTACCGCCCGTGGCCTGCGGCGACGTCCACATGCACGCCCGCGGCAGGCGAGCCCTGCAGGACTGCATGACAGCGATCCGCAACCATCTGCCGGTCAGCGAGGCCGGCGCCTATCTCTTCCCCAACGGGGAACGCCACCTGCGTACCCTGGAGGCCCTGCAGGGGATCTACCCGCAAGCCCTGCTGGCGGAAACCCTGAAGATCGCCGAACGCTGCCGGTTCGATCTGGAACAGCTGAAATACCAGTACCCACGCGAATTGGTACCGGCCGGACACGACCCGGCGTCATGGCTCCGCCATCTCACCGAACAGGGCATCGCCAGGCGCTGGCCGAACGGCGCGAGCGCCAAGGTCCGCAAGCAGATCGAGAGAGAACTCGAGCTGATCGCCGAACTGGGCTATGAAAGCTATTTCCTCACCGTGCAGGACATCGTCGCCTTCGCCCGGGGCCGGAAAATCCTTTGCCAGGGCCGCGGCTCGGCGGCCAACTCGGCAGTGTGCTTCGCCCTCGGCATCACCGAGTTGGACCCGGACCGGACCAACCTGCTGTTCGAGCGCTTCCTTTCCCGCGAGCGCAACGAACCACCGGACATCGACGTGGATTTCGAACACGAGCGCCGCGAGGAGGTCATCCAGTACGTTTTCACACGCTACGGACGCCAGCGCGCGGCGCTGACCGCGGTGGTCAGCACCTACCACGGCGCCGGCGCGGTGCGCGACGTAGCCAAGGCCCTGGGTCTGCCGCCCGAGCAGGTCGACGTCCTGGCCAACTGCTGCGGCCGCTGGAGCGACCAGGCCCCCAGCGCCGAACGCCTGGAAGAGGCCGGCTTCGATCCGCAGAGTCCGATCCTGCGCCGGGTGCTGGCCCTGACCGACAAGTTGATCGGTTTTCCGCGCCACCTCTCGCAGCACCCCGGCGGCTTCGTCATCTCCGAACAGCCATTGGACACCCTGGTCCCGGTGGAGAATGCCAGCATGGCCGAACGCACGGTGATCCAGTGGGACAAGGACGATCTCGACGCGGTCGGCCTGCTCAAGGTCGACGTCCTCGCCCTGGGCATGCTCAGCGCCCTGCGCCGCAGCTTCGACCTGATCCACGCGCTGCGCGGCGGCAAGCGGTTGAGCATCGCCAGTATCCCGAGCGAAGACCCGGCCACCTACGAAATGATCAGCCGCGCCGATACCATCGGTGTGTTCCAGATCGAATCGCGCGCCCAGATGGCCATGCTGCCACGCCTGCGCCCGCAGAAGTTCTACGATCTGGTGATCCAGGTCGCCATCGTCCGGCCGGGGCCGATCCAGGGCGACATGGTGCATCCTTACCTGCGCCGGCGAAACGGTGAAGAGCCGGTGGCCTATCCATCGGCCGAACTGGAGAAGGTCTTCGAACGTACCCTGGGCGTCCCGTTGTTCCAGGAACAGGTCATGGAACTGGCGATCGTCGCCGCCGACTACACGCCGGGCGAGGCGGACGAACTGCGTCGTTCGATGGCCGCCTGGAAGCGTCATGGCGGCCTGGAACACCACCGCGAGCGGCTGACCCGGGGCATGCTCGCCAACGGCTACGAGGCCGACTTCGCAGCGCGCATCTTCGAGCAGATCAAAGGCTTCGGCAGCTACGGTTTCCCTGAATCCCACGCCGCCAGCTTCGCCCTGCTCACCTACGCCAGCAGTTGGCTGAAACGTCACGAGCCGGCGGCCTTCGCCTGCGCCTTGATCAACAGTTGGCCGATGGGCTTCTACAGCCCCGACCAGTTGCTCCAGGACGCCCGCCGCCACACCCTGCAGACACGCCCGGTGGATGTCCGCCACAGCGGTTGGGATTGCAGCCTGGAGCCGTTCGGCCAGGCGCAACCGGCCATACGCCTCGGCCTGCGGATGATCCGAGGCTTTCGCGAGGAGGATGCCAGGCGTATCGAGCAGGTCCGGGAGGCCCAGCCGTTCCTCGACGTGCACGATCTTGGCCGACGCGCCAGGCTCGACGCCCGGGCCCTGGAGTTGCTGGCCGATGCCGGCGCCCTGCGCGGTCTCGTCGGACACCGGCACAAGGCGCGCTGGGCCGTCGCCAGCGTCGAGCCGCAATTGCCGCTGTTCGCCGAAGGGACCGTCATCGAAGAGAGCACGGTCAGCCTGCCACTGCCTTCGCGCGGCGAGGAACTGCTGAGCGATTACGCTCTCCTCGGCACCACCCTCGGCCCGCATCCGCTGAAACTCTTGCGTGGACAGCTCAAGGCCCGCCGCTGCCGCGACTCCCGCGAACTGGCGAAACTGGGACATGGGCGACCGATACGGGTCGCCGGCCTGGTGGTCGGCCGGCAGCGCCCACAGACCGCCAGCGGCATCACCTTCATCACCCTGGAAGACGAGTTCGGCATGGTCAACGTGGTGGTCCGACACGACCTTGCCGAACGGCAGAGGCGGCCATTCCTCGAGTCCCGGCTGCTACAGGTGGAAGGCATCCTGGAGTCCTCCGGCGAGGTGCGCCACGTCATCGCCGGGCGCCTGCATGACCTGACCCCTCTACTCACCGGCCTGGACGTCCGCAGCCGGGATTTCCATTGAGACAAAGAAAAAGGCAGCTCGAGAGACGAGCTGCCTTGGGATGGCCAACAGGGATGGCCACGAAGGGGGGAGCGCTCAAGATACTGTTTATTCATACAGTAAATCAAGCGATTCCCTTCACCGGAAGCCATCTTTTGTCTTTCTCCTCGAAGCGAGGCTCTAACTCGCGGATCGGGATCGGTACGGCGAACGCAAGAGCGCCAGCGTCATGCGGATCCGCCCGGACTCTCGCTACGCTAGACGCGAAAGAGGACATGCCAGGAGGGGTTCGGCAAGGTGAACAGGAAGCACGCCTTTTTCCGCGCGCAAAAGCAAAA
>NZ_JAEMVM010000001.1:217302-217572 GCF_016463925.1 Pseudomonas sp. P20 | reverse complement strand
GGTGCTCGGCGATCTCCAGGAAATGCCCGCTGACCAGCAGCGGCTGGTCGCTGACCCCTTCGCCCAGGCGCCGGTCGGCGCGGTGCCGCTCCAGGGCGCGCTGGTTGAGCAGCTTGCCGCGCTGGCGATCGACGAAGCGACCGGGGTAGTCGTAGTCCTCCAGGTCCGGCTCGGCCGGGGCGTCGGCAGCGGGGCGATTGCCGGCCTCCAGCAGCAGCCGCGGCTTCTCGAAGTCGTAGTCGCGGCGAGTGGTGCGCGTGGTGCGGCTGG
>NZ_JAEMVM010000001.1:160625-217177 GCF_016463925.1 Pseudomonas sp. P20 | reverse complement strand
AGGATGCCGTGCTCCTCGAGGATCAGGGCGACGATCTGCGGCACCGTGAGGTGCTGGAAGATCCGCTGGTTGTTGCGCTGGGCGAGGTAGGCCAGGTGTGGGACGAGGGTGAGGCGATAGCGGGTCAGGCGCTTGCCGGCATCGCCTTGGGCAGCGCCGTAGACCAGGCCGTGGACACCCTGGCCCTGCGGGGTGAAGGCGAGGAAGGCGGGCCGGTGCATGAGCGCTTCGAGGTCGAGGCCGGCGCGCTCGCTGACCAGTTCGAGTTCGAAGCGGTAGGGCCGGCTGATGCCTTCGTGGCCGTTGAAGGCGAGGACCTGCAGGTCGTGACGGAGGCCGTCGAGGCTGAGGCTGAAGTGGGTCTGGTTGGCCGGGTTGAACATCCGCTGTCCCCTGTTTCTCGAAAAACCTGCACGGCTGGCGTCCCTGTTCGCCGTGCTCGATCCGAAGTGCGTGATCGCGCGGATGCTACGTCAAAAAAACTGTGCAAATTGTTGCGCACATCGCCGGAAAACCGCGGCGCGCCTGAGTCTCAGTACTATGAAACAAAATATGTCAGGGAAAATCCGATGGGCGCAGACTGAGCGAAAAAGCGCTACCGCAACCCGAGCAGGATGCTGCTCCGCCCGGATCGACGGAGGTTCCACGGAGCGTCCGGCACTCCGCAGAGAGCGGTTCTATTGCAACCTGGCCCGCTCCAGCAGCGCCCAGGCCAGGGCGAAGGTCGGTTCGCCATCCTCGCTCTGCTCGCTGGCGCTGACCACGATCCACCGCGCGCCCGCCGGCTTGGCTGCCCACAGACGGTATTCGCTGCCTGCGGAGCCGCCGTCGTCTTCCTCTACCTTGTAGCGCGCCTCGCCGTCGCCCAGGCGCCTGCTCGCCAGGTCGGTCGGGGGCGGCGCGTCCCGGCGCTGGACCTCCAGTTGGCGTGGGTTGCGCAGCTTGCCGCCTTCGTCGAAGCGGAAGCCCTCGGCGCTGCGCCGCGCGTCGAAGCCGACGGGGCGCTCCACCACCAGGCCGTTCGGGTGGGTCAGGGTCTTGTCGAAGTCCACCCCGGACTCCGCGGTGCAGGCCAGCAGGGCGAGGCTGGCGAGAATCAGGGCGACTGTCTTCATGGGAACCTCATTCCAGGGTCGAGGAAGGTGGCGTAGGCATCGTCGACGAACATCGGCCAGCCCGGCGACAGGTTGTCGTCCCAGGGACGCGAGGTGTATTCCGAGGCCAGCGCGCGGACATTGTCCCGCGGCCAGTTGCGCGGATTGCCGGCGTAGGCGCGGAGATCGATGGAGGGAAATGCACCGCGGGTCTTCGGCAGCTTGCGCAGGTCCTGTTGCGACGCCAGGTTGGCGACGTAGCGGATGTAACGGGCGGTGGCGAAGATGTTGAATTCGTCGGAAGCCAGCAGGGTGGCGACCGCCTTGCGCGACAGACCGCGGCGCACCGGCTGGCCGAGCAGGTCGGTGAACAGCTCGTACTTGATCGCGGTGGAGACCACTACCTGGCCGAGGCCGATGGAGGTGTTGGCGCTCTTGATGCTGACTGCCGCCTGATAGTCCTTGGCGTCTTCGTCGCGAGTCTGGTCACGCTGCTCGGCGAGGATGATCGCGCCGATCAGTTGCGGCGTCAGGTCGTACTTGCGCGCGGCCGCGGACATGACCTTGGCCCGCGACGGCGGGTTGCCCGGATAGGCGTCGGGGAACAGCGTGCTGATCGGCTGGCCGACCAGCGTCTGTGCCTGGTTCAGCTTGTCTTGCGGCGACAGCTGGCTCAGGTAGGCGCCCAGGTCGCCGAGCGGGTTGCTGTACTTGGTGACGGTCGCCGGGTCCTTGTTGAGCAGCTTGAGCTGGTCGCCGAAGGCAATGGACGGCAGGTCGGTCGGATTGACGCCGGTGGCGCCGACCCCGCTGAACGGACCCTGGATCGCCTGGCTGGCCACCCCGGTGGCGCCGGCCGCGGCGAAGCCCAGGCGGCCAGCGGCGTCGGCGAGGTCGGCGCAGATGTCGAAGAAGGTGATGGTGGGGAAGTAGATCCAGTTGTCGGTCTGGGTGCCCAGGGGATTGTTGATCAGGCTGCGGATCAAGGCATTGCGTGCCTGGTAGCGCTGCATGGTGGTGCGCCCGGCGATGCTGGCGATCAGCGAGCGCGCCAGTTCCGGCGGGCCCACCCGCTGGAACAGCTTGATCAGCGAGCCGCTCTTGTCGAGTGCGGCGATGGTCGCATCGGGCACGTTGTCGTTGCGGATCGCGGCGATCACCCGGCGGGCTTCCTGGCGGGTCACCTGCCAGTCGTCCCAGCTATAGGAAATCAGTGACTCGATCAGGTCGCTGGTGGCGGTCATCGGTCTTCCTCCTTGTGAGTTGCCAGGCCCGTCAGGCGGTCCTGGGCGAAAGAGCGGACCCTCCCGGTCCGCCCGTATGCCTGGGCTCAGCGCGCCTCGTTCTTGCCGGGCCGCCGCAGCCAGCGCCACAGGCCGCGCAGCAACAGGCCCAGCGGCAGCAGCACGACGAGGAACGGCAGGCTGTAGGCGAAGAACTTCATTGCGGCGATGGTGCCATCGACAAGGTCGTCGAGCAGTTGCCCGGCGGCCGTGGCGAGCTGGCCGAGGCGGCTGTCCGGCTGCGCCTCGCTGCTGAAGCTCAGGGTCAGCAGGTTGGTAGCGATGCGCCGCTGCTGCTGGGCGCCGGCCTGGGCGTTGTCGGCCAGTTGGGCTTCCACCGCGGCGATTTCCTTGGCCAGGGCCAGCAGGTCGCCGACGCTCATGTCCTTGCGCCCCTGGTATTGCTGCAGGGTCTGGTACTCGCGTTGCAGGCGCTCGCGTTGCTGGCGGGTGTCGGCGACCGCCTGGGCCAGGTCCTCGGCGCGGGTCTGCCGGCTTTCCAGCGTGCCGCCCTCGGCAGCGGCCGCGACCAGCTTCTCCACGCCGTCCGGGACGATGCGCACGGTGAGTTCGGCGTAATGGCCGATACCGCCGCGTTGTTCGATGGCGAGCACGTCGCACTGGCCGAAGCGCTCGCTGTTGCAGGCGTCGCGGCTGGCGGCGAGTTGCGCGTCGATACGCGCGGCGGGAAGGCGGATGCCGACGCGGTGTTCGTAGGCGAGGGCGGTGCCGGGTTTGCCCGTCTCGCCCTGGAAACCGGCATTGCCGGAGACGCTTTCGGCGTGTTCGGCGGAGCATCCGTAGAGCGCCGCCAGCAGGACGCCGGCGGCAAGCTTCCATGCGTTCATTCTATCGAGCCCTCCATGGCTTCGTGGTCTGCGTTACTTGACGCGCTGGCCCGGCTTGGCTCCGCTGTCCGGACTCAGCAGGTAGATCTCCTCGCCACCCGGGCCGGCGGCCAGGACCATGCCCTCGGACACCCCGAACTTCATCTTGCGCGGCGCCAGGTTGGCCACATAGAGCGTCAGGCGGCCTTCCAGGGCGCTCGGGTCGGGATACGCGCTCTTGATCCCGGAGAACACGTTACGCTTCGCGTCGCCGATGTCCAGCGACAGGCGCAGCAGCTTGTCGGCGCCTTCGACGAATTCGCACTTCTCGATCAGGGCGATGCGCAGGTCGACCGCGGCGAAAGCGTCGAAGTCGATCTCCGCGGCGATGGGTTCCTTGACCAGCTCGCCGTTGCCGGCGGGTTGGGATGCGGCGGCGGCGAGGTCTTCCTTGGAGGCTTCGATCATGGCTTCTACTTTCGCGGGCTCGATACGGGTCATCAGGGGCTGGAACGGGTTCAACTGGTGGTTGGCCAGCAGGGTCTGGTGGTCGGCCCAGGTCAGCGGGGCGACGTTGAGGAAGGCTTCGGCGGCGGCGGCCAGCTTCGGCAGCACCGGCTTGAGGAAGATCACCAACTGGCGGAACAGGTTGATGCCCAGGCCGCAGACGGCCTGGACCTTGTCCTGCTGGCCTTCCTGCTTGGCCAGCGCCCAGGGCGCCTGTTCGGCGATCCAGGCGTTGGCGCGGTCGGCGAGGGCCATGATCTCGCGCATGGCGCGATTGAAGTCGCGGGCCTCATAGGCCTCGGCGATGCCCGGTGCGGCCTCGCGGAAGGCGGCGAGCAGCTCCGGCGCCGGATCGGCGCCGACCAGCACGCCGGCGTTGCCCTTGTGGATGAAGCCGGCGCAGCGGCTGGCGATGTTGACGACCTTGCCGACCAGGTCGGAGTTGACCTTCTGCACGAAGTCCTCGAGGTTCAGGTCGAGGTCCTCGACGCCGCGGCCGAGCTTGGACGCGTAGTAGTAGCGCAGGTATTCCGGGTCCAGGTGGTCGAGGTAGGTGCGCGCCTTGACGAAGGTGCCGCGCGACTTGGACATCTTCTGGCCGTTCACGGTCAGGTAGCCGTGCACGTTCAGCGCGGTCGGCTTGCGGTAGCCGGCGCCTTCGAGCATGGCCGGCCAGAACAGCGCGTGGAAGTTGACGATGTCCTTGCCGATGAAGTGGTACAGCTCGGCGCCGGAGTCCTTGCCCCAGAACGCGTCGAAGTCCAGCTCGGGACGCCGCGCGCAGAGGTTCTTGAAGCTGGCCATGTAGCCGATCGGCGCGTCCAGCCAGACGTAGAAGTACTTGCCGGGAGCGTCGGGAATCTCGAAGCCGAAGTACGGCGCGTCACGCGAGATGTCCCACTGCTGGAGGCCGCTGTCCAGCCATTCGGCGAGCTTGTTGGCCACCGACTCCTGAAGGGCGCCGCTGCGGGTCCATTGCTTGAGCATGGCCTCGAAGTCCGGCAGCTTGAAGAAGTAGTGCAGCGATTCCTTGAGCACCGGGGTGGCGCCGGAGATCGCCGATTTCGGGTCCTTCAGTTCGGTCGGGGCGTAGGTCGCGCCGCAGGCCTCGCAGTTGTCGCCGTACTGGTCGGCGGTGCCGCACTTCGGGCAGGTGCCCTTGATGAAGCGGTCGGCGAGGAACATCTGCTTTTCCGGGTCGAAGTACTGGGTCACCGGGCGGGTGTCGATGTGCCCGGCGTCGCGCAGTTTCAGGTAGATCGCGCTGGACAGCTCGCGGTTCTCTTCCGAGTGGGTCGAGTGGTAGTTGTCGAAGTCCACCAGGAAGTCGGCGAAGTCGCCCATGTGCTCGGCGCGCACGGCGTCGATCAGTTGCTCGGAGGTGATGCCCTCGCGCTCGGCGCGGAGCATGATCGCCGAACCGTGGGCGTCGTCGGCGCAGACGTAAACGGCCTGGTTGCCACGCATCTTCTGGAAGCGCACCCACATGTCCGTCTGGATGTACTCCAGCATGTGTCCCAGGTGAATGGAACCGTTGGCGTAGGGGAGGGCGCTGGTAACGAGGATCTTGCGTGGTTCGGACATGGGTTCGGCTTATCGGCTGAGAGCTAAACGGATCGGTCACTATAAAGAAGCGGCGGTTTTTTTTCATCCGCGCGCCACTCGGGTAGGATGACCGGCATCGATTCCCCGCTTAACCCTCAGGAAATCCCCCATGTCCGCTATCACTCGCCAAACGGTGGAAGCCACCCTCCGCCAGTACCAGGACCCCTATCTGAACCAGGACCCCGTCAGCGCCGGCTGCCTGCGCGAGGTGGAGATCCAGGGCGACCGCGTGCGGGTGCGCCTGGAACTGGGGTACGCCGCCGGGCTGTTCAGAAACGGCCTGGCGCAAACCCTGCAAATGGCCCTGGAGGCGCTCGACGGCGTCGCTCGCGCCGAGGTCCGGGTCGACTGCGTGATCCAGCCGCACAAGGCACAGCCGCAGGTCGAGGTGATGGGCAACGTGAAGAACATCGTCGCGGTGGCTTCCGGCAAGGGCGGCGTCGGCAAGTCCACCACCGCCGCCAACCTGGCCCTGGCCTTGGCCCGCGAGGGTGCGCGGGTGGGCATCCTCGACGCGGACATCTACGGACCCAGCCAGGGCATCATGTTCGGCCTGCCGGAAGGCACCCGGCCGAAGGTCCGTGAGCAGAAGTGGTTCGAGCCCCTGGAGGCGCACGGGGTGCAGGTGATGTCGATGGCCTTCCTCACCGACGACAGCACGCCGGTGGTCTGGCGCGGGCCGATGGTCTCCGGTGCCCTGATCCAACTGATCACCCAGACCGCCTGGGACAACCTCGACTACCTGGTGGTGGACATGCCGCCGGGCACCGGCGACATCCAGCTGACCCTGGCGCAGAAGGTGCCGGTGGCCGGCGCGGTGATCGTCACCACCCCGCAGGACCTGGCGCTGCTCGACGCGAAGAAGGGCGTGGAGATGTTCCGCAAGGTGAACATCCCGGTGCTCGGCGTGGTGGAGAACATGGCGGTGCATATCTGCTCCAACTGCGGCCATGCCGAGCACCTGTTCGGCGAGGGCGGCGGCGAGAAGCTGGCGGCGCAGTTCGGCGTCGAGCTGCTGGCGTCCATGCCGCTGTCGATCGCCATCCGCACCCAGGCCGACAGCGGCCGGCCGACGGTGATCGCCGACCCGGAAAGCCAACTGGCGATGCTCTACCAGGAAATCGCCCGCCATGTCGGCGCGCGCATCGTTCTCAGCGAGCGGGCCAGCGTCGGCCTGCCGAACATCAGCATCAGCGACGACTGAGGCGCTCGGGCAGCCGTCGGCGACGGCTGCCTTTGCCCTGGGGCGGCGGCCCCGGTAAGATTCGCGATCATTTTTCGCAGCTTTCGACAGGACACCCTCCATGACCATCAAATCGGACAAGTGGATTCGCCGCATGGCTCAGGAGCACGGCATGATCGAGCCGTTCGTCGAGCGCCAGGTGCGCGGCGCGGACGACAGCCGGGTGATTTCCTACGGGGTGTCCAGCTACGGCTACGACGTGCGCTGCGCCGCCGAATTCAAGGTGTTCACCAACATCCATTCGGCGGTGGTCGATCCGAAGAACTTCGACGAGAAAAGCTTCGTCGACATCAACAGCGACGTCTGCATCATCCCGCCGAACTCCTTCGCCCTGGCGCGCACCGTCGAGTACTTCCGCATCCCGCGCGACGTCCTGACCATCTGCCTGGGCAAGAGCACCTACGCGCGTTGCGGCATCATCGTCAACGTCACCCCGCTGGAGCCGGAGTGGGAAGGCCATGTGACCCTCGAGTTCTCCAATACCACCAACCTGCCGGCGAAGATCTACGCCAATGAAGGCGTGGCGCAGATGCTCTTCCTGCAATCCGACGAGGCCTGCGAAGTGTCCTATAAGGACCGTGGCGGCAAATACCAGGGCCAGCGCGGCGTGACCCTGCCAAAAGCCTGACGCCAGAGCGTTTCGACACCGGAAACCGGGCCTGGCGCCCGGTTTTTTCATGCCTTTTCCGCCAACCCCTCGCTGTTCCCCGCCGGCCGCTCTGGCACGCCTTATCGCGGGCGGGCAGGGGCTTATGCGCAGGCGGCCGCCCGTCCTGTGAAATCTGGCAGTTACCGTTAGCTTTCGAATTGGCTAAAAAGTGTTCATCGGCTACGCGTGAACACGGACGCCAATCGTTTGCGCAGGCCGATCTGCAAGACCCACACAAGCCCCTCGCCTGAAGGGGTACGCATCCGCCGTGGCTGGTCCGCGCGGATGGCCGCTGAGTTACTTGTCTGCCGTTCGAACAACAAGAACGAACTCTACGTAATGCCGGGATACCCGTGGCAGCGATAGCTGTTTGCCTGTTCGAAAATTTTTGGGAGGTGTGAAATGCGGCGCGAAAGTCTGTTGGTATCGGTTTGCAAGGGCCTGCGGGTACATGTCGAGCGCGTTGGGCAGGATCCCGGGCGCAGCACGGTGATGCTGGTCAACGGCGCGATGGCGACCACCGCCTCGTTCGCCCGGACCTGCAAGTGCCTGGCCGAACATTTCAACGTGGTGCTGTTCGACCTGCCCTTCGCCGGGCAGTCGCGGCAGCACAACCCGCAGCGCGGGTTGATCACCAAGGACGACGAGGTGGAAATCCTCCTGGCGCTGATCGAGCGCTTCGAGGTCAATCACCTGGTCTCCGCGTCCTGGGGCGGTATCTCCACGCTGCTGGCGCTGTCGCGCAATCCGCGCGGCATCCGCAGCTCGGTGGTGATGGCATTCGCCCCTGGACTGAACCAGGCGATGCTCGACTACGTCGGGCGGGCGCAGGCGCTGATCGAGCTGGACGACAAGTCGGCGATCGGCCATCTGCTCAACGAGACCGTCGGCAAATACCTGCCGCCGCGCCTGAAAGCCAGCAACCATCAGCACATGGCTTCGCTGGCCACCGGCGAATACGAGCAGGCGCGCTTTCACATCGACCAGGTGCTGGCGCTCAACGATCGGGGCTACCTGGCTTGCCTGGAGCGGATCCAGAGCCACGTGCATTTCATCAACGGCAGCTGGGACGAATACACCACCGCCGAGGACGCCCGCCAGTTCCGCGACTACCTGCCGCACTGCAGTTTCTCGCGGGTGGAGGGCACCGGGCATTTCCTCGACCTGGAGTCCAAGCTGGCCGCGGTACGCGTGCACCGCGCCCTGCTCGAGCACCTGCTGAAGCAACCGGAGCCGCAGCGGGCGGAACGCGCGGCGGGATTCCACGAGATGGCCATCGGCTACGCCTGAACCCTTGACCTGCGAAGACCCGGCCTGGCCGGGCTTTGCGGTTGCATAACGCACGGAGTAGCCCCATGCACGCCATCCTCATCGCCATCGGCTCGGCCGGCGACGTATTTCCCTTCATCGGCTTGGCCCGGACCCTGAAATTGCGCGGGCACCGCGTGAGCCTCTGCACCATCCCGGTGTTTCGCGACGCGGTGGAGCAGCACGGCATCGCGTTCGTCCCGCTGAGCGACGAACTGACCTACCGCCGGACCATGGGCGATCCGCGCCTGTGGGACCCCAAGACGTCCTTCGGCGTGCTCTGGCAAGCCATCGCCGGGATGATCGAGCCGGTCTACGAGTACGTCTCGGCGCAGCGCCATGACGACATCGTGGTGGTCGGCTCGCTCTGGGCGCTGGGCGCACGCATCGCTCACGAGAAGTACGGGATTCCCTACCTGTCCACGCAGGTCTCGCCATCGACCTTGCTGTCGGCGCACCTGCCGCCGGTACACCCCAAGTTCAACGTGCCCGAGCAGATGCCGCTGGCGATGCGCAAGCTGCTCTGGCGCTGCATCGAGCGCTTCAAGCTGGATCGCACCTGCGCGCCGGAGATCAACGCGGTGCGCCGCAAGGTCGGCCTGGAAACGCCGGTGAAGCGCATCTTCACCCAATGGATGCATTCGCCGCAGGGCGTGGTCTGCCTGTTCCCGGCCTGGTTCGCGCCACCCCAGCAGGATTGGCCGCAACCCCTGCACATGACCGGCTTCCCGCTGTTCGACGGCAGTATCCCGGGGACCCCGCTCGACGACGAACTGCAACGCTTTCTCGATCAGGGCAGCCGGCCGCTGGTGTTCACCCAGGGCTCGACCGAACACCTGCAGGGCGACTTCTACGCCATGGCCCTGCGCGCGCTGGAACGCCTCGGCGCGCGTGGGATCTTCCTCACCGGCGCCGGCCAGGAACCGCTGCGCGGCTTGCCGAATCACGTGCTGCAGCGCGCCTACGCGCCACTGGGAGCCTTGCTGCCATCGTGCGCCGGGCTGGTCCATCCGGGCGGTATCGGCGCCATGAGCCTGGCCTTGGCGGCGGGGGTGCCGCAGGTGCTGCTGCCCTGCGCCCACGACCAGTTCGACAATGCCGAACGGCTGGTCCGGCTCGGCTGCGGGATGCGCCTGGGCGTGCCGTTGCGCGAGCAGGAGTTGCGCGGTGCGCTGTGGCGCTTGCTCGAGGACCCGGCCATGGCGGCGGCCTGTCGGCGTTTCATGGAATTGTCACAACCGCACAGTATCGCTTGCGGTAAAGCGGCCCAGGTGGTCGAACGTTGTCATAGGGAGGGGGATGCGCGATGGCTGAAGGCTGCGTCCTGAACGGTGCTGGCATAACAGATAGGGTTGCCATGATTTTGCCGTATCGGCAAGGCTGCGCGCTTGACAGCGTCATACCCCGGGCCAATTCTGCTGTGATGCATTTTATCGATCAGGGCTTACTGCAATGAGGAATGACGGAGGCTTTTTGCTGTGGTGGGACGGTTTGCGTAGCGAGATGCAGCCGATCCACGACAGCCAGGGCGTGTTCGCCGTCCTGGAAAAGGAAGTGCGGCGCCTGGGCTTCGATTACTACGCCTATGGTGTGCGCCATACGATTCCCTTCACCCGGCCGAAGACCGAGGTCCATGGCACCTATCCCAAGGCCTGGCTGGAGCGATACCAGATGCAGAACTACGGGGCCGTGGATCCGGCGATCCTCAACGGCCTGCGCTCCTCGGAAATGGTGGTCTGGAGCGACAGCCTGTTCGACCAGAGCCGGATGCTCTGGAACGAGGCTCGCGATTGGGGCCTCTGTGTCGGCGCGACCCTGCCGATCCGCGCGCCGAACAATTTGCTCAGCGTGCTTTCCGTGGCGCGCGACCAGCAGAACATCTCCAGCTTCGAGCGCGAGGAAATACGCCTGCGGCTGCGTTGCATGATCGAGTTGCTGACCCAGAAGCTGACCGACCTGGAGCATCCGATGCTGATGTCCAACCCGGTCTGCCTGAGCCATCGCGAACGCGAGATCCTGCAATGGACCGCCGACGGCAAGAGTTCCGGGGAAATCGCCATCATCCTGAGCATTTCCGAGAGCACGGTGAACTTCCACCACAAGAACATCCAGAAGAAGTTCGACGCGCCGAACAAGACGCTGGCTGCCGCCTACGCCGCGGCGCTGGGCCTCATCTGAAGCGCAGGGCGCGCCGGCCGGCGCGCCCTACCAGATTTGGCAGGTTGCCTGCCGTTCATCCTCCTTTAGTCTTCCCCCTCATGTGTGTGCTGGTATGTCCTCCGACTGAGAGGGCCCAGGAGTATCAGGGTAGGGATGCCGCCTTTTTTTCTCGGCCGGCACGACACGGGGACTTGGTCATGATCGAATTGCTCTCTGAATCGCTGGAAGGGCTTTCCGCCGCCATGATCGCCGAGCTGGGACGCTACCGGCATCAGGTCTTCATCGAGAAGCTGGGCTGGGACGTGGTCTCCACCTCCAGGGTCCGCGACCAGGAGTTCGACCAGTTCGACCATCCGCAAACCCGCTACATCGTCGCCATGGGCCGCCAGGGTATCTGCGGTTGCGCCCGCCTGTTGCCGACGACCGACGCCTACCTGCTCAAGGAAGTCTTCGCCTACCTGTGCAGCGAAACCCCGCCCAGCGATCCGTCGGTATGGGAGCTTTCGCGCTACGCCGCCAGCGCGGCGGACGATCCGCAACTGGCGATGAAGATATTCTGGTCCAGCCTGCAATGCGCCTGGTACCTGGGCGCCAGTTCGGTGGTGGCGGTGACCACCACGGCCATGGAGCGCTATTTCGTTCGCAACGGCGTGATCCTCCAGCGCCTCGGCTCGCCGCAGAAGGTCAAGGGCGAGACGCTGGTCGCGATCAGCTTCCCGGCCTACCAGGAGCGCGGCCTGGAGATGCTGCTGCGCTACCACCCGGAATGGCTGCAGGGCGTACCGCTGTCGATGGCGGTGTGAGGTCGTCAGCCGTTTCGCGCACTTTTTTCCGCTTCTCCTGCCGCATGCTCGGCCCGCGCCCCGGCGTCATCGGGCGTTCCCCTGCATTCCGGGATTTGGCCGCGGCTGCCGACTTGCGTAGTCTCTCTGCGGTCCGCCATCCCGAGGAGTCGCCATGCCGAAGTCATTCCGCCATCTCGTCCAGGCCCTGGCCTGCCTTGCGCTGCTGGCCAGCGCCAGCCTCCAGGCGCAGGAGAGCCGCCTCGACCGCATCCTCGAGAGCGGCGTGTTGCGCGTCGCCACCACTGGCGACTACAAGCCCTTCAGCTACCGCACGGAGGAGGGCGGCTATGCTGGCTTCGATGTGGACATGGCGCAGCGCCTGGCCGAGAGCCTGGGGGCCAAGCTGGTAGTGGTGCCGACCAGTTGGCCGAACCTGATGCGCGATTTCGCCGACGACCGCTTCGACATCGCCATGAGCGGCATCTCGATCAACCTGGAGCGCCAGCGCCAGGCGTATTTCTCGATTCCCTACCTGCGCGACGGCAAGACGCCGATCACCCTCTGTAGCGAAGAAGCGCGTTTCCAGACCCTGGAGCAGATCGACCAGCCGGGCGTGACGGCCATCGTCAACCCCGGCGGCACCAACGAGAAGTTCGCCCGGGCGAACCTGAAGAAGGCCCGGATCCTGGTGCATCCGGACAACGTGACGATCTTCCAGCAGATCGTCGACGGCAAGGCCGACCTGATGATGACCGACGCCATCGAGGCCCGCCTGCAGTCGCGTCTGCACCCGGAACTCTGCGCCGTGCATCCGCAGCAACCCTTCGACTTCGCCGAGAAGGCCTACCTGCTGCCGCGCGACGAGGCCTTCAAGCGCTACGTCGACCAGTGGCTGCACATCGCCGAGCAGAGCGGCTTGTTGCGCCAGCGCATGGAGCACTGGCTCGAATACCGCTGGCCCACCGCGCACGGCAAGTAATACAGGGCCGGCGAGGGTGGCCGCGGGCCCGCGCGGCCTTCCTTGGCGGCGGCAAAAACGTTATGGTCGGCGCCCCATCCTGGTGCCTGGTCCATGCGTTATCTACTGTTCGTCACCGTCCTCTGGGCGTTCTCCTTCAACCTGATCGGCGAGTACCTCGCCGGCCAGGTCGACAGCTACTTCGCCGTGCTTACCCGGGTCCTTCTCGCTGGCCTGGTGTTTCTCCCGCTGACCCGCTGGCGCGGCGTCGAACCGCGTTTCGTCGGCGGGGTGATGCTGGTCGGCGCGCTGCAGTTCGGCATCACCTACGTCTGCCTGTACCTGAGCTTCAACGTGCTGACGGTGCCCGAGGTGCTGCTGTTCACCGTGCTGACGCCGGTCCACGTGGCCCTGTTCGACGACCTGCTCAACCGCCGCTTCAACTTCTGGGCCCTGGCCGCCGCGCTGGTAGCGGTGCTGGGCGCGGCGATCATCCGCTACGACGGGATCACCGGCGAGTTCCTCCAGGGCTTCCTGCTGCTGCAACTGGCCAACGCCACCTTCGCCGCCGGCCAGGTGCTGTACAAGCGCCTGGTGCGCAAGTACCCGTCCGAGCTGCCGCAGCGCCAGCGCTTCGGTTATTTCTTCGTTGGCGCGCTGCTGGTGGCGTTGCCTGCCTGGCTGCTGTTCGGCGATCCGCAGCGCCTGCCGGCCGGCGAGCTGCAATGGGGCGTACTGGTATGGATGGGGCTGCTGGCCACCGCCCTCGGCCAGTTCTGGTGGAACAAGGGCGCCACCGAGGTGGACGCCGGTACCCTGGCGGTGATGAACAACCTGCACGTGCCGGTCGGGTTGCTGCTCAACCTGCTGATCTGGAACCAGCACGCCGACCTGCCGCGCCTGGCCCTGGGCGGCGCGGTGATCGTCGCTTCGCTGTGGGTCAACCGGCTCGGCCGGCGCGAGGTGCGTGCATGAGGATTTCCGGACAGGGCGTGCTGCTGTCGCTGGCCGCCTCGGTGCTGTTCGTTACCCTGCCGGGCTACGTCCACCTGCTGGAGCCGCTGGACAGCCTGCAGGTGGTGGCGCATCGGGTGGTCTGGTCGATCCCGATGGTATTCCTGCTGGTCGTCGCCACCCGCCAGTGGCCGACCCTGCGCGCCGCCTGGTGCCGGCTGTTCGCCGAGCCCTGGCTGCTGGCCTGCTTCCCGCTGACCGCGGCGATGATGCTGCTGCAATGGGGCATCTTCATCTGGGCGCCGTTGGCCGGGAAAACCCTTGAACTGTCGCTGGGCTACTTCCTCCTGCCGCTGGCGATGGTGCTGGTGGGGCGGGTGTTCTACGGCGAGCGCCTGACGCCGCTGCAGGCTATCGCCGTGGCCTGCGCGCTGGCCGGGGTGCTCCACGAGTTCTGGCTGACCCGCGCGTTCTCCTGGGTCTCCCTGGTCACCGCGCTGGGCTATCCCCCGTACTTCATGCTGCGGCGCAGGATGGGCGTGGACGCGCTGTCCGGGTTCGTCTTCGAGATGCTCTTCCTGCTGCCGCTGGCGTTGGCCGCGCTGTACTGGCTGGGCGACGAGAGCCAGGCCTTCCGCGAGGCGCCGCGCCTGTGGCTGCTGCTGCCGATGCTGGGGCTGATCAGCGCGCTGGCCTTCGGCGCGATGATGGCTTCCAGCCGGCTGCTGCCGATGGGGCTGTTCGGGATTCTCAGCTACGTCGAACCGGTGCTGCTGTTCCTGGTGGCGGTACTGTTCCTCGGCGAGGCGTTCCGTCCCGAGCAGCTATGGACCTACGCGCCGATCTGGCTGGCGGTGCTGTTGACCGGCTGGGACAGCGCGCGCCTGCTGAGGAAACAGGCGCGGCGGGGCATCTGAGCGAGCCGCAGGCGCCGGAATCAGCGCTTGCGGGTGCTTTCGACCTGGGCGAGGGTGGTCGGCAGGATGCGCTTGCCGGCCAGGTAGTGGCGTTTCCAGTAGCTGCTGTTGAGGTCGGAGACGCGGACCTTCTTGCCGCGCCGCGGCGCATGCACGAAGCGGTCGTTGCCGACGTAGATGCCGACGTGGTCGACGCTGCGGCTGCGGATCCGGAAGAACACCAGGTCGCCCGGTTGCAGCTTGCCGCGGGAGACCTTGTTGTTGTCCATGTTGTAGATGGCGCGGGCGGTCCGCGGCAGGTCGACGTCATCGACGTCCTGGAACACATAGTTGACCAGGCCGCTGCAATCGAAGCCTTTCTTCGGCGTGGTGCCGCCCCAGCGGTAGGGGGTGCCGATCATGCTGAAGGCGCGGTCGGTGACTTCGGAAGCGGCGGCCGCGACCACCGAGCGGTTGGCGGACTGGCGGGTGCTGACGACCCGGCTGGGCGACAGGGTGGAATTCTTCGACGGCTTGAAGGTGTGGGTGACCTGGTTGGAAGCCAGGCTGGGCGTCGAGAGGGCGGCCAGAAGGGCCGCGAAGCCTACAGACAGGCATGTCAAAAAGGGTGAACGCATTTCGGCATGTCTTCGCGTGCGTGAATAACGGTCCAGGCTTCCGCTGGTTCGTGGTTACTCTCTGTTCATCGGAGTGTCTTCTGGGTGACCGGAACGAGCCCTCCTGACTCTTCCGACCAGGCCGTCAAACGAAACGGCCAACTGCTTCCGGGCCTGGATGCATTCAGGTTGTCCCGGCGATAACGGGCTTAACGAAGGAAAATCGGGGACTCATCGGCGTTCCCAGCGTATTCCCCTACGAAAGCGGCGGCTATTGTGACCTATTTTGACGCCGGCCTTCTGACCATTCGTCGAATGATCGGTTCCGGATGTGACGCGCCGGTTTCGCCGTGCAAGTGGCGATACTTGCGGGTCCGGCAATGACCTGTTGTTCGCCGTGGCCTTGGAAAGCCTCTGCGCCGGGGGTATGTTCGTGGTCCCCGTACCCGAGTGAAGCCCGTAGAAGCGAGTCCAGATATGACCGAAACAGCCAAGCGTCCCTTGTACGTTCCCCATGCCGGCCCTTCGCTGCTGGAGATGCCGCTGCTGAACAAAGGCAGCGCGTTCAGTACCCAGGAACGCATCGATTTCAACCTGCAGGGCCTGCTGCCGCACAACATCGAGACCATCGAGGAGCAGACCGAGCGCGCCTACAGCCAGTACAACCTGTGCAACACCGATCTGGACCGCCACATCTTCCTGCGCTCGATCCAGGACAACAACGAGACCCTGTTCTTCCGCCTGCTCGAGGAGCACCTGGAAGAAATGATGCCGATCATCTACACCCCCACGGTCGGCCAGGCCTGCCAGGAGTTCTCGAAGATCTACCGGACCCACCGCGGCCTGTTCATCTCCTACCCGGACCGCGAGCGGATCGACGACATCCTGCGCAGCGCCACCAAGAACAACGTGAAGATCGTGGTGGTCACCGACAGCGAGCGGATCCTCGGCCTCGGCGACCAGGGCATCGGCGGGATGGGCATCCCGATCGGCAAGCTGTCGCTGTACACCGCCTGCGGCGGTATCAGCCCGGCCTACACCCTGCCGGTGGTGCTGGACGTCGGCACCAACAACCCGGACCTGCTCAACGACCCGATGTACATGGGCTGGCGCCACGAGCGGGTGAGCGGGGCGCAGTACGAGGAGTTCGTCGACCTGTTCATCCAGGCGATCAAGCGCCGCTGGCCCAACGTCCTGCTGCAATTCGAGGACTTCGCCCAGACCAATGCCATGCCGTTGCTGGAGCGCTACAAGGACGAGCTGTGCTGCTTCAACGACGACATCCAGGGCACCGCCGCGGTGGCCGTGGGCACCCTGCTGGCGGCTTGCAAGGCCAAGGGCGAGAAGCTCAGCGAGCAGACCGTGACCTTCGTCGGCGCCGGCTCCGCCGGTTGCGGCATCGCCGAACAGATCATCGCCGCCATGCAACTGGAGGGCCTGGACGAGGCCCAGGCGCGTCGGCGCATCTTCATGGTCGACCGCTGGGGCCTGCTCACCGACGACATGAGCAACCTGCTCGACTTCCAGCACCGCCTGGCGCAGAAGCGCGCCGATCTCGGTGCCTGGGGCGGCCAGCAGGGCGACGACCTGGCGTTGCTGGAAGTGATCCGCAATGCCCGGCCGACGGTGCTGATCGGCGTCTCCGGGCAGCGCGGGCTGTTTTCCGAAGAGGTCATCCGTGAGCTGCACAGCCATTGCAAGCAGCCGCTGGTGATGCCGCTGTCCAACCCGACCTCGCGGGTCGAGGCGACTCCGCAGGAAATCCTCAACTGGACCGACGGCCAGGCGCTGGTCGCCACCGGTAGCCCGTTCCAACCGGTGCAGGTGGGCGACAAGCGGATTCCCATCGCCCAGTGCAACAACGCCTATATCTTCCCCGGCATCGGCCTGGGGGTGATCGCCGCGCGGGCCAACCGGGTCACCGAAGGCATGCTGATGGCCGCGGCCAACGCCCTGGCCAACTGCTCGCCGATCGTTACTCAGGGCGAGGGCGCCGTGTTGCCGGCGCTGGGCGACATCCGCGAGGTCAGCAAGCGCATCGCCGTCGCCGTGGCCAAGCAGGCCCAGGCCGAGGGCAAGGCCCTGCATACCAGCGACGAGGTACTGAACGACGCCATCGAGGCGAACTTCTGGTTCCCGCGCTACCGTGCCTACCGCCGGACTTCGTTCTGAGGCTCAGCCGCAGGCTGCGCACGGGGGAGAGGCGTTAACCGCCGATATTCCGCGCGATCGGTGCGAGAACGCGAAAAGGCCACCCCGAGGTGGCCTTTTTCGTTGACGGTAGCGCTCAGCGCACATGATCGGGGCGCGTCCGGTGTTCGGCCTGGGTTTCCGGGTTTTCCGCCGCGCGCCGCGCCAGGGCCGGCAGGACATGATCGCGCAGCAGCGGCGCGAGATTGTCCGGCTGCGCTTGGCCGGGGACCAGCCAGGCCAGTTCCTCCAGCTCCGCCTGCGCACAGACGGCGTGGGGCAAGCGGGCGACGTAGATATCGGCATCGACGCGGGTGTTCGCCTCGTTGGCCGCCGGCGCCTGGAAGCTGCCGAGGTGCTCGAAGGTCGAGGCGCCCATCGGCAGGCGCAGTTCCTCCAGCAGTTCGCGCTGTAGCGCGGCGAGGGGCGTTTCGCCCGGCTCGCGCTTGCCGCCCGGGAGCATGAAGGCCTGGGTGCCGCGCTTGCGCACCAGCAACAGGTTGCCCTGGTCGTCGAACAGGCAGGCGGCGGAAATGCTCAGCAGGTTGTCGGTCATTGCGGGTCGTCCTCGGCGATCACCTGGTAGCGCATCTGTACGATGCCGCTGTTGTAGCCATGTTGTTCCAGCAGTTGCAGGCGCCGCTCGCGGCCGCCGGCGAACAGCGGGATGCCGGCGCCGAGCAGCTGCGGAATGACGCTGACGATCACCTCGTCGAGCAGCCCGGCCGCCAGGCAACTACCGGCGAGGCTGCCGCCGCCGGCCAGCCAGACCCGCCGGCAGCCCTGTTCGCCGAGGCGTGCGAGGCCTTCCTGGGGCGTGTCATGGCGCAACTCGACGCCTTCCACCGCGCTCTCCCGGGGATTGCGGGTGAGCACCTGGCAGGGCTTGCCCGGATACGGCCAGTCGCCGAAGCCGCGCACGATATCGTAGGTGCCGCGGCCCATCAGCAGCCCGTCGATGCCCTGGTAGAAGCCGTTGTAGCCATGGTCGTTGCCGCCCTCGGCGAAACGGTCGAGCCAGTCGACGCTACCGTCGGGACGGGCGATGAAGCCGTCCAGGCTGGTGGCGACGTAGTAGATCAGGTGCGGTTTCATGGACGGCGCTCCCCTCGCTTCAGACAGTGGCTTCGTCGCTGCGGCTCGGTGCGGCCAACGCCTCGAACGAACGGGCCTCGGCGTCACGCCCTTCGAGCATGCCCTGCAGCCCCTGGCGCAGGTCCTGGCCGCTGGGCTGCTGGTAGGCGCCGAGGCCGAACTCCGGCATCACCGCCAGCAGGTAGTCGAACACGTCGCCCTGGATGCGCTCGTAGTCGACCCAGGCGGTGGTGCGGGTGAAGCAGTATATCTCCAGCGGGATGCCCTGGGCGGTCGGCTGCAACTGGCGGACCATGCAGGTCATGTGCGGATGGATGTCCGGATGGTTCTGCAGGTAGGCGAGGGCGTAGGCGCGGAACGTACCGATGTTGGTCAGCCGGCGGCGGTTGGCGGCCAGCGGGGCGACCCCGCCGTTGGCGGCATTCCACTCCTGCAACTCGGTCTGCTTGCGGGCCATGTATTCGGTGAGCAGGCGCACCTGGCTCAGGCGCCGCTCTTCCTTCTCGTCGAGGAAACGCACCTGGCTGGAGTCGACGTAGATCGCCCGCTTGATCCGCCGTCCGCCGGACTGCTGCATGCCGCGCCAGTTCTTGAACGACTCCGACATCAGGCGCCAGGTCGGCACCGAGACGATGGTCTTGTCGAAGTTCTGCACCTTCACGGTGTACAGGGTGATGTCCACCACGTCGCCGTCGGCGCCGACCTGCGGCATCTCGATCCAGTCGCCGACTCGCAGCATGTCGTTGCTGGTGAGCTGCACGCTGGCGACGAAGGACATCAGGGTGTCCTTGTAGACCAGCAGGAGGACCGCCGACATCGCGCCGAGGCCGGACAGCAGCAGGAGCGGCGAGCGGTCGATGATGATCGAGACGATGATGATCGCGCCGAACACGAACACGGCGATCTTCGCCAGTTGCACGTAGCCCTTGATCGAGCGGGTGCGGGCGTGCTCGGTACGCGCGTAGATGTCCAGCAGGGCATTCAGCAGCGCTGTGAGGGCGAGGATCAGGAACAGCACGGTGAAGGCCAGTGCCAGGTTGCCGAGGAAGTGCGCGGCCTTGTCCGGCATCTCCGGGATCCATGGCAGGCCGAATTGCACCAGCAGCGAGGGCGTGGTCTGCGCCAGGCGCTGGAACACCTTGTTGCGGATCAGGTCGCCGAGCCAGTGCAGCGCGGGCTGGCGGGCGAGCAGGTTGGCGGCGTAGAGGACGATGTAGCGGGCCACCCGGCCGAGGATCAGGGCGCCCACCAGCAGCAGGCCGAAGGCCAGGCCGGCGTGCAGGATAGGGTGTTGGTCGAGCGCCGACCAGTACCCGGAGAGCTGGTCGAGAAGGGATGTGGAGTCCATGGACAGGCGACTTCCTTTGTTGCGGGCGGGGGGGACGGGCCGGCCCCGCGGTTGAACGGACATCCCGACGCGGGGGCCGGGAACGCACAAAGGAACCAAGAGTGCCCCATCGGGCGCCGGATCGCATCCCCGACGTGTCTACAAAGGTTTTCCGCCGACGCGCGGGCTCAGCCGGCAAGCTCCTCCAGGGTGCGCCCGCGGGTCTCGATGCCGAAGGCCCAGACCACCAGGGCGGCGACGCCGAAACAGAGGGCGCCGAGGGTGAACACCCCGCCCTGGCCGGTGAGCGGCAGGACCAGCCCGGTGACCAGCGGGCCGAGCAGCGAGCCGATCCGCCCGACCGCCGAGGCGAAGCCCGAGCCGGTGGCGCGCGCGGAGGTCGGATAGAGTTCCGGGGTATAGGTGTAGAGCACCGCCCACATGCCGAACAGGAAGAACTGCATGGCCAGGCCGAAGCCGATCAGCAGTGCCAGGCTGCCGCCGAACACCGCGGTCTGGCCGTAGGCGTAGGCCATCGCGCCGCCGCCGAGGAGCATCAGCACGCAGCTCGGCTTGCGGCCCCAGCTTTCCACCAGCCAGGCCGCGCAGAGGAAGCCGGGTATCCCGGCCAGCGAAATCAGCACCGTGTAGTACACCGACTGGGTGACGGCGAAGCCGGATTGCTGGAGCAGCGCGCTGAGCCAGGAGGTCAGGCCGTAGAAACCGAGCAGGGCGAAGAACCACAGGCCCCAGACGGTCAGGGTGCGGCGCCGGTAGGCTGGCGACCAGAGCTCGGCGAAGGCGCTGAAGAAGCCCGGACGGCTGCGTTCCCGCTGCGGCTGGCGCAGCGGCGGCGGCAGTTCGGTCAGGCCCAGCGAACGCATCACCCGTGCTTCTATGTCGCGCAATACCCGGTCCGCCTGTTCGCGCCGGCCGGCCTGCTCCAGCCAGCGCGGCGACTCGGGAATCAGGAAGCGGATGGCGAGGAAGAACACCGCCGGCAGCGCCAGCACCAGGAAAATGCTGCGCCAGCCGGTCAGCGGCAGCAGGAAGTAGGACAGGCAGCCGGCAGCGACGAAGCCCAGCGGCCAGAAGCCGTCCATCAGCGCAATGTACTTGCCGCGGCGGCTGGCCGGGATCATCTCCGACAGCAGCGACTGGGCGATGGGAAACTCCATCCCCATGCCGATCCCCAGCAATACCCGGTAGAAGGTCAGGCTGTCGAGGTCGCCGGCGGTGGAGCACAGGTAGCTGGCCAGGCCCCAGAGCACGATGCTGGCCTGGAATACCGGCTTGCGCCCGAAGCGGTCGGCGAGCATGCCCGACAGGGCCGCGCCGATCACCATGCCGAAGAAGCTCGAGCTGGCCAGCAGCCCGGCCTGCGCCGAGTCGAGCCCGAACTCGGCTTTGATCGAGCCGAGCAGGAAGGTCATCATCGCCAGGTCCATCGAGTCGAAGAAGAACGCCAGCGCGATGATCACGAAGACCAGTCGGTGATACGGACTCAGCGGCAGCCGTTCGAGGCGTTCGGCGGCGGATGCGGGCGCGTCGGGCATGACCTGGTTCCTCTGGGCGGCGGGCGTCGAACGAGTCTGCGATCGCCGCCCGCGCCGTGCTTGCCTGGCGGCGACCCGGCGTCGAGCCGATTGCGACGCCGGCGCTGGCCGTCGCGCCGCGCGAATAAAGCCTGCGCGCCGGCGCGGCAACCGTTAGGCTATGCACCTGTCCATTTTCACGTGCAATGCCGAGGTCTCCCTTGTTCAGCCAATTTCCCCTCCACGAACGCCTGCTGAAGGCACTGGAAAGCCTGTCCTTCAGCGAGCCGACGCCGGTCCAGGCCGCGGCCATTCCCAAGGCGCTGGAGGGGCACGACCTGCGGGTCACGGCGCAGACCGGCAGCGGCAAGACCGCGGCCTTCCTGCTGCCGCTGCTGCACCGCCTGCTGGCCGAGGACAAGCCGCGCTCCCTGGCGCGCGCGCTGATCCTCCTGCCGACCCGCGAGCTGGCCCAGCAGACCCTCAAGGAAGTCGAGCGCTTCGCCCAGTTCACCTTCATCAAGGCCTGCCTGATCACTGGCGGCGAGGACTTCAAGGTGCAGGGCGCGCGCCTGCGCAAGAACCCGGAGATCATCATCGGCACCCCCGGCCGCCTGCTCGAGCAGCGCAACGCCGGCAACCTGCCGTTGCAGGACATCGAGGTGCTGGTGCTGGACGAGGCCGACCGCATGCTCGACATGGGCTTCGCCGACGACGTGCTGGCCCTGGCCAATGCCTGCCCGGCCGAGCGCCAGACCCTGCTGTTCTCCGCCACCCACAGCGGCGCCGGATTGAACAAGGTGATCGCCGAGGTGCTGCGCGAGCCGCAAGTGCTGCGCCTGAACCAGGTCGGCGAGCTGAACGAGAACGTCCGCCAGCAGGTCATCACCGCCGACGACGTGGCGCACAAGGAACAGTTGCTGCAATGGCTGCTGAGCAACGAGACCTACACCAAGGCCATCGTCTTCACCAATACCCGGGTCTCCGCCGATCGCCTGACCGGGCGGCTGATCGCCAACCAGCACAAGGTCTTCGTCCTGCATGGCGAGAAGGACCAGAAGGACCGCAAGCTGGCCATCGAACGCCTGAAGCAGGGCGCGGTGAAGATCCTCGTCGCCACCGACGTCGCCGCACGCGGCCTGGACGTCGAAGGCCTGGACCTGGTGATCAACTTCGACATGCCGCGCAGCGGCGACGAGTACGTGCACCGCATCGGCCGGACCGGTCGCGCCGGCGCCGAGGGCCTGGCGATCTCGCTGATCTGCCATGGCGACTGGAACCTGATGTCGAGCGTCGAACGCTACCTCAAGCAGAACTTCGAACGACGCAACATCAAGGAACTGAAGGCCGCCTACCAGGGGCCGAAGAAACTCAAGGCGTCGGGCAAGGCCGCCGGCAGCAAGAAGAAAAAGCAGGACAGGAAGGGCGCCGCCGCCAAGCCCGCGGCCAAGCGCAAGCCCGCCGCGCGGCCGAAGGCCGGGCCGTCGGCGGTGGTCAGCGCCGACGGCATGGCGCCGCTCAAGCGCAAGAAGCCGACGGCGGAGTGATCGCGCGCCGCCGACCGCTTCGGAGGGCGGATAACCGTTTTCGGTTATCCGCCGCGCCGGCGTTGGATGGCGGATAACGCCGCTGGCGCTGTCCGCCCCGGGGGACTGCCTGGCCCCGTTCTCAGCTCCCCGCCGTCGCGCCCGCCTCGTCGTTGGCCGGCGGCGTGGCACTCTTCACCAGCGGCGTATCGTAGCTGCTGGCCTCGTAGCTCACGCAATGGCGGATCTGCGGCGGACCGTCGCCGGCATGCAGGGCGGTGACGTTGTCGATGACGATCTTGTCGGCCAGGGTCATGCGGTCGAGCATGCGCAGGTGCTGGATCCAGTTGTCCACCAGGAACAGTTCCTGCCAGACCTCCGGGTTGCTCACGTCGCGGAACAGCGACCAGCGCTCCGCGCCGTTGCGCAGGCGCAGGCGGCGCAGCGGCTGGGCGGCGCGAACGAAGTCGCGGGTGCGCTCGGCGGGAATCCGGTATTCGATGGAGACCAGCACCATGCCCCGCCGCGTGTTGAAGACGAAGCTCGGCTGCCCGGGCATGCTCGCCGGCGCGCGGGAAATACTGGCGGCGTCCATTTCCGGCAGGCGCGAGTTGTACAGGAGGATCACCGAGGCCAGCAGCAGGCAGCCGGCGGCCAGCAGCGCGCCGTGCACGGTCATGGTCTCGGCGAGATGGCCCCAGAGGAACGAACCCAGCGCCAGGCCACCGTACAGCGCGGTCTGGTACAGCGCCAGGGCGCGCGCCTTGATCCAGTCGGGGACGAGGATCTGCACCGCCGAGTTGTAGGTGGCGAGGGCGCCGATCCAGCAGCCGCCACCGAGGATCAGCACCGGGAACAGGACCCAGAGGTTGTCCACCAGGCCGAGGGTCAGCAGGATCAGCGCCAGGGTGAAGCCGGCCAGGCTGATCAGCCGGCTGCTGCCGATCCGCTGGCGCAGGCGCGAGACCTGGGTGCTGCCGAGGATCGCGCCGAGGCCGAGGGCGCCGAGCATGTAGCCGTAGATCGCCGCGTCGCCGTCCGGGTTGCGGTGCGCCAGCAGCGGCAGCAGGGCCCAGACCGCGCTGGCGGAGAGGCCGAAGGCGAAGGAGCGCATCATCACCAGGCGGGTGACGGTGGAGTACTGGGTGAAGCGCAGCGCCGCGGTGACGCCTTCGAGGATGCCTTCCGGCGGCAGGCTGCGCTTGGGCACGTCGCGCCGCCACTGCCAGATCGCCCAGATCAGGGCCATGTAGCAGAAGCTGTTGAACAGGAACACCCAGGCCGGTCCCACCGCGCTCAGCAACAGGCCGCCGAGGGCCGGGCCGGCGGCGCGGGCGACGTTGTAGTTGACGCTGTTGAGCAGCACCGCGTCGCTGACCATGCGCGCCGGCACCTGCTCGTTGACCGCCGCCTGCCAGGCCGGGATGGTCACCGAGCCGCCGAGGGAGATCCAGAGGATGGAGATGATCAGCAGCACCGGGTCGAGGTAGCCGAGGAAGGCCAGCAGGGTGGCGAACATCGCCCCGGTCATCTCGAAGCTGAGTCCCCAGAGCATGATCTTGCGCCGGTCGTGGTTGTCGGCGATGACCCCGGAGAGGATCGACAGCAGCACCAGCGGCAGCGCCGCGGCGACCTGGATCATCGCCACCATCAGCGGGCTGGCGTGGGCGTCGGTGACCACCCAGGCGGCGGCCACCGACTGGGCCCAGGTGCCGAGGTTGGCGAACAGGTTGCAGATCCAGATGATGCGGAAGGCCTGGATCGAGAACGGCGCCCAGGTGCCGGTGCGTTCTGGCTTGGCCGCTTGGCCTTCGGGTTTGAGGGGCAGGTCGTGCTTGGGCGAAACGGACTGGAGCATCAGATGGGTGCCTTGTATCAGCGTGCCTGATGTCGGGAAAGTCTAGCCGCCTGGCGCCTGGGCGCCATTGATGGCGGTCATGGGGCCGGCCCGGCGTGGATAGACATTGGTCCGATGGCGCTATCGGAGAGTTCCGATGTCCAGGCAGGACAGTGCCCTGGGTGTCCCGCATTGGTAGGCTTGCCGGCACCGAGTCGAGACAAGAGCGAAAAGCCGATGAAGTTGCTGTTGCGTTGCCTGCTGCTGGGGGCGTGGGTCGTCTCGCCGAGCCTGTGGGCCTGGTCCAACCATACGGTGGGCAGCTACCTGGCATTACGCGAGCTGGCGGCCATCCGCGAGGCGCCGGAAGTCGAGGTGGAGCCGCTGGAGGCGTTCCTCGCCGCCGAGCGCGGCGGACTGGCCGCCCTGCTGGACGAGCAGGAAGCCTACGCCCGAGCGCATATCGGCAACTACCCGGCGCGTCCGGACGCCCTGCGCTTCGCTGCCGAGGGCGAGGCCGGCGACTTGCGTCAGGCGTTCCTCGCGGCGCTGCGGGTCAACCCGGAGATCCGCCTGGCGCTGGCGCTCCAGCCGCTTCCCGGGCAGGACCAGCCGCAGCGCCCGCACCTCAAGCCACAGGAGGTGCTGGTGTTCCAGAACCTCTCGCCGTGGACCGCCTGGCGTTTCATCCGCCTGGAGCCCGGCGAGCGAGTCGCGCCCCTGGCAGTGCTGGCCACCGCCGCCGACGAACCGGACTACGGCCACGACATCAACCTGTTCAGCGACAACCCCGGCGAAGCCGGCCAGCGCTACGGCTTCGGCACCCAGCCATTCGGCGACCCGCGCTTCGAGTTCAGCTCCCAGGCGCCGTTCCACATGGGCTTCTACCACGAGGCGGCGGTGATCTACAGCGGCGCGCCGTTCCTCGCCCGGGCCTGGCCGGAATGGCGTGCCTACCAGTACTTCGGCCTGTCCCGCTTCGCCTTCGCCAACGGTCATCCCTACTGGGGCTACCGGTTCCTTGGCTGGGGCATGCACTACATCCAGGACATCACCCAGCCCTACCACTCCACGCCGCTGCCCGGTGCCAGCCTGGCGGCGATGCTACAGATGGAGGGCAAGGCATTGCTCGGCTACCCGGAGGAAAAGCAGGCGGCCATCGAGCGTGTCGCGAACCGCCATACCGCGGTGGAGAAATACCAGTTCGACTGGCTGCGCCAACTGCTCCGCGACGGCCGCCCGCAGCCGATGCTCGACGCCTACGCCGACACCCGCCGCGACGGTGCCTATCCGGCCTATTCGCCGACCTACTTGCGCGAGGTGGTGGCCGCCGAGTCGAACGCCCACGCCGCGGCCTTCGACGCCGCCATCGGCGAATGGCTGGCCGCCCGCCCGGCCTCCGCCGCGCAGGACTTCAGCGAGAGCAACCAGCCACGCCCTGAGGCCCACGACAATGCGGCGCTGAACGCGCAACTGATCGAACTGATCGGGCATTTCGGCGCGCATAGCCGGAACATCGTCAGGGCGGCGTTGGAGACGGAGGAGGGTGGGGCGAAGGAGTGAGGGGGCGGCGGATAAGCGGCGGATAACCGCGAGCGGTTATTCGCCCTACGGAGCGGGGGCACTGTCCGGCGTTTCCGGGGCGTGTAGGGCGGATGAGCGGCGGATGACCGCGAGCGGTTATTCGCCCTGCGGAGCGGGGGCGCAGTCCGGCTTTTTCGGGGTGTGTAGGGCGAATAACGCCATGGGCGTTATCCGCCGATGTCGCGGATGAGCGGCGGATGACCGCGAGCGGTTATTCGCCCTACGGAGCGGGGGCGCTGTCCGGCGTTTCCGGGGGGGGCAGGGCGGCGAACCCGCCCCGCCAGGCGGGGCGATGCCGCGACTCAGTCGCGCAACAGCTCCGCAGGCACCTCGCTGCGCAACATCAACTGGCACTGCTGGCTCTCCGGGTCGAACAGGATCACCGCCTCGCCCCGCCGCAAGGCATGCCGGGCGCGTTCTACACGCACGTCCAGCGGGGTCTCGTCGCCATTGTCGGTGCCTTCGCGGGTGACGAAGTCTTCCAGCAGGTTGTTCAGGGTGTCGGCTTCGAGCAGGTCGTGGGGGATCAGCATTGGCGGTACTCCGGGATGGCGGCGAATGCTAGCGCGACGCATCGCGCACTGTCATGCCTGTCGCGAAGGCTGGCCGAGCAGGCGTTCGAGGGTGGCATAGAGTTCCGCCCGGTCCACCGGCTTGCCGAGGTAGGCGTCCATGCCGGCCTCGATTCCGGCCCGGCGGTGTTCGTCGAGGATGTGCGCGGTCAGGGCAACGATCGGTACGCGCGGCCAGCCCTGGGCACGCTCCTCCCGGCGGATCAGGCGGGTCGCCTCGAAGCCGTCCATTTCCGGCATCTCGCCATCCATCAGGATCAACTGGATGCCGTTCGGATCGCGCAGGTACTCGTCCAGCGCGAGCCGTCCGTTGCCGGCCAGGCGCACCGCGTAGCCGCGCTTGGCGAGGAAGCCGCGCACCACCAGCTGGTTCACCGGGTTGTCCTCGGCGACCAGGATGCATGGGGCGTCCGGGCGTTCGTCCGGGGCCGCCTCGCTGCTCCGCCCTGGCTGTCGGCGCCGCTCCCGGTACAGTTCCAGCAGGGCTTCGCGCAGGGCCTTCACTGCCACCGGCTGGGCCAGGGCCAGCAGGCGCAGGCCTTCGTGCGGCGGCAGGTCCTGGCAGTGCTGCGGCGGGCATAGCAGGAGGATGCGCTGGCCTTGCTCCAGTTGCGCATAGAGGGTGTCCAGCCAGATCGACGGCGGTCCCGGCCAGGGCGCCGCCAGGACCAGCAGGGGCGGTGCGCTGAAGTCCTCCAGGTAGGCGTTCAGCCGTCTCGGCTGCAGGCAGCGTTCGACCCGCAGCCCCCAACGCTCCAGCAATGCCTGCAGGCAGTCCAGGGTCAGGTTGTCCTCGCTGGCCAGCAGGGCCGGGCGGTGTTGCAGCAGTTGCGCCACTTCATCCGCTTCGCCGGCGTCGAGGGCGGGACTGAGCGGCAGGTCGACGCTGAACCGGGTGCCCTTGCCCGGCTCGCTGCTCACCTCGATGCGCCCGCCCATCATCTGCACCAGCTCGCGGCTGATCGCCAGGCCCAGGCCGCTGCCGCCGTAGCGGCGGGTGGTGCTGGAGTCGGCCTGGGAGAAGGATTCGAACAGGGTCTTCTGCGCCTGGGCGGATATCCCGATGCCGCTGTCGCTGACGCTGTACAGCAGGCGCTCGCGTCCGCCCTCGTCGAAGCGCCGCTGCACGCGCACGGCGACATGGCCTTCGGCGGTGAACTTGAGGGCATTGCTGAGCAGGTTCATCAGTACCTGGCGCAACCGCGTCGGGTCGCCGTTGAGGCGGCGCGGCACGCCCCTGTCCAGGCCGAGATGCAGGCGCAGGCGTTTTTCCACGGCCTGGGCGCTGAACAGCGCCAGGGTGTCGGAGAGCAGTTCCTCAAGGTCGAAGTCGATGCGCTCCAGGTGCAGCTTGCCGGACTCGATGCGAGCGTAGTCGAGGATATCGTTGATCACCGACATCAGCGCGCTGCCGGAGCTGGCGATGGTCTCCACGTAGGCCGCCTGGCCGCGGTCCAGCGGGGTGTCGCGGAGCAGTTGCAGCATGCCCAGCACGCCGTTCAGCGGGGTGCGAATCTCATGGCTCATCTTCGCCAGGAAGCGGCTCTTCGCCTCGTTCTCCACCCGCGCCTGCTCGGCCGCCTGGCGCGAGCGGAAGCCTTCCTCCTTGAGCGCATTGATGCGGTCGGCGAGGCCGATGGACAGGGTCACCAGTTCCACGGTCATGCCGATCTTGACCACGCTGCTGCCGAACAGGCCGAACAGTTCGAAGCCCAGCGAGGCGGCGGTGGTGACCAGGAACGACAGCAGCAGCGCGCCCCAGGCCAGGATGTAGTAGAGGCCGTAGCGCAGGCCCTGGCGCCAGACGTGGACGCCGGCCAGCAGCAGGCTGAGGGAGACCAGCATCACCGTCAGGCTGGCGAGGACGTTCCAGGCGCGCAGCCCCACCAGCGGCTCGCTGGCCAACAGGACCACGCAGGCCAGCAGCAGGCCGCGGAGGAAGCGGTCGAGGCGCGGGAAGTCGCGGCGGGTGTAGAGGTAGCCGCGGCTGAACTGGATCGACACCAGGCAGCTCAGGTACATCAGCAGGTAGATGCCGGCCGACTCCAGCGCCACGTGTCCGGGCAGCAGCTTGAACAGCAGGCCGTCGAAGCTGGCGGAAAACAGGCCGAGGCTGAGGTTGTACAGCAGGTACCAGGCATAGGTGGCCTCGCGTAGCGAGACGAAGAGGAACAGGTTGTAGCAGAACAACCCGAACAGCACCCCGTAGAAGGCCCCGTTGAAGCCCATCAGGGTTTCCTGGCTGGCCGCGCTGGCCGCGTAGGTGCTGAAGTACAGCGGCACGTAGACGGTGCTGGTGCTCTGCACGCGCAGCAGCAGGGTGCTCTCGCCGGGCGGCAGTCGCAGCGGGAACCAGAAGTTGCGCACTTGCACCGGGCGCTGGGAGAAGGCGAACAGGTCGCCGCTCTCCTGCTGTTCGATGCGCCCATCGGCGGTCAGCAGGTAGACCTTGAGGTCGTCCAGCAGCGGGTAGTTGATCTCCAGGAAACCGGCCAGGTCGGTGCCGTTGCGGTTGTCCAGGCGCACCCTGAACCACCAGGCTGCGGCGTTCTTGCCGAAGTTCGCGTGGTCGCCGCGCAGGGCGGCGAAGGCCTGCGCCGGCAAGGCGAGGATGTCGCCCAGACGCGCCTTGCCGCCGGCGTCGCGGTAGTACTCGGCGTACTCGCCCAGGGACAGGCGCAGGTCCTCTCCGTCCAGCGGCGCGGGCGGCTGCGCCCGGGCCGGCAGCGCGCAGCAGAGCAACAGCAGGACCAGGCAGAGTCGAGACATGCAACTACTCCATGGACACGAGTCGGCACGCATGATGCTACGGAGGAAACGAGACAGGCGAGGGAACCTGCCATCAGCCTAGCAGTTGGCTGGAGAGGAGGGCGGCCTCCCCGGAGGCGGGGAGGCCGGCGCGGGCTCAGCCCTTGTCGCTGTTGTTGCTGCTGTCGAGCACTTCGTCCACCGGCGGGACGTGGGTGCAGCTTTCCATGTGCACCGGATGCTCGAGCTGCTTGTTGAAGCGTTCCAGCGAGGTTTCCCGGGGCTTGGCGTCGCTGGCGAAGACCGGCGGGCTGAGGATGTAGGCGGTGAGCAGCCGGCTCAGCGCGGCGAGACTGTCGATGTGCGTGCGCTCGTAGCCGTGGGTGGCGTCGCAGCCGAACGCCAGCAGCGCGGCGCGGGTGTCGTGGCCGGCGGCGATCGCCGACTGCGCGTCGCTGTGGTAGTAGCGGAACAGGTCGCGGCGCAGGGCGATGTCGTGGCGCTCGCCGAGCCGCAGCAGGTGCCGCGACAGATGGAAGTCGTAGGGCCCGCCGGAGTCCTGCATGGCCACGCTGACGCTGTGCTCGTTGGAATTCTGGCCTTCGGCCACCGGGGCGATGTCGATGCCGACGAACTCGCTGACGTCCCAGGGCAGGGCGCCGGCGGCGCCGGAGCCGACTTCCTCGGTGATGGTGAACAGCGGGTGGCAGTCGATCGGCGGCTCCTGGCCGCTTTCCTTGACCGCCTTCAGCGCCGCCAGCAGCGCCGCGACCCCGGCCTTGTCGTCCAGGTGGCGGGCGCTGATATGGCCGCTCTCGGTGAACTCCGGCAGCGGATCGAAGGCCACGTAGTCACCCACCGAGATGCCCAGGCTCTCGCTGTCGGCGCGACTGGCGGTATAGGCGTCGAGACGCAGCTCGATGTTGTCCCAACTGATCTTCAGGTTGTCCACCTCGGTATTGAAGGCGTGGCCCGAAGCCAGCAGCGGCAGCACGCTGCCACGGAACACGCCCTGTTCGGTGAACACCGTGACCCGGCTACCCTCGGCGAAGCGGCTCGACCAGCAGCCTACCGGGGCCAGGCCGAGGCGGCCGTTGGGCTTGATCTCGCGGACCAGCGCGCCGATCGTGTCGAGGTGCGCGGAAACCGCCCGGTCGGGGGTATTCAGGCGGCCCTGGAGGGTCGCCCGGATGGTTCCCCGGCGAGTCATCTCGAAGGGCACGCCAAGTTCGTCGAGCTGCTCGGCGACATAGCGCACGATGGTATCGGTGAAGCCGGTGGGGCTGGGGATGGCGAGCATCTCCAGCAGCACCCGTTGCAGGTAGTTGAGGTCCGGTTGTGGCAGAGGGGTCATGAAGGCACCTCGCGGCTGAGGGGGAAGAGAAGATCGACGAAGCGTTCGGCGGTCGGCTGCGGCTCGTGGTTGGCCAGGCCGGCGCGCTCGTTGGCTTCGATGATCACGTAGTCGGGCTGGTCGGCGGCCTCGACCAGGAAGTCCAGGCCCACCACCGGTATTTCCAGGGCCCGCGCGGCCTGGATCGCGGCCTCGCGGAGGGCCGGATGGAGGGCGTCGGTGACGTCCTCGAGGATGCCGCCGGTGTGCAGGTTGGCGGTGCGCCGCACGGCCAGGTGTTCGCCGCTGGGCAACACGTCGTCGTAGCCATAGCCGGCGGCCCGCAGGGTGCGCTCGGTCTCGTGGTCGAGCGGGATGCGGCTTTCCCCGCCGGTGGCGGCCTG
This sequence comes from Pseudomonas sp. P20, assembly GCF_016463925.1. NCBI lineage: Bacteria > Pseudomonadati > Pseudomonadota > Gammaproteobacteria > Pseudomonadales > Pseudomonadaceae > Pseudomonas > Pseudomonas sp. P20. Next base: position 186,140 of record NZ_JAEMVM010000001.1, on the reverse strand, counting down.
GCGCCGGCGGCTCTGCGCCTCGATCAGCTCGCGGATGCTGTGCCGGCCGTCGCCGATCACCGCGGCGGGACGACGGATGGCGGCGGCCACCACCTCGTAGCCAATCACCAGCACGCGCAGGTCGTGGCCGGCGTGGTAGCTCTCCAGCAGCACGCGCGAATCGAAATGGCGGGCGGCCTCGATGGCCTCCTCGACCTCTTCCGCGGTGCGCAGGTCCACCGCCACGCCCTGGCCCTGCTCGCCGTCCACCGGCTTGACCACCAGCGAACCGTGCTCGGCGAGGAACGCGGCGTTTTCCTCCGCGCTGCCGGCCAGGCGCTGCTGTGGCTGGCGCAGGCCGGCGTGCTGCAGGGCGCGGTGGGTGAGGACCTTGTCCTGGCAGAGGGTCATGCTTACCGCCGTGGTCAGGTCGGAGAGCGATTCACGGCAGCGGATCTGCCGGCCGCCCTGGGTCAGGGTGAACAGGCCGCCCTCGGCGTCGTCGACGCGCACCTCGATGCCGCGCCGGTGGGCTTCGTCGACGATGATCCGGGCGTAGGGGTTGAGGTCTTCCTCCGGGCCGGGGCCGAGGAACAGCGACTGGTTGATGCCGTTCTTGCGCTTGATGGTGAAGGTCGCCAGTTCGCGGAAGCCGAGCTTGCGGTAGAGCGCCTTGGCCTGCTGGTTGTTGTGCAGCACCGAGAGGTCGAGGTAAGCCAGTTCGCGGCTCATGAAGTGCTCGACCAGGTGCCGTACCAGCGCCTCGCCGACGCCCGGCCGGCTGCATTGCGGGTCCACCGCCAGGCACCAGAGGCTGGAGCCGCCCTCCGGATCCTGGAACGCCTTGGCGTGGTTGAGGCCCATCACCGTGCCTACCGCGACGCCAGTGTCGGCGTCCTCGGCCAGCCAGTAGATCGGCCCGCCCTGGTGGCGCGGGCTGAGGCGCTCGGTCTGCACCGGAAGCATGCCGCGCGCCAGGTACAGGCGGTTGATCGCCGCCCAGTCCTCCTCGGTATGCACCCGGCGGATGCGGAAACCGCGTGGCGGACGGCGCGCCGGGCGGTAGTCGGTGAACCACAGGCGCAGGGTATCCGAGGGATCGAGGAAGAGCTGCTGCGGGGCGTGGGCCAGGACCTGCTGCGGCGCCGCCACGTAGAGCGCGATGTCGCGTTCGCCGGGGGCTTCCTGCAACAGGTCGCGGGCCAGTTCCTCGGCGTCCGGGTAGGTCTGCCCGATCAGCAGGCGGCCCCAGCCGCAGTGGATGCTCAGCGGTTTCTCGGTGGGCTCGCTGTGATCTTCGGCGAGACGCGCCTGGAGGCGTTCGTAGGTGGGCGCCTGGATACGTTGCAGGCGCTGGTTGTGCGGGTGAGGCAGATGCAAGTGGCCTTTCATGATCGCTCCTGGTTCGGGCCCCTGCGTTGGGGGCCCATTTTCAAAGTCCCTGTTCGCTGAGCCAGAGGTTGAGGGCGGCCAGCTGCCACAGCTTGGAGCCGCGCAGCGGTGTGAGGTCGCCGTTCGGATCGCTCAGCAGGCGATCGAATATCGCCGGCTGGAACAGGCCGCGGTCCTGGCTCGGGTCGAGCAGCAGTTCGCGTACCCATTCGCGGGTGCGGCCCTGCAGGTGCTTGAGGCCGGGCACCGGGAAGTAGCCCTTGGGCCGGTCGATGACTTCGCTGGGAATCACCTTGCGCGCGGCACCCTTGAGCACCTGCTTGCCGCCGTCGCCGAGCTTGAAGCGGGCGGGAATGCGCGCCGACAGCTCGGCCAGGCGGTAGTCGAGGAACGGCACGCGGGCTTCCAGGCCCCAGGCCATGGTCATGTTGTCGACCCGCTTGACCGGGTCGTCGACCAGCATGATCGTGCTATCCAGGCGCAGCGCCTTGTCCACCGCGGCCTCGGCGCCGGGGCTGGCGAAGTGGTCGCGGACGAAGCGCCCGGCGACGTCCTCGACGCGGAAGCGCTCGCCGACGGTGGCCAGGTATTCCTCGTGGTCGCGGTCGAAGAACGCCGCGCGGTACGCGGCGAAGGCGTCGTCGGCGCCATCCACCTTCGGATACCAGTGGTAGCCGGCGAACAGCTCGTCGGCGCCCTGGCCGCTCTGCACCACCTTGCAGTGCTTCGAGACTTCCCGCGCGAGCAGGTAGAAGGCGATGCAGTCGTGGCTGACCATCGGCTCGCTCATGGCGCGGAAGGCCGCCGGCAACTGCTCGATCACTTCGTGCTCGCCGATGCGCAGGCGATGGTGACGGGTGTGATAGCGCTCGGCGATCAGGTCGGAATACTGGAACTCGTCGCCGCGCTCGCCGCCGGCATCCTCGAAGCCGATGGAGAAGGTCAGCAGGTTGTCCACCCCGGCTTCGTGCAGCAGGCCCACCAGCAGGCTCGAATCGACCCCGCCGGAGAGCAGCACGCCGACCTCGCGGGCGGCGCGCTGGCGGATCGCCACCGCTTCGCGGAGGCCGTCGAGGACGCGCTCCTGCCAGTCGTCGAGCGTCAGCTCGCGCTCGTCCGGGCGTGGGCCGTAGTCCAGCGTCCACCAGGTGCGCTGCTCGCAGCTGCCGTCGAGGTCGACGCTCATCCAGGTCGCCGGCGGCAGCTTCTTCACGCCCTCCAGCAAGGTGTGCGGGGCGGGAACCACGGCGTGGAAGTTGAGGTAGAAATTCAGCGCCTGCGGATCGAGGTCGCTGGCGATGTCGCCGCCCTTGAGCAGGGCCGGCAGGCTCGAGGCGAAGCGTAGGCGCGAGCGGTCGAGGCTGTAGTAGAGCGGCTTGATGCCGAGTCGGTCACGGGCCAGGAACAGCCGCTGGCGATCGCGCTCCCAGACGGCGAAGGCGAACATCCCATTGAGCCGGGGCAATAAATCGGCGCCCCAGGCATGGTACCCCTTCAAGAGAACTTCGGTGTCGCCGCCGGAGAAGAACCGATAGCCAAGGCTTTCCAGTTCGCCACGCAGTTCGGGGTAGTTGTAGATGGCGCCATTGAACACCATGGCCAGGCCGAGATCGGGATCGATCATCGGTTGGCCGGAAGCTTCCGCCAGGTCCATGATCTTCAGCCGTCGATGTCCGAGGGCGATCGGACCCTGGGCGTGGAAGCCCCAGGCGTCGGGGCCGCGAGGGGCCAGGTGGTGGGTGATGCGTTCGACCGCTGCGAGGTCGGCTGCCTGGTTGTCGAAACGAAACTCTCCTGATATGCCGCACATATTCCTTACCGGTTCTCCGTTGGGGAAGTGGGTTGCGTACCCCTTCCGGGTACATGACTTACCTAACAGAGGACCGTTACAGTTGGAAGGAGTTCTATACGAATTTTCCGGGCCTATCAGGACCCTTAACGAAGAATTTATTATGGTTGAAAGTAATAAGACCGCTGCCGATACCTATTCGCTCGCTATTTTCCGCGCCATCCGCCGCCTCCAGCAGGCCGCTGAAATCCACTCCAAGCGTCTCAGCCGATACGGCGGCCTGACCCCGCTGCAATTGCTGATCCTGCATGTCCTGGCGGTGGAGGGAGAACTGACCGCGACGCAACTGGCCAAGCTGGTCAGCCTGTCCCAGGCATCGCTCTCCGGCGTGCTCGACCGCCTCGAAGGACGCGGCCTGCTCTATCGTCGGCGCGACGAACAGGACCGGCGCAAGTCCTGGCTGCACCTCGACCCGGCCGGCCACGAAGCCCTGGCGGAGGCGCCGCCGCTATTGCCGGAGTACGTGATCGAGCGCTTCGCCGCGTTGCCCGAGTGGGAGCGCCACGGCCTGCTGGCCGCGCTGCTGCGCGCGGCCGACCTGTTCGGCTTGCCGGAAGAGGACGTCGAAGAAGAGTGAGGGCGCCAGGTTCGCTACGAAAGACAGTCGCGTCGGCGGTCTTTACCTGGCGAACCTGCCGATGCCTGGTGGACAAGCGCGTTGTACGCCATGGCGTGACCTTCGCGTAGGGCGCATAACGCCGCTTCCCCGGTGCCCCGGCCGCCGAGGAAAGCTACCCGCCGTAGAGCTTCTGCGCCGCCAGGGAGAAGCTCACCGCCACCAGCATCAGCGCGAACAGGCGTTGCAGGGTCGGGCCGCCGAGGCGCTGCGCCAGCAGGTTGCCGCCGAGCACGCCGACCGCGCCGCCGGCGGCGAGGCCGCCGAGCAGCGGCAGCGGCGGGTGGGCGCCGGTCAGGTAGATCAGGAAGCCGCCGCCGGAGACCAGCGCGATCACCGCCATCGAGGTGGCGGTGGCGGCCATCATCGACAGCGGGGTGAACCAGAGTAGCCCCGGCACCACCAGGAAGCCGCCGCCCACGCCCATCAATCCCGACAGCAAGCCGACCGCCAGGCCGATGCCGAGCAGCGGCAGGCTCCGTGCCTGGTCGCTGGCCTCGCGTTTCATCCCGGCGCCGCGCCACATGCGCCAGGCCGACCAGAGCACCAGCAGGCAGAAGGCGACGATCAGCACGCCTTCCGGGACGAAGCGGCCGAGCCATTGGCCGACGGCGTTACTCGGCAGGCCGGCCAGCGCCAGGACCAGCACCGGCCGCCAGGCCACCTGGCCCTGGCGCGCGCGCGGAATGGCGCCAATCAGCGCCGACAGGGCGACCGCGCCGAGGCTCACGCCGATGGCGTCGCGCAGCGGCAGGTGCAGGCTGAGCAGCAGGGGCAGGGCGACCAGCGAGCCGCCGGCGCCGGTGAGGCCGAGCAGCAGGCCGAGAACGGCGCCGATGCCCAGGGATTCGAAGAGCAGTACATCCATCGTCGATCAACTATTTCCGCGGGTGAGCCAGCCGGTGGTCCGGTATGGCCTGCGCGTGCGGCAGGCCCGAAGGGTAGCGCAAATCGGTGCGCCCGGGGCTTCAGCCGCGCTGCCCGCGCACCAGGTCGCGCAGCAGGAAGCGGTTCGGGTGGCAGGCCTCGGCCACCGCGCGCGGCAGCGGCAGCGGCTCGCCGCAGATCCACGCCGCCAGCAGTTCGCCGGACAGCGGCGCGCTGATCAGCCCGCGCGAGCCGTGGCCGCTGTTCAGGTACAGGCCTGGCAGCCAGGGGCAGGCACGCTCCGGCACCTGGCGGGCGTCGCGGGCGAGCACCGCGTAGACCTCGTCGAAGGCCGCGCGCTCGGCCAGCGGGCCTACCAGGGGCAGGTAGTCGGGGCTGGTGCAGCGGAATGCCGCGCGGCCTTCCAGGCGCTCCAGCGGCAGGTCGTCGGCGCCCAGGCGCTGCAACAGGTCGGGGGATATTTCCCGCAGCAGTTCGAGGTTGCCCTGGTGTTCGGCGAGGGTCGGCGCCAGGTCTTCGCTCTTGAAGTCGAAGCTGGCGCCGAGGGTGTGTTCGTCGCCACGCGGCGGTGCGACGTAGCCCTCGGCGCAGACCACGGTGCGCAGCGCCCGGCTTTGCGGGGTGGCCGGCAGGCGGGTGACCTGCCCGCGAATGCGCTTCAGCGGCAGCTCGGCGGCGGGCGGGAAGTCGCGGATGTCGGCGGCGGTGGCGAGGATCGCGAGTGGCGCGCGGGCCAGGCATTCGTCGCCGGCGTAGGCGCACCAGTCGTCGCCCTCGCGGCGCAAGCGTACTGCCCGGCCGCTCAGCAGGGTGATCCCGGGGGTGGCGGCCAGGGCCTGGCACAGCGCGGGCGGATGGACCCAGCCGGCTTCGGGATAGAACAGGCCGCCGGCGGGCAGGGCGACGCCGGCGAGGCGCTCGGCCTGCTCGCGCTCCAGGCCGTGCAGCAGGTCGGCGGGGAAGGCTGCGGCCAGTTGCGCCTGGCGTTGCGCTTCCTTGGCGTCGAAGGCCAGTTGCAGTACGCCGCAGGCGTCCCAGTCGTGGTCGCGCCGCAGGCGTTCGAGCAGCCGGCGGGTATGGCCGAAGCCGCTGAGCACCAGGCGCGACAGCGGCGTGCCGTGGGCCGAGAGTTTCAGGTAGAGCACGCCCTGGGGGTTGCCCGAGGCTTCCCGGGCGAGGCCGGGATGGCGTTCGATCAGGGTCACCTGCCAGCCGCGCGCGGCGAGGCTGGCGGCGCTGGCGCAGCCGGCCAGGCCGCCGCCGACCACCAGTGCCGCGCGGCGCCCGGCGTGGGGCGCGGGGCGTGCGTACCAGGGCTTGCCGGCGTTCGCCGGCGGCCCCTGGTAGGTGCCGCTGAGCATCTCGCGCTTCTGTCCGTAGCCCGGTACCCGTTGCATGGCGAAACCGGCCTCGACCAGCCCGCGGCGAACGAAACCGGCGCTGGTGAAAGTGCCCAGGGTCGCCTGCGGCGCCGACAGTCGCGCCAGTTCGGCGAACAGTACGGGCGACCACATGTCCGGGTTCTTCGCCGGGGCGAAGCCATCGAGGAACCAGGCGTCGACCCGCGCGTCGAGCTGCGGCAGGCACTCCAGGGCATCGCCCAGCAGCAGGGTCAGGCCGACCCTTCCGCCCGCGAACGCCAGGCGCTGGAAGCCCGGGTGCACGGCAAGGTACTGGCCCAGCAGGGCCTTGCTCCAGGGCGCCAGTTCCGGCCATAGCGCCAGGGCGCGGCGCAGGTCGGCGGCGGCGAGGGGGAATTTCTCCACGCTGACGAACTCCAGGCGCGCGCCGGCCGGCGCGACCCGCTCGAACAGCTGCCAGGCGCAGAGGAAGTTCAGTCCGGTGCCGAAGCCGGTCTCGCCGATGCACAGCACCTCGCCGTCGCCCAGCGCGGCGAAGCGCTCGGCCAGGCGGTTGGTGGCGAGGAACACATGGCGCGTCTCGTTGAGCCCGGAATGCCGGGAAAAATATACGTCGCCGAAGGCGCGGGATAGCGGCTGGCCGTTTTCGTCCCAGTCGAGCTGGGCATGCTGGAAGTCGGACATGGCAGAACCTGAAAAAGCGGATGGCGCATTTTACGGGGCTTTGCCGGCCAGCGGCGAGGCGCTGCGCGAACATGCCGCGGCGCCGCGCAGACAGCCGCACGCCGATCCGCTACCTTGAAGGACTCAGGTTAAGGGAGACCTCCATGTTCGAATCCGCGGAAGTTGGCCACAGCATCGACAAGGACACCTACGAGAAGGCCGTCATCGAGTTGCGCGAAGCGCTGCTCGAGGCGCAGTTCGAGCTCAAGCAGCAGGCGCGCTTCCCGGTGATCATCCTGATCAACGGCATCGAGGGCGCCGGCAAGGGGGAGACGGTCAAGCTCCTCAACGAGTGGATGGACCCGCGCCTGATCGAAGTGCAGAGCTTCCTCCGTCCCTCCGACGAGGAACTGGAGCGGCCGCCGCAGTGGCGCTTCTGGCGGCGCCTGCCGCCCAAGGGGCGGACCGGTATCTTCTTCGGCAACTGGTACAGCCAGATGCTCTACGCGCGGGTCGAGGGGCATATCAAGGAGGCCAAGCTGGATCAGGCCATCGATGCCGCCGAACGCTTCGAGCGCATGCTCTGCGACGAAGGCGCGCTGCTCTTCAAGTTCTGGTTCCACCTCTCCAAGAAACAGCTCAAGGAACGCCTCAAGGCGCTGGAAAAGGACCCGCAGCACAGCTGGAAGCTCAGTCCGCTGGACTGGAAGCAGAGCGAGGTCTACGACCGCTTCGTGCATTACGGCGAGCGCGTGCTGCGCCGTACCAGCCGGGACTACGCGCCCTGGTACGTGGTGGAAGGCGCGGACGAGCGCTACCGCGCCCTGACCGTCGGCCGCATCCTTCTCGAAGGGTTGCAGGCCGCGCTGGCCACCAAGGAGCGCGCCAAGCGCCAGCCGCACGCCGCACCGCTGGTGTCGAGCCTGGACAACCGTGGCCTGCTGGACTCCCTGGACCTGGGCCAGTACCTGGACAAGGACGCCTACAAGGAGCAGCTCGCCGCCGAGCAGGCGCGCCTGGCCGGGCTGATCCGCGACAAGCGCTTCCGCCAGCATTCGCTGGTCGCGGTGTTCGAGGGCAACGACGCGGCCGGCAAGGGCGGCGCCATCCGCCGTGTCACCGACGCGCTGGACCCGCGCCAGTACCATATCGTGCCGATCGCCGCGCCGACCGAAGAGGAGCGCGCGCAGCCCTATCTCTGGCGCTTCTGGCGGCACATCCCGGCGCGCCGCCAGTTCACCATCTTCGACCGTTCCTGGTACGGCCGCGTGCTGGTAGAACGCATTGAGGGCTTCTGCGCACCGGCCGACTGGCTGCGCGCCTATGGCGAGATCAACGACTTCGAGGAGCAGCTCAGCGAGTACGGGATCATCGTGGTGAAGTTCTGGCTGGCGATCGACAAGCAGACCCAGATGGAGCGCTTCAAGGAGCGCGAGAAAACCCCCTACAAGCGCTACAAGATCACCGAGGAAGACTGGCGCAACCGCGACAAGTGGGACCAGTACGTGGACGCGGTGGGCGACATGGTCGACCGTACCAGCACCGAGATCGCGCCCTGGACCCTGGTCGAAGCCAACGACAAGCGCTTCGCCCGGGTCAAGGTGCTGCGCACCATCAACGACGCCATCGAAGCGGCGTACAAGAGGGACAAGTGAGGCCCGCCGGAATGCGGCGCCGTCCTCTCCAGGGGATGGCGACGCATACGCCGGATGAATGATCGGTGCCTCGCGCGATTGCCTCGCCTTATCCTCGCTCGATCCGGCCGCTGCCCCGGCGGCCGACCGACAATAACAGCGAGGGTACCCCCATGCGTGAAGTGGTGATCGTCGACAGCGTCCGGACCGGCCTGGCCAAGTCCTTCCGCGGCAAGTTCAACCTGACCCGGCCGGACGACATGGCCGCCCACTGCGTCGACGCGCTGCTGGCGCGCAACGACCTCGACCCGCTGCTGGTGGATGACTGCATCGTTGGCGCCGGCTCCAACGAAGGCGCCCAGGGCCACAACATCGGGCGCAACGTGGCGGTGCTCTCCGGCCTCGGCATCCAGGTGCCGGGGATGACCCTCAACCGCTACTGTTCCTCCGGCCTGCAGGCGATCGCCATCGCCGCCAACCAGATCGCTTCCGGTTGCAGCGAGGTGATCGTCGCCGGCGGCGTCGAGTCGATCACCCTGACCCTGAAGAGCGTCAACACCGACCACCTGGTGAACCCGCTGCTGCAAAGGGAGGTGCCGGGCATCTACTACCCCATGGGGCAGACCGCCGAGATCGTCGCCCGTCGCTACGGCATCACCCGCGAGGCCCAGGACGCCTACGCCCTGCAGAGCCAGCAGCGGATGGCGCGAGCCCAGGCGGACGGGCTGTTCGCCGACGAGATCGTGCCGATGACCACCCGCTACGCGGTGGAGGACAAGGCCAGCGGCGAGAAGCAGGTGCTCGACGGAGTGGTCGACCGCGACGACTGCAACCGCCCGGACACCACCCTCGAAGGCCTGGCCTCGCTGAAGCCGGCGTTCGCCGAGGACGGTTCGGTCACCGCCGGTAACGCCTCGCAACTCTCCGACGGCGCCTCGATGACCCTGCTGATGAGCCTGGAGAAAGCGCTGGCGCTGGGCCTGGAGCCGAAGGCCTTCTTCCGTGGCTTCACCGTGGCCGGCTGCGAGCCGGACGAAATGGGCATCGGTCCGGTGTTCTCGGTGCCGAAGCTGCTCAAGGCGAAGGGGCTGAAGATCGCCGACGTCGATCTCTGGGAACTCAACGAAGCCTTCGCCTCGCAGTGCCTGTACTGCCGCGACCGGCTGGAGATCGACAACGAGAAGTACAACGTCAATGGCGGCTCCATCGCCATCGGCCACCCGTTCGGCATGACCGGCTCGCGCCAGGTCGGTCATCTGGTCCGCGAACTGCGCCGGCGCAACCTGCGCTACGGCGTGGTGACCATGTGCGTCGGCGGCGGCATGGGCGCCAGCGGGCTGTTCGAAGCCGTACGCTGAGCCCGTGCGCGACGGCGGGCCCCGCAGGTCGGGGCTCGCCTCATGGGTTTTATTTACATGACGCTCCGTGCCATCCCCGGCGACTCGCGCTAGGCTAGGCGCCTTTTTCCTTGCATAGGGATGTAGCGATGTCCACCGAGCCCAACTCGCCGTTCGTCGACGACCCGCTGAGCGCCGTCGATGCACGGATTCTCGGCAGCCTCGTCGAGAAGCAGGCGACCACCCCGGAAACCTATCCGCTGACCCTCAATGCCCTGGTCCTCGCCTGCAACCAGAAGACCAGCCGCGATCCGGTGATGAACCTCACGCCCGGCCAGGTCGGCCAGAGCCTGCGCCAGCTCGAGGGGCGCGGCCTGGTCAGGCTGGTGATGGGCAGCCGCGCCGACCGCTGGGAGCACACCCTGGGCAAGGGCCTGGAATTGGTGGCGCCACAGGTGGCGCTGCTCGGCCTGCTGTTCCTGCGTGGTCCGCAGACCCTCAACGAACTGCTCACCCGCAGCAACCGCCTGCACGATTTCGACGACGTCGAGCAGATCCGCCACCACCTGGAACGCCTCGCCGGCCGTGGCCTGGCCGTGCACCTGGAGCGTCGCGCCGGGCAGCGCGAGGAGCGCTACATGCACCTGCTCGGCAGCCAGGCCGACCTCGAGGCCGCCGTGGAGGCGATGGGCAGCGACCCGGAACGCGCCGCGCCGGCCGCTCTGTCGGCCGATGCGGAAGCGCGGATCGCCGAGCTGGAGACGCGCCTGGCGGCGCTGGAGGAGCGCCTGGCCAGGCTCGAAGGAGGGGCGTGATATCGCGGGAGGGCGCAATCGGTGACATGCAGGTTCCGGCGGATAACCGCGAGCGGTTGTTCGCCCTACGGCCCGCAGTGACTTTGTGGGCGGCGCTGCCTGTCGGGTAGGGCGAATAACGCCAGCGGCGTTATCCGCCGATGCGCCGCCCCGCAAGGCGAACGCCAACCCAAAAAAGCCCGGCTATTGCCGGGCTTTTTCATGCGCGCGCGTCGGTGGCCGATCAGGCCTCCGGCTGTACCGGCACGTGGATCAGTTGCAGGCGCTCGCTGCTCCAGGCACGGGTGCTGTTGGTCAGCTCGATGTCGTTGTTCAGCTTGCGCCCGTAAGACGGCACGATTTCCTTCAGGCGTGCCTGCCACTCGGGGGTAGCGACCTTGTCCTTGAAGGCCTTCTCCAGCACCGACAGCATGATCGGCGCGGCGGTCGAGGCGCCCGGCGAGGCGCCGAGCAGGGCGGCGACGGAGCCGTCCGCTGCGGTCACCACTTCGGTGCCGAATTGCAGTACGCCGCCTTTCTCGGCGTCCTTCTTGATGATCTGCACGCGCTGGCCGGCCTGCACCAGCTTCCAGTCCTCGTCGCGGGCTTCCGGGAAGTACTCGCGCAGCGAGGCCATGCGGTCGTCCTGGCTGAGCATCAACTGGCCGATCAGGTACTGGCTGAGATCGAAGTTGTCGATGCCGGCGTTGAACATCGGGCCGATGTTGCCGCTGGTCACCGAGCCCGGCAGGTCCCACAGCGAGCCGTTCTTCAGGAACTTGGTGGAGAAGGTGGCGAACGGACCGAACAGCAGAACCGGCTTGCCGTCGATCATGCGGGTGTCGAGGTGCGGCACCGACATCGGCGGCGAACCCACCGAAGCCTTGCCGTAGACCTTGGCCAGGTGGCGCTTGACCACGTCCGGGTTGGTGGTGGCGAGGAACGAACCGCCCACCGGGAAGCCGGCGTAGCCTTCGGCCTCGGGGATGCCGGACATCTGCAGCAGCTTCAGCGCGCCGCCGCCGGCGCCGATGAAGACGAACCTGGCCTTGACGCTGGTTTCCTTGTCGCCATTGGCCAGGTCGGCCATGGTCACGGTCCAGGTGTTGTCGTCGTTGCGCTTGAGGTCGCGGACCTCATGTTGCAGGCGCAGCTTGAAGGTGTCCTTGGCCGACAGCGAGCCCACCAGTTGGCGAGTGATCTCGCCGAAGTTGACGTCGGTGCCGATCGACATGCGCGTGGCGGCGATCTTCTGCCCCGGCTCGCGGCCTTCCATCACCAGCGGCACCCACTGCTTGATCTGCTCGGGGTCTTCCGAGTACTCCATGCCGCGGAACAGCGAGCTGTGCTGCAGGGCGGCGTGGCGCTTCTTGAGGAAGGCGACGTTGTCGTCGCCCCAGACGAAGCTCATGTGCGGGACGTTGTTGATGAACGACTTCGGATCGTTCAGCACCTTGCGGTCGACCTGGTAGGCCCAGAACTGCTTGGAGATCTCGAAGTTCTCGTTGATCGCCACCGCCTTGCTGATATCCATCGAGCCGTCCGCGGCCTCGCTGGTGTAGTTCAGTTCGCAGAACGCCGAGTGACCGGTGCCCGCGTTGTTCCAGCCGTTGGAGCTTTCTTCGGCGACCTTGTCCAGGCGCTCGACCATCTCGATGGTCCAGCCCGGTTCCAGTTCGTTCAGATAGGTACCCAGGGTGGCGCTCATGATGCCGCCACCGATCAGGAGCACGTCGACCGGTTTTTCCGATTCGACGCTGTTTTTGGAGCAACCCAGCACGCTGACGCACAAAAGCATCAATAAGATTTTTTTCATGGATTTACCGCTAGAAAACGTGGAGAAGCGTGGATACGCACGACATGGCAGGTATTCACCGGGTGAATGATACTGGAACTCACCCCCGATGTGAGTGCGTTCACATGCGGTGACATTTGCCTCGGCGTTCCGCCGAGAATACCTGCCTTCCCTTTCTTGAACGTTTCAGCCGCCGGGAAATAAATTCAGCGCCTGTATCGTTTCAGCGGGAACCCGGCGCGTGGATTTCCGCCGATTGGCGCATCCTGCGGATATACGCGTCGATTTCCCGCTCCGCGTCGAAACGGGTGAAATAGGGACCTTCCAGGGTCCCTTCGCGGGTGGAGAAGAAGTACTGCCCATTCACCGAACTTATGCGATCGCTGCGAAAGCGGGTGGCTGGGGTGGGATCGGTGGAACGTTTCCCCAACATGACGGCGACTCCTGGATAGCGGGCCAAGGTGTTTTCAGTGTAGGCGGGGCTTGGCCGGGCGGCAGGCCGGCGGACGAAAGGAGACGGATTTCCAGGCGAAGGGTTGGGTATTCTATTTTTGGTTATAAGAAAATCTGAATTTATTCTTTTTAACGTCAGCCGGCCTTGGGCATAGTGGGCTCCAACACGAACAAGGAGTGACCCCATGAGCCTCAGACTCGGCGACATCGCCCCCGATTTCGAACAGGACTCCAGCGAAGGGCGTATCCGCCTCCACGAGTGGCTGGGCGACAGCTGGGGCGTGCTGTTCTCCCACCCCGCCGACTTCACCCCGGTGTGCACCACCGAGCTGGGTTTCACCGCCAAGCTCAAGGACCAGTTCGCCCAGCGCGGGGTCAAGGTCCTGGCGCTGTCGGTGGATCCGGTGGAGTCGCACCTGAAGTGGATCGACGATATCAACGAGACCCAGGACACCCGGGTCAATTTCCCGATCATCGCCGACGCCGACCGCAAGGTTTCCGAACTCTACGACCTGATCCACCCGAACGCCAACGACACGCTGACCGTGCGTTCGCTGTTCATCATCGACCCGAACAAGAAGGTGCGCCTGATCATCACCTACCCGGCGAGCACCGGGCGCAATTTCAACGAGATCCTCCGGGTGATCGATTCGCTGCAACTGACCGACGAGCACAAGGTCGCCACGCCAGCCAACTGGGAGGACGGCGACGAGGTGGTAATCGTGCCTTCGCTGAAGGACGAGGAAGAGATCAAGCGGCGTTTCCCCAAAGGCTACCGCGCGGTGAAGCCCTACCTGCGCCTGACGCCCCAGCCCAACCGCTGAGGCCGGATTCGTCCCGCCTGCATGGGCAGGCACGGCAGGCGGGACCTTTTATTCGACGGTGCGTGCCGTCATGCAACGCTGTTTAGCCACGAGCAGGGTTTTTGGCCGGTTTCGACCGGCCCTCTTTTTTATGTGCGCCAGCGCGTCGCCGCGACGCTTTTTATCCGCCATCCATTTCCGAAACCGGCTCTGACTTGCCCGCCAGACGGGGAGAAGGCTCGCTCATCCACCTCCTTCCAGGAGCAGACGCATGATCGCCGCTCTCCGTCGCTGCCGGGCCTGGCTGGCCCTGCTCGCCGTTCTTGCCGTGTTTCCCGCGGCAGAGGCCGCCGCCCCCGCTGAAATCCGTCTCGACTATGCCTACTACGCCCCCACCAGCCTGGCGCTCAGGAAGTTCGGCTGGCTGGAGAAAAGCCTGGACGGCAGCGGCACCCGGGTGCGCTGGGTGTTCAGCCAGGGCAGCAACCGTTCCCTGGAGTACCTCAACGCCGGCAGCGTCGATTTCGCCTCGACCGCCGGCCTCGCCGCGGTACTCGCGCGGGCCAACGGCAGCCCGGTACGTACCGTATACGTCGCCAGCCGCCCGGAGTGGACCGCGCTGCTGGTGCGCAAGGATTCGCCGATCCGCAGCCTCGCCGAGCTCAAGGGGCGCAAGGTGGCTGCCACCAAGGGCACCGATCCCTACCTGTTCCTGCTCCGCAGCCTGCACAGCGTAGGCCTGGACAAGAACGACCTGCGTATCGTCCACCTGCAGCATCCCGACGGCCGGGTAGCCCTGGAGAAGGGCCAGGTCGACGCCTGGGCCGGACTCGATCCGCACATGGCGGCCAGCGAGTTGCAGGCCGGCTCGCGGCTGCTCTACCGCAACCTCGGCTTCAACAGCTACGGCGTGCTCAATGTCCGCGAGGATTTCGCCGAACGCCATCCGCAACTGATCCGCCAGGTGCTGGCGGCCTACGAGCAGGCGCGCCACTGGGTGATCGGGCATCCCGACGAGGCCGCGCAACTGCTTGCCGAGGAAGCCGGCCTGCCGCTGGAAGTGGCTCGCCTGCAACTGTCGCGCACCGATTTCAGCCAGCCGCTGCCGGGCGCCGAACAGGTCGCCGCGCTCAAGGCCGCGGCGCCGATCCTGGCGGACGAGCGCCTGGTGCGGCCGGGCGTGGACGTGCAGAAGGTGGTCGACGAACTGATCGCGCCGCAGTGGGCCGCCGAGGTCATCGGCGGTGTCCCGTTGGCGCGCACGGAGCCCTGAGCCATGGTCAGCCAGAGCCTGCGACTGGCCCGGCGAGTCTCGCGCCGGGCGTGGCGACTGCGCGTGCCGGGCGCCTGGCGGGCCTGGGCCTTGCCGCTGCTGGCACTATCGTCGTGGGAGGCGCTGGTGCGCCTGGGCTGGCTGCCGGCCTACCAGATGCCGGCGCCGAGCGGCATCCTGCTGACCCTGGTGGAACTGGCTCGCGGCGAGCTGTGGGGGCATGTCGGCGCGAGCCTGGCGCGGGTCGCCGCCGGCTTCGCGATCGGCAGCGGCCTGGCCCTGGTGGTCGGTACCTGGGTCGGTCTCAGTCGTCGCGCCGAAGCCTACCTGGAGCCGAGCTTCCAGGCCCTGCGGGCGATCCCCAGCCTGGCCTGGGTGCCCCTGCTGCTGCTCTGGTTCGGCATCGACGAGACGCCGAAGATCGTCCTCATCGCCCTCGGCGCCTTCTTCCCGGTCTACCTCGCGCTGGTCGCCGGGGTACGCGGGGTCGATCGCAAGTGGGTGGAACTGGGGCGGCTCTACCGTTTGTCGCGCTTCGCCCTGGTCCGCCGCATCCTCCTTCCGGCGGCGCTGCCGAACCTGTTCACCGGCCTGCGCGGGGCGCTCAGCCTGAGCTGGATGTTCCTCGTCGCGGCGGAGCTGATCGCCGCCACCCAGGGCCTCGGCTACCTGCTCAGTGACGGTCGGGAAACCTCGCGTCCGGACCTGGTGATCGCCGCGATCCTGGTCCTGGCGGCCCTCGGCAAGCTCAGCGATGGCCTGCTCCGCTCGCTGGAGCGCCGGGCCCTGCGCTGGCGCGACAGCTTCGACGGGGAGGGCGGCGCATGAGCGGCCTGCTCGACCTGCTGGAGATTCGCAAGGCCTATGGCGATACGCGGGTGCTGGAGGGCGTGGCGCTGTCGCTGGCGCCCGGCGAGGTGGTCAGCCTGCTCGGCCCCAGTGGTTGCGGCAAGAGCACCCTGCTGCGGATCGCCGCCGGACTGGACGATGACTTCCAGGGCACTGTCGAACGCAACCCGATCCTCGGCTTCGGCCCGGACGGCGAGAACGGCCGCAGCGGCGGAATCGGCGTGGTGTTCCAGGAGCCGCGCCTGTTGCCCTGGCTGACGGTGGCGCAGAACGTCGGTTTCGCCGACGGCTGGCTGGAGGACGAGCACTGGGTCGAGCGCCTGCTCGCCGATGTCGGACTGGCCGGCTGCGGAGGATTGCTGCCCAAGCAACTGTCCGGCGGCATGGCGCAGCGCGCGGCGATCGCCCGCGGTCTCTACGGACGGCCGCAGGTGCTGTTGCTCGACGAGCCGTTCAGCGCGGTCGACGCCTTCACCCGCATGCGCCTCCAGGACCTGCTGCAGGACGTGGTGCAGAACTACGAGATCAGCGTCCTGCTGGTCACCCACGATCTCGACGAGGCGTTCTATCTCGCCGACCGCGTGCTGCTGATGGGCGGCCGTCCCGGACACATCCGCCGCGAGTTCCACGTACCGCTGGCGCGTCCCCGCGATCGCCGGGCGGTGGAGCTGGCCTACTTGCGCGGCGAGGCCCTGACCGAAATGCAGCGGGCGCACGTGCTCTGAGGCAAGACCCCGAACCGGGTTCTTATATGTTTTATGGAATAAATAAATGAATAAAAAACATTTATTGGAATATGAGGCCGCCTGTTAAGGTCTATGCAACTTGGTTAGCAAGCCAAACGAATATTCTGTTTTCCGGTTATAAGGAATCCCCCCATGCTCGTCGTTTCCATCGCCGGAAGTCCCAGCGTACGCTCCCGCTCCGGGGTGTTGCTGGAGCGTGCCAGGGACTGGCTGAGCCGTCGCGGCGTCGAGGTGGCCAGCCACCAGGTGCTGGATTTTCCCGCCGAGGACCTGCTGCGTGCCCGCCTCGACAGTCCGCCGGTACTGGCGCTGGCCGAGCAGATCGGCCGCGCCGACGGCCTGCTGGTCGCCACCCCGGTGTACAAGGCCTCGTTTTCCGGCGCGCTGAAGGTCCTGCTCGACCTGTTGCCCGAGCGCGCCCTGGAGCACAAGGTGGTGCTGCCGTTCGCTACCGGTGGCAGCAGCGCGCACATGCTGGCCGTGGACTATGCATTGAAGCCGGTCCTGGCCGCGCTCAAGGCCCAGGAGGTACTGCATGGCGTATTCGCCGTGGACAAGCAGATCGCCTACGCCACCGAGAGCGACCCGGCGCGCCTGGAACCGGTCCTCGAGCAGCGCCTGGAAAACGCCCTGGAAACCTTCCACCTGGCCCTCTCGCGACGGCCGCAGCCGATCGACCCGCAGTTGCTCAACGAGCGCCTGGTGAACGCCCGCTGGAGCATCTGATCCGTCCGCCGCCAGCGCACGCGCGCCGCGGCCCGATTGCACAACGCACACACGACGACCTCACTGTTCCGTCAACGGCGCGGCAGGTTCGGCACCCACAACGACAAAGGAGAGCGCCATGCGCACCATCGCTTTGCGTCGTGGACTGGCGGCCCTGCTGGTGGCGGCCCTGTCCTACGGCGTTCAGGCCGACGAGAAGTCGGCCAACACCCTGCGGATCGGCTACCAGAAATACGGCACCCTGGTCCTGCTCAAGGCCCGCGGCACCCTGGAGAAACGTCTCGCCGAAGACGGCGTGAAGGTGCAATGGACCGAGTTTCCCGGTGGCCCGCAACTGCTCGAGGGACTCAATGTCGGCAGCATCGACTTCGGCGTGACCGGCGAAACCCCGCCGGTATTCGCCCAGGCCGCCGGCGCCGACCTGCTCTACGTGGCCTACGAACCGCCGGCGCCGACCAGCGAGGCGATCCTCCTGCCGAAGGACTCGCCGATTCGGTCGGTGGCCGAGCTGAAGGGCAGGAAAGTCGCCCTGAACAAGGGCTCCAACGTGCATTACCTGTTGGTCCGCGCCCTCGAGCAGGCCGGCCTGAAGTACAGCGACATCCAACCCGTCTACCTGCCGCCGGCCGACGCCCGCGCCGCCTTCGAGCGTCACAGCGTCGACGCCTGGGTGATCTGGGACCCCTACCAGGCCGCCGCCGAGAAGCAGTTGTCCGCGCGGGTCCTGGTGGATGGTCGCGAGCTGGTCGACAACCACCAGTTCTACCTCGCCACCCGGACTTACGCGCAACGGCATCCGCAGGTGCTCGACAAGCTAGTGGACGAGATCCGCGAGGTCGGTGACTGGTCGCGGGCCAACCCGCAGCAGGTGACCGAGCAGGTCGCGCCGCTGCTCGGGCTGCCCGCCGACATCACCCTTACCGCGGTGAAGCGCCAGGGCTACGGCGCGCAGTTGATCACCCCGGCGGTGGTCGAGGCGCAGCAGAAGATCGCCGACACCTTCACCCAGCTGAAGCTGATTCCCAAACCGCTGAGCATCAAGGACGTGATCTGGACGCCACCGGCCGGCAAGGTCGCCAGCGCACCCTGAGCCCGTACCGCCCACATACCGACACGATCATCGCGCGGCTACGCCACGCCGGCGCGCTCACCCTGGAGTCAATTGCGATGAGCCTCGAGATTTTCTGGTTCCTTCCCACCCACGGCGACGGCCACTACCTGGGCACCACCCAGGGCGCCCGTGCCGTCGACCACGGCTACCTGCAGCAGATCGCCCAGGCCGCCGACCGCCTGGGCTTCGGCGGCGTACTGATCCCCACCGGACGTTCCTGCGAGGACTCCTGGCTGGTCGCCGCCTCGCTGATCCCGGTAACCCAGCGCCTGAAGTTCCTCGTCGCGCTGCGTCCCGGGATCATTTCGCCGACCGTCGCCGCGCGCCAGGCGGCGACCCTGGACCGGCTGTCCAACGGCCGCGCGCTGTTCAACCTGGTCACCGGCGGCGATCCCGACGAACTGGCTGGCGACGGCCTGCACCTGAGCCACGCCGAACGCTACGAGGCCTCGGTAGAATTCACCCGCATCTGGCGTCGCGTGCTGGAGGGCGAGACCGTCGACTACGCCGGCAAGCACATCCAGGTGAAGGGCGCCAAACTGCTCTATCCGCCGTTGCAGCAGCCGCGTCCGCCGCTGTACTTCGGCGGCTCCTCGGAGGCCGCCCAGGACCTCGCCGCCGAGCAGGTCGAGCTGTACCTGACCTGGGGCGAGCCGCCGGCGGCGGTTGCCGAGAAGATCGCCCAGGTACGCGAGAAGGCCGCCCGCCAGGGCCGCCAGGTGCGCTTCGGGATCCGCCTGCACGTGATCGTCCGCGAGACCAGCGAGGAAGCCTGGCAGGCCGCCGATCGCCTGATCGCGCACCTCGACGACGACACCATCGCCCGCGCCCAGGCCTCCCTGGCGCGCTTCGACTCGGTCGGCCAGCAACGCATGGCCGCGCTGCACGGCGGTTCGCGCGACAACCTGGAAGTCAGCCCCAATCTCTGGGCCGGCGTCGGCCTGGTGCGCGGCGGCGCCGGCACCGCGCTGGTCGGCGACGGGCCGACGGTGGCGGCGCGGGTCAGGGAGTACGCCGAGCTGGGCATCGATACCTTCATCTTCTCCGGCTATCCGCACCTGGAAGAGTCCTACCGGGTCGCCGAACTGCTGTTCCCGCACCTCGACGTGCAGCGCCCGGCGCAGCCCGAGGGACGCGGCTATGTCAGCCCGTTCGGCGAGATGGTGGCCAACGACATCCTGCCCCGGCAGGCCGCGCAGAGTTGAGAGCGGTCGGAGCGAACGACATGAGCATTTCCAAACGACTGGCCGAGCGCCTGGCGCCCTGGGCGCTGCCGCTGGTCCTGCTGGCGGTGTGGCAGGCGGCGGTTGAGTTCGGCTGGCTGTCCAGCCGCATCCTCCCCGCGCCCAGCGCCGTACTCGAGGCCGGCTGGGCGCTGCTGCGCAGCGGCGAGATCTGGCAGCACCTGGCGATCAGCGGCTGGCGCGCGGCGATCGGCTTTCTCATCGGCGGCGCCATCGGCCTGGTGCTGGGCTTCGTCACCGGCCTGTCGAAGTGGGGCGAACGCTTCCTCGACAGTTCGGTGCAGATGATCCGCAACGTGCCGCACCTGGCGCTGATCCCGCTGGTGATCCTGTGGTTCGGCATCGACGAGTCGGCGAAGATCTTCCTGGTCGCCCTCGGCACGCTGTTCCCGATCTACCTGAACACCTACCATGGCATCCGCGGCATCGACCCCGGCCTGCTGGAGATGGCGCGCAGCTACGGGTTGTCCGGCTTCGCCCTGTTCCGCCAGGTGATCCTGCCCGGCGCGCTGCCGTCGATCCTGGTCGGGGTGCGCTTCGCCCTCGGCTTCATGTGGTTGACCCTGATCGTCGCCGAGACCATTTCCGCCAGCTCCGGCATCGGTTACCTGGCGATGAACGCCCGCGAGTTCCTGCAGACCGACGTGGTGGTCCTGGCGATCCTGCTCTATGCCGTCCTCGGCAAGCTCGCCGACCTCGCCGCCCGCGGCCTGGAACGCGTCTGGCTACGCTGGCACCCGGCCTACCAGGTCAAGGGAGGTGGCGCATGAATGCCCACAACGCCGCCCTTGGCGGCACTCCGCAGCGCCTCAAGCGCGGTATCCCGCTGGCCCTGCGCGGAGTGGCGCGGCGCTTCGGCGAGCGCGAGGTGCTCAAGGACATCGACCTGCTGGTTCCGGCAGGGCAGTTCGTCGCTATCGTTGGCCGCAGCGGCTGCGGCAAGAGCACCTTGCTGCGCCTGCTGGCCGGCCTCGACCAGCCCAGCCGCGGCGAGTTGCTGGCCGGCTCGGCGGCGCTGGCCGAGGCCCGCGAGGACACCCGGCTGATGTTCCAGGACTCGCGCCTGCTGCCGTGGAAGCGGGTGATCGACAACGTCGGCCTCGGCCTGCGCGGCGACTGGCGGGCGAAGGCCCTGCAGGCGCTGCGGGCGGTCGGCCTGGCCGAGCGTGCCAACGAGTGGCCGGCGGCCCTGTCCGGCGGGCAGAAGCAACGCGTCGCGCTGGCTCGCGCGCTGATCCACGAGCCGCGCCTGCTGTTGCTCGACGAGCCGCTCGGCGCGCTCGATGCGCTGACCCGGATCGAGATGCAGCAACTGATCGAAGGACTCTGGCGCGAACACGGTTTCACCGTCCTGCTGGTCACCCACGACGTCAGCGAGGCGGTGGCGGTGGCCGACCGGGTGATCCTCATCGAGGACGGCGAGATCGGCCTCGACCTGCCGGTGGAACTGCCCCGGCCGCGCTCGCGTGGCTCGGCGCGACTGGCCGCGCTGGAAGCCGAAGTGCTCAACCGGGTGCTGGCGCAGCCGGAGCTGCCGCCGCAACCCGAACCCGTTTCACCCCTGCCCACGCAACTGCGCTGGGCGCTCTAACCAACCATGCCTCGTTCCGAATCCCCCCAGGAGAAACGCCATGACCATCAAAGCCATCAACGTTCGTAACCAGTTCAAGGGCACCGTGAAGGAAATCATCGAAGGGCCGGTGCTCTCCGAGATCGACGTGCAGACCGCCGCCGGGATCGTCACTTCGGTGATCACCACGCGTTCGGTGAAGGAACTGGAGCTGGCCATCGGTAGCGAAGTGATCGCCTTCGTCAAGTCCACCGAGGTATCCATCGCCAAGCTGTGACGCTGGCTGCGCCGCGCTTGCGGTGGCGAGAAGGGCGGGGACCCCGATGGGGCCCCGCCTTTTTTCGTCGCGTATCGGCAAGGCCGGCCGGTGGCGACGGCTGGCGTGGGTCGCTATGGAGCGGTCGGTAGGGCGAATAACCGCTCGCGGTTATCCGCTGTGGGGGCGACCGGGACTTCTCAGCCCCGGCGCGACAGGGGCTGGCGCTCGAAATGCACGCCGGCCAGGCCGGTCTGTTGCAGGGCGCGGATGTTGGCGTGGTCGTCGCCTTCCGGGTTGTCGCGCACCGCACGGTAGTGCTCGCCGAAGGCCAGCAGGGTTTCCTCGAGGCTGAGGCCCTCGAGGATGGCGAAGCCCAGGGTCTTGCAGGAACCTTCGTTCTGCCCGGCCGGGTTGCTCACGCTGCCGTTGTCGAAGGCGCTCGGCGTGTAGCTGTAGTGCTCGGCGATGAACGCCAGGGTGTCGGTGAACAGGTGGTGTTCGCTGCGCAGACGCGCGCGGAAGTCGGTCAGGGTCATCGAAACAGGCTCATGGTGTCTGGGGCAGGGTTGGCAAGGGGCCCGGTGGCCTCAGGCGTTGCCCTGGCTCTTGGCGAAGGCGGCCTGTTGTTCCGGGCTCGCTTCTTTCTGGTACTTGGCTTTCCACTCGGCATAGGGCATGCCGTAGATCTCTTCGCGGGCCTGGTCATTGCTGACTTCCACCCCGAGGTCGTCGGCGGCGGCCTTGTACCACTTGGACAGGCAGTTGCGGCAGAAACCGGCGAGGTTCATCAGGTCGATGTTCTGCACGTCCTTGCGGGTCTGCAAATGATGGACCAGGGTGCGGAAGGCGGCGGCTTCGAGTTCCAGGCGTTGCTGTTCGGTGAGGTTGGCTGCGGTCATGGCGGTGTTTCTCGACGATGGCTCGGGGCAGGGTGAA
Source organism: Pseudomonas sp. P20 (assembly GCF_016463925.1). Classification (NCBI taxonomy): domain Bacteria; kingdom Pseudomonadati; phylum Pseudomonadota; class Gammaproteobacteria; order Pseudomonadales; family Pseudomonadaceae; genus Pseudomonas; species Pseudomonas sp. P20. The sequence goes on along the minus strand of NZ_JAEMVM010000001.1, from coordinate 163,862 downwards.
GGCACAGGGCCAGGTCCGGCGATGATAAGAGTTGGCGCGGCCGGCGGGCAACGCTTGTGCGCGTCTTCGCGCGGTTCGCTCGTCGGCCGCCTCAGCGGTGGCCGGCGAGGGTGATCGAGACCGACTCGGCGAAGCGCAGCGCGTGCGGCTTGTCCACTTCCACCTCGGCGTAGCGCACCGCCGGGTTCTCCATCACCAGGTCGAGGATTTCCTGGGTCATCCGTTCGAGCAGGGCGAAGCGGTTCTCCTCGACGTGGCGGATGATCGCCTTGGTGATGGTGCGGTAGTTCAGCGCATGCTCGATGTCGTTGACCTCCACGGCGTCCGCGGCCGGGTAGAGGATGGTCAGGTTGATCAGCACGTCCTGCTTGTTGAGGATTTCCTCCTCCTTGATCCCGATGAAGGTGCGCAGGCGCAGGTCCTTGACGCGGATTCGCGCCATTCCCGGTTCCAGTCGCGGCATGTCACTTGCTCCTTCCGATCAATTGCAGAAATTCCTGGCGGGTGGTGTTCGAGTCGCGGAACGCGCCGAGCATCACCGAGGTGAACATCTGCGAGTTCTGCTTCTCCACCCCGCGCATCATCATGCACATGTGCTGGGCCTCGATCACTACCGCCACGCCGGCGGCGCTGGTCACCTGGCGGACCGCCTCGGCGATCTGCCGGGTGAGGTTCTCCTGGATCTGCAGGCGGCGGGCGAACATGTCGACGATCCGCGCCACCTTCGACAGGCCGAGCACCTTGCCGGTGGGAATGTACGCCACATGAGCCTTGCCGATGAAGGGCAGGAGGTGGTGTTCGCACAGGGAGTACAGCTCGATGTCGCGGACGATGACCATTTCATCGTTGTCCGAGGCGAACAGCGCGCCGTTGACGATTTCCTCCAGGGTCTGGCCATAGCCGTGGCAGAGGTACTGCATGGCCTTGGCCGCGCGCTTCGGGGTGTCGAGCAGGCCTTCGCGCTGCGGGTCTTCGCCGAGACCGACGAGGATCTCCCGGTAATGCTGGGAAAGTGCTGGGTTCATAAGGGGTCCTTGGCGCCTCACTTGACGTGGCGGCCGCCGTTCACGGTCAGGGTGGTCCCGGTGACGTAGGGGTTGTCCAACAGGTAGCGAAGGCTCTGGTAGATGACTTCCGGCCCCGGTTCGATGCCGAGGGCGGATTTCGCCAGGGTGCGGGCGCGGTATTCGGCGTCGTCCCCGTCGTTGAACATCACCAGCGCCGGTGAAATGGCGTTGACCTTGATCCTCGGCGCGAAGCGCGCGGCGAACGACAGGGTCAGGTTGTCCAGCCCGGCCTTGCTCGCGCAGTAGGCGATACGCCGGGCGCTGCCCTTGCGCGCCACGTCGTCGGTGAGGTGAACGATGTCGGCAGGCTGCGAGCGTTCCAGCAGCTCGGCGCAGTGCAGGTTGATCAGGTAGGGCGCGAGCATGTGCACGCTGAACAGTTGCTGGAACGCCTCGGCTTCGTGGCCGGGCGTCTCGGCGACCCAGTCCGAGGCGTTGTGGACGATCGCTCGCAGGCTGTCGGTATGCTGTCGGAGGGCCCCGATGAAGGCGAAGATGCCGGCCTCGCTGGCGAAGTCGGCGTGCAGGGTCAGCGCGCCGGCCTGGCGCAGTTCGTCCAGCGCCGGGCGTTCGCTGCGGTAGCTGACGATCACCGACTCGCCGTCGGCCAGCAGGCGGCGGGCGCAATGCAGGCCGACACGCTGGCTGGCGCCGGTGATCAGGATCGGGGCTGTCGCCATGGGACTCTCACAGCAGGCGAAGGGAATCGGATGGATGCAGGGTACCCGACTGAGCCAGTCGGGCAAAGCCTTGCGCTACGGCCCACCCCGCCGGGGTGGGCGGCAAGCCGTCAGTGCGCTTCCGGCAGGCTGGCGGCGCGCTGCGGGCGGCGGTGCAGCCAGGGGGCGAGCAGGCGGCTGGAGAGAGGGATGAACCAGTAGGTCATCAACGGGGTGAGGACCAGGGTGCTGAGCAGCACCCGCGCGGCCAGCGACAGCTCGCCGAGGTAGGGGCCGGCGCCGAGGTTGAAGGCCAGCGAGACCGGGAAGAACGCCAGCCAGATCGCCACGCTCTGCTTCCAGCGCGGCGGTTTGCGGTTGTCGTCGAACCAGGCGGCGAGACCGTGGGCGCGGCGCTCGCGCGGTTCGTCGAAGAGCCCCTGGCCGCGTTCGAGCCAGGCCTGGCGCGAGGCGGAGTGGGCCCAGGCGGCGAGGGTGGCGTCGTCGGCGAAGCGAAAGATCATCTGGAATTCGTCTCCGCCGGCGGGCGGCGCCAGCGCCCCGGAGCCGAGGTAGCCGGGGAAGTCGGCGGCGAGGGCTTCGCCTTCGCGCTGCCAGGCGAGGAAGTCGCGGTAACGGCCGGCGGCGACGCGGCGGGCCACCAGCAGGGTAACGGGAGCGGTAGACATCGTGTATCTCCTGGAACGGTTGAGCGCGCTTCGTGGGCGCCCTCGGACAACGGCGCAGCGCCGGGGGTGGTGGGCTGCGTCGGAGGACAGGCAAGGATCGTTCCCGCCGTGGTGGCGAAGGTTCGCTGCCGTGTCTACGGCAGCGCGATGACATCCCGATGACAGGGTGCGCACCGAAATGGTGCTTTTGCAGCCTGTCTGCATTGATTCGGTGCGTCCCGCTCGGCGAACGCATGCGGCATAATGCCCGGCTTACCCCTGTTGGCTTACGGAGTGTTCATGAAAGTCGCCATTCTCTCCGGCTCGGTCTACGGCACCGCCGAAGAAGTCGCCCGGCACGCCCAGAAATTGCTGTCCGCGGCCGGCCTCGAGGCCTCCCATCTGCCCCGCGCCAGCCTCGACGAACTCAAGGCCTTCGCCCCCGAGGCATTCCTGGTGGTGACCTCGACCACCGGCATGGGCGAACTGCCGGACAACCTGCAACCGCTGTACTACGCGATCCGCGACCAACTGCCGGCCTGGCACGGCCTGCCGGGCGGGGTCATCGGCCTGGGCGATTCGAGCTACGGCGACACGTTCTGCGGTGGCGGCGAGCAGGTTCGCGAACTGTTCGGCGAACTGGGCGTGCGCGAAGTGCTGCCGATGCTGCGCCTGGATGCCAGCGAAACCGTTACCCCCGAGACCGACGCCGAGCCTTGGCTGGCCGAGTTCGCCGCCGCCCTCAAGGGCTGATCCCGGGCCTGCCCCGCCGAGGCGGCGGATAAGCGCGTAGCGGTTATTCGCCCTACACGGGGAGGGAGCAAGCGGTAGGGCGAATAACGC
>NZ_JAEMVM010000001.1:633-160522 GCF_016463925.1 Pseudomonas sp. P20 | reverse complement strand
CGGTAGGGCGAATAACGCCCCCAGGCGTTATCCGCCGTAGCCTCTGCCGAGCTGGCGGTTATTCGTCCTACGCCGGGCTTTCCTCCAGCGGCTGCTCGCGCAGCAGCTCCAGCCAGGCCTGCGCCGCCCGCGACAGGTAGCCGCCACGGCGCCAGATGAAGGCGATGTCCCAGCGCAGGTCCGGCTCCTTGAGCAGGACCCGCACCACTCCCGGGCGTTCGATCTCGCGAGCGATCACTCGTGGTAGCAGCACCACTCCCTGGTTGGCCGCCACCAGCGCGCCGAGGAAGTCGGCCTGGCCGCTGCGGCCGCCTTCGCGCGGGCTGAAGCCGGCCTCCAGGCAGGCGCGCAGCAGGCGGTCGTTGAGGGTGAAGCTCTGCTGGTAGAGCAGGAACGGGCTGTCCGCCAGTTCGCCGAGGGCGACGCTGGCGGCAGCGGCCTTGGGATGCCCGGCCGGCAGCAGCACGTCCAGCGGTTCGTTGCAGAACGGCTGGTAGTCGAAGCCGTCGTCCGCCGGGGTGAGGCTGCCGGCCAATTCCAGCTCGCCGGCCAGCACCGCCTGCTCCATGGTCTTGCTGCCGCCCTCCACCAGGTGCACGGCGATGTTCGGATAGCGCCGCCGGTATTCGGCGAAGCGTTGGGCGAACAGCGCGTCGGCACCGAGCAACGGCAGGCCCAGGCGCAGTTCGCCGCGGTTGAGCTGGCTGAGGTCGTCCAATTCGCTGAGCAGGTCGCGGCGCAGCCGCAGCATCTCCTCGGCGCGGCGAAACACCACGGCGCCGGCGTCGGTCAGGCGCACGTGCGGCCCGTTGCGTTCCAATACCTGCACGCCAAGGCTCTGCTCCAGTTGGGCGACCTGCTTGCTGATGGTCGACTGGCTGGCGTGGCGGACCTGAGCCGCCTGGGTGAAGCTGCCCTGGCGGACCACTTCGACGAAGCTGCGGAGTTGACGGAATTCCATTCTGGAATGGCTCTCATGCGGACAATTCGCTTTGGGGATGATAGGCCGGGCCTTATCCTTTCTCCATCCCCGATTTCCCAGCCAAGGCCTTTCCCATGTTGCCCCCGCTCGTCCGCCGTCTGTCCCGCCTTGCCGCCGAACTGGCGGTACTCATCGCCTTCTGGTGGGCTGGCGGCTGGCTGGCGAAGGCCATCGGCCTGCCGCTGCCGGGCGGGGTGGTCGGCCTGGCGGCGCTGTTGCTGCTGTTCGCCAGCGGCCTGCTGCGTCCGGCCTGGCTGCAGGCCGGGGCCGGCCTGTTGCTGGCGGAGATGTTGCTGTTCTTCATCCCGGCGCTGATGAGCCTGCTCGACTACGGCGCGCTGCTACGCAGCGAGGGCTGGCGCATCCTCCTGGTGATCATGCTCAGCACCCTGCTGGTGATGCTGGTCACCGCGGTGTCGGTGGAGTGGATGTGCCGCTGGAGGGCGCGCCATGAGTCTCGATAAGCAAGCCCTGTTCTGGTTGGCGGCGACCGTCGGCGGCTACCTGCTGAGCCGCCAGCTGTACCGCCGGGTGAAGTGGTACTGGCTGTCGCCCATCGTGTTCGTCCCGGTGCTGCTCTACGCCCTGGCGATTCCCACCCATACCCGCTACGCCGACTACGCCCGCGACACCAATTGGCTGGTGGCGCTGCTCGGTCCGGCGACGGTGGCCTTCGCCATCCCGATCTGGCAGCAGCGCGAGCTGCTGATGCGCCACTGGCCGGCGCTGCTGGCCGGGATGTTCGCCGGCACCGCGGTGGCCATCGGCAGCTCCTGGGCGCTGGCCCAGGCCCTGGCGCTGGACGGCCAGGTCACGCTGTCGTTGCTGCCGCGCTCGATCACCACGCCGTTCGCCATGGAGATGTCCCACGACCTGGGTGGCGTGCCGGAACTGACCGCCGCCTTCGTGATGATCACCGGGGTGTTCGGCGCGGTGATCGGCGGCACCCTGCTGCGCGTCCTGCGCTTGCGCACGCCGCTGGCCCGCGGCGCGCTGTTCGGCGTCGGCGCGCACGGCGCCGGCACCAGTCGGGCCTACGAGTTCGGCGGCGAGGAAGGTTCGGCGGCCGGTCTGCTGATGGTTCTCACCGGGCTGTTCAACCTGCTGGTCGCACCCCTGGTCGCCCACTGCCTGTAGCCTGCGCGCATAGGCCGGCTGAATCCTCCGCCATTCAGCCGGCGCGCGAGTGTAAGCCCGGCGACAGTCGCCGGAGGAGGGCGGGGCTAGACTGCGGGCATCCGATAACGACAAAAGAGGATGCCGCCGTGACCGCCGTTCACTCCCTGCCCGCCGATGTGCAAGCCCAGGTCTCCGCCGCCGAATGGCAGACCCGCGTCGATCTCGCTGCCTGCTACCGGCTGGTCGCCCTGCACGGTTGGGACGACCTGATCTTCACCCACATCTCGGCCAAGGTGCCGGGCACCGAGGACTTCCTGATCAACCCGTTCGGCCTGATGTTCCACGAGATCACCGCCTCCAGCCTGGTGAAGGTGGACGCCAGCGGCAAGAAGCTGATGGACAGCCCCTACGAGATCAACCCGGCCGGCTACACCATCCATAGCGCGGTGCACGAGGTCCGCCACGACGTCGAGTGCGTGCTGCACACCCATACCGCCGCGGGGATCGCGGTGTCCTGCCAGAAGCAGGGCCTGTTGCCGCTGTCGCAGCAATCGTTGTTCGTGCTCTCCAGCCTGTCCTACCACGCCTACGAGGGCGTCGCCCTGAACCATGAGGAAAAGGCCCGCCTGCAGGCCGACCTGGGGACCAGCAACTTCCTGATCCTGCCCAACCACGGCCTGCTCACCTGCGGCGGTTCCATCGCCGATACCTTCCTCATGATGTTCACCCTGCAACGCGCCTGCGAGGTACAGGTGATGGCGCAGAGCGGCGGCGCCGAGCTGATCCACATCCCGGGGCAGATCCTCGCCGGCGCGCGCGACATGATCGCCGGGGTGATGCGCAGCAAGACCGGCATGGGCGGCCAACTGGCCTGGCCGGCGCTGCTGCGCAAGCTCGACCAGCAGAACCCGGGCTACCGCCAGTGACCGCGGCGCTGCCCGGCATTCCCCTGGAGGCCTGGCGGAGGCGCGGCCGCACCCTGGATTTCAAGGGCTTCCCGATCCGCTACTGGGAAGCCGGGCAGGGGCGGCCGTTGCTGCTGATCCACGGTTTTCCCAGCGCCGCCTGGGACTGGCACTACCTCTGGGAGCCGCTGGCGCAGCGCTACCGCGTGCTGGTCTGCGACCTGCTCGGCTTCGGCGATTCGGCCAAGCCGCGCGCCCATCGCTACAGCCTGCTGGAGCAGGCCGACCTGCAACAGGCGCTGCTTGGCCACCTGGGAGTCGACGAGCCGCTGCACGTGCTGGCCCACGACTACGGCGACAGCGTCGCCCAGGAACTGCTCGCCCGCCATCACGAAGGCCGGCTGCGGCTCGCCTCCTGCGTGTTCCTCAATGGCGGGCTGTTCCCGGAAACGCACCGCCCGGTGCTCAGCCAGAAGCTGTTGCTGAGCCCGTTGGGCGGGCTGTTCGGCCGGCTGTTCGACCGCCGCGCCCTGGCGCGCAACTTCGCCAAGGTCTTCGGCCCGCGCAGCCAGCCCGGCGAGACCGAGCTGGATGCCTTCTGGAGCCTGATCGAAAGCAACCAGGGGCAGCGGGTGATGCATCGCCTGATCCGCTACATCGTCGACCGCCGCGAGCAGCGTGAGCGCTGGGTGGCGGCGTTGCAGCACGGCGGGGTGCCGTTGCGGGTGATCGACGGCGCCGTCGACCCGATCTCCGGGGCGCACATGGTCGAGCGCTACCGGCAACTGGTCGCCGATGCCGACTGCGTGCTGCTCGATGGCATCGGCCATTATCCGCAGATCGAAGCGCCGGCGGCGGTGCTCGAACATTACCTGGCGTTTCGCGCCCGACTGGATGATTCAGAGTTTTCTTAAGCGAGTTTGAGATTGCAGCAAGTGCCATCGCGCAAGGATCGGGGCTAGGGTGCTGGCGCCTCGCTGGACGAGGCGTTTCGTCACCCATGGAGGTCTCCATGCACGATCCCGTTTCTCCCTTGCGCGCGTTCGACGAGGGCTCCTGGTTGTTCCGCCAGATGGTGCAGGCGCAACCGTTCATCCGCCAGTCCGGGATGGTCCTCGCCGAACTCGGCCTGCTGCTGGCGCTCGGGCTCGGCTACCTGTGCTGGCAGGAAGGCAGTCGCTGGTACGCCGTCGGCGCCGGCCTCGCGTTGCTCGGCAGCCTGCTGCTGGTGGTGGTCCGGCACAACTACGACTGGTGGCTGTTCAAGCTCGGCCCGCGTGGCCGGCTGTACATTCCGTTCGACTGAAGCGGAACATCCCGCTGCCTTATCGGGCGCCATTCATGGCGGCGCGAAGCCTTGTCCCCGCCGGCGGGCTGGCCGACACTCGGGCAATCCTTCCTACTGCCCTGGAGTCCCGAACATGAGCGATGCCCTGCGTTTCGACGACCAAGTCGTGATCGTCACCGGAGCCGGCGGCGGCCTTGGCCGCGCCCACGCCCTGCTGTTCGCGAAGCATGGCGCCCGGGTGGTGGTCAACGACCTCGGCGGTAGCACCCATGGCGAAGGCGCCAGTGCCTCGGCGGCGGACAAGGTGGTGGCGGAGATCCGTGCCGCCGGCGGCACCGCGGTGGCCAACCACGACTCGGTCACGGACGGCGGCAGGATCGTGGAGAACGCGCTGGACGCCTTCGGTCGCGTCGACGTGGTGGTCAACAATGCCGGCATCCTGCGTGACAAGACCTTCCACAAGATGGAGGACGCCGACTGGGACCTGGTCTACCAGGTGCATGTCGAAGGCGCCTACAAGGTCACTCGCGCCGCCTGGCCGCACTTGCGCGAGCAGGCCTACGGGCGGGTGGTGTTCACCTCCTCGACCTCGGGCATCTACGGCAACTTCGGCCAAAGCAACTACGGCATGGCCAAGCTCGGCCTCTACGGCCTGACCCGCACCCTGGCCCTGGAAGGGCGCAAGAACAATATCCTGGTCAACGCCATCGCCCCCACCGGCGGTACGCGGATGACCGAGGGGCTGATCCCGCCGCAGGTCTTCGAGCAGCTCAAGCCGGAGCTGGTCAGCCCGCTGGTGGTCTACCTCGGCAGCTCGGCCTGCGAGGATACCTCGGGGCTCTATGAGGTCGGCGGTGGCTGGATCGGCAAGGTACGCTGGGAACGCAGCCTGGGCTTCGGCTTCGATCCGAAGGCCGGCTTCGACGCCGAGGACGTGGCCGCGCACTGGCAGCAGATCTGCGACTTCGAGAACGCCGCGCACCCGGCGGACAACGTCGAGGCGCTCCGTGAAATGATGGCCAACCTGCAGAAGCACGCGCTCTGAGACGCCCGGCGGATGCGGCGCGGCCGCGGGAAAAGGACTAAGGTGAAGACCGGCTGACGCCGGTCTTCTGCCATCCGGCCGGTGTCTTTTTTCGCTTTTTCCGCAGGGAGTCTGTCATGAGTGTCATCGTCGAACGCAACGGCCCGGTCACCACCCTGGTCATCGCTCGCCCTGAGCGGCGCAATGCGGTGGACCGGCCGACCGCCCAGGCCCTGGCCGACGCCCTGCGCGAGTTCGAAGCGGACGATACGGCGCGGGTCGCGGTACTCACCGGCAGCGGCGGCAATTTCTGCGCCGGCGCCGACCTGGCGGCGGTGGCCGAGGATGGCGAGCGGCGCAATCGCCTGGAGGCGGAGGGCGACGGACCGATGGGGCCGAGCCGCATGCAGCTCGGCAAGCCGCTGATCGCCGCCATCGAAGGCTATGCGGTGGCCGGCGGGCTGGAGCTGGCGCTGCTCGCCGACCTGCGGGTGATGGCCGAGGACGCTATCTGCGGAGTGTTCTGCCGGCGTTTCGGGGTGCCGCTGATCGATGGCGGCAGCGTGCGCCTGCCACGGATCGTCGGGCAGGGCCGGGCGCTCGACCTGATCCTCACCGGGCGTCCGGTGAAGGCCGACGAAGCGTTGCAGATCGGCCTGGCCAACCGGGTGGTGCCGAGCGGTTCGGCGCGAGCCGAGGCCGAGGAGCTGGCGGCGGAACTCGCCGCCTTCCCGCAGACCTGCATGCTCGCCGATCGCGCCAGCGTATACGCGCAGTGGGAACTGTCCTTCGACGTGGCCCTGGCCAACGAATTCCAGGGCGGGCTGGCGGTGATCGAGAGCGGCGAGACCCTGGAGGGCGCGCAGCGCTTCAAGGACGGCGAGGGGCGCCACGGGCGCTTCGAGTGACGCCGTCGCGCCGCCCGGGCTAGCGGTGGATGATCACGTAGCTCTTGCGCACGGTTTCCTGCACATCCCACACGCCAAGACTGTTCTCCGGCAGCAGCAGGGCATCGCCGGCCTCGATGCGGATGGTCTCGCCGCCGTCCGGGGTGAAGGTGCAGCGGCCTTGCAGGAAGTGGCAGAACTCCTGCTCGACGATCTGCCGCCGCCAGCGTCCGGGGGTGCATTCCCAGATGCCGGTTTCCACCTGGTCGGTGCGCTCCACGGCGTAGGCGCGGGTCTGCGCGACCGGCTCGCCAAGGGGCACCGCGACCGGGCTGGCGGCGCCAAGATCGGCGCCGGCGGTATTTTTCAGAAGGGTCAGGGCCATGCGGTTTTTCCTCTGTGGGAGGTGGAGGGGATTCTCAGCGCATCAGGCTTTCCATGCCGGCCGCGAGGGTTTGCGCCAGGCTGCGGCGCCAGGGCGCGCTGTGCGGGTCGGCAAGGACCCGGTCCTCATGGACGAAACTGCGGATGATCGCGTTGTAGCCGAGCCAGCGGCAGGGTTCCGGTTCCCAGCGGGCCAGGCTGTCCAGCGGACGCTCGCCCAGCACCCAGGGCTGCCGCAGCAGCTCGCTGTCCTCACCGAGGATCAGCGCGGCCAGGGTGCGGCCGCCGAGGTTGCTGGCGCCGACCCCTTCGCCGCCGTAGCCGCCGGAGAGGGCGATGCCACTGGCGCGGTCGAGCAACATGTGCGGGCGGAAGCGCCGGGCCATGCCGAGGTTGCCGCCCCAGGTGTGGCTGATCCTGGCGTCCTTGAGCAGCGGGAAGAGTTCGCCGAACAGGTAGCGACGCAGGCCGACTTCCTCGTCGTCGAGGCTGAAGTCGCTGCGCAGCTTGCCGCCGAAGCGGTAGCCGCCCCGCGCGCCGAAGGCCAGGCGGTCGTCGGCGGTGCGCTGGCCGTAGGTGACCTGGCGGCTGAATTCGCTGAAGGCCTGGCCGCGCTCCAGGCCGATCTCCGCCCAGACCGACGACGGCAGCGGCTCGGTGGCCACCAGCAGACTCTGCACCGGCAACTGGTAGTGGCCCAGCGGCGGCAGGCTGGCGGCGTAGCCTTCCACTGCCGGTACGATCCATTCGGCGCGCAGTTCGCCGCGCTCGGTGCGCAGCAGGCCGCGTTGCCAGTGCAGCACCCGGCTCTTCTCGAACAGCCGCACGCCCAGGCGCTCCACCGCGCGGGCCAGGCCGCGCGCGAGCCTGGCCGGCTGGATGGTGGCGCAGTGCGGCGAATGGATCGCCCCGTAGCTGCCGGGGATGCGCAACTGCTGGTCGAGTTCCTGCGGCGTCAGCCAGCGGTAGTCGCTTTCGTCCAGGCCTTCGGCATAGAGATCATGCAGATAGGCGCGCAGGCGGCGTTCCTGTTCCGGGTAGCGCGCCGCGCAGTAGAGCACGCCGCCCTTGCGGTAGTCGCAGTCGATGCCTTCCTCTTGCAGCACCCGCGCGACTTCGTCGGGAATCCCGTGCAGCAGGTCGTAGCCGGCCCGGCGCCGCTCCGGCGGCAAGCCGGCGAGCAGGCCGTCCTCGCCGAGCAGGTTGCCCATCAGCCAGCCGCCGTTGCGCCCCGAGGCGCCGAAGCCGGCGGTTTCTGCCTCGACGATGGCGACGCGCAACTGCGGCGCCCGGCGCTTCAGGTAATAGGCGGTCCAGAGGCCGGTGTAGCCGGCGCCGACGATGGCCACGTCGACCTCGAGGGATTCTTCCAGGGACGGGCGCGCTTCGAGCGGATCGTCCAGTTGATTCATCCACAGGCTGAGGTGGCGCCAGGCCGACATAGAGGGCTCCATAGCGAGAGGGAAGGGGGAATGCGGCGAGGGTAGGAAGATGCCGTGCGCCTGTCGTGCGCGCGGGTCCGCTGGGAAATCTCAGCGGCGCGACGACAGGCGCTTCAGGTATTCGCGCGGAGACTGGCCGGTGTGCTGGCGGAAGCAGCGGTAGAAGGCCGACAGCGAATTGAAGCCGGCGGCGAAGGCCAGTTCGTCGACCCGTCCGTGCAGCTCGCCGGAAAGCTGGCCGAGCAGGTGTTGCAGGCGGGTCTGGTTGACGTACTGGTAGAAGCTCAGGCCGAGCACCTGGTTGAGCAGGTAGGAAATCTGGTTGCGCGTATAGCCGGTGGCATTGGCCACCTGGGTCAGGTCCAGGTCCGGATCGAGATAGGGCTGGGCCTGTTGGAAGTAGTGCTCCAGGTCGCGTGCCAGCAGGCTCAGCTGCTTGGCCGAAAGCCCCAGGCGGCTGGCCGGCGGCCGGCCGTCGCCGCCGGCCTGGGCTCCGCCGCCGCTTTCGTGGACCAGCGAGGCGTATTCGTTGATACGCCAGATCAGGCCGTCGCGCACGGTGATCGCCTCGCTGGCGCGGAACGAAGCCAGGCGGCCGCTGAGGGTCACCCGCAGGCGGTACTGGATGAAGGCGGTATCGCCGTCGAAGCGGATACGGTCGGTGTGCTCCAGCGACTCGTCGGGGCCCTTGGGCATGGTCGCCTCGACGTACTCGCGGAGATCGGCCAGGCGCATCCGGCGGTTCTGGAAGAAGTCGTTGTATTCGACCTCGGGATGATAGAGCGCCATCACCGCGTCGATGTCGCGGTGCTTCCAGCTGAGGTGGTAGCGCATGACCGTCTCGCGGGTGGCGTCGGCGAGGTCGCGGTCGGCGGGAATGGTCTGTTCGGGCTGCATGCAGCGAAGGATGCCATCGCCGCCGCCGGCGGAACAGTGCCGCGCCGTCATCCATGCACTGGATGACGGCGTATCCATCCTGCATATGGCGTTCGCCGAGGCGCTTTCCAGGGCCCCTGTTCACTCTTTCGGGCGACAGCCGGAATACCTCCTTGGTGCGCTTACCGCCGTTCGGGCCGCTGGGTAGGGTGTAGCCACCTCGACCCTGTCAGGAGAGCCGCATGACAACAACAAAAAGGCGCGGAATCTTCCCTCTGCACGCACTCGCTGCGGCCACAGCCCTGGGTTGCGCCACCCAGGCCTCGGCCGTGTCATTCAACATCGGGGAGATCGAAGGGCAATTCGACTCGTCGCTGTCGGTGGGGGCCAGCTGGTCCATGCGTTCCGCCGACAAGGACTACATCGGCACCCGCAACGGCGGCCACGCCTCGTCGCAGACCTCCGACGACGGCCGGCTCAACTTCAAGAAGGGCGAAACCTTCTCGAAGATCTTCAAGGGCATCCACGATCTCGAACTCAAGTACGGCGACACCGGCGCGTTCTTCCGTGGCAAGTACTGGTACGACTTCGAGCTGAAGGACGAACACCGCCTGCTCTACGACATCGACGACCACAACCGCAAGGAGGGCGCCAAGTCCTCCGGGGCGCAGTTGCTCGATGCCTTCCTCTACCACAACTACAGCATCGGCGACCTGCCCGGCAGCGTGCGGGTCGGCAAGCAGGTGGTGAGCTGGGGCGAGAGTACGTTCATCCAGAACTCGATCAACAGCATCAACCCGATGGACGTCGCCGCGTTCCGCCGGCCCGGCGCGGAGATCAAGGAAGGCCTGATCCCGGTGAACATGCTCTACCTGTCCCAGGGCATCAGCGACGCGCTGACCGTCGAAGGCTTCTACCAGTTGGAGTGGGACCAGACGGTGATCGACAACTGCGGCACCTTCTTCTCCACCACCGACGTGGTCGCCGATGGCTGCGAGCGGATGGTCTATGCCGGCAGCGACTTCGACCCGAACCCGGCCAACGGCTACCGCTATCTGCCGCGCGCCGGCGATCGCGATGCCCGCGACAGCGGCCAGTGGGGCCTGGCCCTGCGTTGGTACGCGGCGGAGCTGAACGACACCGAGTTCGGCCTGTACGCGATGAACTACCACAGTCGCAACCCGTACTACAGTGTGATCGCCGGCAACGGCCTGGCCACCTCCGACCCGGTCACCGGGCGCTCCACCGGCTATTACTTCATCGACTATCCCGAGGACATCCGCCTCTACGGCCTGAGCTTCCAGACCAACATCGGCAGCACCTCGGTGGCCGGCGAGCTGAGCTACCGGCCGAACATGCCGCTACAAATCAACAGCACCGACATGTCGATCGCCGCGATCTACCCGACCACCCTGTTCGGCAACCCGATCTACGACAGCGGCTTCGCCACCCCGCGCGCCGGCGAGGTGATCAACGGCTACGTGCGCAAGCCGGTGACCCAGGCACAGGTGACCGTCACCCAGTTCTTCGACCGGGTACTGGCGGCCGACCGCCTGACCGTGGTCGGCGAAGTCGGCTACAACCACCTCAGCGGGGTCGACGGCGACGACCTGCGCTACGGCCGCGACGCCATCTACGGCATCGGCGAACTGCCGAACAACGCCTTGTGCACCGGCGCGCTCAACGTGGCCAACCCGCAGGAGTGCAACAGCCACGGCTTCTACACCCGCAACTCGTGGGGCTATCGCCTGCGCGGGATCCTCGAATATCCCAACGTGTTCGCCGGGGTCAACCTGAAGCCGAACCTGGCCTGGTCGCACGACGTCGAGGGCTACGGGCCGAACTTCAGCGAGGGCGCCAAGGCCGTCAGCGTCGGCCTCGATGCCGACTACCAGAACACCTATACCGCCAGCATCAGCTACACCGACTTCTTCGGCGGCAACTACAACCCGATCAACGACCGCGACTTCCTCGCGGTGAGCTTCGGGGTGAACTTCTGAGGTCCGCCGCCCCTCGGGGCGGCCGCTTTCGCGGATACGAACAAGGATAACGACGCATGAAAACAGCACGACTCCTGTCCTCCGGGGCGCTGGCCCTCAGCCTGCTGGCCGGTTCGGTGACGGCGGCGGTTTCGCCCGACGAGGCCGCCAAGCTCGGCAGCAGCCTGACCCCCATCGGCGCGCAGAAGGAAGGCAACGCCGACGGCAGCATCCCGGCCTGGACCGGCGGCCTCGCGGCCAGCGCCGGCAAGGTCGATGGCAAGGGCTTCCTTTCCGATCCCTTTGCCGACGAGAAGCCGCTGTTCACCATCACCGCGCAGAACGTCGAGCAATACAAGGACAAGCTCTCCGACGGCCAGTTGGCGATGTTCAAGCGCTACCCGGAAACCTACCGGATCCCGGTGTACAAGACCCATCGCACGGTGGCCCTGCCGGCCGAGATCGACGAGGCGGTCAAGCAGAGCGCGCTGAACGTGCAGCCGATCAACGACGGCAACGGCCTGTCGAATTTCGAGAAGAGCCGCTACTACGCCTTCCCGATTCCGAAGAACGGCGTCGAAGTGCTCTGGAACCACATCACCCGCTACCGCGGCGGCAACCTCAAGCGCACCATCGTCCAGGCCACCCCGCAGACCAACGGCAGCTTCACGCCAATCCGCTTCGAGGAGTCGGTGGCATTCCCGCAGAACATGCCCGACCTCGACCAGAGCAAGGCGGCCAACATCCTCACCTTCTTCAAGCAGCAGGTGACCGCGCCGGCGCGCCTGGCGGGCAACGTGCTGCTGGTCCACGAGACCCTCGACCAGGTCAAGGAGCCGCGCCTGGCCTGGGTCTACAACGCCGGCCAGCGCCGCGTGCGGCGCGCCCCGCAGGTGGCCTACGATGGCCCGGGCACCGCCGCCGACGGCCTGCGCACCTCGGATAACTTCGACATGTTCTCCGGCGCCCCGGACCGCTACGACTGGAAGCTGGTCGGCAAGCGCGAGATGTACATCCCCTACAACGCCTACAAGCTCAACGACCCGACCCTGAAGTACGGCGACATCATCAAGGCCGGGCACATCAACCAGGACCTGACCCGCTACGAGCTGCACCGGGTGTGGGAAGTGGTCGGCACGGTGAAGCCGGGTGAGCGGCACATCTACGCCAAGCGCCACATGTACATCGACGAGGACAGCTGGCAGATCGCCCTGGTCGACCACTACGACGGTCGCGGCCAGCTCTGGCGGGTCGGCGAGGGCCACGCGCAGTACCACTACGACCAGAAGGTCGCCGGCTACACCCTGGAGGCGCTCTACGACGTGATCGCCGGTCGCTACCTGGCGCTGGGCATGAACAACGAGGAGAAGCGCGGCTACGAGTTCGGCTTCAAGGCCTCGTCCGCCGACTACACGCCGGCCGCCCTGCGCAACGCAGGGGTACGCTGAGTCCCGGCCAGTCGCGACGAGCGTGGCGTCTTGTGCCGACGCGCTCGTACGTTATGACGGCCCATCACCCGGCGCAATCATCGTTCAGCAGCGGGGCAGGCGCGGTCTAGGCTCCCGGCAAGGCGCTTCGACAGAACAAGAGCACTGCCATGACCGAGCCGACCGAGCTGCCCGCCGCCTTGCCGCGGCTGCCGCCGCAGCACCTGCCGCGGCCCCGTTTGCACCAGCCGCTGCTGCGCGGCGAATGCCGCCTGCGACTGCTCTGCGCGCCCGCCGGCAGCGGCAAGACCGTCCTCCTCGGAGAATGCGCGCGGCGGGCGCCGCCTGGCGTGCAGGTGGTCTGGCTGGCGCTGGGCGGGGAAGCGCTGGACCCCGCGACCTTCCGCCGCCGCCTGGCCGGCGCCCTCGGCTTGCCCGAGGAAAGCGACGAAGCGCAGCTGTGCCGGCGGTTGCGCAACGCATCCGCGCTGTGGCTGCTGCTCGACGATTACCCACGGCACCCCGACCCCGCCCTCGACGCCTGCCTCGATCGCCTGTTGAGCGCGGCCTCGCCACGGGTGGGCTGGTGGCTGGCGAGCCGGCGGCGGCCGCAGTGCAACCTGGCGCGGTTGCTGCTGGAAGGGGAGTTGCTGGAGGTCGACGGCGGCCTGCTGGCGTTCGATGCCGACGAGGTCGCCGAACTGCTCCGCCTGCACGGTCGCAGCGCCGATGCCGCTGCGACCGGGGCGCTGCTGGAACGCAGCGGCGGTTGGTGCGCCGCGTTGCGCTTGCGCCTGCTGGTCGGCGAAGAGACGGCCGGACCGTTGTTGCAGGAATACCTCCAGCACGAGTTGCTCGACGAGCTGCCGCCGCCGCTGGCCGACGCCGCGCGTGCCCTGGCCTGGCTGCCGCAAGTCGGTCCGGAGCTGTTCCGCCGGCTGTTCGAGGAGCTGCCCCACGGGCTGGACGACCTGTTGGCGCGGGGCTTCCCCCTGCTGGCCGATGCGAACCAGCGCTACAGCCTGCCGCCGGCGATCCGCGAGGCCTGGCGCGAAGCGCCACAGCGCCCGCAGCGGGACTTCCACCGGGAAGCCTGCGAATGGTTCGCCGAACACGGCGAGACCCGCGAGGCGGTCGACCAGGCGCTGGCCGCCGACGAACCGGAAACCGCCGCCGGATTGTTGCAGAAGCTCACCGAGGAGCAATTGCTGCACGGCCACAACATCGGCATGGTCCTGGCCCTGCGCGACGAACTGCCGGCGGCGCTGCTGGCCAGCACGCCGCGCCTGGTGATCCTGAATGCCTGGGCGCTGCTCTACGCCGGACGCCTGGCCGAAGCCGAGGACTGCATCGGCCAGTTGGCGCGCTTCCTGCCGATGCCCTCGGCGTCCCGCCAGCGGGTGCTGCTGGCGCAATGGCAGGGCTTGTTCGGGATCCTCCTGCACTGCCGCGGCGAGCGCGGCGCCGCCGACTACCTGCGCGAGGCGCTGGAGCAACTGCCGGAGGACGCCTGGTCGCAGGGACTGATCTGCCGCTCGGCGCTGATGCAACTGGCGATGATCGAGGGGCGGATGGACCAGGCGCGGTTGATCGGCCGCGATGCCTTGCGCCTGGCGCGCGAGCACGACAGCCTGATCTTCGAGGCGCTGATCGAACTGGAGCGGGCGCAGTGGCTGGAGCAGCGCGGCGAACTGCTGCGCGCGGAAGGCGTCCTCGATCGCGCCCAGCGCTACCTGGAGGACCTCGGCCAGCAGGGCAGCCCGATGCTCGGCCGGATCGCCCTGCGCCGCGCGCGCCTGTGCCTGCAGCAGGGCCGCGAGGTCGAGGCCGGGCACTGGTATCGGCTGGGGCTGGAGCAGGCACGGGAGAATCTCGATCCCTGGGCGCTCTACGGCTACCTGGGACTGGCCTTGCTGGAGGCCGGGCAGGGCGACCTGGACGCGGCGTTCAACCGCCTGCTGGAGGTCGAGCGGCTGATGCAGCAGCGCCATGTCCCCGATCCGCTGTATCGCGGCGCGCTGCTGCTGGTCAGCTCCGCCCTGACCCTGCAGCAGGGAAGGCCGGCGCAGGCGCGGGAGATCCTGCTGCGGGTCCGCGCCTACTTCCAGCCGGGACGGGCGCGCCTGTCGCCGCCCTCCGAACCGGAGCTGGAAGCGCGGGTAGAGCACCAATTGGCACTGGCCGAACTCTACAGCGGCGAGGCAGCCGCCGCCGAAGCGCGGCTGCGCGGGCTGCTCGCCATTCTCGAGGCGCAGGGGCGGCAGACGCTGCTTTGCGAAGTGCGCATGGGTATCGCCGAGTGCCAGTTCCTCTCCGGACAATTGCCCCAGGCCCAGCAGACCCTGCGCAGCGGCCTGGAGCTGGCGGAGCGGCTGGGCCTGCAACTGCCGCAGCGGCGACTGCGGGATCGCCAGCCGCAACTGTTCGCCGCCCTGCCGGGGGAAGAAGAGGAGGGGCTCAGTCCGCTCAGTTGTCGGGAGCTGGCGGTGCTCGGCCTGATCGCCCAGGGCTGCTCCAACCAGGAGATCGGCGAGCAACTGTTCATTTCCCTGCACACGGTGAAGACCCACGCCCGGCGGATCAACGGCAAGCTCGGGGTGGCCCGTCGGACCCAGGCGGTGGCGCGGGCCAAGGCCCTCGGCCTGCTCGCCTGAGCGGACTCAGTGCAGTGCGCGGCCGGTCGGCGGGGCGAGTTCGCCCAGGCGCTGGCCGAGGCGCAGTTGCTCGGTGGGATCGTCGCTGAGCAAGAGCGCGCGTTCCAGGTCGTAGCGTTCCGCCTGCGGGCAATCCAGTTGCCGATAGAGGCCGGCGCGGGCCTCGTGGTCGGCGGCGCCCACCGGGCCGAGTTCGATCACCCGCTGGGCATCCTTCAGCGCGGCCAGCGGCTCGCCGGCGGCGCTGTGCAGTTGTCGCAGGTTGCGCGACAGACGCTGGAGGATTTCCCCGGGAGAGGCCTGCTTCAGGTAGGCGGCCTGCAGCTCGCTCTTCGGCCCCTGCAGGCGCAGCAGCAGTTCGCGGCAGTCGGTGGGATAGAGGCGCCGTCCGGTGGCCGGGTCGAGCAGATGGTCGGCCTGCGGCACGCGCAGCAGGAAGCGTCCCGGGAAGTTCACTCCGACCAGCGGAATGTCCAGCCGCCGCGCCAGTTCCATGGCCACCAGCGCCAGCGACAACGGCTGTCCCTGGCGCCGCTGCAGCACCAGCGGGAGCAGGGCCGAGCGCGGTTGCAGGGGGAAGTCGTCGTCTTCGCAGAAACCCTGTTCGCTCATTCGCCGCAGCAACCCCTGGGCGCGCTCGCTGGCCGAGGCGCGGTCGTCCAGGCTGGCGCCGATCTGCCGGACGAGTTCGTCGAGCTCGCGCAGGGCGTGGGCGGGCGAATACGCCGGGAGGTGCTCCGCGGCGATCCACAGGGCCGCCTCGAACAGCGCTGGCGGTTCCTGGGCGAGACAATCGAGGCAGGCTTGACGCGGGTCCATGGCTTTCCTCCTGGTGCGCCTGGATCGCTGCGGACGGGCCGTTCGGAGCACGCCGGGGCCGGTTTCGAGCGGGCGGACCCCAAGGTTGTAACCGTCCGCCGAAGCTTCGTCCAGTACCCGGCACGGCGAGCGCCGCGGCCTGGTCGTCGGCCTTGCGGGCGTTTCGCCGACGCCTGCCTATACTGAAGGTGCCGGGCGGCAACGGCCCGGCCCGGACAACAAGCAGCAAGCAGGGGAGCCCCAGCATGTTCGACATGATGGACGCGGCCCGGCTCGAGGGTCTCCACCTCGCCCAAGACCCGGCCACGGGACTCAAGGCCATTATCGCCATCCACAGCACGCGACTCGGCCCGGCGCTGGGTGGTTGTCGCTACCTGCCTTACCCCAACGACGAAGCCGCCATCGGCGACGCCATCCGCCTGGCCCAGGGCATGAGCTACAAGGCGGCCCTGGCCGGGCTGGAGCAGGGCGGCGGCAAGGCGGTGATCATCCGCCCGCCGCACCTGGACAATCGCGGCGCGCTGTTCGAGGCCTTCGGGCGCTTCATCGAAAGCCTCGGCGGACGCTACATCACTGCGGTGGACAGCGGTACCTCCAGCGCCGACATGGACTGCATCGCCCAGCAGACCCGCCACGTCACCAGCACCACCCAGGCCGGCGACCCCTCGCCGCATACCGCCCTCGGCGTGTTCGCCGGGATTCGCGCCAGCGCCCAGGCGCGCCTCGGCAGCGACGACCTGGAAGGCCTGCGGGTCGCGGTGCAGGGGCTCGGCCACGTCGGCTACGCATTGGCCGAGCAACTGGCGGCGGTCGGCGCCGAGCTGCTGGTCTGCGACCTCGATCCCGGCCGGGTGCAACTGGCCGTCGAGCAGCTCGGTGCCCATCCGCTGGCGCCGGAGGCATTGCTCTCCACCCCTTGCGACATCCTCGCGCCCTGCGGCCTGGGCGGCGTGCTCACCAGCCAGAGCGTCAGCCAGTTGCGCTGCGCGGCGGTGGCCGGGGCGGCGAACAACCAGTTGGAGCGGCCGGAGGTCGCCGACGAGCTGGAGGCGCGCGGCATCCTCTATGCGCCGGACTACGTGATCAACTCCGGCGGCCTGATCTACGTCGCCCTCAAGCACCGCGGCGCCGACCCGCACAGCATCACCGCGCACCTGGCGCGGATTCCCGCGCGGCTCACCGAGATCTATGCCCATGCCCAGGCCGACCACCAGTCGCCGGCGCGGATCGCCGACCGTCTGGCGGAACGGATTCTCTACGGCCCGCAGTGACGGGCCGGCGTTTCCGGCGAGGCCGCCAGCGGGCCTCGCCAGCGGCAGTGCGGGCCACCCCCGCCGCGCCGCGCGTGCACGCCGCCACCCGCGGCGCGACCCTGAGCGGCACGCCTACCCGGCGTGCGGAGGAGGTTTGCGATGGTTCACAACCGGATCGACCCGCCTTTCACCCGCTACCTCGACAGCGACGGTCGGCCCCTCGGCGAGTTGCCCGCCTGGGCCGGCGACAGCGATGCGCTGGTCGGCCTCTACCGGCAGATGCTCCTGACCCGCCTGTTCGACCAGAAGGCGGTGGCCCTCCAGCGTACCGGGCGGATCGGCACCTATGCGCCAACCCTCGGCCAGGAAGCCATCGGAGTGGCCATCGGCAGCCAGATGCGCGCCGAGGACGTGCTGGTGCCGTATTACCGCGATACCGCCGTGCAATTGATGCGCGGCGTGCGCATGGAGGACATCCTCCTCTACTGGGGCGGCGACGAGCGCGGCAGCGACTACGCCGAACCGCTGGCGGCGCAGGACTTTCCCATTTGCGTGCCGATCGCCACCCAGGCCCTGCATGCCTGCGGGGTCGCCTCGGCGTTCCGCATCCGCGGCGAACACCGGGTGGCGGTGACCACCTGCGGCGACGGCGCCACCAGCAAGGGCGATTTCCTCGAGGCGCTGAACGTGGCGGGCGCCTGGCAGTTGCCGGTGCTCTTCGTGGTCAACAACAACCAGTGGGCGATCTCGGTGCCGCGGCGCATCCAGTGCGGCGCGCCGACCCTGGCGGAGAAAGCGGTGGGTGCCGGCTTCCCCGGCGAACAGGTGGACGGCAACGACGTGCTGGCGGTCGCCGAACGCGTCCGCGCGGCCCTGGAGCGCGCGCGCCAGGGCAAGGGGCCGACCCTGCTGGAGTGCATCAGCTATCGCCTCTGCGACCACACCACGGCCGACGACGCCAGCCGCTACCGTTCCGCCGAGGAGGTCAACCAGGCCTGGCGCGAGGAGCCGATCAAGCGCCTGCGCGCCTTCCTCGCCGGCCGCGGCCAGTGGGACGAGGAGCGCGAGCAGGCGCTGGTGGGCGAGTGCCAGGCGCGGGTGCAGGAGGCGGTGGAGAGTTTCGAGACGTTCGCCGCGCAGGCGCCGCAGGCACTGTTCGAGCATGTCTACGCGCGCTGGCCGGCGGTCCTGGAGGAGCAGCGCGAGCAATTGCTGGAGCGCGCCGCGCGGCGGCAGGGAGGGGCCGAACATGAATGAGCGCAACGGCGAAGCGAAACGCCTGGCCCTTCTGGAGGCGGTCAACCTGGCGTTGCACCGGGCCATGGCCGAGGACGAGACGGTGGTGGTGCTGGGCGAAGACGTCGGGGTCAACGGCGGGGTGTTTCGCGCCACCCTCGGCCTGCGCGAGCGCTTCGGCTTCAAGCGGGTGCTGGATACGCCGCTGGCGGAGAACATGATCGCCGGGCTGTCCATCGGCATGGCCGCCCAGGGCCTGAAGCCGGTGATGGAGATCCAGTTCATGGGCTTCATCTACGCCGCCATGGAGCAACTGGTGTCCCATGCCAGCCGCCTGCGCAATCGCACCCGCGGCCGCCTGGCCTGCCCGTTGGTGCTGCGCACGCCGATGGGCGCGGGGATCCGTGCGCCGGAGCACCACAGCGAGGCGACCGAGGCGATGTTCGCGCACATCCCCGGCGTCCGCGTGCTGGTGCCGTCGTCGCCGGCGCGGGCCTACGGCCTGCTCCTGGCGGCGATCGACGATCCCGATCCGGTGATCTTCCTCGAGCCGACCCGGCTCTACCGGATGAACCCGCAGCCGCTGGCGGACGACGCCCGGCGCCTGCCGCTGGACAGTTGCTTCACCCTTCGCGAAGGCGGCGACCTGACCCTGGTCAGCTGGGGCGCCAGCGTCCACGAGACCCAGCAGGCCGCCGAGCGCCTGGCGCAGCGCGGCATCGAGGCCGAAGTGATCGACGTCGCCTGCCTCAAGCCGCTCGACCTCGACACCCTCGAAGCCTCGGTGCGCAAGACCGGTCGCTGCGTGATCGTCCATGAGGCGCCGAAGAGTGGCGGCCTCGGCGGGGAAATCGCCGCGAGCCTCTACGAGCGTGTCCTGTTCGACCTGCGGGCGCCGATCCAGCGGGTCGCCGCGGCCGATATCCCGCCGCCGCTGTACCGCCTGGAAGCGCTGTACATGCCCGCCGTGGAGGACATCCTGGCGGCCTGCGACACCGTGCTCGGCTACGCCTGAGCCAAGGGGAGACGACCATGAAGCACTTCAAGCTGCCCGACCTGGGCGAGGGCCTGCAGGAAGCGGAAATCGTCGAATGGCACGTCAAGGCCGGCGACAGCGTGCGCGCCGACCAGCGCCTGGTCTCGGTGGAAACCGCCAAGGCGCTGGTGGACATCCCTGCGCCCTACGATGGGGTGGTGGGCAAGCTGTTCGGCGCCGAGGGCGACATCCTCCACGTCGGCGAACCGCTGGTGGGCTTCGAGGGCGAGGAGGCGGACGCCGGTACCGTGGTGGGGCGCCTGGAGGGCGGCGGTAGCGCCCTGGAGGACCGTTTCTTCATCGGCGCCGCACCGTCCACCCGCGAACACCTGGCACCGCGCGCGACCCCGGCGGTGCGCCAGTTCGCCCGCCAGCAGGGCGTCGAACTGGCCGGCCTGAGCGGCTCCGGCCCGGATGGCCTGATCACCCGCGCCGACGTCGAGGCCGCCGCCCAGGGCGCCCGCGAACGCTTCGGCGGCGAGCGCTTGCGCGGGGTACGGCGGAGCATGGCGCTGAACATGGCGCGCTCGCATGCCGAGGTGGTGCCGGTGACGATCTACGGCGACGCCGACCTGCATCGCTGGAAGACCGCACGCGACCCGTTGATCCGCCTGGCCCAGGCGCTGGCCGAGGCCTGTCGCGCCGAGCCGACCCTCAACGCCTGGTTCGATGGCGCCTCGTTGTCGCTGAAACTGCATGAGCGGCTCGACCTGGGGATCGCCGTGGACACCCCGGACGGCCTGTTCGTGCCGGTGCTGCGCGACGTCGGTGCGCGTTCGGCGGAGGACCTGCGCGCCGGTATGCGGCGCCTGCGCGAGGATGTCCAGGCACGCTCGATCCCGCCGGCGGAAATGCTCGGCGCGACCCTGACCCTATCCAACTTTGGCACCCTGTTCGGCCGCTACGCCAACCCCGTGGTGGTGCCGCCGCAGGTGGCCATCCTCGGCGCCGGCGGCATCCGCGACGAAGTAGTGGCCTGGCGCGGCGAGATGGCGATCCACCCGATCCTGCCGCTCTCGCTGACCTTCGATCACCGCGCCGCCACCGGTGGCGAGGCGGCGCGTTTCCTCAAGGTACTGGTGAACGCCCTGGAGCAGCCCGACGGCTGATCAGCGCCGGCGCTCCAGCCACCATGCCAGCAGCGCGCCGAGGGCATAGGCGAGCAGGTCGAAGCCGTCGGCGGTGCTGCCGAGAACGATGCGCAGCACGGGGCTGGAGAATTGCCAATGCAGTTGCGCCGCCAGGTACTGGCCCAGTTCCAGCAGCGCGCCGACGGCAAAGGCGGCGTATGCCAGCCAGGCGGCCGGCGCCCTGAGCGCGCTGCCCATCAGGTAGTAGAGCCAGACCACCGCCAGCAGGTCGCCGCCGAAGCTGCGTATCCAGCCCCAATGCCGGCCCAGGGTGGCGAGCAGGACCAGCAGGCCGAACAGCAGCAGTGCCAGCAGCAGGCTGCGCCGGTCCAGGCGCCAGCGTCGGGAGCGGACGGGGGAGGCGGGGAGAGCGGGCATGGGGCCTTCCTGGTCGATGGGGGTCGGACAAGCGCCGCGCGGACTCAGCGGCGTCGCAGGCTGGCGAGCAACTGCTCGACGAAGGCGTCGCTGCCGGAGCTGTCGAGGTAGTGCACCTGGGGACCGTCGAGCAGGTAGAGCGCGTGGTAGGGCTTGCCGGCCTGGCTGCCGCGCAGGCGATAGACCTCGGTGCCGGCCACGCGGTAGCGGCTGACGCTGGCGCGCCGGTCGCACAGGCCGAGGGCCTGGCGCTGCGCCTGGAGACGCTCGCGCTCGGCGTCGGGCAGGCCGTCCAGCGGCAGGGCTCCGAACAGCAGGCGAACCTGTCGCGGAAGGTCGAGCCGTTCGCCCTCGTCCGCGCCCATCTCGTTGCCTTCGAGCAGGCGGTGGGCGAGGTAGTGACCCTCGGCGTAGCGGGCGATCAGCAGGTCGCCGCTGTGCAGCAGAGTGGCGGGGGCCCGTTGCAGGTCGAGTTGCAGCCTGCCGGCGCCGCCCAGGGCCAGGACCTGCGCGGCGCCGGCAGAGGCTGCCGGTGTCTCGGCGTCCGTGGCCCGGAACGGGCAGGCGAGGGCAGGGGCACCGGCGAGGCCGAGGAGGATGCACAGCAGGCCGGCAAGTTGTCGCGGCATGTTTCGGCTCCTTGCGCTTTGCTTGCAGCGGCGGCTCATTCGTCCGCGGCGTTTTCCTCGAACAGTTCGTTGAGGGCGTCCGGCTGGTTCTTGAAGGCGCGGGCGAAGGCGTCGCGGTTCTTCGCCATGAAGATGCCGAGTTCTTCCACCTGTTCCTCCTTCAGCGACGGCACCGCCTTCTGCAGCACCTCGGCCAGCGTTTCCGCCAGCTCCAGCATCTTGTCGTAACGATCGGCTTCAGCCTTGTCCATGAACAAACGCTCCTGATCCCGGCTGCTGCGGTACACCACTTCGACGGCCATTCATCACCTCTGTGCCTTCTGAGTCGCAAGGTTGCTTTGACTGGTTATCCATACAGTATATGGCGTCTTGCCGTCCGTGGATAGCGCCAGGATTGCCGGCGCATTGCCGGGGCGGTCGTCGTCTGACAGAAATGTCACGCCGGGCTCATGAGCCTGACAGTCTCCGCAGCGTAGTTTCAGGCTGAACGTTCTACCAAGGAGACATCCTCATGAGAGTGATCCCGTTGGCACTTGTCGCGCTGCTCGGCCTGGCGCCGCTGGCCCAGGCGCAGCAGCAGCCCTACGGACCCAACCCGGACTCGAAATCGCTCCGCCAGCACTACGTGGAAGGGCGCCTGGACATCGCCCGGGTGATCTACAAGACCGACCTGTGGAGCGCCTGTGGGATCGTCCCGGCGCGCCTGGTCTACGAGGACTCGCAGGGCGAGCGGCATACCGTCGAGTACAAGGCCTGGGGCAGCGGTTGCAGCGGCAATTGAGCGAACCCGGCGCGGCACGGGCCGCGCCGGGTTTTCCTCGGCTCCCGCGCTTCTGCTAAGGTTGCGCGCCTGCCGCCCGTTGCGCGGCGCATACCTTCCGCCCCGCAAGGATGCCCGGCATGCAAGACTTCGGTTTCGCCCTTCTGCTCATCGGCTACGTCTGGTCCGTGGCCAGCGGCGGTCGCCGTTCGATCCCCTGCGCATTGCTCTGCCTGCTGCTGTTTCCGCTGGCGCAACTGGCCTTCGCCATCAACGACGCGCCGATGCGCCCGCCGCTGGCGCTGGCGGCCCTTGGCGCGGGCCTGGCCTACCTCGGCGGCGGCTCGGTGTTCGGCTGAGCCCTGCATCTCACAAGAATACGATTGAAAATCATTATCATAAAAAATATGCTGCTGCCCTTCTGAAAGGACGTGGGTGGATGCGCCGTTGGCGGAGCAGGATCTCAAGGCACTGTTTCTCAGGCATGCCCGGCAGTTGCAGTCGTATCTGTTGCGCAAGACCCGCGATCCGCACCTGGCGGCGGACCTTGCGCAGGAGAGCTTCCTGCGCCTGGCCGAGCAGCGGCACAAGGAGCCGATCGAGCATGTCGACGCCTATCTCTACCGCACCGCGCACAACCTCACCATCGACCATTACCGGCAGGAACGGCGGCGCCGCACCGAGACCCGGCCCAACGACGACCTCGCCGGGTTCGTCGCCGACCAGCCCGGCCCCGAGGAGTCCGCGGTGGATGCCGATGCGCTTGCCCGCCTGCGCGAGATAGTCGCCGAACTGCCGCCGCGCACCCGTGAGATCTTCCGTCTCAACCGTCTGGAGGGGCTGACCCATGCCGAGGTGGCGAGACGCCTGGAAATCTCCGATAGCTCGGTGCAGAAGCACCTGGCCCGCGCCCTGGCCCATGTGATGCAGGCACTCGAGGATTCCCGCTGAATGGATTACCGAGTCTTGCCGGTTCGCGCGTCTGAACCTCTATAACGACCAACGAGAGCCGCACGTGAACAGCCCCCAGGAACAACAGCAGATCCGCCAGCAGGCCGCCGAATGGGCGATCCGCCTGGACGGCGGCGACCTCGACCGGTCCCGGCGCGAAGCGCTGGACGGCTGGCTGGCGGCCGACCCCCGGCACCCGGCCGCGCTGGCGCTGGCGCAACGGACCTGGAAACAGCTGGGATCGCTGGCCGAACCGCGGACGATGGTTCAGACGCCGGTCGCCAGCGCGCCGCGCCGCGCCGGGGGGCGGCGCAAGGGCTGGCGCGGCTGGGCCGCGGCGGCGGCGGTGCTGCTGGCCCTGGGCAGCGCCTGGAACGAACGCGACGCCGGCGTGAGCTGGCTGGCCGACCACGCCACCGGCAAGGGCGAGGTGCGCATCCTGCGGCTGGTGGATGGCAGCGAGGTCGAACTGGACGCACAGAGCGCCATCGATGTCGCCTACGACAGCCGCGAGCGACGGGTGCGCCTGCTCGAAGGCAGCGCGATCTTCCGCGCCGCCCCCCGCGCGGGCCGGGAGACCCGGCCCTTCGTGGTGGAAAGCGCCGGCGGCAGCACTCGTGCGCTGGGCACTCGGTTCCTGGTCAGCCGCAACGACGACGGCAGCGTCCAGGTCGGGGTGCTCGAACACCGCGTCGCGGTGGCCCTGGCGCATCCGCGCACGGGGACCGTCGGGCGCCGCGAGCTGGGCGAGGGCGAGAGCCTGCGCTACAGCGCGGAGGGCGGCGTCGAGGCGCCGCTGGGCGGTCGCCTCGACGACCTGACCAGTTGGCGGCGCGGCCTGCTGGTCTTCGACGAGCAGCCGCTGGGCGAGGTGGTGGCGCGGCTCAATCGCTACCGGCCGGGGCATTTGCTGGTGGCTCCCGGTGCGTTGGCGCAGCGGCGGGTCAGCGGCGTATTCCGGGTCGCCGACCTGGAGGCCTCGTTGCAGTCGATCAGCGATGAGCTGGGAGTGCGCAGCCTGGGCCTGGCGGGAGTGACGCTGCTGTACTGAGCGGCGCGATCGCTTCCGAGAGCCTCGACCACGGGCCGGGCAGTCGCCCCGCGCGCTTGTTCCGGCAGGGGCCGGGAAGCGCATTTTCGAGCCGTGGATCCCGCCGGCGAAAAATTTTCTCGATTTCCGTTACTGACTTTCCCTGCCTCCATCGTTCTCTTAACGAGACTGATTCTTATTACACAAAACGATGGAGTGTAGGCGCTGTCATGAAACATCGTGGATGGAGTGCCGTGCGAGGCGGTCGCAAGGGGGCGCAACTGGCCCTGGGGCTGGGCCTGGTCCTGCTGGGAACGGCCGCGCTACCGCTGCATGCGCAAGACGGGGCGGACTCGGCGAGCCAGCAGCAGACCGCGCTGCGCCGGGTCCGGCTGGACATCCCGGCACAACCGCTGAACCGCGCCCTGCTGCGATTCGCCGAGCAGGCCGGGGTCCAGGTGTTCTTCGACAGCCAGCGTTTCGCCGGTCTCGGCAGCGCGGCGGTGCACGGCGAATACGTGCTGGCCGACGGCCTGAGCCAGATGCTCCAGGGCAGCCCGGTGGAATACCGCTTCTCCGGCAAGGACCAATTGAGCCTGATCCGCGTCAGCCAGGACGACCTGGTGCAGATGTCGCCCTCGGTGATCTCCGCCGCGCGTCCGGACGACTGGGTCTACCAGACGCCGCATTCGGTCAGCGTGATCGGCCGCGAGCAGATCGAGCGCAACCCGCCGCGGCATGCCGCCGACATGCTCGAGGAAACCCCCGGGGTGTACTCCTCGGTGAGCCAGCAGGACCCCGGCCTGTCGGTGAACATCCGTGGCATCCAGGACTACGGGCGGGTCAACATGTCGGTCGACGGCATGCGCCAGAACTACCAGCAGAGCGGCCACCAGCAGCGCAACGGGACGCTCTACGTCGATCCCGAGCTGCTCAGCGAGGTGGTCATCGACAAGGGCGCCAGCTCGGCCATGGGCGGCGCCGGGGTGATCGGCGGGATCGCCAACTTCCGCACCCTGGAGGCCCGCGACCTGGTCAAGCCGGGCAAGCAGGTCGGTGGCCGGGTGCGCCTCACCAGCGGCCTGGGCGGCGACGCCAACGGCACCCACTTCATCGGCAGCGCGGCCTTCGCCATCGGCACCGAGGCCTGGGACATGCTGGTCGCCGCCAGCGAGCGCCACCTGGGCGACTACGACCCGGGGACCAAGGGCAGCATCGGCGAGCTGCGCACCGGCGCCTGGTTCAATCCCGAGGCCGGGCAGCGGGTCAAGCATTCGCCGGTGGCCTACTCCGGCTATGTGATGCGCTCGCGACTGGCCAAGCTTGGCGTCGCCCTGCCGCAGGACCAGCGCCTGCAGTTCAGCTACCTGACCACCCAGGTGTCCTACGACGACGCCAACATGCTCAACACCGAGAACCAGGCGCTCTGGGAAAAGCTCGGCAGCAGCGACGTGCGTGCGCAGAACTTCGCCATCGACTACGGCTACGCGCCGGACAACCCGTTGGTGGACTTCAAGGCCAAGCTCTACTACGTCGACAACCGCAACCGCCAGCAGACCCTGCAACGCGGTATCACCCCCGGCTACTCGATCACCTACCAGACCGACACCTACGGCGCGCAGGCGCAGAACACCTCGACCTTCGCTCTCGACGATCTCTCCACGCTGCGCGCCAACTATGGCCTGGAGTTCTTCTACGACAAGGTGCGGCCGGACTCCAGCCAGCCGCGGGCGAGCACCTCGGCGGTCGGCTTCCCTGCGGCCGAAGGCATGACCCCCAAGGGCGACCGCGCCCTCGGTAGCCTGTTCGCCCGTCTCGACTACGACTACGACGACTGGCTCAACCTCAACGCCGGGCTGCGTTACGACCGCTACCGCCTGCGCGGCGACACCGGCTTCAACGCGCGCACCTTCATCCTTGGCACCACCCGGCAGACCGACATGCCGCTGCAATACGACGTCGACCGCGAGGAGGGGCGCTTCTCGCCGACCTTCGGCCTGTCGGTCAAGCCCGGCGTCGACTGGTTGCAGTTGTTCGCCACCTACGGCAAGGGCTGGCGCCCGCCGGCGGTGACCGAGAGCCTGATCACCGGCCGCCCCCACGGCGGCGGCGCGGAAAACATGTACCCCAACCCGTTCCTCAGTCCGGAGCGCTCGAAGGCCTGGGAAGTCGGTTTCAACGTGCTGAAGGAGAACCTCTGGTTCAGCGACGACCGCCTGGGCCTGAAGGTCGCCTACTTCGACACCCGGGTCGACGACTTCATCTTCATGGGCATGGGCATGCAGCCGCCGGGCTACGGCATGGCCGGGATCGGCAACAGCGCCTACGTCAACAACCTCGACAGCACGCGCTTCCGTGGCGTCGAGTACCAGCTCGACTACGATGCCGGGCTGGCCTACGGGCAGCTCTCCTACACGCACATGATCGGCAGCAACGACTTCTGTTCGAAGACCGCCTGGCTCGGCGGCGTCACCCAGACGGTGAAGGGCAGCGGTCGCCGCCCGCCGGTGATCGACATGCGGCCGGACGAGCAGGCCAACGCCGCCACCCATTGCAGCGCGGTGCTCGGCTCCGCCGAACACATGCCGATGGATCGCGGCTCGCTGACCCTGGGCATGCGCTTCTTCGACCGCAGGCTGGACGTCGGCGCCCGTGCCCGCTACAGCGAAGGCTACTCGGTGGCTGGCGGCGCCACGGTGTCGCAGGCCGGCGTGTACCCGGCGGACTGGAAGGAATACACCGTCTACGACCTGTACGGCAGCTACCGGGTGAGCGATGAACTGACCCTGCGCCTGGCCATGGAGAACGTCACCGACCGCGCCTACCTGGTGCCGCTGGGCGACGTGCTGGCCTTCACCCTCGGTCGCGGGCGGACCCTGCAAGGCACCCTCGAATACCAGTTCTGACCCCCGTTTTGCCCAGTGAAGGGCAAAACCGGAGCGGGCATCCGTGCGCTCCGGCATTCACCACTCGTTGAATTGGAGTTTTGGCATGAGCATTTCGATTTCCTACAGCACCACCTACAGCGGCTGGACCGTAGCGGATTACCTGGCGGACTGGTCGGCCTACTTCGGCGACGTCAACCATCGTCCGGGCCAGGTGGTGGACGGCAGCAATACCGGCGGCTTCAACCCCGGTCCGTTCGACGGCAGCCAGTACGCGCTGAAGAGCACCGCCAGCGACGCGGCCTTCATCGCCGGCGGCGACCTCCACTACACCCTGTTCAGCAACCCCAGCCACACCCTGTGGGGCAAGCTGGACAGCATCGCCCTCGGCGACACCCTGACCGGCGGCGTCTCCAGCGGTGGCTATGCCCTGGACAGCCAGGAGGTGAGCTTCAGCAACCTGGGCCTGGATTCGCCGATCGCCCAGGGCCGCGACGGCACCGTGCACAAGGTGGTCTACGGCCTGATGAGCGGTGACAGCAGCGCCCTGCAGGGGCAGATCGACGCGCTGCTGAAAGCGGTCGACCCGAGCCTGTCGATCAACTCCACCTTCGACCAGTTGGCCGCGGCCGGCGTCGCCCATGCCACCCCGGCTGCGGCAGCGGCGGAAATCGGCGTGGTCGGCGTGCAGGAACTGCCGCACGACCTGGCCCTGGCGGCCTGAGCAACTGTCCACGATAGCGTTCGTGGACTGCTTGCGCTAAAGGCCGGAGAGGAGTTGGCGCTCCTCTCCGGCGCACGAACCGCCGTCGCTGCGCCTCGCACCCGTGGCGACGGCGGCCCCCGGATTGTTCCTCCGCCGGCCGTGCCCGGCAAGCGGAGACTGCCGCAATGTCCTCCGGGCCCGCTCGCGGCCCGGACACCCACAGGACCCGACTCCGATGAAGCTCCGGCCGGCCTCGCCGCGCAATGAAATCCTCGCCACCCTCGGCCGCTTCCGCCCGGCGCTGCGCAGCGTCGCGCTGTTCACCGCGGTGATCAACCTGCTGATGCTGGCGCCGTCGCTGTACATGCTGCAGGTCTACGACCGGGTGCTCGGCTCCGGCAACCACATGACCCTGCTGATGCTGACCCTCATGGTGCTCGGCCTCTACCTGCTGCTCGGCGCCCTGGAGTGGGTGCGCAGCCTGGTGGTGATCCGCCTCGGCGGCCAGCTCGACATGCAACTCAACCAGCGCATCTACGACGCCTCGTTCCGCGCCAGCCTGGAGCGCGGCGAGCAGGCCGTCGGGCAGGCGCTGAACGACCTGACCAGCCTGCGCCAGTTCCTCACCGGCAACGCCCTGTTCGCCTTCTTCGACGCGCCCTGGTTCCCGCTCTACCTGCTGGTGATCTTCCTCTTCAGTCCCTGGCTCGGCCTGCTCGCCCTGGTTGGGGCGCTGCTGCTGGTGCTGCTCGCCTGGGTCAACGAAAGCCGCTCGCGCGAACCGCTGGCCGAGGCCGGGCAACTGTCGATCCTCGCCACCCAGCAGGCCTCGGCCAACCTGCGCCAGGCGGAAACCCTGGCGGCAATGGGCATGTTGCCGGCCATGCGCGCGCGCTGGTTCGCCCAGCACCAGGCCTTCCTTGCCCGGCAGAACCTCGGCAGCGAGCGCAGCGCGGCGATCGGCGCGACCTCCAAGGGCGTGCGCCTGGCCTTGCAGTCGCTGGTGCTCGGCCTCGGCGCCTGGCTGGCGGTGGAAGGCCTGATCACCCCGGGGATGATGATCGCCGGCTCGATCCTGATGGGCCGCGTGCTCAGCCCCATCGACCAGTTGATCGCGGTCTGGCGCCAGTGGAGCGGCGCGCGGCAGGCCTACCAGCGGCTGGCGCGGCTGCTCGAGGAGAATCCGCCGGCTGCCCTGGGCATGCCGCTGCCGGCGCCGCGCGGCGCGTTGCGCGTCGAGCGGCTCTGCGCGGCCGCGCCGGGACGCGAGCAGGCATTGTTGCAGGACCTCGGTTTCGCCCTGGAGCCTGGCGAAGCGCTCGGCGTGATCGGGCCGTCCGGTTCCGGCAAGTCGACCCTGGCGCGCTTGCTGGTGGGCGCCTGGCAGCCGCTGTCCGGCGCGGTGCGCTTGGACGGCGCCGACCTGCGGCAGTGGAGCGCGGCGGCACTGGGGCCGCACATCGGCTACCTGGCCCAGGACGTGCAACTGTTCGCCGGCAGCATCGCCGAGAACATCGCGCGCTTCGCCGAGGTGGATGCCGAGAAGGTGGTGGCGGCAGCGCGCCTGGCCGGCGTACACGACCTGGTGCTGCGCCTGCCGCAGGGCTACGACACGCGCCTTGGCGACGGCGGCGCTGGACTCTCCGGCGGCCAGCGCCAGCGCATCGGCCTGGCCCGCGCGCTGTACGGGCGACCGGCGCTGATCGTGCTCGACGAACCCAATGCCAGCCTCGACGAGGCGGGTGAGGCGGCCCTGGCCGAGGCCATCGCGGCGATGCGCCGGCACGGCAGCAGCCTGGTGCTGGTCACCCACAAGCCGGCGGTGCTGGCGCTGACCGACAAGCTGTTGTTGCTGCATGGCGGACGCCTGCAGCGTTTCGGCGCGACCGCCGAGGTGCTTGCCAGCGCCTCGCCGCCGGCCGCTGCGGCCCCGGCGCCGACACGGCCGACGCCGGCGTTCGGTTTCGGCTACCGGCCGGGACCGGGGATGCCGGTCGGCGGTGTGCCGGGAGGAGCGGCGCGATGAGCGGGCAGGCGCGGTTGCGCGAAGTCGGCGCCGGCGGCGCGGCGCTGGAACTGGACGAGAAGCGTTTTTCCCGGCTCGGCTGGGGGCTGGTGCTGCTCGGCTTCGTCGGCTTTCTCCTGTGGGCCGGGTTGGCCCCGCTGGACAAGGGCGTCGGGGTCTCCGGCACGGTGATGGTGGCCGGTAGTCGCAAGGCCGTGCAGCACCCTACCGGCGGCCTGGTCAGGCACATCCGCGTGCACGAAGGCGAGCGGGTGGAGGCAGGACAGGTGCTGCTGGAGATGGACGCTACCCAGGCCCGGGCCCAGGCCGATGGCCTGTTCGCCCAGTACCTGGCGGCGCTGGCGAGTCTGGCGCGGCTGAGCGCCGAGCGCGATGAAAAGGCGCGGATCGAGTTTCCCGCCGAGCTGCTGGCGCTGGACGACCCGCGCCTGCCGACCCTGCTGGAACAGCAGCGGCAGTTGCACGACAGCCGTCGGCGGGCGCTGCGCCTGGAACTCGATGGTCTCGCCGAGACGGTCGCCGGCAGCCAGGCGCAACTGGACGGCCTGCAAGCCGCGCTGCGCAGCAAGGAGCAGCAGCGCGCCGCCCTCGAGGAACAGTTGCGCGGCCTGCGCCAACTGGCCAGCGAGGGCTACGTGCCGCGCAACCGCCTGCTCGACAGCGAGCGCCTGCTGGCCCAGGTCAACGGCGAGATCGCCGGCGACCTCGGCAGCCTCGGCAGTACCCGCCGGCAGATCCTCGAACTGCGCCTGCGCATGGCCCAGCGGCGGGAGAAGTTCCAGGAAGAGGTGCGCGCCAGCCTGGCCGACGCCCAGGTGCGCGCCGAGGAGTTGCGCAATCGCCTGGCCAGCGCGCGCTTCGACCTGGCCAACAGCGAGGTACGGGCGCCGGTCGCCGGCCTGGTGGTCGGCCAGGAAGTGTTCACCGAGGGCGGCGTGATCGCGCCCGGCCAGCAACTGATGGAAATCCTCCCGGAGCGCCAGCCGCTGCTGGTGGACGCTCGGCTGCCGGTGGAGATGGTCGACAAGGTCCGCGTCGGCCTGCCGGTGGAGCTGATGTTCAGCGCCTTCAACCAGAGCACTACGCCGCGGGTGGAGGGCGAAGTGACCCTGGTCTCGGCCGACCGCCTGCTGGACGAGCGCAGC
Organism: Pseudomonas sp. P20; assembly: GCF_016463925.1. Lineage (NCBI taxonomy): Bacteria > Pseudomonadati > Pseudomonadota > Gammaproteobacteria > Pseudomonadales > Pseudomonadaceae > Pseudomonas > Pseudomonas sp. P20. Next base: position 129,571 of record NZ_JAEMVM010000001.1, on the reverse strand, counting down.
GAGGCGCCGTACTACCGGGTGCGCATCCGCGTAGGCGAGGAGGGCGTACGTCGCCTGGCCGGCCTGGAGATCCGCCCGGGGATGCCGGTGGAGGCCTTCGTCCGCAGCGGCGAGCGCTCGCTGCTGAACTACCTGTTCAAGCCGCTGGCCGACCGTACCCACCTGGCGCTGGGGGAAGAATGAATCGCCTGCGAGCCTGCCTGCTGTCCTCCGCGCTGCTTTCGGCCTCCTCGGCCCAGGCGCTGGGCCTGCTGGACGCCTACCAACTGGCGGTGCGCCACGACCCGACCTTCCAGGCGGCGCTCCACGAGCGCCGCGCCGGCAGCGAAAACCGCGCCATCGGCCGTGCCGGCCTGCTGCCGAGCCTGCGCTACGACTACAACAAGGCGCGCAACGACTCCACCGTCAGCCAGGGCGACGCCCGCGTCGAGCGCGACTATCGCAGCTACGCCTCGACCCTCAGCCTGGAGCAGCCGCTGTTCGACTACGAGGCCTACGCGCGCTACCGCCAGGGCGAGGCCCAGGCGCTGTTCGCCGACGAACAGTTCCGCGGGCGCAGCCAGGAACTGGCGGTGCGCCTGTTCGCCGCCTACAGCGAAACCCTGTTCGCCCGCGAGCAGGTGCTCCTGGCCGAGGCCCAGCGGCGCGCCCTGGAAACCCAGCTGGCGTTCAACCAGCGTGCCTTCGAGGAAGGCGAGGGCACCCGCACCGACCTGCTGGAGACCCGCGCCCGGCTGAGCCTGACCCGCGCCGAGGAGATCGCCGCCGGCGATCGTGCGGCGGCGGCGCGGCGTACGCTGGAAGCGATGCTCGGGCAGGCACTGGAGGATCGCGAACTGGCCGCGCCCATCGAGCGTTTCCCGGCGTTGCGCCTGCAACCGGCGACCTTCGAGGGCTGGCGCCAGGTGGCCCTGCAACGCAGCGCCGAGCTGGGCGCCCAGCGCTATGCGCTGGAGGCGGCGGCCTACGAGGTGGAGCGCAATCGTGCCGGCCACCTGCCCAGGCTCAGCCTCTACGCCAGCAGCAGCAAGACGCACTCGGCTTCGGAAAGCACCTACGAGCAGAAATACGACACCGACAGTGTCGGCCTGCGTCTCAGCCTGCCGCTGTTCGAGGGCGGGCGGGTGTCGGCGGCGACCCGCCAGGCCGGCGACAAGTACGCTCAGGCCCAGGCCGAGCTGGATGCCCAGGTGGCCAGTGTGATCAATGACCTGCACAGCCAGTTCGACCTGACCGCCAGCAGCCTGGCCAAGGTGCGTGCCTATGAGATGGCGGTGGCGGCGGCGCGCGAACAGGTGACGGCGACGCGGCGCAGCGTCGCCGGCGGGGAGCGGGTCAATCGCGACGTGCTGGACGCCGAACAGCAGTTCTACGGCGCCCGCCGCGACCTGGCGGAAGCGCGCTACGCCTACCTCAACGCCTGGCTGCGCCTGCGCCAGTTGGCGGGGGTGCTGGAAGACCGCGACCTGGCGGTGCTGGCCGCCTATTTCGGCGCCGGCGAAGGACGCGCGCAGGTCGCCGCTGCCATCAGATAGCTATCGGCCAGCGTGCCTTGCCTTGGGTCATCGCCTGCAACAGTTGCGGCGCGCTGGTGCCGTTTTCGATGGCGATGCCGAAACGGATGCTCTCGATCATCCGCTGCAACTGCTCCAGGTCATGCAGTTGCGCCGGTCGGATCAGGCGCTTGGCGGCGACCCCGCGTTCGTTGGAGAGGGTGAGGACGATGCTGCCGTCCGGCCGCTCCAGGCTGAGGTTGACCCGGTACTCGGCCTGGAAGGCCTCGGTGAGGAGCTGGAAAGGGCTGCTGTCGGTCATGGCGGACCACCTGAATGCTGTCGTGCTGGTTGGGACTGGGTGTCGCCCGGAAAGTTCTTTGTCACCGCCGGGCTGTACCCTGCGCCGACGTGCGGACGTCTATCTGCGCACGTGCCTTGGCCTGGGCCTTGCACGCTTCGGGCCAGGTGGCCGTCGTCTTTGTCGGGAGAAGCTATGAAACAGAATTGGGCCGAGCGCCTGCGCGCAAGCATGCACCACCAGGCGGAGAGCCTCGGCAACCTGCTGGTGGAGGCGTTCCACTACCTGGCCCTGTTCGCCATCGGCGCCACGGTCTTCTGGGCGGCTGGCGCGGCCTTCCTGGGGATGGTGAACAAGGGGCATGCGTCGATCGACGACATCCTCCTGCTGTTCATCTACCTCGAGCTGGGCGCGATGGTCGGTATCTACTTCAAGACCAACCACATGCCGGTACGCTTCCTGATCTACGTGGCGATGACCGCGCTGACCCGCCTGATGATCGCCGACATCCAGCACAACCATACGCCGGACGATGGCATCATCCTGGTCTCGGTGGCGTTGCTGCTGCTGGCGCTGGCGATCCTGGTGGTGCGCTTCGCCTCGGCGCGCTTCCCTTCGGCGAAGTCCGACGGCGCCGCCGCGCGGCGGGTGGCGAGCGAGGACGCCGAAGGGGAAGCCTGATTCGTCGCCGCGCCGGAGCCGGTCTCCGGCGCGCTTCCGGCCAGCGCAACGGCCTGGCAATGTACTACCATCGCCCGGTCGTGTTCAGGAAGCCTGCCCCATGAAGGGATGGAAACTCTTTACCCCGCTGCTGATCCTCGCGATCGTCGCCATCACCCTCTACCTGCGCCTGCACAATCCGCCCCTGCTGTTGCAGGGCGAGGCGGACGCCACCAACGTCATCGTTTCCTCCAAGGCCAAGGGCCGGGTCCAGGTGCTGCACGTGCGGCGCGGCGACGAGGTGAAGCAGGGCGACCTGCTGATCAGCCTCGACAGCCCCGAGCTGGAAGCCCAGCTCGATGCCTTGCACGCGGCGCGCAACCAGGCCCAGGCGCAGCTCGACGAGTCGCTCCACGGTACCCGCGAGGAGAGCATCCGCGCGCTCAAGGCCAGCCTGGCACAGGCCGAGGCCGAGTTGCGCAACGCCGAGTCGGATTTCCAGCGCAACCAGCAGATGGTCGAGCGCGGCTTCCTCTCGCGGACCCAGTTCGACCTCTCGCGGCGTGAGCGCGATGTCGCCCGCGACCGCGTCGCCGAGGCGCGGGCCAATCTCGACGAAGGCCTCAAGGGCGACCGCGAGGAGCGCCGCCAGGCGTTGCAGGCCGCGGTGCGCCGGGCCGACGCGCAGATCGCCGAGCTACAGGCGCAGATCGACGACCTGCAGGTGCGCGCGCCGGTCAACGGCGAGGTCGGGCCGATCCCCGCCGAACAGGGCGAACTGATCAACGCCTACAGTCCGCTGCTGACGCTGGTGCGGCTGGACGACAGCTACTTCGTCTTCAACCTGCGCGAGGACATCCTGGCCAAGGTGCGCAAGGGCGACCGCATCGTCATGCAGGTGCCCGGCCTGGGCGGCGCCGAGGTCGAGACCGAGCTGCGCTACATCGCCCCGCTGGGCGATTTCTCGACCAGGCGCGCGACCCGCGCCACCGGCGATTTCGACCTGAAGACCTTCGAGACCCGCTTCTACCCGTTGCAGCCGACACCCGGCCTGCGCCCGGGCATGAGCGCGCTGTGGCGCTGGACGAACTGAGCGATGGCGTGGGCCGCGCTGAAGCGCAACGCCAGCCGTTTCGTCCAGGCGTTCAACACCGAGACGCGGATCGCCTGCCGCAGCTGGACCATCCACTGGCTCGGCTGGTGCTGGCCGCTGCTGCTGTTCGGCGTGATCAGCGGCGTCTACCAGGCCGGTACCCTGCTGGACATGCCGCTGGCGGTGATCGACAAGGACCATAGCCAACTGTCGCGCAAGTTGATCCGCGAACTCGACGCGACCTCCCACGCCCAGGTGATCACCGTTCCCGCCGGCGTCCAGGAGGGGCTCGACGCGATCCGTCGGGCCGATGCCTACGCCTTGCTCTACATCCCGCCGGACTTCGAGGCCGACGTGCTCGGCGGGCGCGCGCCGAAGGCCGAGCTGTACTACAACGCGCTGCTGTATTCGGCCGGCTACGCCGCCACCCAGGACTTCTCGGCGCTGGTCGCCAGCCTCAACGGCGAATTGCGTCCGCGCCTGGCCGCCGGGATGCCGGCGGCGCTGCCGCACCTGGCGAGCATCAGCGTGTCCTACGACAGCCTGTTCAATGCCAGCGGCAACTACATCTATTACCAGCAGTTCGCCGCCATCGTGCACCTGCTACAGCTGTTCGTGATCGTCACCATGGTCCATGTGCTGGCCCGCGAGGCGCCGGAACTGCGCGCCTCCTCGCCGCACATCCTGCGGGCCAAGGCCCTCGGCGTACGCCTGGTGGGCAAGCTGGCGCCCTACACGCTGCTGTTCACCGCGCTGCTGATGCTGGAAATCTTCCTGCTGGTGGCGTTCTCCGGCGCGCGCATCAACGGCAGCCCGCTGGCGATGCTGATGATCACGCTGTTCTACGTGATCGCCGCGCAGAGCGTCGGGCTGGTGCTGTTCGTCTTCACCGCCAACCGCTTCACCGCCTATTCGCTGGTGGGCATGCTGATCGGCGTCGCCCAGACCTACTCGGGAGTGCTGATCCCGGAACTGGCGATGCCGACCCTGGCGCGGGTGATCGCCGAGGCCGAGCCGCTGACCCACACCCTGCACGGCCTGTTCGACCAGTTCCTGCGCCAGGCGCCGCCCAGTTCGGCGCTCTACACCTGCGCCAAGCTGGCGCTGTACCCGCTGATCGCCTACATGATCGCCAAGATGCGCCTGCGCAGCCGCCTGGACCTGAGCCCGATATGAAGAACTACCTGCAAATCCTCCGGGAAACCCTGAAGGCCATGCTGTCCAAGCCGATGTGGCTGATGGTCGTGGCCTCGGTGTGCATCACCTCGCTGCCGTACATGAACCACACCGCCCTCGACCTGCCGGTGGCGGTGGTCGACGAGGATCACAGCGACGTGTCGCGCGAGCTGGTCCGGCTGCTCGATTCGGCGCCGAAAGTCGCCGTGGTCGGCTACGACAGCCTGCCGCAGGCCAAGCGCGACCTGGCCTGGCGCGAGCTGTACGCGATCATCGTGATCCCGCTGAACTTCGAGAAGCGCCTGCTGCGCGGCGAGGCGCTGGTGATCCCGTACTTCGGCGATGCCACCAACCGCATGGCCAACGGCCAGATCCAGCAGGACATCTCGGCGGTCTACAGCGCGCTGACCAACCGTTACAACGCCGCTCTGCTGGAACGCGAAGGCTTCACCGCGACCCAGGCGCAGGTGGTGCTGAGCCCGCTGGTAGGGCAATTGACCGACCTGTTCAACCCCGGCATCAGCTTCGCCGCGATCGTCCTTCCGGGGCTGCTGTCGCTGATCCTGCAACACAGCCTGCTGCTCGGCTGCACCCGCGGCAACATCATGCTGCGCGGCGGCACCCCGCGCTACATGCGCCAGCCGCTGTCGACCCGCTTCGGCCGCTACAGCGCGCAACTGCTGATCTGGTCCGTGCTGGCGATGCTCTTCTACGTGATCTGGCCGCACCTGCTGGGCTATCGCCAGTCGGCCTCGTTCTTCATGCTGCTGGGGATCGTCCTGCCGTTCCTAATCGCGGTGATCGCCCTCAGCGAGTTCATCGCCGAGCTGCTGCCCACCGAGGAATCGGTGTACCTGACCATGACCTTCATCACCCTGCCGCTGTTCTACATGGCCGGCTACAGCTGGCCGGAACAGGCCATGCCGGACTGGGTACGCTGGCTGGCCGACGCGATCCCCTCGACCTGGGCGATCCGCGCCATCGCCGAGATGAACCAGATGGACCTGCCGCTGCGCGAAGTCAGCGACCATGCCCTGGTGCTGCTGGGCATGGCCGCCACCTATGCGTTGCTGGGTACGCTGCTGTACCAGTACCGCAACTGGCGCTGGGACAACGTCAAGGGTTGGTGAAGCGGCGCAAGGCCGGCCATACTCGGCTGGCGTTCGCACAGGGAGATGAAGGAATGTTTCGTTCGGGGCTTTCTTTGCTGGTGCTTCTGGGGCTCGCCACGCTCGGCGGGTGCGGTTCCGTCAACACGCTGGTGCGCGACGACGCCAGCGCCGCCCACGACTTGCGCCTGAAGGCGACCGCCTGCACCAGCCTGCCGCGGGTGTACAGCGGGGTCAGCTACACCTTCTGCCGGCTCAACGTGAAGACCGGGTCGCCGGTGGCGCCGGCGCAAGCCGACGGCATCCTCGAGGTGCTGGCCCTCGACTTCGCGCTGTCCGGGGTGATCGACACCCTCGCGCTGCCCTATACCTCGTACCGCCAGTACCGCGACGGCAACCTGTCCCTGGCCAACTGAGTCAGGGAATCAGCGGCAGCACGATCTCGTCGCTGCGGCTGATCCCGGCGGTCTCGCTGCGGCACAGGTCGAGGAACTCGCGCATGGTCGCAGTCTGGTACTTCTGCTTGTGCCAGATGAAGTAGAACTGCCGGCGCAGGTCCAGGCCGGGCGTTTCCACCGGCACCAGGCTGCCGCGGCGGAAAGCGTCGCGCAGGGCCAGGCGGGAAATGCAGCCGATGCCCAGGCCGGACTCCACGGCACGCTTGATCGCCTCGGTGTGCTCCAGCTCCAGGCGGATGTTCAGCGGCCGCGGGTGATGACGCATGGCCTGGTCGAAGGTCAGGCGGGTGCCGGAGCCCTGCTCGCGGAGGATCCAGGCCTCCCGCGTCAGCCGTTCCAGGTCGGCGCCGCCCCGCCGCGCCAGCGGATGCTGGGGGGCGCAGAACACCACCAGTTCGTCCTCCATCCAGGGTTGCACCTCGATGTCCGGATGCCGGCAGTCGCCCTCGATCAGGCCCAGGTCCAGCTCGTAGTGGGCGACCTGCTGCACCACCTGGGCGGTGTTGTGCACGTGCAGGCGCACCCGGCAGTCCGGCTGGCGCTGCATGAAGGCGCCGATCAGCAGCGTGGCCAGGTAGTTGCCGATGGTCAGGGTGGCGCCGAGGTCGAGGGAGCCGAAGGCGGTCTTGCCGTTGAGCAGGTTCTCGATTTCCTCGCCGCGGTCGAGCAGCGCCACCGCCTGCGGCAGCAGTTGGCGGCCGAGGGCATTGAGGGTCAGGCGCTTGCCGGCGCGGTCGAACAGCTTGCAGTCGAACTGCCGCTCCAGCTCGCCGAGCGAGGTGCTGGTCGCCGACTGCGACAGCGACAGCCCCTCGGCGGCGCGGGAGACGCTCTCCTGCTGGGCCACGGCGACGAACACCTCGAGCTGGCGGAGGGTGAATTTCATCCAGGCTTCCTCGTCTAGAGCGAAAGGCCCCGCGACATTTTGCCGTTCCGTCGGCGGGGTTGGCTCGGTTATCCTTGCGCCCCGTCCGCGGGAGCGATGGGAGCCCTCGGCGGCCGGCGGCCGACCGATATCGTGTTATCCCATATCCATATTCTGGATAAGCATTATCCAGACAATTCATTTTGCGGATATTTTGGCAACCGATAAAATGCCGCGCAACTGCGTCACGTCTGCTGCTGTTGGTGTGCGCCCGCGTTTTCCTAGGAGTCTTTGATGAGCAATCTGTACACCGAGCGCGTTCTCAGCGTGCACCACTGGAACGACACCCTGTTCAGCTTCAAGACCACCCGCAACCCGGGTCTGCGCTTCAAGACTGGCCAGTTCGTGATGATCGGCCTGGAAGTCGACGGTCGTCCGCTGATGCGCGCCTACAGCATTGCCAGCCCGAACTACGAAGAGCACCTGGAGTTCTTCAGCATCAAGGTCCCGGACGGCCCGCTGACCTCGCGCCTGCAGCACCTGAAGGAAGGCGACGAGCTGATGGTCAGCCGCAAGCCGACCGGCACCCTGGTGCACGACGACCTGCTGCCCGGCAAGCACCTCTACCTGCTCAGCACCGGCACCGGCATGGCGCCCTTCCTCAGCGTGATCCAGGACCCGGAAACCTACGAGCGCTACGAGAAGGTGATCCTGGTCCACGGCGTTCGCTGGGTCAGCGAACTGGCCTACGCCGACTTCATCACCAAGGTCCTGCCGGAACACGAGTACTTCGGCGACCAGGTGAAAGAGAAGCTGATCTACTACCCGCTGGTGACCCGCGAGCCGTTCCGCAACCAGGGCCGCCAGACCGACCTGATGCGCAGCGGCAAGCTGTTCGAGGACATCGGCCTGCCGCCGATGAATCCGCAGGACGACCGTGCGATGATCTGCGGCAGCCCGAGCATGCTGGAAGAGACCAGCGCCGTGCTCGACAGCTTCGGCCTGAAGATCTCGCCGCGCATGGGCGAGCCGGGCGACTACCTGATCGAGCGCGCCTTCGTCGAGAAGTAGGCCTCCGCCGCGCCTCGTCGCGCCAGGCGAAGAAAGCCCCTGCCGTATCCGCGGCAGGGGCTTTCTGCTTTCCGGCCCACGCTCAGTGCGCCGGGTGCCGGTGCGGGTGGTCGCCGCCCACGCCTTGCAGCACCGCCTGGTCGATCTCGTCGAAGCGCAGTACCCGGCCGCCTTCCTCGGCCGCCAGGCGCGTCGCGGCCTCTTCGTCGGCGAACGAGGCGAGGGTGGCGCCCATGCCGCCCGGCCGCTGGATGCCGACCACGTAGTAGGCGCGGGTGGCGTCGATCAGGCGGGCGTCGTCGGGGTGCCGCCAGTCGGCCTGGCTCATGTCGTGGACATACAGGCGCGCCTGGCCCTGGCGGTTTTCCGGTTGCAGCCACCAGCCGAACAGTTCGGCGGTGGAGCAGAACTTGCGCACCGCGCCGGGAAGCACCGACTCGCCCTTGGGACCGGGCATTTCCTCGATGAGCATGCCGCAGACGTGGCATTCGTCGCCGCTGGCGATCGGCACCGGGCCGAGTGCCGTGGCGTCGTCCCGCGACGCATCGCAGCCGGCCAGCAGCAGGCCGAGCAGGAGCGTGCCGAGCAGAGGGCGCAGGGGGAGGGTATGACGTTGCATGGCGGAACCTCGTGAGTCAGATGGGGCGGCGGCGGAACAGGCCGTGGGCCAGCGCCAGGGCAGCGCCGGCCCAGAGGGCCAGGGCCAGCCAGAGGGCGCTGGCGGACACCGGCAGGTCGCTGGCCAGGGGAACCACCCCGCCGGCGGCGGCTGCGTCGAAGCCGGACAGGTTGATCAGCCGGTAGAGGTCGGTCGGGTTGAGCAGCAACAGCCAGGGCAGCAGCCGCGGGCTCAGGTGACCCTGGCTGAGGACCAGGATCGCCAGCAGGGCCAGGTCGAACAGCAGGACGAAGAAGAACCACAGGCCGAGCGCCTGCCCGGCGGCGCTGGATTTCTCGCTGGCGCGGCTGCTCAGGGCGTAGGCCAGGGCGAGGAACACGCAGCCGAGCAGCAGCGAGGAACCCATGAAGCGGCCGAAGGCGCCCAGCAGGATGGCCGCCTCGACCTCCGGCACCAGCGCGAGGATCGCCAGCGCCGCGCTGCCGAAGCCGATCAGGGTGGCCAGGGCGAGGATCAGGCCGTGACCGAGGAACTTGCCGAGCAGCAACTGGCCGCGCCCCAGCGGGTAGGTCAGGAGCAGCAGCAGGGTGCCGCCTTCCTCCTCGCCGACGATGGCGTCGTAGGCCAGCAGCAGGGCGATCAGCGGCATCAGGAAGGTGGCCAGGCTGGTCAGGCTGGCGACCGTCGCCGGCACCGAGGTGAAGCCGACCTGGCCGGCCGCGGCGGCGCCGAACCAGGCGATGCCCACCGAGAGCAGGGCGAACAGCAGGCTGATCGCCAGCAGCCAGCGATTGCGCAGGCCGTCGGCCAGTTCCTTGCGGGCGATGGTCCAGACTACGGGCATGGCGTGGCTCCGGCGGGGGCGGGGGACATGTGGTGGCGATAGAGGTCCTCCAGCGACGGCGGCAGGATTTCCAGGTCGAACTCGCGCGCGGCCAGCAGCGCTTCCAGCACGCCGTCGCGCTCGGCATCGTCCAGCAGTACCTCGATGCGCTGGTCGTCCAGTCTCCGCGCCGCCAGGCCGGCCCGGTGCCAGCGTTCGAGCCACTGCGGGTTATGCGGGCTGGCCAGGCGCACGCGGGTCGGCAGAGCCGCCTTGCGGCGCAATTCGGCGAGGCTGCCGGCCACTTGCAGGCGGCCGCCGGCGAGAATCGCGGCGCGGTCGATGTGCGTCTCGACGCCGGGCAGCACATGGGAGCAAAGGACGATCCCGGTGCCCTGGCCGCGCAGGCGGTCGAGCAATTGGTAGAGCTCGACGGTGGCCAGCGGGTCGAGGCCCACCGTCGGTTCGTCGAGCAGCAGCAGGCGCGGTTCGCCGAGCAGCGCCTGGGCCAGGCCGAGGCGCTGGCGCATGCCCTTCGAGTAGGTTTTCAGGCGTCGCCTGGCGGCATGGCCGAGGCCGACCTGTTCCAGCAGGCGCGCGGCTTCGGCCGGCGCCACGCCCTTGAGGCGGGCGAAGTGGCGCAGGGTTTCCGCGCCGCTGAGCTGCGGGTAGAAGGTCACGTTCTCCGGCAGGTAGCCGAGCTGGCGGCGCGCCTCCAGGCTCCTCGCATCGTGGCCGAGGACCCGCACGCGGCCTTCGCTGGGGGCCAGCAGGCCGAGGACCAGCTTGATGGTGGTGGTCTTGCCGGCGCCGTTGTGGCCGAGCAGGCCGAGCACCTCGCCGGGCTCCAGGCGCAGGTCGAGCCCGCTCAGGGCGGTGAGGGCGCCGTAGCGCAGGGTCGCGCCGTCGATCTCGACCAGGCTCATGGCCTCGGCTCCGCGGCGGGCATCCGCATCAGCGGATGGCTGTCGCGCACGCCGGGCGAGCGCACCACCGGGAAGGCGCGCTGGACCCAGCGCAGCAGCTCGATGCTCGGGCTGTTCAACAGCAGGCGTACCTGCGGGTACAGCCAGATCAGCCGGTCGACGTTGTCGTTGGGCTCGTAGGCGACGTCGCCGAGACCGTCGTCGTCGCGGTCCCAGCCCAGGTAGTCGCTCCAGTAGTTGCCGCGGCCGTCGGCGGACCACTCCTGCTCGCGGCTGGCGACGTACTTGACCTGCTGGCGGTTGCCTATGAAGGCGTTGCCGGCGATGCGATTGTCCTCCGAGCCGGCGGTGAGGTGGATGCCCAGGGCGCTGTCGGCGAAGCTGTTGCCTTCGATGCGGTTGAACAGCGAGTTGTAGATGAACAGCGCCTTGCCCTCGGCGCCGGAAATCATCGCGTCGCCGGTGCTGCCGCTGCGCACGCCCTCGACGCGGTTGCCGGCCAGGGTCGAGTAGGTGATGTAGTTCATCAGGATGCCGTAGTTCTCGTCGTCGATGGAGCGGTTGCCGGTCACGGTCAGCTTGCGGCTCTGCATCAGCGCGTAGCCGGTGCGGGTGCGCCGGGTCAGGTTGTCGGTCACCCGGCTGTTGTGGGTGAACATGTAGTGCACGCCGTAGCGCAGCTCCTCGAAGCGGTTGGCTTCGATGCTGCTGTCGTTGGAAGTGTCGATGTAGACCCCGTCGCGGGTGTGGCTGACCCGGTTGCCGCGGACCAGGGCGTCCTTCACCGCATAGAGGTGGATACCGTTGCCGCGATCCTGGGAGCGCACGCTTTCGTCGCCCTCGATGCGGTTGTCGAGCACCTGCGCGCCCGCCGTGGCGTCGAGCCAGACGCCGAAGCCCGCGCCGCGCAGGTCGTTGCCGCGGATCACGGCGTCGCTGGCGGCCTTGCCGACGAAGATCGCGGCGTCGAGTTCGGTCAGGTTGCGCCCCCAGTTGCGCAGCCGGCAGCCCTCGACGGTGATCCCGGGGCTGGTCAGGGTCAGCAGGCTGCCGTGGCCGCCGCCGTCCAGTTCGGCGCCGGCCTCGCAGCGTAGGTGCAGCGGCCGGTCGATGACGAAGTTGCCGGCGTAGCGGCCCGCCGCCAGGCTCCAGCGGCCATCGCCGTCGGCCCGCAGCGGCAGGCCGTCGACCGGCTCCGCGCGGGCCGTGGCGAGGCCGAGCAGGAGCAGGGCGAGGAGCGGCCCCGCCCGGCGCCCGGCCAGCGACCGCGCTGCGTGGATCAAGCCTTTTCCACCAGCATCCGCCCGCACATTTCCATGTGCAGGGCGTGGCAGAACCAGCTGCAGTAGTACCAGTGCACCCCGGGCTTATCGGCGACGAAGGTGATCGACGAGGTCTGTTGCGGGCTGATCTCCATGCAGACGCCGTGGTTGACCATGACGAAGCCGTGGGTCACGTCCTCGATCTCGTCGAGGTTGGTGATGGTCACGGTGACTTCGTCGCCCTGCTTCACCTTGAACTCGGTGAGGCCGAAGGAGGGCGCCATCGAGACCATGTAGACGCGGACCTTGTTGCCCTCGCGGATGACCTTGTTGTCCTTCATCAGGTCGATGCCGTCCTTTTCCGCGCGCTTGACCGTCTCGGCGAAGAACGGGTCCTTGCGGTCCCAGATCTTGCGGGTCTTGATCTGGTCGCGGCGGGCGAGGATGCAATCGTGCGGTTCGGCGAAGGTCGGGCCGTCGTGGACCAGCTTCATTTCCTCGCCGGAAATGTCGATCAACTGGTCGTTCTCCGGGTGCAGCGGACCGGTGGGCAGGAAGCGGTCCTTGGAGAACTTGCTGAGCACCACGATCCACTTGCCGTCGGCTTCGCTGGTCTCGCACAGGGTGGCGTGGTTGTGCCCCGGCTGGTACTGCACGTCGAGTTTCTGGCGGATGTAGTCGACCTTCTCGCCCTTGTAGGCGCGCACCGCGTCGGCCAGGTTCCACTTCACCAACTGGCTGTCGATGAACAGCGTGGTATAGGCGTTGCCTCGGCCATCGAAAGTGGTGTGCAGCGGGCCGAGGCCCAGTTCCGGCTCGCCCACCACCACGTCGCGCGGGTCGGCCAGCTTGCCGGCGAACAGGTCGCCGAGGCGCTCGATGGCGATCATGGTGCAGGTCGGCGAGAGCTTGCCGTTGGCGATGAAGTACTTGCCGTCCGGCGAGGTGTTCAGCCCGTGGGGGTTCTTCGGTACCGGGATGTAGCGGGTCACCGGGCTGTCCTTGCCGTCCTTGCGCCGGCCGTCGACCACCGGCACCTTCGAGTCGCCGAGGGTGACGAAGCGCTTCGCCTTGATCTCGGCCTCGATGCGCGGGATGTCGAACACCACCACCCAGTCGCGCTCGTTGCGCATCATGCCGCCGAGGTCGACGGCCTTTTCCGAGTTGTAGCAGGTGGAGGCGGCGAACCTGCCGCTGTAGTCCATGTCGGTGTTGTCGAGGTTGCCGTCGACGATCACCTGCCAGGCCACTTCCATGGTCTCGGCGTCGATGGCGTTGTACAGGGTGAAGGCGTTGTCGCCGGACAGGTCGAAGGTCGAGCCGTCGTTGGGATGGGGGATGATGAACTCGGCGTTGCAGAACACGTAGCGGGTATGCGGCACCTTTTGCAGGCGCAGGCCGTGGATCGCCTGGACGTTGGGAATGGTGACGATGCGGTCGCATTTCATGACGTCCAGGCGGATGCGCGCGACCCGGCTGTTGGCCTTGTCGTTGATGAACAGGTACTTGCCGTCGTACTTGCCGTCGGTCATCGAGATGTGCGGATGGTGGCAGTCGCCGTTGAGGAAGCGCGCGCTGTCGCCGAGGATCCGCTTGCTCTCGTTGGTCAGGCCCCAGCCGGTGGCCGAGTCGACGTTGAACACCGGTATGCGCATCAGCTCGCGCATCGACGGCACGCCGAGCACGCGTACTTCGCCGGAATGTCCGCCGCTCCAGAACCCGTAGTACTCATCCAGTTCGCCGGGGGCGACCTCGGCCTTGCTGCGCTCGCCCTTGCCCGCGGCCCGGGCCTCGCGGCCGACCACCGCGCTGCCCAGGGCGCTGGCGCCAACCAGGGCGGCGGCTCCGGTCAGCGCCGAGGCGCCGAGGAAGCCGCGGCGGTTCAGGCCGTGGGTTTCTTCGTGGGGGCTTTTCGTGTCGTCGCTCATCTCGTGTCGTCCTCAAGGGCAGTCAGGGGAAAGGGAGCCAGGTCAGAGGTTCTCCGCGGGTATCCGCGCGTTGTCCGCCGGCGCGCTCTTCGCGCGCTTCTTGCGCTTGTTCACCAGCGGCGGGCACTTGTCCTGGTCGTGGTAGGTCATCTGGCAGTCGAGGCAGTAGTGGCATTCGTTGGCCTCGATGCGGCCGTCGGGATGGATCGCCTGGATCTCGCATTCGCGGGCACAGAGCTGGCAGGGCCTGCCGCATTCCGCGCGGCGCTTGAGCCAGTCGAACAGGCGCGCCTTGGCCGGGATCGCCAGGGCCGCGCCCAGCGGGCAGAGGTAGCGGCAATAGACCTTGCGGGTGAACAGGTTGACCACCAGCAGCGCGACGGCGTAGGCGACGAACCACCACTGGCGGTCGAAGCCGAGGGTGATGGCGGTCTTGAACGGCTCCACCTCCGCGGCCTGCTCGGCCAGCGCCAGGGATTCCAGGGAGAGACCGAAGAGCACCAGCAGGATGATGTACTTGATCGCCCAGAGCCGCTCGTGCACGGCGAACGGCACCTGGAACTGCGGCACGCGGAGCTTGCGCGCGAGTTCGTTGAGCAGTTCCTGTAGCGCACCGAACGGGCACAGCCAGCCGCAGAACACGCCGCGGCCCCAGAGCAGCAGGCTGGCTGCGGTGAAGGTCCAGAGGATGAACAGCAGCGGGTCGCTGAGGAACAGCTCCCAGCGGAAGCCTTCGAACAGCGCGTGGACGAAGGTCAGCACGTTGACCACCGATAGCTGGCCGAGGCTGTACCAGCCCAGGTAGACCAGGGTGAACGCCAGGTAGCCGGTGCGCAGTCGCTGCATCAGGCGCGGCCGTCGCACCAGGCGGTCCTGGAGGAAGAGGATCGCCAGGAGCAGGACGAGGGCGGTACAGAGGACCCCGACCTGGAAACTCTTCTGGTACCAGACCCGCAGCCACAGCGGCCGGGCAGCCTCTTCCAGGGCGGCCAGTTCCTCGGCCGTTGGCTGCGGCCGCTCCAGGTATTCCTCGGGCGTCTGGCAGGCCAGCTCGAAGCTGGTGAATACCCCCGCCACCGGGCCGGTCTGGCGCCGCACGAGCAACTCCAGGGTCCAGGGCGAGCCCGGATCGAAACGCTGGCTGGCGCGGGCGACGAAGATCGCCATCTCGCGGAACTCCGGCATGCCTTCGGCATAGACGTCCGACAGGCGCTGGTAGTCGAGGTCGCGGAAGCTGATGATGTCGCCGAACTGGCGCAGTTGGACCCGATCGAAGATGCCACCGCGCACGTAGCCGGAACCCTTGAAGGAATACTCGCCGTCGCCGAGCACGACGAAGGCGTATTCGCCTGGCTTCAGCGACGCCATCAGTTCGCGGTACTGGTTGTCGCCGAGCAGGCTGCGGCCCACCGCGGGAGGGTTGAGCAGGGCGCTGTAGAGATCGATGAACGGCTCGTCGCGGTGCGCCGCGTCGGCTTCGCCGATGCCTTCGGCCTCGCTGCCCTTGAAGGCGTCGTCGATCTGCCCGCGACTCAACTGCAGGCGGCGGATCGCACCGTTGCCGAGCAATTCGCTCCAGCTCGCCGTCGCTGCCGGTTGCTGGCGCACCTGCGCCGGCTTGGGCCGCACATTGCCGCGGTCCTCGATCAGGCCGAGGGAAACCGCCACTGTATGTGCGGCGCGCATGACGATCTCGTTGACCACCATCACCGTCACCGTGGCGCCGCTCACCGCGTCGACGGTAACCGCCTGCGGGTCGCTGGAGCGGCCGACCACCACCCGCTGGTCGGCGCGCACGCCGTCGTACCTGGCGCTGAAGGCGTGCAGCTTCTCTTCCGGGATGCCGATCAGCAGGATCGGTTCGTGGTGTTCGAGGACGTAGGCGTCGCGGATAACCGCCTGCGGATCGAGGATCACCTGCAGGTTGATCGGCTTGCCGGAGTAAGCCGGGATGTCGGTGACGCTGAGGGTCTGGAAGGCGTAGCCGAGGGTTTCCTCGCCCTTGCTCAGGCGGCGTACGCCGTAGTCGCCTTCGGGGTCGCCGATCCGCTCGACCGCGGGGAATACCTGGGCGATGCGCAGGCGCTCCAAATCGCTGAGTTCGGCACCCTGGGCGGCGAGGCCGACCAGCAGGAGCATCCAGGCGAAGACACACCGCCACGATCCGGCGGAAAAACGAAGGGCGCGCATAGGTTCCATCTACTACTGGCTACCGGCGAAAAAAGGGACGCCGCGCTGCGGTGGGGTCTGCGCCTGGCGGTGGAATCGCTTCCGTTGCCGGATGCTAGGAGGAGCGGGGGCGGAACGCGCTTGATGAAAGTCAAGAAGTGGAGATGAGGAACAAGCGAGGTTGCTGGCACTCAGTGTACCGAGTCGCCCCTCTCCCTTCAGGGAGAGGGGAGAGGGCTGCCCGAGGCTCAGGCCAGGCGTTGCCCGGATACCGCTGGATGGTACAGCGGCTGCACCTTGTTGCCCGCCGGGTCGAGCAGGTGGAAGCTGCGCGCGCCGTCGCCGTGGTCGAAGGGGTGGTCGAGCAGGGTCACGCCCAGCGCCTTCAGGTAACGGTACCAGGCCTCCAGTTCCTCCACGCTGTCGACGACGAAGCCGTAGTGATCCATGGTCTGCAGGCCGTTGCTGGCAGCGTGGGCGCGGCCAAGGGAAAGGTTGTCGTTGCCGCAGGTGAGATACACCAGGTCTTCGTTGGCGCGGTTCAGCACTTCCATGCCCAGTACGTCGACATAGAAGCGCTCGCATTCTTCCAGGTTGGGCACCAGCAGGGCGAGGTGACGCAGGCCGTTGAGGCGGGAGGGGCGGGCAGGGCGGTCGGACATGGGTTTGCTTCCTTTTTTGTATACAATAATTTTATAAATCTAAAACAAAAGGAAGTTTCCGTGTACTGCATCTTTATCAAGACCCGCCTCAGGCCCGGCTGCGCCGAGGCTTTCATCGATGCCATCCAGGTCAACGCCGCCGCTTCCGTGTCCACCGAGCCCGGCTGCCTGGTGTTCGACGTTTCCCGCGACCGACAGGACCCTGACCTGGTCTATCTCTACGAGGTCTATCGCGATGACGCGGCCTACGAGGCGCACACCCGCACCGCGCATTTCCGCGACAGCCGACCGTTGGTCGAGCCGCTGATCCTCGAACAGGAAGTCTTCGAAAGCGACGCGCTGGCGCTCAATCCGCTGCGCTGAGAAGGCTCAGTCGCCGCGGGCGACGTCCAGCACGCGGATCAGGTCCGGGCGCGGGTAGTGCCAATGCACGTCGAGGTCCCACAGGCGCACCCCGTAGCGGCGCCCGGGCTCTGGCTTCTGGTAGGCCGGGCGTGGGTCCTGCGCCAGGCATTGCTCGATCAGCTCGGCTACCGGCTGCCGCAACCGCTGGCCGTGCTCATGGGCCTGGCGCCGCGCCTGCTCGCTCCACTCCACGGCGATGCCCGGCGGCGGCGCGTCGGCGATGCCGTTGCGAGCGTCGGCCACGGCGTCGGCGTAGGGTACGTAGGGCTTGATATCGAGTACCGGGGTGCCGTCGAGCAGGTCGATTCCGGAAAGCCACAGGCGCCCCGCTTCGAAGCCCTCCAGGCGCACCACCGACTGGCCGATGCCGTTCGGCCGATGGGTGGCGCGGGTGGCGAAGACTCCCAGCGAGCGGTTGCCGCCCAGGCGCGGCGGGCGCACCTTCAGTCGCGGCTTGTCTTCCAGGGCCTGGTGGAAGAGGAACAGCAGCCAGACATGGCTGACCTGCTCCAGGCCTTCCAGCGCTTCCACCTGGTCGAACGGCGGCAGCAGTTCCAGGGTCCCCCGCGCCGCCGGCGCGAGCAGCGGCTGGCGCGGGATGGCGAACTTCTCCATGAAGCAGGAGCGGATGTAGCCGATGGGAGAAACGCTGTGGGTCATGGCGGGACGAGGCGAGCGGTCGGGGGCGTCATGTTACCCGGATTGGCGGCGCTCAGAGATGAAAACCGCCGTCGATGGGGATCACGTTGCCGGTCATGTAGGCGCCGGCGGTGCCGGCCAGGCTGATCGCCAGCGCCGCCATCTCCTCCGGGCGACCCCAGCGGCCCATGGGAATCGACGCGCTGTCCGCCTCCAGTGCCTGCGGGTCATTGGCGATGTGACGGGTCATGCGGCTCGGGAAGCGTCCGGGAGCGATCACGTTGACATTGATGTGCTCGCCGACCAGTTCCTTCGCCAGCATCCGCGACAGTTGATGCAGCGCGGCCTTGCTCGGCCCGTAGGCATAGGCTTGTTCGCCCATGGCGCTGATGCCCGCCACCGAGCCGATGTTGATCACTCGCGCCGGATTTTCCGCGCTGGCCGAGCGGCGCAGCAGCGGCAGCAGTTGCTGGATGCAGGAAAACACCGAGGTGACATTGAGCTGCATGACCTTTTCCCAGCCGGACACCGGATAGCTTTCCAGCGCTGCGCCCCAACTGGTGCCGGCGTTGTTCACCAGGATATCCAGCCGCGCGCTGAGTTCGCCGAGCGCCTGCGCCAGGCGCCGGGCACCGGCTTCGCTGGAAAGGTCGGCAGGGATCGCCTGGCAATCGCCGTAGGCCGAGAGGTGTGTGGCGGTGTCGGCGCAGGCCTCTGCGTCACGTGCGCAGATGAAGACGCGGGCGCCGGCTTCGAGAAGACCCTGGGCGATCATCTGGCCGATGCCGCGGCTGCCGCCGGTGACCAGGGCGACGCGGCCGGCGAGGCTGAAATAGGGATGCATGGGAAACACTCCGGGCTGGGCAGGGGAGATCAGCCTACGATTCGCCTCGCTGCCGGCGCAGCATTATCCAGGTACGGAATGACGTGGCATCCGTGGCTCAGCGGCTACCGCGGCGATGCAACAGATACAGGTAGACGATCAGGTTGAGCAGCAGAACGATGGCGCCAAGGATCCACTGCACCGCCGGGGTCAGGCCGGCGGGATAGATCAGCGGCAACAGGTAGTGCTCGACGAAGCCGCCGCTGTAGCCGGCGTCCCCGGCGGCCCGGCGCAGACGATTCTCCAGCGGGGTCAGCGGACAGGGCAGGCCGAGAAACTCCACCGCGCAGCCCCAGGCTACCGCTGGCAGGTGCAGCCAGGCCAGGCGTGGCCAGCGCAACGGCAGCAGGCCGCCGAACAGGACGAACAGGATGAAGCCCAGGTGCAGCCAGACCAGGGCATCGGCGGCCAGGCGATAGCTCATTCGGCTCTCCCTCGTGGCGTTGGAGGGATAACGCCACCGCTACAGGGGCCGGCGGATAACCGCCTTGCGGTTACTCGCCCATGGTTTGGCCATCCATAAAGAAAAAGCCGGCGAATGCCGGCCATTTCAAGCGCTACGCGTGGGCTTCGGCGCTCAGGCCTGGGCCAGCTCCGCATCGTGTGCGATCAGGGCGACCAGCGCGTTCTGCTGACGGTGGGTCAGCTGGCGGAAACGCTGCAGCAGCTCGCGCTCGTGCAGGCTGAGTTCCGGGCTGTCCAGGCGAACACCGAGATTGTCTTGCAGCGCCCCTTCCTGGAGCAGGCTCTGCTCGAGTCGGGCGATGATCTCGGAGTTCATGCTGCGGTGATGGCTGCGAGCGACTTCTGCGATCTGCTCACGCATGCCCTCGGGCAGACGAACGACGAATTTGTCAGCGGTACGGCTGGAGTAGGTAGGAGTTGCCTGTTTCAGTGGGCGCATACATTGAACCTGTAGAGTCAGGGAAAAGCGGTGCCGAGGAAGCGTTCATTGTTCTCGGGCCTATGACCACGATTTCCGCTAGCCGTTCAGTCTGTTATTTCGGAAACAACAATTAGTTGACGTCAATTGTGCGTTGCGTGCCGGCGTTTTGCCAGTACCAGCTATCTGAAATGCGAGCGATTCAGCAAAAGCCTAGTTTTTTACTGGGGGTTGGATGATGGCCTTCTGACCACCGGTCGTTCAGGGATTGTCACTCGACTGTCATCGTCACTTCACCGGGCTGACACAGTCTCCTTCTATCTTGGTCTACACCAGATGGCGCCGCTGGCGTCTTCGTGCAACCGATTGGAGGGAGAACGATGAGCGCGGTGATCCGTGTCGACAGCCTGAACAAGACCTTTGCCCGCAAGCAGGCGCTTTTCAACCTGAGGCTGGAGATCCAGGCGGGCGAGATGGTGGCGTTGATCGGTGCATCCGGCTCCGGCAAATCCACGCTCCTGCGTCACGTCGCCGGGCTCGCCCGCTGCGACCGCGACAACGGCGGCAGCATCGACGTGCTGGGTCGCCGCCTGCAGGCGTCCGGCCGCCTGAGCGGCGAAGTGCGTCGCCTGCGCGCCGACATCGGCTACATCTTCCAGCAGTTCAACCTGGTCAACCGCCTCAGCGTGCTGGACAACGTCCTGCTCGGCTTCCTCGGTCGCATGCCGCGCTGGCGCGGTTCGCTGGGGCTGTTCAGCGCCGAGCAGAAGCGCCAGGCCCTGGAAGCGCTGGCGCGGGTCGGCCTGGCCGATTTCGCCGGGCAGCGCGCCTCGACCCTTTCCGGCGGCCAGCAGCAGCGCGTGGCCATCGCCCGCGCCCTGACCCAGAAGGCCGAGGTGATTCTCGCCGACGAACCGATCGCCTCGCTCGACCCGGAGTCGGCGCGCAAGGTGATGGACATCCTCGCCGACATCAACCGCCACGACGGCAAGACCGTGGTGGTGACCCTGCATCAGGTCGACTACGCGTTGCGCTATTGCCCGCGCGCGGTGGCCCTGAAGGGCGGCCGGATCCTCTTCGACGGCAGCAGCGAGCACCTTTCCGAAGGCTTCCTCAACGAACTCTACGGCGCCGAAGGGGACACCCCGCTGCTGTTTTCCGACCGTGCCCGGCGAGGGGCGGAGAGCCAGCCGGAACTGACCCTCGCGCGCGCCTGACGTCATTCGAACCGCATAAAAACCCGCCAAACCCTGCCCAGGAGTTCTCTCCATGTTGAAACGCTTCAGTCGTGTGCTCGCGGCTTCCGCCCTGCTCGCCGGCTCCCTTGCCGGGATGGCGCACGCCGACCAACCGGTGATCAATTTCGGGATCATCTCCACCGAGTCGTCGCAGAACCTCAAGAGCATCTGGGAACCCTTCCTCAAGGACATGAGCCAGCAGACCGGCTACCAGGTGAAGGCCTTCTTCGCCCCCGACTACGCCGGGATCATCCAGGGCATGCGTTTCGACAAGGTCGACATCGCCTGGTACGGCAACAAGGCCGCCATGGAAGCGGTGGATCGCGCCCACGGCGAGATCTTCGCCCAGACCGTCGCCGCCAGTGGCGCGCCGGGCTACTGGAGCCTGCTGATCGCCAACAAGGACAGCAAGATCGACAGCCTCGAGGACATGCTGGCGAACGCCAAGAGCCTGACCTTCGGCAACGGCGATCCGAACTCCACGTCCGGCTACCTGGTGCCCGGCTACTACGTGTTCGCCAAGAACAACGTCGACCCGGTCAAGGCCTTCAAGCGCACCCTCAATTCCAGCCATGAGGTCAACGCACTGGCGGTGGCCAACAAGCAGGTCGACGTCGCCACCTTCAATACCGAGGGCATGGAGCGCCTGGAATTGACCCAGCCGGAGAAGGCCAGGCAGCTCAAGGTGATCTGGAAGTCGCCGCTGATCCCGGGCGACCCGCTGGTGTGGCGCAACAACCTGAGCGACGAGCAGAAGAACAAGCTGCGCGACTTCTTCTTCAAGTACGGCGCCAACGCCGAGCAGAAGAAGGTCCTCGCCGACCTGCAATGGTCGAAGTTCCAGCCCTCCGACGACGACCAGTTGCTGCCGATCCGCCAGCTCGAGCTGTTCAAGCAGCGCACCGACGTGGCGAACAACGCCAACCTCGGCGCCGAGGAGAAGGCCGCCAAGCTGAAGGCCCTCGACGAGGAGCTGGCCAAGCTGGAGAAACGCATGGCCGAGCGCGAGCAGAAAACCGCCGCCAACGCCGGCTGATCCACCCCGGGCGCGGCCGGCGCCGCGCCCACCCGATTCGCCAATACCGCTGTCGAGATTCCCGATATGAGCACTCTGAGCACCACCGCCGCGGCGGCCGCCACCGGCAAGCCATCCTGGGGACGCCTGGTCGGCTGGGGCCTGTTCCTCGCCATCCTCGCCTGGTCCTGGAAGGGCGCGGAAATGAACCCGGCCGTGCTGTTCCGCGACGCCGGCAACATGGCGACCTTCGCCGCCGACTTCTTCCCGCCGGACTTCGGCAACTGGAAGCTCTACCTCAGCGAGATGCTGGTCACCGTGCAGATCGCCCTCTGGGGCACGGTGCTGGCCATCGTCTGCGCCATCCCGCTGTCGATCCTGGCCTCCGAGAACATCGTGCCCTGGTGGGTCTACCAGCCGGTGCGGCGGGTGATGGATGCCTGCCGTTCGATCAACGAGATGGTCTTCGCCATGCTCTTCGTGGTCGCCGTCGGCCTGGGCCCGTTCGCCGGCGTGCTGGCGCTGTTCATCAGCACCACCGGGGTGCTCGCCAAGCTCTTCGCCGAGGCGGTCGAGGCGATCGACCCCGGTCCGGTCGAAGGCGTCCGCGCCACCGGTGCCAGCGCCCTGCAGGAGGTCATCTTCGGGGTCATCCCGCAGGTCCTGCCGCTGTGGATCTCCTATTCGCTGTACCGCTTCGAGTCCAACGTGCGTTCCGCCACCGTGGTCGGGATGGTCGGCGCCGGCGGCATCGGCGTGATCCTCTGGGAGGCCATCCGCGGCTTCCAGTTCGGCCAGACCTGCGCCGTGCTGATCGTGATCATCGTGGTGGTGAGCCTGATCGACGTTCTGTCACAACGCCTGCGCAAGCTGTTCATCTGACGACGCGAGGAGGGCGCCTGGTGCGCCCTTTCCAAACCATGCACTTGTCTAGACAAAGCGAACCGCTGTACCGCGAACTGGCCGAACGGCTGCGCCAGGAAC
Source organism: Pseudomonas sp. P20 (assembly GCF_016463925.1). NCBI lineage: Bacteria > Pseudomonadati > Pseudomonadota > Gammaproteobacteria > Pseudomonadales > Pseudomonadaceae > Pseudomonas > Pseudomonas sp. P20. The sequence goes on along the minus strand of NZ_JAEMVM010000001.1, from coordinate 106,909 downwards.
TGCTGGCCTACCGCCCCGGCGACTACCTGCCCGGCGAGATCCAGCTGGCCCAGCGCTTCGCGGTGAACCGCCATACCCTGCGCCGGGCGCTCGACGAACTGGTGCTCGAAGGCCGCGTGCTGCGGCGCCAGGGCAAGGGCACCCAGGTCCTGGAGGCGCCGACGATCTACCCGATGGGCGCCGCCAACGCCTACACCGAGTCGCTCTCGGCCCAGGGCCACCGGGTCGAGGCCCGGCTGCTGGAGGCGCGCCAGCGTCCGGCCGGCGCCGCCGAGGCCACCCACCTGGGGATCGGCGAGGGCGGGCGGGTGCTGGAACTGACCACCCTGCGTTACCTCGACGGCCAGCCAGTGAGCCTGATCCGCCATTGCTACGCCGTTTCCCGCAGCGAGCTGCTCGCCGACTACCAGGGCGGTTCGCTGCGTCGCTACCTGGCCGACAAAGGCCTGCCGCTGACCCGCACCTACAGCCTGATCGGTGCGCGCCTGCCCAATCGCGAGGAGGCGGCGCGCCTGCTGATGCCCCGCCATGCGCCGTTGCTCACCGTCCTCACCCTGTCCCGCGACCGTACCGGCCAACCGGTGGAACTGGCCCAGTCGATCAGCCGCGCCGATCGCTTCCAGTACCAGGTCGCCCCCTAGGAGAAGCCCATGACCGCCTTGCATTCCGATCCCACCATCGCCGCACGACAGCGCTGGATGGGCGTGCTCGCCCGCGCCCGTCGCGAGGAGCTGGACGCCCATGCGGACGCCCTGCGCGATGCCGACTATCACCTGCTGCGCGCCGCCGAGACCGGCATGACCCTGGTGCGCGGACGCATGGGCGGCACCGGCAGCCCGTTCAACCTCGGCGAGATGATCGTGACCCGCTGCGTGGTGCGGCTCGGTGACGGACGCACCGGCTACAGCTATGTCGCCGGGCGCGACAAGCGCCACGCCGAACTGGCCGCCCTGGCCGACGCGCACCTGCAGGGCGCCGACGCGGCGGCCTGGCAGGCGCGCCTGATCGAACCGCTGGCCCGCACCCAGGCCGAGCGCCGCGCCGCCCAGGAGGCGGAAATCGCCACTACCAAGGTGGAGTTCTTCACCCTGGTCCGAGGAGAAGATTGATGACCAGCGCTTCGCTTCCCAGCCCGGCGGATACCGCCGCGCTATTGCAACCGGCGTTCCAGGACCCGGTCCTGGATGCCCAGCGGAGTTTCCGCGCGGCGCTCAAGGCCCTCGCCGAACCGGGGCTGGTGCGCAACCTCGACCGCGCACCGGCGCTGGCCGCGTTGCAACCGGCCAGCTACGCGCTGTGCCTGAGCTTCCTCGACTCCGATACCCCGCTGTGGCTGGCGCCGGGTCTCGACAGCCCGACGTTGCGCGCCAACCTGGCCTTCCATTGCGGCTGCCCGATCGTCGCCGAGCGTGAGCAGGCGCTGTTCGCCTTGCTCGACGAAGGCGAGCTGGACGACCTGAGCGGCTTCGACAGCGGCAGCGACCGTTATCCGGACCAGTCCTGCACCCTGCTGATCCAGCTTGCCGGCCTCGATGGCGGCGCCTCGCTGGAGTGGCGCGGGCCGGGTATCGCCGAGGTGCGCCAGGTGGCGTTGCCGGTGAGCACCGGGTTCTGGGCGCAGCGTGCCGCACGCACCGAATTCCCCAGGGGCCTGGATGCCTTCTTCGCCGCTGGCGAGCGCATCCTCGGCCTGCCACGCAGTACCCGGGTCAGCGAACCCGTCGAGGAGGTGGCCTGATGTACGTAGCCGTCAAGGGTGGCGAGAAGGCCATCGACAACGCCCATCGCCTGCTGGCGCGCAAGCGCCGCGGCGATACCGCGCTGCCGGAGCTGTCGGTGGAGCAGATCCGCCAGCAGATGCCGCTGGCCGTGTCGCGGGTGATGACCGAGGGTTCGCTGTACGATGAGCAACTGGCGGCACTGGCGATCAAGCAGGCGGCCGGCGACCTGATGGAAGCGATCTTCCTTCTCCGCGCCTACCGCACCACGCTGCCGCGCTTCGCCGCCAGCCTGCCGCTGGACACCGCCGGGATGCGCCTGCAACGACGGATCTCGGCGACCTACAAGGACCTGCCGGGCGGGCAACTGCTCGGTCCGACCTTCGACTATACCCATCGCCTGCTCGACTTCAGCCTGCTCGCCGAGGGCGACTACCCCGGCCCCGAAGTGGAGCGGGGCGCGTCCCTGGAGCCTTGTCCGCGCGTGCTCGGCCTGCTCGACCGGGAAGGCCTGATGACGCCGGAGTACGAACTGCCCGGCGCGGTGCCGGATATCACCCGCGAGCCGCTCGACTTCCCCACCGGCCGCGCCCAGCGCCTGCAGGCCCTGGCCCGCGGCGACGAGGGCTTCCTTCTCGCCCTGGGCTATTCGACCCAGCGCGGCTACGGCCGCAACCATCCGTTCGCCGGGGAGATCCGCATCGGCGCCTGCGAGGTCTGGCTGGAGCCCGAGGAACTCGGCTTCGCGGTGCCGGTGGGCGAGATCGAGGTCACCGAGTGCGAGATGGTCAACCAGTTCGTCGGTTCCCGCGAGGAGCTGCCGCAATTCACCCGTGGCTACGGCCTGGCCTTCGGCTACGCCGAGCGCAAGGCGATGGGCATGGCCCTGGTCGACCGCGCCCTGCGCGCCGAGGAATACGGCGAGGAGGTGGTGTCGCCGGCGCAGCAGGAAGAGTTCGTCCTGATGCACTGCGACAACGTCGAGGCCGGTGGCTTCGTCTCGCACCTGAAGCTGCCGCACTACGTCGATTTCCAGTCCGAGCTGGAGCTGATTCGCAAGCTGCGTCGTCCCGGCGTCGCCGAATCCGCGCAACCCACTGTCCAGGAGAAGCGCGCATGAGCCTTTCCCCGCAAGCCAGCGCCGCGCCGGAGCAGGGCTACAACTTCGCCTACCTCGACGAGCAGACCAAGCGCATGATCCGCCGCGGCCTGCTCAAGGCGGTGGCGATCCCCGGCTACCAGGTGCCCTTCGGCGGCCGCGAGATGCCGCTGCCCTACGGCTGGGGCACCGGCGGCATGCAGGTGACCGCGGCCATCCTCGGTGCCGACGACGTGCTCAAGGTGATCGACCAGGGCGCCGACGACACCACCAACGCGGTATCCATCCGGCGTTTCTTCGCCCGCACCGCCGGGGTCGCCACCACCGAACGGACCCCGGAGGCGACGGTGATCCAGACCCGCCACCGGATACCGGAAACCGCCCTGAGCGGCGAGCAGATCATGGTCTACCAGGTGCCGATCCCCGAGCCGCTGCGCTTCATCGAGCCTTCCGAGGCGGAGACCCGGACCATGCATGCGCTCGACGACTACGGGGTGATGCACGTGAAGCTCTACGAGGACATCGCCACCTTCGGCCATATCGCCACCAGCTATGCCTACCCGGTTACGGTGGACGAGCGCTACGTGATGGATCCCTCGCCAATTCCCAAGTTCGACAACCCCAAGCTGGACATGAGCCCGGCGCTGATGCTGTTCGGCGCAGGTCGCGAGAAACGCCTGTACGCGGTGCCGCCGTTCACCCGGGTGGCGAGCCTGGACTTCGAGGACCACCCCTTCGAAGTCCAGCGCTGGGAAGAAAGCTGCGCCTTCTGCGGCAGCCACGAGTCCTACCTGGACGAACTGATCGTCGACGACCGTGGCGGCAAGCGCTTCGTCTGTTCCGACACCGATTACTGCACGCAGCGGCGTGCCTGCCAGGAAGAAGGGGAGGACGCGCAATGAACGCGGTCTGCGAATCCATCGATGCGAACCTCGACGCGCGCGACCGGCCGCTGCTCTCGGTGCGTGGCCTGACCCGCCTGTACGGGCCGGAAAAGGGCTGCCAGGAGGTCGACTTCGATCTCTACCCCGGCGAGGTGCTGGGCATCGTCGGTGAGTCCGGCTCGGGCAAGTCGACCCTGCTCTCGTTGCTCTCCGGGCGCTGTCCGCCGGACGCCGGCACGGTCGCCTACCGCGACGACGGCGACCGCTGGCTGGACCTCTACGCCGCCAGCGAAGCCGAGCGGCGCACCCTGCTGCGCACCGAGTGGGGCTTCGTCGAGCAGAACCCGCGCGACGGCCTGCGCATGGGCGTGTCCGCCGGCGCCAACATCGGCGAACGGTTGATGGCCCAGGGCGTGCGCCACTACGGTCGGCTGCGCCAGGCCGGGCTGGACTGGCTGGAACAGGTGGAGATCGATCCGCTGCGCATCGACGACCTGCCGCGAACCTTTTCCGGCGGCATGCAGCAGCGTCTGCAGATCGCCCGCAACCTGGTCTCGGCGCCACGCCTGGTGTTCATGGACGAACCCACCGGCGGCCTCGACGTGTCGGTGCAGGCGCGCCTGCTCGACCTGCTGCGCGGCCTGGTGCGCGAGCTGGACCTGGCGGTGGTGATCGTCACCCACGACCTGGCGGTGGCGCGCCTGCTCGCCGACCGCCTGATGGTCATGCGCCGTTCGCGGGTGGTGGAAGCCGGTCTCACCGACCAGATTCTCGACGACCCGCAGCATCCGTACACGCAATTGCTGGTGTCGTCGGTCCTGCAACCCTGAGCCGAAGCGTCGGCGCCGGTCCGCGCGACGGGCGCCCGGAGAAGTAGCGATGAACAACCTGATCGAGGTCCGCGACCTTAGCAAGACCTTCACCCTGCACCAGCAACAGGGCGTAGTGCTCAATGTGCTGCGCGGGCTCAACTTCAATGTCGCCGGCGGCGAATGCCTGGTGCTCCACGGACGCTCCGGCGCCGGCAAGAGCACCCTGCTGCGCACGCTCTACGGCAACTACCTGCCGGCCGGCGGCAGCATCCGCCTGCGCCACGCCGGCGACTGGCTGGAACTGGTCGGCGCCGAGCCTCGCGAGGTGCTCGCCGTGCGTCGCCAGACCCTCGGCTACGTCAGCCAGTTCCTGCGGGTGATCCCGCGGGTGGCGACCCTCGACGTGGTCATGGAGCCGGCCCTGGCCCGTGGCTGGAGCCGCGACAGCGCCGAACTGCGGGCGCGCAGCCTGCTGGCCCGGCTGAACATCCCGGAACGCCTCTGGCAACTGGCGCCGGGTACCTTTTCCGGCGGCGAGCAGCAACGCGTCAACATTGCCCGCGGCTTCATGGTCGAGTGGCCGATCCTGCTGCTCGACGAGCCGACCGCGTCCCTCGACGAAGCCAACCGCCAGGTAGTGCTGGAGCTGATCGGCGAAGCCAAGGCCGCTGGCGCCGCGTTGATCGGCATCTTCCACGACCGCGCCGCCCGCGAGGCGGTGGCCAGCCGCTACCTGGACATGAGCCAGGAGCTTTCCCGCCAGGAGCAAGCCCATGTCGTCTGAACGCGTTCTCAGCAATGCCCGGGTAGTCAGCGCCGAGCGGGTCTTCGTCGGCAGCGTGCTGCTGCGCGACGGCCTGATCGCCGCGGTCGACGAAGGCCGCAGCCACCTGGCCGGGGCCGAGGACCTGGGGGGCGACTACCTGCTGCCCGGTCTGGTCGAGCTGCACACCGACAACCTGGAGAAGCACATGACCCCGCGTCCCGGCGTCGACTGGCCATCGGCCTCGGCGGTGCTGGCGCACGACGCGCAGATCGTCGCCGCGGGAATCACCACGGTGTTCGACGCGCTGTCCATCGGCGACGTCAACCCCAAGGGCAAGCGCATGCAGCAGTTGCCGAAGATGCTCGAGGCCATCGGCGAGGCCGCCGCCAGCGGCGACGCGCGCGCCGACCATCGCCTGCACCTGCGTTGCGAGGTCAGCCATCCGCAGACGCTGGAGGTGTTCCGCGAACTGGTCGAGCATCCGCTGGTGCAACTGGTCTCGGTGATGGACCACGCCCCCGGCCAGCGCCAGTTCGCCAGGCTGGAGAAGTACCGCGAGTACTACCAGGGCAAGTACCACCTGAGCGATGCCGAGATGGACGCCTTCATCGTCGAGCAGGTAGCCAACTCCGAGCGCTACAGCGACGCCGCCCGTGCGGCCATCGTCGATGTCTGCCAGGGACGCGGCCTGTCGGTGGCCAGCCATGACGACGCGACCCTCGCGCATGTCCGCGAGTCGGCCGGCTACGGCATGGCCATCGCCGAGTTCCCGACCACCGTGGAGGCCGCCAGGGCCAGCCACGAGCACGGCCTGCAGGTGCTGATGGGCGCGCCCAACGTGGTCCGCGGCGGTTCCCACTCGGGCAACGTGGCGGCGGCGCAACTGGCGGGAATCGGCGTGCTGGATATCCTTTCCAGCGACTACTATCCGGCCAGCCTGCTGCATGCGGCCTTGCTGCTCGCCGGCGAGCACAGCGAGTATGATGCGATCCGCTACGACCTGCCGCGCGCGGTGGCGATGGTCAGCCGTACCCCGGCGCTGGCCGCCGGGCTGACCGATCGTGGCGAAATCCGCGTCGGCCTGCGCGCCGATCTGCTGCAGGCGCGGGCGCTCGGCAACAACCAGCCGGTGGTGCGTCAGGTCTGGCGCGGCGGGCAGAGAGTGTTCTGATGACAGGCAGACTGATTTATCTGATGGGGCCTTCCGGCTCGGGCAAGGACAGCCTGTTGCAGGCCGCGCGCGAGCCCCTGGCGCTGCGCGGCTGCCGTATCGTGCGGCGGGTGATCACGCGCTCCGCGGAAGCGGTGGGGGAGGACGCCCAGGCGGTGACTCCGGCGCAGTTCGACACCCTCGAGCGGGCCTCGGCGTTCGCCATGAGCTGGCGCGCCAACGGCCTTTGCTATGGCATTCCGGTGCAGATCGACGAGTGGCTGGCGCAGGGCTACGACGTGCTGGTGAACGGCTCGCGCGGCTACCTGGCGCAGGCCCGCCGGCGCTATCCGGATCTGCTCGCGGTCCTGCTCGGGGTGAAACCCGAGGTGCTGCGCCAGCGCCTGCTGGCGCGCGGCCGGGAAAGCCCCGAGGAAATCGAGGCGCGCCTGGCGCGTAACGCCGAGTTCGCCGCCGGCCTGGAGGGCCCGCTGTTCCAACTGGACAACTCCGGTGATCTCGACGACACGCTACGCACCCTCCTGGCCCGTCTCGGCAGCGACCGCGCATGCGCCTGACCCTGCTCGGCACCGGCGACGCCCGCCAGGTGCCGGTCTACGGTTGCGATTGCCCGGCCTGTCGCAACGCCCGCGCCGACGCCGGCCTGCGTCGCCGTCCCTGTAGCGCGCTGCTGGAGTGCGCCGGCCAGCGTTGGCTGATCGACAGCGGCCTGGTCGATCTCTGCGAGCGCTTCCCGCCCCATAGCCTCGATGGCATCCTCCAGACCCATTACCACGCCGACCACGCCCAGGGCCTGCTGCACCTGCGCTGGGGCCAGGGTCTGGTGATCCCGGTGCACGGCCCGGCCGACCCGGAGGGCCTCGCCGACCTCTACAAGCATCCGGGCATCCTCGATTTCAGCCAGCCCTTCGGCGCCTTCGAGCGGCGCCAGTGGGGCGCGCTGGCGGCGACCGCGTTGCCGCTGGTCCACTCGAAGCCAACCTTCGGCTACTTGCTGGAGGGGGCTTCCGAGGAGGGAACGATACGGCGCCTGGCCTACCTCACCGATACCGTCGGGCTGCCGGCGGACAGCGCCTCGCGATTGCTCGCGGCGCCGCTGGACCTGCTGGTGCTGGACTGCTCGATGCCGCCGCAGGAGCGGCCGCCGCGCAACCACAACGACCTCACGCGGGCATTGGAGTGCATCGACTCGCTGCGTCCCCGGCAGGCCGTGTTGACTCACGTCGGGCATACGCTGGACGCCTGGCTGCTGGACCACCCCGCTGCGTTGCCCGAAGGGGTGGAACTGGCGCGCGACGGCGTGTGCCTGCCGCTGTGAGTGACGCTGTAGCGCCCGGCAAAGCGCTGCGGGCGAAATCAGTCCAGGCTTGGATCGAAGCGGATTCGCCGACCTACCACCAGTGCAAACAGCAGCCATGCGCCGGAAATGCCCAGCAGACCCCAGGCGCACCAGGCGAGGAGGGTGGCCTCGGGCGGCAGGCTCAGCGCCAGGATCGCGCTGGCGATCACTACGAACAGAAGAATGACGGCGGATCGTGACATGGTTTCACTCCCGGAGCCCTCTCCGTCGGGCTCGCTGTTCCTTGTGCCGGCTCAGTGGCGCCGAGGTTCCGTGGCGCCCTTGTCGCTCAGCGGAAGCTTCGCTGGATATTCGTCTCCTCCGCGCTCTATCAGCCAGAGCAGCCCGTAGACGCCGACCGAAAGGGCCAGGGCGGTCAGCGGCAAAGCCAGGATCCACATGTTCTTTCTCCCTTTCCGCCCGCCAGCATCCCGGGGACCTGTGCGGCGGTGTAGCGTCGTTGGATGCCGGTCTCCCGGCGCTTGCTTCGTCAGAATGTCCAGGCCTGTTCGTCGGCCGCGGTCACCAGCGCCGTGCCGCGCTCGTCCTCGCCTACGGTGACGATGCGCGGGGATTCGTCGGGCGCCTGGATCACCAGTTGTTGCGCAGCGGGTGCCCACTGCGGCGTTGCGTTGCTGTCCAGCACTACCGGCCTTTCGCCGTTGCGTTCCTGCGTCCTGTCCTCGTCGCCCAGTGCGCTGTTCTGGAAGACTACGAGAGCCAGCAGGGAAAGAAGTCCGGTGCCGACCAGGTTGCGTGAGCTGCTCATGTTCACCTCCATTTCGTAGCTTTGCCAGGCAGATGGCCAAGGTTTGATCCTGAGGGTCTTGTAGCAGCGGTTGTGCCAACTTTTTTCTATAAAAAATCCTTTTAAATCAATGAATTATATATGTGCCTGAGACTCTCTCGCATGCACTTTGCACGGATGGGCATTTTACCGGTTGCAAAATGCATGATGATGTCAGCCCAGATGCAGCGCCAGGCTTACGCCGTGGCTGGTGAACCCTAGCGCGGCATAGAAGCGCTGCGCGGTTTCCCGGTCCTGGTGGCTGGAAAGCGCCAGTTTGTAGCAGCCCCAACTGCGCGCGCGCTCCACGGCCCGGCCGATCAGTTCGCGGCCTACGCCCTGGCCGCGGGCGTGGCGGTCGACCACCATGTCTTCGAGAATCGCCGAGCGGGCGAAATCGTGCGCCAGGTGTTCGATCAGATGCAGGGTGCAGGTGCCGAGCAGGCGCTCGCCGCGCTCGGCCACCAGGGTGACCCGGTCGCCGCGCGGTCGTTGCAGCTGGATGGCCAGCAACGCCGGGTCCGGGCGCGGATCGGCGCTACCGAGTTGCTGTAGCAGCAACGACAGGCGCGGCGCGTCGTGCTCGCTGGCGATCCGCACGTCGAAGCTGGCGAAGGGGGAGTCCGGTATCCGCGGCTGGCGCGGAGCGTCCGGCAGGTCCTGTGCGGCGGGAATGGCGACGGTCTGGTTCATGCTGCACCTCCAGGGTTGCGGAAAATTATGCGCAGCCGTGGTGGCAGTGGCATGACAAACGCTTTCTCTGCCGTTAACATGCCGCCCGGACGCGGCGCACCGCTCACCATGTCCGGCGTGTCCCGGTAGCTCAATTGGATAGAGCATCCCCCTCCTAAGGGGAAGGTTGGAGGTTCGACCCCTCTCCGGGACGCCAAATATATCGGGCACTTACCGCACATCGCTTCTCCCGGGCCAGTTCTTTGTCAGGGCATGGTGGGTGCAGTAAGCCTACAAAGAAAGCCTCGTCCTGAATCGCTCAGACGGGGCTTTTCCATGCCGGCCAGCTCAAATGTCTGTCGTCAGCGCCAGCAGGACAACCGGGTGGCCTGCGCCGCTCCCGGTAAGCTCGATCCTCGCTTTCCCTTCTCATCGCGACCTTCGCGCGCGTTCTTAATCCTCCGAATACCCTACCAAGCGCATCGCTGGATGCAGCTTCGAGATCTTTCACCTTCATCGAGAGCACGTCCTCATTGTGGTTTTCCGGGCAGTTCTAGCCTAGTGCCATTACGTCGAGGTTTGGGCTCGATGTGATGGTGTGCCTAAGGGCGGTGCCGGCAGATCGCATCCAGGCGAATGAGGTGCTGGAGATAGGCGGAATTTTCCGCCGATCAGGAGGGGCCAGAAACTTTCCGGACTCTGGCCGGAGGGGGAGTGCGGAATCATTGCAGATCCTGGCCAAGCCATGCCGGAAAATTTTCCGGTATATGGGGGGAAAGTCTCCGGCACATGCGACGGGCACGCTTTTGTACCGTATCGGGTGGGATCCCTCGGCGACTGGTCTGGCAAGGTAGGTTTTTCTCACTTTCCCCCATTAGTAGTGGTCGTGATCTGTGGTGCCTGACTGTCTCCTCAAAATTGTGGGCACGGTCGCGCGACCCTCTCCTGAAAATTCAGGAATTTCGTCCCCAGCTCAAAAGAACGTTTTGCGTCCTTTAGCCTGGGCGAGATACCGGGAGTTTTCCTGCATTGCAGGAGATCCGAACTGGCGATTTTCCGGTTTTGCCGGGGTGTCGTTTCATCGTCCTTGGGCATAGCGGGACGGTATCCTCATTGGCCGTCCTCCATTGGAGTTTTTGCCGCCGGCGGTGGCCGCAAGGCAGGCCGACTGCGCCACCTCGTCCGAGGTCGGTAGATTCCTGGCTTAATCACCTTGGCCGCGTGCTTGCTCCCGTCTGGCTCACGGACAGAAATTTGCGTAAACGCCGTCGGTTCTTAAGACTGGCTCACGGAATACAGTGAACATCTATACGAAACTCGACTGCCGGATATGATCGGCACTGGATTTGGGGCGAATAGTAAGCCGGGTAGATGATCGAGGGGCTTCATTGCGAACAGGGATGTGGCAGGAAATGGAGGTTCTTTGTAGGTGCTCATCAAATTCCGTTTGACCTTCTAACAGCGAAACGCGAGGGAGTGGGCTGGGTGAGTGAAGCACGTCCACGAATCACTCTGCCCCATGTTTTCCCGGTTTCGCGATGGCGGGCCGGTTTATTTTCCGGAGAAAGGATAATGAGGGTTAATATAGGTATAACAGCCCTGAAAATATCAATGCTTATGGCATTCCCATTACCCCCGCTATTGCTTGCTCAGGAAGCTAATGCTGAGGTCTTTTCATGGGGAGTCACATTTATCTATAGTTTGCACGAGAAGCCTTATAGCTCCCCGAGTGAAGGGTGTTCTGCGGCGCTGGCCTATTACCAGCATCAGGGGCAGAGCACTGGATACACTTATTCGCTCAATTACTTGCGACGTGTTTCTGATGAAGATTTTACCTGTTCTCTAAAGCGCTTTGACAAAGGCGAGCCTTTTGGTGAAGTTGGCGGCTCTATATTCAGAGCTGGTGATCTTTGCCCTTTAGGCGCTAAATATAATGCGGAAACAGGCAGTTGTGATTGTCGCCCCGGTTACGAAATGGATGACGCTGGCTGTAAGCTTCCAGATAAAAATGGCCCCGACAAAGGGGCTCCGCCGCCGGAGGGGTGCGCAGGAAACCCGGTCAACATCACCAATGGCAACAAATATCAGGTCGAGCATGACTTAATAACCCCGATTCCGCTTGCCCGACACTACAATGGCCTGGACGGATTATGGCGTCATTCGTTCTCTGCGCGCATAACACGCAAGGATGATAGCTACCTACTTTACCGCGAAGACGGAAAGGTTTCGGAGTTCACAGGAGCCGGGAGAGATCTAACTTCCCTCACGGATCTGGGAAAGCTTAGCCGACTAGCAGGAAGATTTTTCTATACCTCGGAGCTCAACGAAACTATAGAGTTTGACCCGTATGGAAAACTCGCCAGGCTCACGACCAAGGAGGGTCGAAAGTATCGTGTAGAGCGAGGCGCTAATCTTACGATTAGCGACGAGCATGGCAACAAACTCGTTCTCTCGGAGGGAGCCAACCATCAACTCCTTCGCGCTCAGACAGGGGGTATATCCATTGAGTATACATACGACAAGGAACAGCGACTCACTTCGGTAACACGAACAGATGGGCAATACAGCACGAAAACACAGTACCTCTATGACGACCCGAGGAACATAAAACTACTTACAGGCATCCTGGATAACAACAATCGCCGCTTCGCCACCTGGACCTACGACGACCAAGGCCGCGCCATCTCCAGCGAACACGCCAACGGCGCCGAAAAGGTCACCCTCGCCTACAACGATGACGGCTCCACCACCGTCACCAACGAATACGGCAAGCAGGCCACCTACCGCTTCCAGGTGATCCAGGGCATCAAGCGCATCGTCGCCATCGAAGGCGAGCCCTCTCCCAACTGCCCCAGCAGCAATTCCACCTTCACCTACGATGACCAGGGTCTACTCACCAGCAAACGCGACAACAACGGCAACCTGACCACCTACCAGTACAACGCCCGTGGCCTGGAGACCACGCGCACCGAGGCCGCCGGCACTGCGCAGGCGCGCACCATCACAACCGACTGGCACCCGACCCTGTTCCTCCCGGTGCAGGTCAGCGAGCCCGGCCGGATCACCCGCTACCAGTACGACGCCGAGGGACGCAAGACCGGCGAGACCGTCACCACCCGCTGACAAGGACGACCCCCATGCGCATCCCCCCATACTTCCCCCGCCTTGGCGCCCTCGGCCTGGCCTGCGCCCTGGCCCTGCCCGCGCAGGCGGCCGAGCGCGCCTGGAGCTACAGCTACAACGCCCTCGGCCTGATCGAGCGCGCCGACGGTCCGCGCACCGATGTGCAGGACGTCACCCTCTATGCCTACGACAGTCGCGGCAACCTGACCCAGGTGACCAACGCCCTCGGCCAGGTCACCCGCCTCGGCGACTATGACGAGCGCGGCAAGCCCGGCAGCATCACCGATGCCAACGGCGTCACCAGCAGCCTCGCCTACACCGGCGTCGACGGCTGGCTGGCCTCCGTCAGCACCGCCGGCAGCACCACCCGCTTCGACTACGACGCGGTCGGCCAGATCACCCGCGTCACCCGTGGCGACGGCAGTTGGCTGAGCTACGAATACGACGACGCACGGCGCCTGGTGGCGATCGGCAACAACCTCGGCGAACGCCTCGAATACGACGTCGACACCAAGGGCAATCGCACCGCCCAGCGCATCAAGGACGCCAGCGGCAGCCTGGTGCGCCAGCAGCAATGGGCCTACGACGAGCTTGGCCGGCTGCTCCGTGCGGTCGGCGCCGGCGGCCAGACACGCAGCTTCGCCTACGACCTCAACGACAATCCGGTCGGCGAAACCAACCCGCGCCAGTTCGCCCACAGCCAGGCCTTCGACGCCCTCGACCGGCTGGTCGGCCAGAGCGATCCCCTCGGCGGCAAGACCCAACTCGCCTACGACGCCCAGGACAACCTCACCGAGGTCAAGGACCCGCGCGGCGTCACCACCCGCTACGAATACGACGGCCTCGGCAACCTGACCCGACTGGTCAGCCCGGACAGCGGCACCACCACCTTCGAGCACGACGCCGCCGGCAACGTCATCCGCCGCACCGACGCTCGCGGTGCGGTCACCGAGTATCGCTACGACGCCCTCAATCGCCTGATCGAGCGCCACTCGCCGAGCGACCCGAGCCTCGACGTACAGTACCGCTACGACCTCACCGCCGACGGCAACAAGGGCATCGGCCGCCTGGGCGCCATCGAAGGTGCCCGCGACAGCCTGGTGTACCGCTACGACGAGCGCGGCAACCTGGTCGAGCAGGTACGCAGCATCCGCCTCGACCAGCAGACCCTGCTCGACCGCGTGACCTACCGCTACGACGCGGCCAACCAACTGCTGGAGATCGGCTACCCCTCCGGCCTCGCCATCGGCTACCCGCGCAACGCCGGCGGCCAGGTCGCCAGCGTGACCCTGGCAGTAGGCGACAAGGCGCCGAGCACCCTGGTCGGGCAGATCGCCTACCTGCCCTTCGGCCCGCTGCAGCGCCTGACCTGGGGCAACGGCATCGCCCTCAGCCGCGAGTATGACCAGGACTACCAACTGCTGCGGCAGAAGGTCGGCCCCTGGCAGAGCGACTACCAGCACGATGCCAATGGCAATATCCAGCAGCACCGCCACAGCCTCTGGGGCACCCTGGACTACCAGTACGACCCGCTGGACCGCCTGACCGAGGAACGCGGCGTCCAGGGCGGGCGCAGCTATGCCTACGACGCGGTCGGCAACCGCACCCAACGCAGCGACAACCCCGCCTCAGGCGGCACCGCCAGCAGCCAGGACTACCAGTACGCGCCCGACAGCAACCGATTGACCGCCATCGGCGCGCAAGCGGTGACCAGCGACGCCGCCGGCAACCTCACCCAGGACCGCGCCGCGCGCAAACTGGCCTACGACGCCCAGGGCCGCCTGCAAAGCGTCAGCCTCGACGGCCAGCAGGTCGCCGAATACCGCTACAACGCCCTCGGCCAACGCATCGTCAAGCTCACCCCCGAGAGCATCACCACCTACCTCTACGGTCCCGACGGCCAGTTGCTCGGCGAAGCCGAACACGACGGCAGCGGCCGGAAACTGCGAGCCCAGTACTACCTGTGGCTGGACAGCCTGCCGCTGGCCACCATCGACGCCGCCTACGACGCCCAGGGCAAGGTCGGCAACCCGACCCTGCTCTACCTCCATGGCGACCACCTCGACACCCCGCGCCTGGCCACCGATGCCAGCGGCCAGATCGCCTGGCAGTGGCAGTCCGACGCCTTCGGCCGCGGCGAAGCGCTGAGCCAGGGCAGCACCCAGGTCAACCTGCGCTTCCCCGGGCAGTACTACGATGCGGAGAGCGGGCTGCACTACAACTACTTCCGCGACTATGATCCGGAGACTGGGCGGTATGTGGAGAGTGATCCGATTGGACTAAGTGGGGGAGTGAACACATACGGATATGTACAGGGAGCCCCCCTCAACCGTATTGATCCTTTAGGTCTAGCAGCAATAGAGATTGATATTCCTAAATCAGCATACGATTGGATACCCGGAAATATTCGATTACCTGCGGGAAGACTGTTAGGGGGAGTATTGCTGGTGGCTAGTATTTCCGGAGCTACGCCACAAGCTGACAGCGATACAAAAGAGCAAAACTGCCCAAAAGACTGCCCGCCGTGCAAGACAATTAGCGGCAGGATCATTCCTGTTGGAACCTTGGGCTATAGACCATTAGACATTATTCCAGACGACGAAATGCAACACGGGGTTTATGGATCTCATCACAACATGTTTGTTGCCAATCAGAACCCCAACAATTGCCGATGCTTCTGGCAGAAGAAAAACTACGTATTAAAACCTGAGCAGCTACCGAAAAACGCAGTTCCAGTAGAGCCGTTTATAAACTGAGGTTACTCATGAGATATTCAAATGGAAAAAAAGTAGAGCTGGGAGACAAAATTGATCTTGGCGACGGAGATACAGCTATAATTGTCGGAATCATTGATGAGAATCTCTACTCAGAAGAATACCCCAAAAGTGATTGGGAATACTTAAAATCAGGACTATTGATGCTCACAAGAGACTCAACACTACTCCACTACCCAAAAATAGAAGACGAGATAAAACTAATAAGCAGAAAAGCCAAGTAAATTGAAGGTCTCCAACCATCTTTAAGACCAACTTAAACCTTGTCGCATTCCAGATGGTGTCTTTGATGCTAATTACGGCGAGCTTGCAAGCATGCTGGCAGGCTTAGTTAAGTCAAACCTCGATATCGAACTGGGGGAGCTGTGGCGCCGGTCCGGTCCCCTTTATGGTCCGTAGCTCAATTGGTTAGAGCATCCCCCTCCTAAGGGGAAGGTTGGAGGTTCGACCCCTCTCCGGGACGCCATTTCATGCTCTGCTCCAGCTTCCCTCGCCGCTTCGCCAGTCCGCTTGCCGTCACTTTCTCCGATAGCTTTTCTTGCCGCCCGGCGTCAGGCAGTACACCCCTCCGCGCGGGCCCGTGCAGAACGAGCCGCTGCCACAGGCACAGCCCTGCGTCGTGCCTTGCAGACGCTGTACGGCGGGTTGTCCGGTACGTCCGCCGGCGTTGCCGAAGTAGGCCGCGCAACTGCGCTTCGAGGCGCTGATGGAGCCGTCGTTGCAGAGGAAGATATCGCCGTCGCAACCGGCGATACCGCCTTTCTTTCCCGAGCAGGGGCTATTGGCGGCCAGCGCCGGAAGTGCGCAGACCGACAGGAGGAAGAGGGCGATCGAGGCGAAGAGTCCGAATTTCATTGGCGAAGCTTCCGTGCGAATGATGGCTGCATGCTATCTCAGGCGCGCGCCGTGCGCTTTCGCGAGCGCGCCGATTACATGGCCTTACCCGAGCCTTGACAGCTCCTTCCGACGGGGCTTATAAGTGGCGCCATCAGGTCGTGCGCATCAGCGTCGATGTCGCGGGACCGAACCTAACGCATACGCACAGAGCAAATGGGCTCTCCCGGGGTTACCCGGGAGGGCCTTTTTTCGTCCCGAAAAAATAACAACAAGAGGTGATACCCATGCGTCACGGCGATATTTCCAGCAGCAACGACACCGTCGGAGTGGCGGTGGTCAACTACAAGATGCCGCGCCTGCACACCGCGGCGGAGGTCCTGGACAACGCCCGGAAGATCGCCGACATGATCGTTGGCATGAAGCAGGGCCTGCCCGGCATGGACCTGGTGGTGTTCCCCGAGTACAGCCTGCAGGGCATCATGTACGATCCGGCGGAGATGATGGAAACCGCGGTGGCGATCCCCGGCGAGGAAACCGAGATATTCTCCCGCGCCTGCCGCAAGGCCAACGTCTGGGGCGTATTCTCCCTCACCGGCGAACGGCACGAGGAGCATCCGCGCAAGGCGCCGTACAACACCCTGGTGCTGATCGACAACAACGGCGAGATCGTCCAGAAGTACCGCAAGATCATTCCCTGGTGCCCCATCGAGGGCTGGTATCCCGGTGGCCAGACCTACGTCAGCGAAGGGCCGAAGGGCATGAAGATCAGCCTGATCATCTGCGACGACGGCAACTACCCGGAAATCTGGCGCGACTGCGCGATGAAGGGCGCCGAGCTGATCGTGCGCTGCCAGGGCTACATGTATCCGGCCAAGGACCAGCAGGTGATGATGGCCAAGGCCATGGCCTGGGCCAACAACTGCTATGTGGCGGTGGCCAACGCCGCCGGCTTCGACGGCGTGTATTCCTACTTCGGCCACTCGGCGATCATCGGCTTCGACGGTCGTACCCTCGGTGAGTGCGGCGAGGAGGAAATGGGTATCCAGTACGCCCAGCTGTCGCTTTCGCAGATCCGCGATGCGCGCGCCAACGATCAGTCGCAGAACCACCTGTTCAAGATCCTCCACCGCGGCTACAGCGGCTTGCAGGCGTCCGGCGATGGCGACCGGGGCCTGGCGGAGTGTCCGTTCGAGTTCTACCGCACCTGGGTCACCGACGCCGAGAAGGCGCGCGAGAATGTCGAGCGACTGACCCGCTCGACTACCGGTGTGGCGCAATGTCCGGTCGGCCGGCTGCCCTCCGAGGGACTGGAGAAGGAGGCCTGACGGCACCGGCGTGCCGTCGTGCGGCACGCCGTCTCCGCCATTTCCCCCTGTGGCAGAAGGAGTTTCATCCATGCCTTTTCTGAGCGACATGCTCGACCAGTCCCGCCGGCAGCAGGACGAGGAACAGGCCCTGGCGCGGGAGAATCTTGCCGAGGCAAGTCTGCTCCAGGCCCACCTGAGTCACCGCAGCGCCCTGCACAGCCGTTTCCGTTTCGACCCGGCGGCGGTGATGGACTGCCTGCGCGCCGAGGTGCTCGGCCAGGAACCGGCGCTACAGGCCGTCGAGGACATGCTCAAGGTGGTTCGCGCGGACATCGCCGACCCGCGCCGTCCGCTGTTCAGCGCGCTGTTCCTCGGCCCCACCGGGGTCGGCAAGACCGAGATCGTGCGCGCCCTGGCCAGGGCCCTGCACGGCGACGCCGAGGGGTTCTGCCGGGTGGACATGAACACCCTGTCCCAGGAGCACTATGCCGCCGCCCTCACCGGTGCGCCGCCGGGCTACGTCGGGGCGAAGGAGGGCACCACCCTGTTGGAGCAGGACAAGCTGGACGGCAGTCCCGGGCGCCCCGGCATCGTTCTCTTCGACGAACTGGAAAAGGCCAGCCCGGAAGTGGTCCATGCGTTGCTCAACGTACTCGACAACGGCCTGCTGCGGGTCGCTTCCGGCGAACGCACCTACCATTTCCGCAATACCCTGGTGTTCATGACCAGCAATCTCTGCGCCCATGAGATCCAGCGCTACGACGAGCGTCGCCAGCGCCTGCCCTGGCGCCTGCTGCCGGTCGGCGGCGAGCGCCGGCGGCGGGACATCGACGGGATGGTCCGGGCCCGGCTGCTGAAGACTTTCTCGCCGGAGTTCGTCAATCGTCTCGATAGCGTGGTCACCTTCAACTGGATCGAACGCGACGTCGTCGCGCGCCTGGTCGAGCTGGAGGTGCAGCGGCTCAACCGGCGCCTGGAGAAGCATCGCTGCCGCCTGGAGGCGACCCCGGAGGTGCTGGCGAAGATCGCCCGCGCCGGCTTCGACCGGCAGTTCGGCGCCCGTGCGTTGCGCCGCAGCGTCCGTCATCATCTCGAGGTACCGCTGGCCGAGCATCTGCTCGACCACCACCAGCCGGGCGACGGGAACTGCACGACCTACCTGGCGAGCCTGGAGCACGAGCGGGTTCGCTTCGTGCGGCGCTGAGCGACAGTCACAGGAGAGGAAACGGATGGGATCGCACCAGGAGCGGCCGCTGATCGGCCTGCTGTTCTCCGAAACCGGCGTCACCGCCGATATCGAGCGCTCGCAGCGCTATGGCGCATTGCTTGCGGTCGAGCAACTGAACCGCGAGGGCGGCGTCGGCGGTCGCCCGATCGAAACGCTGTCCCAGGACCCCGGCGGCGACCCGGACCGCTATCGGCTGTGCGCCGAGGACTTCATTCGCAACCGGGGGGTACGGTTCCTCGTGGGTTGCTACATGTCGCACACGCGCAAGGCGGTGATGCCGGTGGTCGAGCGCGCCGACGCGCTGCTCTGCTACCCGACCCCCTACGAGGGCTTCGAGTATTCGCCGAACATCGTCTACGGCGGTCCGGCGCCGAACCAGAACAGTGCGCCGCTGGCGGCGTACCTGATTCGCCACTACGGCGAGCGGGTGGTGTTCATCGGCTCGGACTACATCTATCCGCGGGAAAGCAACCATGTGATGCGCCACCTGTACCGCCAGCACGGCGGCACGGTGCTCGAGGAAATCTACATTCCGCTGTATCCCTCCGACGACGACGTGCAGCGCGCCGTCGAGCGCATCTACCAGGCGCGCGCCGACGTGGTCTTCTCCACCGTGGTGGGCACCGGCACCGCCGAGCTGTATCGCGCCATCGCCCGTCGCTACGGCGATGGCAGGCGGCCGCCGATCGCCAGCCTGACCACCAGCGAGGCGGAGGTGGCGAAGATGGAGAGCGACGTGGCAGAGGGGCAGGTGGTGGTCGCGCCTTACTTCTCCAGCATCGATACGCCCGCCAGCCGAGCCTTCGTCCAGGCCTGCCATGGTTTCTTCCCGGAGAACGCGACCATCACTGCCTGGGCCGAGGCGGCCTACTGGCAGACCTTGTTGCTCGGCCGCGCCGCGCAGGCCGCAGGCAGCTGGCGGGTGGAAGACGTGCAGCGGCACCTGTACGACATCGACATCGACGCGCCCCAGGGGCCGGTCCGGGTGGAGCGCCAGAACAACCACAGCCGCCTGTCTTCACGCATCGCGGAAATCGATGCGCGCGGCGTGTTCCAGGTCCGCTGGCAGTCGCCCGAACCGATTCGCCCCGATCCTTATGTCGTCGTGCATAACCTCGACGACTGGTCCGCCAGCATGGGCGGGGGAGCGCTCCCATGAGCGCCAACTCGCTGCTCGGCAGCCTGCGCGAGTTGCAGGTGCTGGTACTCAACCCGCCGGGAGAGGTCAGCGACGCCCTGGTCTTGCAACTGATCCGCATCGGTTGTTCGGTGCGCCAGTGCTGGCCGCCGCCGGAAGCTTTCGACGTGCCGGTGGACGTGGTCTTCACCAGCATTTTCCAGAATCGCCACCACGACGAGATCGCTGCGCTGCTCGCCGCCGGAACTCCGCGCACTACCCTGGTGGCGCTGGTGGAGTACGAAAGCCCCGCGGTGCTCTCGCAGATCATCGAGCTGGAGTGCCACGGCGTGATCACCCAGCCGCTCGACGCCCACCGGGTGCTGCCTGTGCTGGTATCGGCGCGGCGCATCAGCGAGGAAATGGCGAAGCTGAAGCAGAAGACCGAGCAGCTTCAGGAACGCATCGCCGGCCAGGCCCGGATCAACCAGGCCAAGGCGTTGCTGATGCAGCGCCATGGCTGGGACGAGCGCGAGGCGCACCAGTACCTGTCGCGGGAAGCGATGAAGCGGCGCGAGCCGATCCTGAAGATCGCTCAGGAGTTGCTGGGAAACGAGCCGTCCGCCTGAGCGATCCGGGCCGACCAGAACAATAACAAGAGGGGTATCGTCATGATGCTGGGACTGGTTCTGCTGTACGTTGGCGCGGTGCTGTTTCTCAATGCCGTCTGGTTGCTGGGCAAGATCAGCGGTCGGGAGGTGGCGGTGATCAACTTCCTGGTCGGCGTGCTGAGCGCCTGCGTCGCGTTCTACCTGATCTTTTCCGCAGCAGCCGGGCAGGGCTCGCTGAAGGCCGGAGCGCTAACCCTGCTATTCGCTTTTACCTATCTGTGGGTGGCCGCCAACCAGTTCCTCGAGGTGGACGGCAAGGGCCTCGGCTGGTTCTGCCTGTTCGTCAGCCTCACCGCCTGCACCGTGGCGATCGAGTCGTTCGCCGGCGCCAGTGGTCCGTTCGGCCTGTGGAACGCGGTCAACTGGACAGTCTGGGCGTTGCTCTGGTTCTGTTTCTTCCTGCTGCTGGGGCTGTCCCGCAGCATCCAGAAGCCGGTGGCCTACCTGACCCTGGCCAGCGCCATATTCACCGCCTGGTTGCCCGGCCTGCTGCTGCTCGGGCAGGTGCTCAAGGTATAGCAGGAAGTCGGAAAGGGATGGCGGCTTGCCGCCATCCCGTCCCTTCCGAACTCCTAGCCGAGCGGCCAGTTGATCACCACGACGGCGTCGTTGTAGTCGTTGTCGGTGCCGTCTTCAGAGCCGACCAGGGCGAAGTTCAGCTCGTTGGTCAGGATTACCTGTGCCGAGACCAGATCCGAGGGGCGGCCGTTGACGCTGACCTGGACCTGTACCTTGCCACTGCTGCCGGAGTTGAGCACCTGGGTGCCGATGACGGCGTTATTGGTGCTTTGCCCGCTGAAGGTCGCGGCCGTCTCGTTGTTGACCAGCACGTTCACCGTCTGGGTTCCGGACGAGTTGGCGAAGGCGGTGACGCCGAACCGGGTGTTGGCGGGAAGGGTGAACACTCCTTGTGTTGCCATGGTGTATCTCCACTGAATACCTGGCCTGCCTTTTCAGGCAGCCGTCTGGCGCGCGGTATGGCGTGTCGGGAGAAATCCGCAGTCCTTGGCGGCAGGCGATGCGCAGGCAGGAAGGACGCATCGTTCAGCCAATCTACGCCGTCGACCGGGCGCGACCACTGCTAGAGTTCGCAGGAGGGCTACAGGGGTGTCCTGGCACTGGCGATGCATGGCCCGGTGCCGGACTGCGGCAGCGGCCTGCCGTGCCGGCTCGTTCGATTGTTACGCTTTCTGTAACGATCTATTGCCGATGCCGGCAGGCCAGGGGCGATTGTCTCGAAATATACTGCGTCACCTGGTCGCCGCAGCGGCGACGGCTACCCACTGGCCGTCGTCCGGGTCGCCGGTTCCATCCCGGCCGCGCCAACCCCCGCATTCAGGCCCCGCTGCGGCGACTGCATTCCCGCTGGATTCGAGGCTCGTACCCTATGACTCCCGATCAACGATTTGCCCGTTGGGTTCAAGTCGCTATCGCGGTATTCGTGTTGCTGTTCGTCTACTTCCTGGTCGCCGACCTGTGGATGCCGCTCACCCCGCAGGCCCAGTTGACCCGGCCGGTGGTGCGCGTCGCGCCGCGTGTCAGCGGTCAGGTCGCCGAGGTGCTGGTGTCCAACAACGGCCACGTGCAGCCCGGCGAAGTATTGTTCCGCCTCGATCCCGAGCCTTTCCGACTGGCCGTGCGCCAGGCCGAACTGGCACTGGAGGAAGCCGAGCGCACCAACCGCGAGCTGGATGCCGCCATCGCCTCGGCCAAGGCCGACCTCCTGGCCGCGCGCAGCAGCGCCGGCGAGCTGGACAGCGAGGCGCGCCGCACCGCCCAACTGGTGCAGCGCCACCATGTGTCGCAGCAGATGCACGAGCAGGTCAGCGCCCAGGCCCAGGCCGCCCGTGCCCGGGTCGCCGCGGCCCAGGCGCGGATCGGCGAGCTGACCGCGCGACGCGGCACGGCCGGCGAGGACAACCTGCGCCTGCGCCAGGCGCGCAATGCCCTGGCCCAGGCTCGTCTGCAACTGCAATACAGCAGCGTCCGGGCCGACCGCGCCGGGACCCTGAGCAACCTGCAACTGACCCCGGGCACCTACGTTCCGGCCGGAACGCCGGTGGCGGCGCTGGTGGACGACCGTATCGACATCGTCGCCGACTTCCGCGAGAAATCGCTGCGCTACGTGCGCCCTGGCGACCGTGCGGCGGTGGTGTTCGACGCGCGTCCCGGCGAAGTGTTCGGCGCGCGGGTGGCGGCCATCGACGCCGGGGTCAAGGAGGGCCAGCTGGACGCCAACGGCGACCTCGCCGCGCCGGTCACCTCCGACCGCTGGGTCCGCGACGCCCAGCGCCAGCGCCTGCACGTGGTGCTCGACGAACTTCCCGAAGGCCTGCTGCCCACCGGTGCCAAGGCCACCGTGCAGCTCTATCCCGGCGACGGCCTGAGCCATCTGCTCGGTCGCGCGCAGATCGTCGCCATCAGCCTGCTGCACTACGTCTACTGACGCCATGCCGGCCAAGCTCGCGATGTCCGCCAACGACCTGCGTCAGTGCCTGCGCATCGCCGGCGGCGGCACCCTGGGGTTCTTCGTCTGCAAGCTGATGAACTGGGACTACGGCTCGTTCTTCGGCGTCTACCCGATGCTGCTGCTCGGCCTGACGCCGGTGATCAACCTGCACATCGTCCGCCAGTTCCTCGCCAACTCGGTGGTGATCAGCGTCGAGGTACTGGTGCTGTACGGGTTGTTCGGCGACCGGCCGCTGCTGATGACGCCTATCGTCTTCGGCCTCTTCGTCTACCGCTTCGCCCTGATGGCGCGCGGCCCGCTGTTCTTCTTCGGCGCACTGAGTTCGGTGTTCCTCTCGATGCTGCTGCACTTTGCCAGCTATCCGGACGTCGATCTGTTCGACATGCTCGCCAGCAACATGGTCGCCACCTGGCTGACGGTGGCCATCGCCGTGCTGATGTTCTACCTGTTCCCCGACGTCGAACCGCGGTCGCCGCGCCAGGCGCCGGCCAAGGACGCCCCCAGCCGGCGCCACGAGACGCTGCTCGGGGCCACGGTGGCGACCTTGTCCTTCGTGGTCTTCCAGACCTTCGACCTGAAGGACTCGCTGTCGGCGCAGATCGCCTCGATCCTGGTGTTGTTTCCCATGCACTGGAAGGGCGTGCACTTCGCCGGGCGCATCCGCGCCCTCGGTACGCTGCTCGGCTGTGCGCTGGCGGTGGGCTTGCAGGTGCTGCTCTACGATCACTACGACATCCTGCCCTTCGTCGCCCTGTTGCTGTGGATCTCGGCGATGTTCTGCGCGCGCATCCACATGCTGGAGAACGGCGTACCGGGGATCGGTTTCGGCGCGCTGACCACCCTGGCGATCGTCCTCGGCCAGTACCTGACGCCAACCCACGACATCATGTACAGCGTGCTCTACCGATTTACCTCGGTGTGCTTCGCGGTGCTGATCACGTTGATGACGGTGCTGGTGATCCACCTGTTCCTCAACCGCTTCGCCGCCACCCGGCACTACAGCCACTGAGGCCTCAGGCGCGCCGGCCCGGCCAGTTGACCAGCGCGACGCCGAGCATCACCAGCAGCATGCCGCCGATCGCCGCCGGCGCCAGGCGCTCGTCGAACAGCAGCCAGGAGGCCAGCGCGGTCGCTGGCGGCACCAGGTAGAACAGGCTCGCCACCTTCGACGCGGCGCCATGCCGGATCAGCGTGTAGAGCAGGCCGACGGCGCCGAACGAGAGTCCCAGCACCAGCCAGCCGAGGGTCAGCACGAACGGCGTGCTCCACTGCACCTCGCGGCTTTCGAAAAGCAGGGCGGCGAGGCCGAGCAGGGCGCCGCTGGCCAGGTACTGGACGACGCCGCCGGTGCGCAGGTCCATGCCGCCGCAGAAGCGCTTCTGGTACAGCGTGCCGCAGGTGATCGCCGCCAGTGCCACCAGCACCGCGGCCCAGGCCAGGCCGTCGGCGCCACCGTGGATGCGGCCGAGTACCACCAGGGCTACGCCAGCCAGGCCGAGCGCCAGTCCCAGCCATTGCCGGCGGCTGACCTGCTCGCCGAGCCAGATGCCGGCCAGGGCCGCGGTAGCCAGCGGTTGCAGGCCGACCAACAGGGAGGTCAGGCCGGCCGACATGCCGTGCTCGATGGCGAGGAACACCCCGCCCAGGTACAGGCCATGGACCAGCAGGCCGGCGACCGCGACATGCCCGGCCAGCCGTGCCGAGCCCGGCCAGGGCGCACCGCTGAGCAGGGCGAAGGCGGCCAGCAGGGCGGCCGCGAGGAGCAGGCGGATGGCCAGGAAGGTGAAGGGCTCGGCGTACGGCAGGCCGAACTTGGCGCCGAGGAATCCAGTGCTCCAGAGCAGCACGAAGAGCAGCGGCATGCCGCTGCCGAGCCAGGCGGGTGTGCGCATGCAAGGTCCTCGTTGGGAGGTGGCGGGACGGTCGTGGCGCCCCGCGCGTGTCGGTGTCAGTCCAGCAGCGAGCGGCCTCGCTCCAGGTAGGCGCGCATTTCCGTCTCGGGCACCATGCCGCCGCCGGTGGCCCAGACCAGGTGGGTGGCATTGGCCAGGCGCGCCGAGGTCAGCCCCATGCGTTCGCGATAGCCCTGCGGCTCACGGGTGACCCGGGCGATGCCCGGCGCGCCGGCCAGGGCCGAGGGTTCCAGGCGGATGCCCTGGCTGCGCTCGAGCAAGGCGAGCAGGCGGAACAACTCGTCGTCGTCCACCGTGTAGTAGCCGTCGAGCAGGCGCTGCATGGCGCGGCCGACGAAGCCCGACGGACGCCCCACCGCCAGGCCATCGGCGGCGGTGCGGTTGTCGATGCCGAAGTCCTGCACCGAAACCTGCTCGTGGCGGCCGGTATAGACGCCGAGGAACATGCAGGGCGAATGGGTCGGCTCGGCGAACAGGCAGTGCACCGCGTCGCCGAACGCCAGCTTGAGGCCGAAGGCCACCCCGCCGGGACCGCCGCCGACCCCGCAGGGCAGATGGACGAACAGCGGGTGCTCGCTGTCGACGCGGATGCCGGCGGCGTCCAACTGGCCGCGCAGTCGCTCGGCGGCGACGGCGTAGCCGAGGAACAGGTCGCGGGAGTTTTCGTCGTCGACGAAATGGGTGTAGGGATCGCCGGCCGCTTCGCGGCGGCCCTGTTCCACCGCGACACTGTAGTCGGAGGCGTACTCCACCACCGTCACGCCGTGGGCGCGCAGCTTGTCCTTCTTCCACTGGCGGGCGTCGGCGGACATGTGCACGCTGGCCTGGAAGCCCAGCGCGGCGCCGATGATGCCGATGGAAAGGCCCAGGTTGCCGGTGGAGCCCACCGCTATCCGGTGGCGGGCGAAGAATGCCCGGCAATCCGCCTCGGCCAGCCGCGAGTAGTCGTCGTCGAGGCCGACCAGGCCGTGCTCCAGGGCCAGGCGCTCGGCATGGGCGAGCACTTCATAGATGCCGCCGCGGGCCTTGATCGAGCCGGAGATCGGCAGGTGGCTATCGCGTTTCAGCCAGAGCCGGCCGGGCAGTTCGGCGGCGTAATGCTGGCGCAGGGCATCGTGGAAGGTGGCGACCTCGACCAGGTCGGACTCGATGATGCCGCCGCTGGCGGCGGTTTCCGGAAACAGCCGGGCGATCAGCGGGGCGAAGCGCTGCAGGCGGGCGCTGGCGTCGGCCACGTCGGCGGCGCCGAGGCCGACGTCGGCCAGGGCTTCGGCGCTCGGCGCGATGGCCGGGTTGAACCACTCGCTCGGACGCAGGGCGATGAGGTCGGCCAGGCGCGGGAATTCGGCGAGCCAGTCGGCCTTGGGTGTTCCGAGAATCAACGGCAGTACTCCTGTGGCGGGTAGGGCGGCGAAGGCACAGAGGATATACGCCTGGCCGGCGTTTTTCCTCGTACCCGGCAGGCAAGGCAGAACGCCTCTGCGGCGAAAGGCTTTGCACACGCGAGAATGTGCCGCATGCTTGATATCTTGAACAAGCGATGCGTATTTTGTACGCGGCCGCCGCCCGGTGCGGCATCCGCGATACCAACAAGGATAAGAAGTCATGACTATCGAAGGCCAAGGCTCACTCGCCGAACGGCTGGCTGGAGTTGAAGAAATCGAATGCGTCACCCCCGACCTCAACGGGGTGCCGCGCGGCAAGGTGATGACCGGCGAGGGCTTCCTCAGCGGCCGGCGCCTGCAGCTCGCCCGTGGCGTGCTGCTGCAATGCATCATGGGCGGCTACCCGCCGGCGCGCTTCTATGGCAGCGACGATGGCGACCTGGCGCTGGTCGCCGAGCCGACCCAGGTCCATCGCCTGCCCTGGAGCAACACTCCGCGCGCCTTCGCCATCTGCGATGCGCAGGAACTGGATGGCACGCCGTCCGGGCTGTCCACCCGCGGCCTGCTCAAGCAGGTGGTGGCGCGCTACGCCGCCCACGGCTGGCAACCGGTGGTGGCCACCGAACTGGAGTTCTTCGTCTTCGCCCCGAACACCGATCCCAACGAGCCGTTCCAGGCCCCGCTGGGGCCGGATGGCCGGCGCGAGCTGGGCTATTCGGCCTTCAGCGTGTCTTCCAACAACGGCCTGCGGCCGTTCTTCGAGGACGTCTACCGCTGCATGGATGCGCTGGGCCTGGTGCGCGACACCTTCATGCACGAGATGGGCACCAGCCAGTTCGAGATCAACTTCCTGCATGGCGACCCGGTCCTGCTGGCCGACCAGACCTTCCTGTTCAAGCACCTGCTCAAGGAGGTCGCGCTCAAGCACGGCCTGATCGTGGTGTGCATGGCCAAGCCGCTGGCGAAGACGCCGGGCAGCTCGATGCACATCCACCAGAGCATCGTCGAACTGGACGGCGGGCGAAACATCTTCAGCGAAGCCGATGGCGAGCCTTCCGCCGCGTTCCGCCACTTCATCGGCGGCCAGCAGGCCTGCCTGGCGGACTTCACGCCCTTCTTCGCGCCGCATGTGAACTCCTTCCAGCGCCTCTGCCATCCCTACGCTTCGCCGAACAACGCCTGCTGGTCCCACGACAACCGCGCCGCCGGCCTGCGCATCCCGGCCAGCGGAGCCTCCGCGCGGCGCGTCGAGAATCGCCTGCCGGGCGCCGACGCCAACCCTTACCTGGCCATCGCTGCCAGCCTGGCCGCCGGTCTCTACGGCCTGGAGCACGAACTGGAGCCGAGCCCGGCGATCCAGGGTGAGTTCGAGGTACCGGAGGAGTTGACCCTGCCTTGCACCATGTACGACGCCCTGCGGCGCCTGAAAGGCAGCGCGCTGGCGCGCGAACTGTTCGGCAGCGAGTTCGTCGAAGGCTACGTGGCGACCAAGAGCATGGAGCTGACCAGCTTCTTCGACGAGATCAGCCCCTGGGAACGTCGCGTCCTGGCAGCCCAGGCTTGATCCACCGTGGTACTTTCCTAGCCCTGTGTCACCCCCTGCCGCCTCGCGGCGGCAGGGTCGTGGTGTCGGGTGCCGGCTTCGGCATCCCGCGTCCTGTCCCGGGGCCTCCCCGGGACTCCAACGCTGTGCGAGCCGGGCAGTCCGCGAGCGGCGCCGGCTCCCTTGTACGGGACCGGAGGTCCGATGCGGCGGATTTTCTTCTCTTTTCGCGCTCTCTATTTCGCTACCCTGCTGATGCTCACCGGCTCCGGCCTGCTCAGCACCTACCTGGCGCTGCGCCTGGCGGCGGACAAGGTAGACGGCCTGTGGGTCGGCGCGCTGATGGCCGCCAACTACTTCGGCCTGGTGCTGGGCGGCAAGGTCGGTCACCGGCTGATCGCCCGGGTCGGCCACATCCGCGCCTACGTCGCCTGCGCCGGGGTGGTCACCGCCGCGGTCCTCGGCCATGGCCTGCTGCCCTGGCTGCCGGCCTGGATCGCCTTGCGCATGGTGATGGGCCTGGGCCTGATGTGCCAGTACATGGTGATCGAGAGCTGGCTCAACGAGCAGGCCGATGCCAGCCAGCGCGGCGCGGTGTTCGGCGGCTACATGGCGGCTTCCTACCTGGGCCTGGTGCTCGGCCAGATGATCCTGGTGGCGCATCCGCAACTGGGGCCGGAGTTGCTGATGCTGGTGGCCTTCTGCTTCGCCCTGTGCCTGGTGCCGCTGGCCCTGACCCACAAGATCCACCCCGCAGCGCTGCGCCCGGCGCCGCTCGAACCACGTTTCTTCATCCGCCGGGTGCCGCAGTCGCTGACCACCGTATTGGTCTCGGGGCTGGTGGTCGGCTCCTTCTATGGCCTGGCGCCGCTGTATGCCAACCAGTTGGGGTTGCCCAACGAGCAGGTCGGCCTGTACATGGGCGCCTGCATCTTCGCCGGGCTGCTGGTGCAGTGGCCGCTCGGCTGGCTGTCCGACCGTCGCGACCGCGCCTGGCTGATCCGCGCCTGCGCCATCCTGCTGTGCCTGTTCGCCTTGCCGCTGGCATTGTTGCAACAGATGCCGCTGGCGTTGCTGCTGGCCCTGGGAATCGCCGCGAGCATGTTGCAGTTCACCCTCTATCCGCTGGCAGTGGCCTTTTCCAACGACCATGTGGAGACCGAGCGACGGGTTTCGCTGACCGCCATGCTGCTGGTGACCTTCGGCGTCGGCGCCTGCATCGGGCCGCTGGCGGCCGGCGCGCTGATGCGGCTGTTTGGCGCTAACATGCTATATGCGTTCGTCAGCGCCTGCGCGCTGATCCTGGTCTGGCGGGTCCATCCGGAGAAGGTCAGCGGCCTGCACCGGGTCGACGACGCGCCGCTGCACCACGTGCCGACCCCGGACAACATGACCAGCTCCCCGCTGGTCGCGGCGCTCGATCCGCGGGTAGACGAACAGGCGGTGCAGGAGCAGATGGTCGATGGCGAGCCCGACGCGCCGCAGGCCGACGGTGCGACGCAGAACTGAACTCCGCTCGCCGCGGGAGCCGATAGGCAGGAGAGGTTGCGATGAGTCCGACGCTTTCCCTTCACCTGATGGTGCGCAACCTGCCGCCCGGGCAGCGGCGGCCGAAGATCGCCCAGGCCATCGGCGAGGAGAGCGCGGGACGCTTGCAGCGGGTATTGCTGGAACGCGCCCTGCGCCTGCCCGATCGCGGTTTCAGCGCCCGCATCCTCTGGTTCGACGACGATCTGGACAGCGATCTGCAGGCGCTGGCGGTGGCATTGGGCTGGAGCCTGATGAGCCAGCCGGCCGGCGACCCCGGCGAGCGCATGCGGCGTATCGCGGCGCTGGGGTTGGCGGAAAGCGAGGCGGTACTGCTGATTCGCCACGACTGCCCGGTGCTGGACGGCGACTACCTGGAAGCGGCCTGCACCGCCCTGGGCCGCCACCAGGCGGTGCTGGGGCCGGTGGAGCGGGGCGGCTACGCGCTGCTCGGCCTGACCCGGGTCGACCCGCTGTTGTTCGAGTCGATGCCCTGGGGCGGAGACCGCCTGCTGGCGCTGACCTGCGAGCGTCTCCGGCAACTGGGCTGGGAGCATCACCTGTTGCCGGTGCTCTGGGACGTCGACCGTCCCGAGGACCTGCCGCGCCTGGCGGCGCTGGGGCTGGTCCTGTGAAACTCAGAACAGTTCGTCTTTCTCGAAGCGCCGCGCTTCGCGCTGTAACTGGTAGACGAAGCGATCCACCTGACGCTGGGCGAGGCCGCTCATCTCGCTGAAGCGGACGCCGGCGAAGGTCGCGTCGAGCTTTTCGTCGAAGCGCACGTGACGCAGTTCGATCGCGCTACTGATCGCGCCCTGTGGCAGCTGGGCGCTGAAGTCTTCGTAGATCTCGCCGGGATGCAGGCGTTCGGCGACATTGCCGGCGAAGCGCAGCTTGGCGCCGGTGGCGGAGATATCCAGCAGTTGTCCGCTCAGCGGCGCGCGGAGTTTCTCCCCGGCGATTTCCGCGGCGATCGGCTGGCGCTGCTTGATGCTGGCGCGGTAGGCGTTGCGGCGCTGGTGGTAGAGCACTTCGGCGGGAAGGGCGGCCCAGTAGCAGGGAACGCCGTCGTGTTCGCCGAACTGCACCGGGCGCTCGCATTCCCAGGCGATACGCACGCCTTCGTGGAAGGCTTCGACGCGAAACGCCTCGCCATTCTGCAGGAAACGTTCGCCGGTGTTGGGGATGAGTTCGTCCAGCGCGACCATCCCGCGGTCGCGGTCGATGTCCACCAGGAAGCTCTGGAAGCGCTGGTTGCGATCGGCAAAGGTGATCAGCAGGGAGTCGCGGCTATCCTGCAGCAGGCGCAGGTTGGCCTGGATTTCCACGGGGGCCTTGAGCACCTTCGGGGGTTGCGGCCCCGCTTCTTCGACGAACGGGTTGGGCACCTTCAATGCTCTCCTGGGGCACGAATGCCTCAATGATAGCACTGTGCCTTGATACGTGTGCTGGTCGGGTTCAGGCCTGGCTGAGCGGACGTTGCCGGCTGCTCGAGGCGGTGCCGCCGCGGCTGTCGTACAGGCTCGGGGCGTCCTGGCCGCGGAGGATGTTCAGCAGGCTGCCGGTGGAAGCCTGGTTGGCGCGGATGATCCGCCCGTTGCGCAGATTGGCCTGCTGGCAACGCTCCAGCAGTTCGCCCAGTTCGTCGCCGCGCGCCAGCAGCTCGGCGCCATCCGCGCGCTCGCGGGCATAGCGGGCAAGGCCTTCGCGGTCGAGGGAAACGCCGGCTTCGCGGAGGATTTCCGCGCGGGCCCGGCCATTTCGCTCCAGTTGCTGCATCAGTGGCTGCTTGGCCCCGAGAAGCTGTTGCAGAACCGGCAGCTCGCGCCGTTCCAGGGCCTGGAATTCTTCGTCGACCAACTGCAGGAGTTGGCTGGCGTGGCCGATATCCTCGGCGAACAGATCGAGCAGGGTAGGGGAGTCAGGCATCTCGGGCTCGGGAGTTCATTCGGCGTCCAATGTCCTCCAGCGCGTCCTTCGAGGTCAGCGCTGGGATTCGAAGTCGAGCAGCTTGCTGGCAACACGCTCGCTGTCGACCTGATAGGTGCCATCGGCGATCGCTTGCTTGATCCGGGCAACCTTATCGTTGTCGACCACCGGCAGGGTCTGCAGCTGGTCCGTGACTTTCTGCATGTTCTGGGCGGTTTCGCTGATCTGCACCGACTCGCCGCTCTTCGGAGCGGAAGTCGCGGCCTGGCCTGCCTTGTCGGCGCCAGTGGCGTCGGGGCGACCTGCGGCGGTGCTGCCGGTACGGCCGGTGGTGGCTGGCGTGCTGCCGGGATTCAGCCGGTTGAAGTCGATGACCATGGTTGTAAACCTCGAAGGTATTGGACGCTTGCCTAGCTTTTCGGCGAAGGCTTGAAAAACTTTAGGACTTATTTTCGTGCGTCGTTTCCCAGTTTAGAGAAACCCGCCGGGGTAGCGCCAGCGCTACCGGCCACGGCTTTCCCTCTACATATTCACCTCGACCGTGCCGGGTTCTATCACGCGGGCCTTGATTATCCGCTGCGAGCGCAGGTTGCGCACGCGGATCTGCTGGCCCGGGGCGCCATCGGACAGCGCCTCGCCGGGCATCTTGACGTTGATGGTGGCGGTGCGTGCGAGGATCACCACCTGGTCGCCCTTGCGCACGGCCTCGGCCTGCTCTAGGAAGACCGGCGCCAGCACCTGGTCGTTGACCACCGGTCGGCGCAGCTTCTGCCCGACGACGCGGGCCGGATCGGTCAGGTAGCCCTGGGTCAGCAGGCCGACGTCGCGCTCGACCAGGGCGATGTCGGCATCCTCCAGCACGTGCGCGCGCTTGAGTGGCTGCACCGCGACCACTACCTGGCGGAACAGTTTCACCTGCGCCGGCATGAAGATGGTCCAGGGCGCACTGCCTTCGCAACTGATGCGCACGGTGACCCTGCCGATCGGTTGTGCCGGACTTTCCTGGCTGAGCGTCAAGTCCCTGTCGCATTCGGCCAGGCGCAAGCGCGGGTCGACGCGATTGACCTGAATCTGGTAGCGCCCGTCGAGTCCGCTATTCTGCAGATATTCTTCTACCTTGAATTCAAGAAACCCCTGGGTGGAGCCGATAAGTACCTCGGGAGCGGTAAAACCCTGGGCCTGGCTGTTGTTAGCCGCGCACAGGTAGCCGAGCCCGAGCAAAACGGGTAAAAACCGTAGAGAAGTATGGCTACATGCCATTATTCGTCGAAAAACTGTCGTTGCCTGTTTCATGCAACGGGTTAAGCAATGGTCGTGCCGGAGTCCGGCACGACCGTCTGAGGGGAGCGCCAATGGCCGGTGTTTTGGATTCAGTCAACCAGCGTACGCAGTTGGTCGGACAGAACCGTCTGGAGCTGCTTCTGTTCCGCCTGGACGGCAACCAGCTCTACGGCATCAACGTGTTCAAGGTGAAAGAGGTGTTGCAGTGCCCGCGCCTGACGGTGATGCCCAAGTCCAGCCCGGTGGTGCGCGGGGTGGCGAACATCCGCGGAGGCACCATTCCGATCCTCGACCTGGCGCTGGCCACCGGCCGCCGCGGGTTGCAGGACCTGACCAACAGCTTCGCGATCATCACCGAGTACAACACCAAGGTGCAGGGCTTCCTGGTGCGCTCGGTGGAGCGCATCGTCAACATGAACTGGGAAGAGATCCATCCGCCACCCAAGGGCGCCGGCCGCGAGCATTACCTGACCGCGGTGACCCGGGTGGACAAGCAGTTGGTGGAAATCATCGACGTGGAAAAAGTGCTCGCGGAGGTCGCACCGACGTCCGAGGAAGTGTCCCACGGAGTGGTGGACGCCGAGACCCAGAGCCGCGCGGTGACCAAGCGGGTGCTGGTGGTGGACGATTCGTCGGTGGCGCGCAAGCAGGTAATCCGTTGCCTGGAGGCGGTCGGCGTGGAAATGACCGCGCTCAACGACGGGCGCCAGGCCCTGGAGTACCTGCAGAACATGCTCTCCGAGGGACGGCGTCCGGAAGACGAGCTGCTGATGCTGATCTCCGACATCGAAATGCCGGAAATGGACGGTTATACCCTGACGGCGGAAATCCGTAGCGATCCCCGCCTGCAGAAACTGCACATTCTCTTGCATACTTCGTTGTCCGGGGTCTTCAACCAGGCGATGGTGAAGAAGGTCGGTGCGGACGACTTCCTCGCCAAGTTCCGTCCGGACGATCTGGCGGCGCGGGTGGTGGAGCGGATCAAGGCGGTGGACGCGGGCTGAGCGATCGGCCCTCGACAACAATGTGAATACGGGCGACCGGCTGCGTTCCGGTCGCCCAGGGCGAAGAGGCTTATGCGTGTCGGCAGCTAATGCGGATTTCGAGTTGTTCAGGGTCTTCCTCGAGAAGACCTGCGGCATTGTGCTGGGCAGCAACAAGCAGTACCTGGTCTCGAGCCGGCTGAACAAGCTGATGGAGCAGCAGGGCATCAAGAGCCTGGGAGAGCTGGTGCAGCGCATCCAGACCCAGCGCGGCGGCCTGCGCGAGATGGTGGTGGACGCGATGACCACCAACGAGACCCTGTGGTTTCGCGATACCTACCCGTTCGAGGTGCTCAAGCAGCGGGTTCTTCCCGAACTGATCAAGGCCAACGGCGGGCAGCGCCTGCGGATCTGGTCGGCGGCCTGTTCGTCAGGCCAGGAGCCATACTCGCTGTCGATGGCCATCGACGAGTTCGAGAAGACCAACCTGGGGCAGTTGAAGGCGGGCGTGCAGATCGTCGCCACCGACCTGTCGGGGTCGATGCTCACCGCCGCCAAGGCCGGCGAATACGACACCCTGGCGATGGGCCGCGGTCTGTCCCCGGAGCGTCTGCAACGCTATTTCGACGCCAAGGGACCGGGGCGCTGGGCGGTCAAGCCGGCGATCCGCAGCCGCGTCGAGTTCCGTGCCCTGAACCTGCTGGACAGCTACGCCAGCCTCGGCAAGTTCGACATGGTGTTCTGCCGCAACGTGCTGATCTATTTCTCCGCCGAGGTGAAGCGCGACATCCTGCTGCGCATCCATGGCACGCTCAAGCCTGGCGGCTACCTGTTCCTCGGCGCCTCCGAGGCGTTGAACAACCTGCCCGACCACTACCAGATGGTGCAGTGCAGCCCGGGCATCATCTACCGGGCCAAGTAGCGCAAGGAAGCGGACCCGCGCCAGGTTGCGCCGGGGGTGACCTGGCAGCCTGGCGCGGGTCCGCTTGGGACGGGCAGGTGGGACGAGACTTTCGCCCACTGCCCAGGCTCCGAGCGCCACGCGCGGCGGCGCCGTCGCAGCCCGCTCGGCACAGGACGGCTGGCTCGGAGCGGGGCAGTTTAGGACTGCGCGATCTAGTTGTATTGACAGATATTTCTGATAGTCAGGTGATCTGGCAAGTTGCCGCTTTGCCGGGGAACTGCTTACATGATTCAAGCCTTCCCTCGATCCGCCACGCCTACCAGGAGACTTCCATGGCCATCACTGCGCTGCCCTCGGCCGATGGGCAAGAGTTGACCATCCAGATCCAGGGGCGCTTCGACTTCGGGGCCCATCAGGATTTCCGCGACGCCTACGAGCGCGTCGCGATCACTCCGCGACGCTATGTCGTCGACCTGCGCAACGCCACCTACCTGGACAGCTCGGCCCTCGGCATGCTCCTGCTGCTGCGCGACCACGCCGGCGGCGAGAACGCGCAGATCAGCCTGGCGAACTGCAGCCCGGAAGTGCGCAAGATCCTCGCCATCTCCAACTTCGAGCAGTTGTTCAAGATCAGCTGAGATGAATCCCCCGGCGGCGCGGATCGAGAGCCTGACGATTCTCATCGCCGAGGACAACGCGGCCGACCGCCTGCTGCTGTCGACCATCGTCAGCCGCCAGGGGCATCGCGTGCTGACCGCCGGCAACGGCCTGGAGGCGGTGGCGCTGTTCGAGACCGAGCGGCCGCAACTGGTCCTGATGGACGTGATGATGCCGGTGATGGATGGCTTCGAGGCTGCCCGGCGGATCAAGCAGCAGGCCGGCGAGGAGTTGGTGCCGATCATCTTCCTCACCTCCCTCAGCGAAACCGAGGCGCTGGTGCAGAGCCTGGAGGCGGGCGGCGACGACTTCCTCTCCAAGCCGTACAACCGGGTGATCCTCGAAGCCAAGATCAACGCCATGGGACGCCTGCACCTGCTGCAACGAACGGTGCTGGAGCAGCGCGACCTGATCGTCCGGCACAACGAGCACCTGCTCAACGAACAGCGGGTGGCCAAGGCGGTGTTCGACAAGGTGGCCCATTCCGGCTGCCTGAACGCCAGCAACGTGCGCTACCTGCAATCGCCCCTCGCGCTGTTCAACGGCGACCTGCTGCTGGCCGCCTACAAGCCGTCCGGCGGCATGCACGTGCTGCTCGGCGACTTCACCGGCCACGGCCTGCCGGCGGCGATCGGCGCGATGCCGCTGGCCGAGGTGTTCTACGGGATGACCGCCAAGGGCTATCCGATGGCCGACATCCTCCGCGAGATGAACGCCAAGCTGAAGCGCATCCTGCCGGTCGGCGTGTTCTGCTGCGCCACCTTGCTCAACCTGAGCTTCCAGCGCGAACTGGTGGAGGTCTGGAACGGCGGCTTGCCGGACGGCTACCTGCTGCGCGCCGCCAGCGGCGAGCGGGTCGCCCTGGTGTCCCGCCACCTGCCGCTGGGAATCCTCGAACCGGCGGCGTTCAGCGACCGTTGCGAAACCTATCCGCTGGATATCGAAGATCGGATATTCCTGTTTTCCGACGGGGTCCTCGAGGCCAGCAACAAGGCTGGCGAGATGTTCGGCGAGGCGCGGCTGCTCCAGCTGTTCGAGCGCAATCGCCAGCCGTCCGCGCTGTTCGACGAGATCCAGCGCAGCCTGGCGCAGTTCCGCGGCGCGGTGCAGGACGACGTGAGCATGCTCGAAGTGCGGCTGCAGCCGGATAGCGGCCTGCAATGCCCGCCGCTGGCGTTTTCCGATAGTGGCGTGAGCAGTCCGCTGGACTGGTCGGTGAGCTTCGAATTCCGCGCCGAAACCCTCAAGCATTTCAACCCGCTGCCCCATGTGCTGCAACTGCTGCTCGAGGTCCACGACCTGCGCGCGCGCGGCGGCGCGCTGTATACGGTACTCGCCGAACTCTATTCGAACGCCCTGGAACATGGCGTCATCGGCCTCGATTCGACGATGAAGAGCGACGCGGCGGGATTCGCCCGCTATTACCAGGAGCGGGTCAGCCGCCTGCAGGCCTTGCGCGACGGCTACGTGCGGCTGCACCTGGACCTGGCGCCGCATGGCGCGGGGGGGCGTCTGCTGGTGCGGGTCGAGGACAGCGGCGAAGGTTTCGACGTGGAGCGCGCGCTGAATGCCGTGGAGCGCCAGGAACGCCTCTGCGGCAGGGGTTTGCGCCTGATCCGCGAATTGTCCGATCGTTGCCAGTGGTCGGCCGACGGAAAGGTGGTGTCCGTGGAGTTTTTCTGGTCGCCTCAGGCATAATCGCGCTTTCGTCGCGGTGCTCCTAATGGGTAGGGCATCGGAAGTCGACTTCAGGGAGCGATCGAATGTCCGCGCCGCATCTCGATGATCGTGTTCTGGCTTCGCTGCAGGAGGTCATGGAGGACGAATATCCGGTCCTGCTGGATACCTTCGTGCTCGACTCCGAGGAGCGCCTGCGCAGCCTGCATGCCGCCCTCCAGGCCGGCGATGCCCAGGCTTTGCGGCATACCGCACACAGCTTCAAGGGAGGCAGCAGCAACATGGGCGCGGTACTCCTCGCCGGCTACTGCAAGGAGCTGGAAGAAAGCGCCAGGCGCGGCGACCTGCAACGGGCGCCGGCGCTGATCGAACAGATGGAGCGCGAATTCGCCATCGTCCGCATCCTTTTCAAACAGGAACGTCAGCGCTATCGCTGAGGTTTTCGTCCTTTCCGGCGACAAGGTACCGGCCCGATCGAGCCTCCCTGGCGTATAATGCGCCGCTCGATTTGGAGTCCTTCATGCGCGAGCAAGCCCTACGCATCCTCAAAGACGTTTTCGGTTACGACGCCTTCCGTGGCAACCAGGCACGGATCATCGAGCGGGTGGCCGAGGGTGGCGATGCGCTGGTACTGATGCCCACCGGCGGTGGCAAGTCCCTGTGTTTCCAGGTCCCGGCGCTGCTGCGCGAAGGCCTGACGGTGGTGGTGTCGCCGCTGATCGCGCTGATGGAGGACCAGGTCGCCACCCTGGACGAACTCGGCGTGCCGGCGGTGGCGCTGAACTCCACCCTCAACCCCGAGCAGCAGCGGGACATCGCCGAGCGCCTGCAGCGTGGCGAGATCAAGCTGCTCTACCTGGCACCGGAGCGGTTGGTCCAGCCGCGCATGCTGGCCTTCCTTCAACGACTGCCGGTCGGCCTGTTCGCCATCGACGAAGCGCACTGCGTGTCGCAATGGGGCCATGACTTCCGTCCCGAATACCTGCAGCTCGGCCAGCTTGCCGAGCTGTTCCCGCAGGTGCCGCGGATCGCCCTGACCGCCACCGCGGACATGCGTACCCGCGAGGAGATGATCCAGCGCCTGCACCTGCAGAACGCCGAGCAGTTCCTCTCCAGCTTCGACCGGCCGAACATCTTCTACCGCATCGTGCCCAAGGAGCAGCCGCGCAAGCAGTTGCTCGGCTTCCTCTCCGAGCGGCGCGGCGATGCCGGCATCGTCTACTGCCTGTCGCGGAAGAAGGTCGAGGAGGTCGCGGAATTCCTCGGCAACCAGGGCTTCCCCGCGCTGCCGTATCACGCCGGACTGTCCAACGAACTGCGTGCCCACCACCAGAAGCGCTTCCTCAACGAGGAAGGCTTGATCATGGTGGCGACCATTGCCTTCGGCATGGGCATCGACAAGCCCAACGTGCGTTTCGTCGCCCACCTCGACCTGCCCAAGAGCCTCGAGGCCTATTACCAGGAAACCGGCCGCGCCGGCCGCGATGGCCTGCCGGCCGACGCCTGGATGGCCTACGGTCTGCAGGACGTCCTGCTGCTGCGGCAGATGATGCAGAGTTCCGAGGGCGACGAGCGGCACAAGCGCGTCGAGCGGCACAAGCTGGAAGCCATGCTGGCGCTCTGTGAGGAAACCCGTTGCCGGCGCCAGGCGCTGCTGGCCTATTTCGACGAGGAGATGCCGCAGCCCTGCGGGCATTGCGACAACTGCGTGGACGGCGTGGAAACCTGGGATGCCACCGAATCCGCGCGCCAGGCGCTGTCGGCGATCTACCGCAGCGGCCAGCGCTACGGCGTCGGCCATCTGGTGGATATCCTGCTCGGCCGCGAGACCGAGAAGATCCGCAGTCTCGGCCACCAGCACCTGGCGGTGTTCGGGATTGGCAAGGGGCGTGGCGAAGACGAATGGCGGACCCTGTTCCGCCAGTTGGTCGCGCGCGGCCTGGCCGACGTCGACCTGGACGGCTTCGGCGGCCTGCGCCTGACCGAGGCCTGTCGTCCGCTGCTGCGGGGCGAGGTGCGGCTGGAGCTGCGCCGCGACCTCAAACCACAGCGCGCCAAGGGCTCCTCCAGCGGCGGCGCCAGCGCCGCCAGCCAATTGGTGCGCAGCGAAGAGCGGGAAATGTGGGAGGCCCTGCGCGCGCTGCGGCGCAAGCTGGCCGAAGAGCATTCGGTGCCGCCCTATGTGATCTTCCCCGACGCGACCCTGCTGGAAATGCTCCGCAGCCAGCCGCGCTCGCTATCCGACATGGCCCAGGTCAGCGGGGTCGGCGCGCGCAAGCTGGAGCGCTACGGCCAGGCCTTCCTCGATGTCCTCACCGACTCGCCGGCGGCGCCCGCCGCGCCGCCGCAGGACCTGCGCCACGAATTGGCCAGCCTGGCCTGTGCGGGGATGACCCCGGCGCAGATAGCCCGCCAGCTCAATTGCAGCGAGAAGAACGTCTACGCGATGCTCGCCGAGGCCATCGCCGGTCAGCAGGTGAGCCTGGAGCAGGCGCTGGATCTGCCCGAGGAACTCCTCGGCGAAATCCAGGACGCCTTCCTCGAGGAAGACGGCGAACTGCCGCCGGTGGCGGCGCTGGAGGAGCGTTTCGGCAAGCGGGTGCCGAGTGGCGTGCTGCACTGCGTACGCGCCGCCCTGCAGGTGGAACTGGAGTCGTGATATGGCCATTTGCCGGTATTTTCTGACGCCAATCTTGTGACGTCCTTCGCAAGCGTCTACTGTGACGCCAAGCCCTCCAAGAGAAGAGGTGTGCGTGACACAGAAGGACCGGTTGGACGACTCCCGTTCCAACCTCTATGCCGACCAATTGAACCGCGGTTTCCGCGGTCTGCGTTTCCTTCCCGAACTGGAGCGTGACTACCGGCGCTACATGCTGGAGGACAGCTTCGCGCTGAAACGCATCGCCCTCAGCGTCGGCATGCTCGTCTGGCTGGCGTTCATCGGCATCGACCTGCTGATCCTCGCTGGTCCCCCGCTGTGGGGCGTACTGGCGGTGCGCCTTGGCGTGCTGGTCCTGCTACTGGTCTGCGGCTGCCTGATCATGCTGCGCCGGCACATCCAGCTGATGGTGCCGCTGAGCATCGCCTGCGTCCTCGCCCTTGGCGTCGGTGCGGCGGCAGTGGTCGGCCTGGCGCACCGGGCGGATCCCGGCTATCCCTACGAAGGCCTGCTGCTGGTCAGTTTCGCCGCCTATTTCCTCGCCGGCCTGCGGTTGTCGCAGGCATTGAGCTGTGCGTTGGTCGTGCTGCTCGCCTACCTGGGTTTCGAGTGGTGGGCGGGTACCCAGGAGCCGCTGGGCAACAACCTGCTGTTCCTGCTGTTCGGTAACCTGATCGGCGCGGTCGGCTGCTACCTGCTGGAGTTCAAGTCGCGCGAGCATTTCCTCATCAGCCGCCTGTTGCGGGTGATGGCCGACCACGACAGCCTGACCGGCCTGCACAACCGGCGCAGCTTCAACCAGCACCTCGACCGCCTCTGGCGCCAGGCCCAGCGCGAACAGAAGACCCTGGCGCTGCTGCTTTGCGACGTCGACCATTTCAAGGCCTATAACGACCGCTACGGACACCAGGCTGGCGATGCGGTCCTGCAGCGCATCGGCGCGGTGTTCGAGGCGAATGCCAGGCGTCCGCTGGACATGGCGGTGCGCCTGGGCGGCGAAGAGTTCGCCCTGTTGCTGTACGGCGCCAACGAGCACGAGGCGAGGCTGCGCGCGGAAGCGCTGCGCGCACAGGTCCAGGCGCTGCGCATGGAGCACGAGGCGTCGGACACGGCGCGCGAAGTGACCCTGTCGGTCGGCGTGTCCTGCCTGTGGCCGACCCCGGGCAACGACCTGAAGCGTCTCTACGATCTCTACGAGCATGCCGATCGCGCGCTTTACGAAGCCAAGGCGTTCGGCC
Organism: Pseudomonas sp. P20; assembly: GCF_016463925.1. Classification (NCBI taxonomy): domain Bacteria; kingdom Pseudomonadati; phylum Pseudomonadota; class Gammaproteobacteria; order Pseudomonadales; family Pseudomonadaceae; genus Pseudomonas; species Pseudomonas sp. P20. The sequence goes on along the minus strand of NZ_JAEMVM010000001.1, from coordinate 66,438 downwards.
GCAACCAGGTGGTGGCCTGAGTCCATGGCCGATTTTGTCCCTGTGGCTGGCGCCGCCGGTGACTGCGGGACGAGGCGGCGAATGCTAGGTTCGACAGGAAAAAATGCCAGGCACGGCCGCTCTTCGCAGAGCTGCCGGCCCCACCGCGAGACGACTTCCGGACGGACCCCATGCAGCGCTTGATCCAGGCCAACGGCCAACCGCACTACGGCATCTTCCCGAGTGCCCCGCAGCACATCAATTACCGCGATTTCGACTTCCGTTCGCCGATGGGCCGGCGCGTGGGGGCCCTGGGCAAATGGCGACGCTTCCATCAGTTCCAGTACTTTGGCCTGATCAGCCCGGAGCTGATCGGCGGCTGCGCCCTGGCCCAGCTGAGCTTGCTTGGCGTCGGCTTCGTCTACCTCTACCAGCCTTCCAGCGGACGCATGCTGGAGCGGCGCTTCAAGCTGCCGCTGGGGTTCGGAACCCGGTTTTCCCAGACCCCGGACGACGGCGTCTGCGAACTGCGCCAGGGGCGCAACCTGCTACGCCTGGAGAACCGTATGGCTCACCGGGAGAAACGCCTGCTGGTGGAACTCGACGATGGCACCCGCATCGACGCCTGCTTCAGCGAGGAGGCGCCGAGCTTCCAGCCGATGTGCCTGTGTACGCCGACCGCGGTGAACGGCTGGGTCTACGCGCAGAAGGTGGCCGGCGTGCGCTGTCGCGGCGACGTGCGCAGCGCCCTCGGCGACCACGACCTGCAGGCGCTGGACGCCTTCGCCCATCACGACTGGTCGGCGGGCTACATGCGCCCGGAAACCTTCTGGAACTGGGCTTGCCTGTCCGGCGAGGCGGACGGCTTGCGGGTCGGCCTGAACCTGTCGTGCGGGGTCAACGAGACCAGCTTCACCGAGAACTGCTACTGGCTGGACGGCGAACTGCTGAAGGTCGACAGCGTGCGCTTCGACTTCGACCGCGACCAGCCGCTGCGGCCCTGGACCATCCGTTCATACGATGGCCAGGTGGAGCTGCGCTTCGAGGCTCACGGCATGCATCAGGAGCGGCTGAACCTCGGTCTGCTGGCGAGCAACTTCAAGCAGATATTCGGTTGTTTCAGCGGTGTGCTGCGTCCGCGAGGTCGTGCCGAGGTGAGGATCGAGCGGCTCTGGGGCTTCGTCGAGGACCAGTACGCGAAGTGGTAGACAGGGCCTGGCCTGGGCATATCGTGCGACAATTTGTCATTGTACGGGGGGAAATTGGACGGGCATTATTAGCCGACTAATAATTAGTCAAATGAAATATCGGACCTCCTTTTTCCTATGGCTCAGACAGACAAGCACTATTTCGGCACCTTGCTAGCCCAGACTTCCCGTGCTTGGCGCGCTGAACTCGACCGCCGCCTCAGTCACCTCGGCCTGTCCCAGGCGCGCTGGTTGGTGTTGTTGCATCTGGCGCGCCATCGCGATTCGCCCACCCAGCGCGAGTTGGCCCAATCGGTCGGGGTCGAAGGCCCGACCCTGGCGCGGCTGCTCGACGGCCTCGAGTCCCAGGGCCTGGTACGGCGCCTGGCGGTGGCGGAGGACCGGCGGGCCAAGCACATCGTGCTGACTCCCAAGGCCGATGTGCTGATCGCCGATATCGAGGCCATCGCCGCCAGCGTTCGCAACGACGTACTGACCGGCATCGACGAGTCCGAGCAGGCGCTGTGCCAGCAGGTGCTCTTGCGAATCCTGGCGAACCTGGAAAAGCGCTGAGCACTGCGTCACGAAATTCCGCTAGAATCGCCATTTTTATGGCATCACCTCCTGGGCTTTCGTCCGAAAGCCCTCTACAGAGGTTTTCGTCGGTTTTCTGACGAAAAATCTTGACCGTTTCCACGGCATTCCTCTATTCATTGATGGCAAAAAGCCATGTCTTGCGCCATGTGGTGCGTTCAGCCCTGTACGGGGCGAAATTCGGGCTAACGTGAAATAGATGTAGCAGTCGACCGCTGGCCGGCTGTGTGCTCGAAGTGCGGAGAAAAGAACGGAATGCCCGGTAAAGCCTTGCGTGTCATGTTGTGTGCCTGGTCGTGCCTGTTGGCCGGGCAGGCGAGCGCCCTGGGAGTGGGAGACATCACCCTGCATTCGGCGCTCAACCAGCCGCTGGATGCGGATATCGAACTGCTCGACGTCGGCGATCTCGGCGCGGACGAGATCGAGGTCCGCCTGGCGGGCGCCGACGTCTTCGCCGCGGCCGGGGTGGAACGCTTGCAGTTCCTCAACGAGCTGCGTTTCAGTCCGGTGCTCCAGGGGCGCGGTGGCAATCGCATCCATGTGTCCTCGATCCGACCGGTGCAGGAGCCCTACCTGAATTTCCTGGTGGAGGTGGCCCGCCCCAACGGCCGCATCGTCCGCGAATTCACCGTACTGCTCGATCCGCTCGGTTATACGCCGCGCATGCTTCCGGCCGCGCGCAGCGGGATCGAGCCGCAGCGGCAATCCTCGACGCCGGTGCCTGCGCCGCGTAGTGCCGCGGTCGTCGTAGACCCGGCAATGCTGGAGCCGGGCGACGAATACCTGGCTCGCCCCAGCGACAACCTCTGGGCCATCAGCGGACGCCTGCGTGGTGCCGGCAACGCTGATCGCGCGCAACTCATGGAGGCCCTGTACCAGCTCAATCCGCAGGCCTTCGTCAATGCCGACCGGCACCGGCTCAAGGCCGGCGCGCGCCTGCGCCTGCCGGCCGGCTACCAGCCGGAGCGAGGCGCGCCCGGCGCCGTGAAGGAGGCGGCCGTGGAAGTCCTGCCGCCAGCCGATGCCGCCGTGGTGGAAAACGCTCCGGCGGCTCTCGTCGAGGCGCAGCGCCAGGCGGATGCCGAGGCCGAGGCGTTGGCCCGGCAACGGGAGGAACTGAGCCAGCGGATGGACGATCTGCAACGCCAGCTGCAGGCCTTGCAGGAACAACTGCAGCAGCGCGATCACCAGGTCGCCGAACTGCAACAGCAACTGGCCCGGCGCCAGGCGGTGCGGCCCGCGGAGCCGCCGCCCGCCGCGGCCGCGCCTTCGGTTGCGCAACCGGTTGAAACGCCGACGGACTCGCAGTACTGGCGCTGGATGATCGTCCTGCTGCTGGTCCTCGCTCTGCTCGGCGTGTTGCTGTTGCGTCGCCGCCGCGAAGAGGCTCCTGTCCCGGCGGTCGAACCGAAGCGCCGGGTCGCCCTGAACCTGCCGCTGCGGCGTGCGCCGCGCCCCCCGGCGGCCGCACCGGCGCCGGCAAAGGTCGAGGAACAGGCCAGGCCGCCGGTCGCCGCTCCCTCCAGCCCGCCGCCGTCTCCTCCGCCTGCTCCGGCCGCCGCTCCGCGCGCCGCCATGGCTGCGGCGAACAAGCTGGACGGCGCCGACATCTATATCGCCTACGGTCGCTACGGACAGGCCCGCGACCTGCTGCGTCAGGTACTCGCCGAGCAGCCGCAGCGCCTGAGCGCGCGGATGAAGCTGTTGCTGGTGCTGGCTGAGCTGGGCGATGCGGCCGGCTTCGACGCGCTGGCCGAGGAAACCCTGGCCAGTGGCGGCAACCCGGAGGCCATCGACGAGTTGCGCGGACGCTACCCGGCGCTGCTACAGATGCCGGCGACCGTGACGCCGGCGGCAACAACCAAGGACGACGACTGGAGCGACCTGCCGCTGGCCGAGCCGCCCGTTTTGCAGCAACCGGATGCGTCCTCGGGCGCCGACGGCTTCGGCGACCTCAACCTCGATCTCGATCTCGACTGGGGCGCCCTGGAGAATCCCCTGGACAACCCCGACCTGCCGCGCCGCGCCGCTGCCGGCAAGGTGGAACCGGCGGAGGAGCCCCTGGCGTTCGAGAGCAATCTCCATGAACTGCCGGATGTCGCCGAGTACGAACACCTCGAACTCGACCAGCCAGAGCCGGCCACGGTGCCGCCGGAGGAGGCCTCGGCCAGCCTGGACCGGGCCCGCGCCTGCATCGACAGCGGCGATCTCGACCAGGCCAGCCGCATCCTGCGCCTGGTGGTGGCGCACGGCGACCCGTGGCAGAAGGCCGAGGCGCGCGAGTTGCTGGCGCTGATCGCCTGAACTCCGCTCAGAAGTTCTGCCCGAGGTTCAGGTAGAACGCCTTGAAGTTCTCGTCGTTGATCCCGTAGCTGAAGGTCAGCGGCCCCAGCGGCGTATCGAAGCCGATCATCAGGCTGGCGGCGTTGATGTAGCCGCTGTCGTATTCGTTGTCGTTGTTCCAGATGCGTCCGCGCTCGATGCTGCCGCCCAGGTACAGCGGGAAGTCCAGCGGCAGGAAGGAACGTTCGGTGAGGCGCCGGTAATAGACGATCCGTCCCAGGCTGTAGTTCTGCCCGGACAGCGCGTCGCGGCGGAAGCCCGACAGCTCGCGGGCGCCGCCGAGGGTGAAGCTGGAGGTGACCACCTCGGCGTCGTCCAGGGTGCGCCCGTAGCCGCCGCCGAACACCCAGGTGTCGGCGCCGAAGCTGAGCGCCTTGTTCAGCCGCAGGTCCCACTGCCGGTAGCTGTCGTCCGAGCCGAGGGACTTGTCGTAGCGGCGCATGGTCAGGCCGATCTCCTCGCCCTCGTGGGGGAAATTGACGTCGTCGACGGTATCGAACGAGTACTTCAGTTCGTAGTAGCCCTCGGTGAAGTCGATGTCCGGCAGGCTCGGGTCGCCGATGCGCACGTCGGCCTTGCCGTAGGCCTGCACCGCGCCCAGGCGGATTTCGCCGTTGTTGGCGATCTGCCGGCCGACGTTGAGGCCGTAGCCGTAGCGCTCCAGGCGATAGCGCAGCAGCGGGTCGTTGTCCTCGGTGACGTCGACGTTCTGTGCCTCGTGGAACAGGAAGGGCGCGACGAAGTAGCGCGAGCCGACGTCGAGCGGCTGGTAGAACTCGCTGTAGAGTTCCTGGCGGTCGCCGAGCTGGACCCGGGACAGCCACTCGGCGCCGAGCCGGTTGAGGCCGTTCATGCGGTAGCTGCCGCCGAGGTTGAAGGTGCTTTCGCCGCGCATGTCGTCGGACAGGTTGAGGCCCAGGCGAAGGAAGTCGGTGCCGCCTTTCTTGCCGGTGGCGTGGATCACCAGGGTGTTGAGCTTCTTCTCCTTGACCACCCGGTACTGCACCTGGTCGAAGTAGTCGAGGCCGTAGAGGGTGCTCATGTCGTCCTGCAGGCGGCCGAGGTCGAGGCGCGTGCCGAGCGGCTGGCGGATGTAGTGGCGGATCACCTCGTCGCTGACCTTCGAGTTGTTCTCCACGCGGATCGCGTCGATCACCGGCTTGCGCTGGTTCGGCGTGCGCGCCACGTCGAGCGCTTCGCTGTTGAGGTCCTTCGGCTTGCGCAACTCGGCGAGGCGCGCGGCGAGCACCGTGGTGGCGCGGTAGCCGGCGTCGATCAGTTGCGGCACGCGGCCGAAGTCGGTGGTGCCGTAGCCGGACAGCGGCGGCTGGATCAGCACGTCGCCGGGCTTGAGCGTGGCCAGCTGGGCTTCGGAGTTCTTCCGGGTCATCAGGGTGATCGACTGGTTCATCACGTCGAGCACGGTGCTCAGGTCCTTGCGGTCGCGCAGCGGGTTGCCGATGTCGACCACGATCACCACGTCCACGCCCATGTCGCGCGCCACGTCCACCGGGATGTTGTCGACCATGCCACCATCCACCAGCAGCCTGCCGTCGATCTCCACCGGGGCGAACACGGCGGGGATCGACATGCTGGCGCGGATCGCCTGGGGCAGGTGGCCCTTGCGGAACACCACTTTCTCGCCGGTTGCGATATCGGTGGAGACGGCGCGGAAGGGGATCGCCAGCTTGTCGAAGTCGCGGTTGTCGCTGGTGTGCACCAGCAGGCTTTCCAGCACCATCGCCAGGTTCTGGCCCTGGATCACCCCCAGCGGCAGGCCGAGGGTGCCGTCGTCGCGGAAGCTGATCTTCTGCTTGACCAGGAAGTCGCGGTCGTCCTGCTTGCGCCGGAACGGCACGTCCTTGCGCGGCGGCGCGTCGGACAGCGCCTGCTGCCAGTCCATCTCCAGGGCGATGCGCTCCAGTTCGGCGGGGGTGTAGCCGGAGGCGTACAGGCCGCCGACCACCGCGCCCATGCTGGTGCCGGCGATGGCGTCGATCTGGATGCCCTGTTCGTCGAGGGCCTTGAGCACGCCGATATGGGCCAGGCCGCGGGCGGCACCGCCGGAGAGGACCAGACCGATCTTCGGCCGGGCCTCCGCGGCGAGGGCGGACAGGGGAAGCAGGAGCAGCAGTACGAGCAGCAGGCGGCGCATGAGAACGATCCGGAGCCGGGTGAAAAGGCGGCTATTATAGGCGCGACCGTTTCCCCTGAGCCGCCGACATGCCCACCGCCAAGCCCGAAATCGTCATCACCTATTGCACCCAGTGCCAGTGGCTGCTGCGTGCCGCCTGGCTGGCCCAGGAACTGCTCAGCACCTTCGCCGACGATCTCGGAAAAGTCTGCCTGGAGCCCGGAACCGGCGGCGTATTCCGCATCACCTGCGACGGCGTGCAGGTCTGGGAGCGCAAGGCCGACGGCGGCTTCCCCGAGGCCAAGGCGCTCAAGCAGCGGGTTCGCGACCGCATCGACCCGCAACGTGACCTCGGTCACAACGATCGTCCTTCCCGCTGAACCGCTGCCGTCCGCCCATGGCTTGTTGCAGGTCAACGGGCGGCACGGCGCATAGGCATAGCCTGGGGGCATTCATCCTGTCGAAGGGAGTGCCCATGAGCATCATCGTCACCGGCGCCGCCGGCTTCATCGGCAGCAATCTGCTGCAGGCGCTGAACCGGCGCGGCGAGACCGACATCATCGCGGTGGACGATCTCACCGACGGCGAGCAGTTCCGCAACCTGGCGGACGCCGATATCGCCGACTACCTGGACCAGAACGACTTCCTCGAGCGTTACGCCCGCGGCGACTTCGGCACGGTCCGCGCGCTGTTCCACCAGGGCGCCTGCGCCAGCACCCTGGAAAGCAATGGCCGCTACATGATGGAGAACAACTACCGCTACAGTTGCCGCCTGCTGGAAAGCAGCCTGGAACTCGGCGTGCCGTTCCTCTACGCCTCGTCGGCGGCGGTCTACGGCTCCGGCCGGACCTTCCGCGAGGCGCGCCAGTACGAGCGGCCGCTGAACGTCTACGGCTATTCCAAGTTCCTCTTCGACCAGCGTGTGCGGCGGGCGCTGCCGCAGGCGCGCAGCCAGGTGGTCGGCCTGCGTTACTTCAACGTCTACGGGCCGCGCGAGGAACACAAGGGGCGGATGGCCTCGGTGGCCTACCACTGCTACCAGCAATTGCGCCGCGACGGGCGGGTCGAACTGTTCGGCGAACACGGCGGCTTCCCGCCCGGCGGCCACCTGCGCGACTTCGTCGCGGTGGAGGACGTGGCGCGGGTAAACCTGCATTTCTTCGACCATCCGCAGCGTTCGGGAATCTTCAACCTCGGCAGCGGCCAGGCACGGACCTTCAACGAGGTCGCCCTGGCGGTGATCAATAGCGTCCGCGCCAACGCCGACCAGCCGCCCCTGTCGCTGCAACAGGCCGTGGAAAGCGGCCTGCTCGGCTACCGCGAGTTCCCCGAGTCGCTGCGGGCGCGCTACCAGAGCCATACCTGCGCCGACCTGGAGCTGCTGCGCGAGGCGGGCTACCGCGACGATTTCCAGAGCCTGGAAGAGGGCGTCGCCGGCTACTGCCGCTGGCTGGCGCGCAGCGCCTGAGGGATCCTGCTCAGCGGCCCAGTGCCCCGCCTACCGGGGCGCGGGCGAAGCGCAGCTCCGGCAGCAGGGTCAGCAGCGCCAGTACTCCGAGGGCCGCGCCGACCCAGAGCGCGCCCTGCAGGCCGAATCCGCCGGCGATGCCCAGGCCGCCGATCCAGGAACCGGCCATCACGCCGAGCATGATGCAGGCGGTGTGCACCGAGTTGACCAGCATGTTGTTATGGCCGACACGTGCGCCGCGGGTCACCAGCGCCGGGTTCATCGACACCCCGGTCAGGCCGATCACCACCAGCGCCGCCACCGCCACCGCCGGAACCTGTCCGAACAGGGCGAAGGCCACCATCGCGGCGATGGCCGCCAGCAGGCCGAAGGCCAGGACCGCGATGGTATGGCGGTCGGCCAGGCGGCCGACGATGTTGTTGCCCACCAGCGTCGCCAGGCCGTAGACCACCAGCAGCAGCGGTACGGTCGAGGCGGAGAAGCCGCTGACCTCGGTGAGGATCGGCACGAAATAGGTGAAGCCGGCGAAGGTGGCGCCGATCAGCAGCAGACTGGTGGCGTAGACCCACCATAGATGGGCGTTCCTGAACACCTTCAGTTCCTCGCGCAGCGAGCCGCTGCCCGCCGACCCCGGGATCGCCGGCATCAGCTGCAACACCAGCAGGCCGACCAGCACCGCCACCAGCGCCACCGCGAAGAAGCTCGCGCGCCAGCCGTACCATTCGCCCAGCCAGGTGGCGACGGGCAGGCCGAGCACGGTGCCGACCATCAGGCCACCGAGCACCAGCGACGACGCGCGGCCGAACTGGTTGCCTTCGACCAGTTCGGCGCAGGCGGTCAGCGCCACGCCGAAGAAGGCCGCGGCGGCGACCGCGGTGACCAGTCGCGCCGCGACCATCACCGCATAGCCCGGCGCCAGGGCGCCGATGACCTGGCCGACCACGAACAGCGCGATCAGGCCGAGCAGGGCGTTCTTGCGCGGCACCCGGAGCAGGGCGGTGGTCAACAACGGGCCGCCGACGGCCATCGCGCCGGCGTAGAAGGTGACCAGGTAGCCGATCGCGGCGAAGGACACGCCGAATTCGGCGGCCAGCGCCGGCATCAGCCCGGCGACCATGTATTCGCTGGTGGTCAGGGCGAAGATCGCGGCACCGAGCACGTAGACAATCAAAGGCATGTTTCCAGCTCCCGAGCGGTTCAGACGACGATGAAGCGAGCCACGGCGAGCTGCCCGTGCCGTGGCCGCGCGATGAATGCACGACGGCGACTCATGCCGCCGACGAACCGAAGCCCTGGTCGGCGCCTTCGGGCAGCACCGTCACGCAGTGGGCGAACAGGTTCGAAGCGCTGCGCACCACGGTCAGCCCGCACTCGGCGAGCAGGGCGTGGAGGCAGGCGCGCGAATACGAGCGCGAGTAGAAGCCGTCGCTGCCGGTGAACACGGTGCCGTCGTCCCGCGCGTGCAGCTCCAGGCCCTGCACCCCGCAACGGCGGTAGTAGCTCTGGCGGACGCGGGTGGCCTCGGCGCTGTCGCCGAACACCGAAACCACCGCCGCCACGCTGCGCTCGGCGAGGGAGTCGAGCAGCCGTTTCGGCTCGCGGAAGTTGCCCAGCAGGTTGAACGGCAGCAGGTAGAGTGCGCGCGAGCCGACCGAGGCACCGCGCCTGGTGTGGTTGAGGATGTCGTCGACCACCGTGTCCGCGCGATCGCTCATGCCCTCGCGCTCGATCCGCGTGCGCAGCGTCTCGATCGCCCGCTGGTCGAGGTCGACGCCGAGATAGCGGGCATTGAGCAGGCGCGCGATTTCCAGCGCCCGGCCGTCGTAGCAGCCTAGCTCGACCAGTGCGTCGCAGCGCAGGTAGGCCATCGCCTCGAAGGTCATCAGGCTTTCCATTTGCAACAACGGCAGCACGTCGTCCGGAAAGTTGGCCAGGGTCATTATCGTCCTCGGTCCGAACTCCAGCTCGTAGAAAGCCGACTCCCGATGCGTCCCGATCGTGAGATCCATGTTCTGACTCACCTCTTCCTCCAGCGAATCTCGCTCTGGTGTTGGTTGATCGAAGGCGATGCGCGTTCCCATGTCCCGGCACCGCCTTCGCCTGGCAGAGAAGCGACGGAACGCCGGCGTTCGCTGGCCTCAGGCGGCGCGGTGCTTCTCGACCAGTTGGAACAGTTCGTCCACCGTTTCCAGCAGGTCGAGTTCGTCGTCGACCCCGGTGACGCCGAACTCCTTGCGCAGCTTCAGCGACAGCTCGCTGACCACCAGCGAATCGAAAGCCAGGTCTTCCATCCTGCTGTCCCGGCTGATTTCCTCCTTCGGCACGCCGCTGGCGACGCTGAGCACGGTGAGGAGATGGTCTTCCATGTCGTTGGGCATTGTTCTTCCCTCTTCAGTCCATTGTCGGAACGATCTTCGGCCAGCGCAGGGCGACCGAACCCCAGGTCAGTCCGGCACCGAAACCGGTGAGGACCATGTTGCCGCCGTCGCGCAGGATGCCTTGGCGCAGGCCGTGGGCCAGGGCCAGGGGAATCGAGGCGGCGACGGTATTGCCCACCTCGGCGATGTTGCTCACCACCCGCTCGACGGGAAGGTCGAGCTGGTCGGCGACCGCCGCGAGGATGCGTGTGTTGGCCTGGTGCGGGACCAGGTGATGAAGGTCCGAAGCTTGCCAGCCGACCCGGTCGAGCACCCGCCGCACCGAGTCGCTCATCTGCGTCACCGCCTGGCCGAACACTGCCTTGCCGTCCATCCGGAAGTAGTTGGAGGCCTGTCCGGAACTGCGTTCGGCGCGACTCACGGCGGGGGTCATCAGCAGGTCGAACTGGTGGCCGTCGCTGCCGAGGTCGAAGGCCAGCAGCGCGCCTTCTTCCTCAGCATCGCCGGCACGCAGCACCACCGCTCCGGCGCCGTCGCCGAACAGTGCGCGGGTCGAGCGATCGGCGGGGTCGAGGGTATGGCTGAAAGTGTCCACCCCGACCAGCAGCGCGCTGTCCGCCAGCCCGGCGCTGATCAGCGAGCCGACGCTGGCCAGGCCGTAGACGAAGCCGGTGCAGGCGGCGGACAGGTCGAACGCGAGCGCGCCGACCAACCCCAGGCGCGCTGCGACCCTGGGCGCGGTGGCCGGGCAGCAGAAGTCGCCGGTGCTGGTTGCCAGCACCACCGCATCGACTCGCTCCAGCCCCGCCGAGGCGAGCGCGGCGGAGGCCGCCCGCAGGGCCAGGTCGCCGCTGCCGAGGTCTCCGGCGATATGCCGCTGGCGCACGCCGGTGCGGCTGCTGATCCAGGCGTCGGAAGTGTCCAGCTCGGCGGCGAGCATGTCGTTGCTGAGTACGGCCTCGGGCAGGTAGCTGCCCAGGCCGCAGACCACGGCGGCGCGCGGCATGGCTCAGGCTCCCTGGACGATCTTGGCGGCGGCCTCGACCCCGCCCAGGGCCTCGAGGTGCCGCAGCGGATTCCAGAAGTCGCGGTAGAGCAGGATCTGTCCGTCGCGGGTGCGCAGCACCGAGATGTAGTCCTGCGCCAGCTTGCCGCCGGAAACGGTGGCCACGCCGTCGCCATGGAATTCGCCGATGGCCAGGTCGGGGTCGGCGGTCTCGTAGAACTGCACGTCGGTGAAGCGCACGGTCAGGTGCTCGGGAAACAGACGCATATGCGCCCAGATGGTTTCGCGGCCCTCGAAGCGGGTCTTCCAGCCTGGCGGGGCGTAGGGGAATTCGAGTACGCCTTCCGGATGGAACAGGTCGCACCAGCCACGGGCATCGCCGTTTTCCAGGAGGCGCAGGCTGTGGACGAGAATTTCCTTGGCATTCATTGGGCGATCCTCTCGATCGGGTTGGCGTGGGAGGCGGTGTTCGCCGGGGCGCTGCATCCGGTGCGCACCGGCACGCTGATCAGGGCGCGGAGGAAGGTGATCGGCAGCCACTGCAGCTCCGCGTGGGGCACCGCCAACTGGAGGTCGGGGAAGCGCGCGAGCAGGCGCTGGATGGCGATCCGCCCCTCCAGCCGGGCCAGCGAGGCGCCGACGCAGTAGTGCACGCCGAAGCCGTAGCCGAGATGGCCATCGGTGTTGCGGGTGAGGTCGAGGCGGTCGGGATCGTCGAAGCGCTCGGCATCGTGGTTGGCGGTCAGGTTGGAGACCAGGATGTATTCGCCGGCGGGAATGGTGACCCCGTCCAGTTCCACGTCTTCCACGGTGAAGCGCAACATTGAGGCGCGCACCGGACTGTCGTGGCGGACCAGTTCTTCCATGGCGTTGGGCAGGAGTTCCGGCTGCGCCCGCAGCAACGCCAGTTGCTCCGGGTTGACCAGCAGGGTGACCAGCGCGTTGCCGATCATGTTCATGGTGGTCTCGAAGCCGCTCATCATCAGCAGGTGGGCCATGGAGACGAGTTCCGCTTCGCTCAACTGGCCGCTCTCGTCGGCGGCCTGCACCAGCCCGCTGTAGACGTCGTCGGCCGGCTGCCGGCGCTTGGCCTCGAGCAGCACGCGCAGGTAGTCGACCTGCGCATCGGCCAGGGCCTGGGCCTCCTCCGGCGACAGCAGTTCCGCCTGGCGCTCCCAGGACTGGCGGGCGTGTTCGCGCTCGGCCTCGGGAATGCCCAGCAGCTCGAAGATCACCGCGATGGTCAGCGGGATCGCGAAGTCGGCCATCAGGTCGGCCTGTTCGCGGCCGGCCATGGCGTCCAGCAATGCCTCGGTGATCCGTTCTATATGCGGTTGCAGGCGCTCCACCTGGCGCGGGGTGAACGCGCGGCCAACCAGCGAGCGCAGGCGGGTATGGTCCGGCGGGTCGAGGTTGAGCATGTGGTGGCTGAGTCCCTCGCCGATCCCCGCGCGCGGGCTGCCGGTACGCTTCGCGTAGAGTTCGGCGGCCTGCCGGGCGTCGCGGCGGACGCCCGGATGGTTGAGGACCTTGCGCGCGTCGCGGTAGCGCGTCACCACCCACACCGGATGCTCGGCGGCGCGATGCGCGGGACGCGGCGCGCCGTCCACCTGCAGGCCGTCGTAGAGCGCGTGCAGTGGCGAGATCAGTTCCTCGCCCAGTCTCAGTTTGCGATCAGGCACGTTGCTCCTCCTTCGCCGCCGGGGCGGCGGTGACGATGGGGCGGAACATCCCGTCGATCACGCTATCGGGCAGCAGCCGCGCCAGCAGGGTACCGCGGCGCACGTCGGCGCCCACCCGGTAGCGGGTCCGCGGCTTGGCCGCGGTGAGCGCGGCATGCACCGCGGCGGCGACATCGGCGGGCTTGGTCGCGCTGTTGCGCGCGCCGTCCTCGTTGGCCTGGAGGAAGCGCAGGTAGGTATCGCGATAGAGGTCGGCGACGGCGTCGGGGGCGTCGGCCAGGGCGCGCTCGCCCTCGCTGGCGATCTTGCCCCAGATCGGCGTCCAGATCGCCCCGGGGCTGACCACCGAGACCTGGATGCCCATGGGTGCCAGCTCGCGGCGCAGGGCGTCGCTCACTCCCTCCTTGGCGAACTGCGCGGCGGAGTAGGCGCCCAGGTAGGGAATGGCGACCGAGCCGAGGCCCGAGGTGACGTTCACCAGGCGCGCCGCGCCGCCACGGCGCAGCAGCGGCAGGATCGCCCGGGTCACCGCGAGCTGGCCGATCAGGTTGACTTCCAGCTGGCGCCGCAGCAGGTCGCTGGAGACGCATTCCAGCGGCGCGGAAATGCAGATCCCGGCGTTGTTCACCAGGCCCCAGAGCCCGGTATCGCCGACTTTCTCCGCCACCTGCGCGGCGGCCCGGCCAATGGATTCCTCGTCGGTGACATCGATCAGCAGCGTGCTGATCCGGCCGGACGGGCAGGCGTTCGCCAGGCGCTCGCCATCCTCCTGGCGGCGCACCCCGGCGATCACCTGGAAACCCTGTTCGGCCAGGTGCAGCGCGGTTTCCCGGCCGAGGCCGCTGGAGGCGCCGGTGATCAGTACGTGGCGGCCCTGGGGCGAGAGAGGTTTGCTGGTGAATAACATGTCATTGCTCCTCGAGGGCGGATCGTTGGGGGGCGTGGATCGCCGACAGCAGGGTGCCCAGGCAATCTTCGGCCAGGCGTTCGGCGCGTTCGCCGGGGACCGCTTCGTCGATATAGGTGAAGTTCCAGAACAGCCGGCCATGGCTGGAGTTGATGGCGGCCACGAAGTAGCCGTTCACCGAGATGCCGGTGAGGAACTGCGCGTCGGAGAGGCGCAAGGCGCCGATCCGCTCGGGGAACGGATAGCGACCGATGTTGGAGGAGCACAGGTTGATCGGCCCTTCGGCTTCCATGAAGGCCATGAATGGCCGCGCGTCGGCCATGCAGCGCGGCGCAGCGCTGGCGACCAGGGTGACCAGGTTGAAATGATGGCCCTGGCGACGGCGTTCGCCGAGGTCGTCGGTGAGCGCGCGGGCGATCTCCCAGAACGGCCGGGCGATGTCCAGCACCACCGGTACCGTGGCGACGTAGGTGCCTACTTCGTCGGGGCGCACCGGCGGCTCCAGTTCGTCGCGGAAGTCGATCGGCGAGCCGATGGCGATGTGGCTAGGGCGGCGCTGGTGGTCGTGGCCGGCGGCGATGGCCAGCGCCGCGGTCAGCGCGCCGTGTACCGTGGTGCCGTGTTCGCGGGCGCGTCGTTGCAGCTGTTCCAGCTGCGCGCCGTCCAGCTCCCGGTGCAGCAGGCGGGTACGCCGCGCTTCCAGCGGCACCGGGTTGCTCGGCTCGATCCGGCCCGGGCGGTGGCGGCCGACCAGCGCTTCGTCCCGGGCGGTCTGCTCGGCCAGGCGCGCCGCGCCTTCGTCGCCGGTGAAGCGGCGCGGACGCAGATCCTCCGCCGGCGGCAGGGCGCTGGCGGTCCAGGGTTGCGCGGCGGGGTCGGCGGCCAGGGTCAGCCATTGTTCGGCGAGGGTCAGCACGGTAGTGCCGTCGGCGATGATGTGCGGTACCACGACCAGCAGGTCGTGGGCGCCGGCGTCGGTGGCGATCGCCACGGTACGGATCAGTGGCCCGCTGTCCGGATCGATGCGTTCCGGCAATTCGCGCTCGTTGATTTCCCGCAGCCATTGCTCCTCGCCGCCGCCGCGCACCTCGCGCAGCGGGATGGGCCGCTCGCAGGGCACCCAGCGCGGATCGAGCCCGGCATCGTGCTCGATCCGCGCGCGCAGCAGCGGATGCCGCGCCTGCAGCGCGTCGAGGCCGCGGCGCAGGTCGTCGATGGACAACCGGCCATGGACCCGCACCCGGGAAATCACGTTCAGCGCGGAGAACTGGTCGCTGAGCCAGTACCAGCGTTCCACCGCGGACAGCGGGCGTCGTATCTCGGCCATCATTCGACTCCTGGGAAGGTCAGTGCCAGTTCGTTCTGCCGGGCGAAGGTTCGCTCCGGAGCGAAGCGGAAGTAGAGATCGCGGGCGACGGTGCGCAGCGGATGCTCCAACTGCTCGATGCGGCTCAGCGCCCGCGAGGTCTCGACCATCGCCCTGGCGCGGTCGCGACGGCGGTTCTCGTAGGCGCGCAGGGCGGCTTGCGGGTCGTCGATGGTGGCCAGGCAGTGGGCCAGCACCGCGGCGTCTTCGATGGCGATGGCGGCGCCCTGGCCGAGGCTGGTCAGCATCGGATGCGCGGCATCGCCGAGCAGGGTCACCGGGCCGTCGCCCCAGCGCTCCAGGAACGGTCGGTCCTGGGCCGGCAGGCTGCTGATGTCGGCCTCCGGGGTCGCCTCGATGACCGCCTGCACTTCGTCGGCCCAGCCGGCGTAGAGGCGCTGGATGCCCGCCTTGCCGCCGCGCCAGTCCTTCGCCTGTTCGGCCGGCATGTTGCGGGTGCCCCACCAATAGACGTTGCCTTCGCCGATGTCGGCGAGACCGAAGCGCTGCCCACGGCCCCAGTAATGGGCGACGTAGCCCGGCGTCACCTTCGGATGGCGGAACGCCGGCGTGGCGCGCCAGATCACGTAGTGCCAGTCGGTGGGACGCTCCGGGCCGGTCATGGTGGCGCGGATCGCCGAGTTGAAGCCGTCGGCGCCGATCAGCACGTCGGCGTGCACTTCGCGGCCGTCGCTGCAGAGCACGGTGACGCCTTCGCCGTCGGCGTGGCGCAGGTAGCCGGTGGCGCTCACGCCCAGTTCGATGCGGCAGTCGCGGGCCTGTTCCAGCAGCGCCTGCTGCAGGCTCGCGCGGTGGATCGCCAGGCTCGGCTGGCCGAGCTGACGGGCCAGGCCGCCGAAGTCGATGGCGCGGATCGGTCGCCCGCGCCGGGTGAGGAACCGCAGCGAGTCGAAGGCCTGGGCGCGGGTAAGGTCAGGGCGCACGCCGACCCTCTCCAGGGCGGTCAGCGCGTTGGGCATCAGCGACAGCGCCGAGCCGACCGCGCGCAGCTCCCTGGCCCGCTCGTAGAGTTCGACCTCGAAGCCGGCGGCCTTCAGGCAGGCGGCCGCGGCGAGCCCGCCGATGCCGGCGCCGGCGATGACGATCTTCAGGGGGTGTCTGCTCATGGGCGGGTCCGTTCGCTGGAGGTGGAGGGTTCGAGCAACGCGGCGATCTCTGCCGCGACCGTCTCGACATAGGGTTCTTTCATCAGCACCAGGTGGTCGCCGGGGACGTCGATCACATCGAGGCGGCCACTAGTCCAGTGCTGCCAGCCGTTCTTCGGGTCGCCGTAGTGGGTGCCGGCGGCGTCGTGCATCGGCTTCAGCGCCAGCGGCAGCGGGCCGTCCGCGCGCAGCAGGGTCATGTCCTGGTCGCTGACTTCCGGGCGATAGCCGATGAGTGCCTGCCAGCTCGCCCGGAACAGCTCGTAGAGCCGCTGCACGGTGGCGCGCGGGGTGCCGGCGGGAAGTACGCCGGCCTCGATGGCGCGTTCGACGATGTGGTCGAGCTTCTGCTCCAGGCTCGCGCCTTCAGGCAGCGGCTCGACCTCCTCGTCGCTGCGCTCGAACCAGACCAGTTCCCAGTAGAAGAACAGCAGCAGGGCTTCGTCGCTGGCGCTGCCGGCGTGGTTGCGGTCGACGGTGATGGAGTCGAGCACGATCAGTTGGGCGACCGCCTGCGGGTCGAGCGCGCGCAGTTGCCGGGCCATCTCGTAGGCGACGAAGCCGCCGAACGACCAGCCGCCGAGGTAATAGGGGCCTTCCGGCTGCACCCGGCGGATCGCCGCGAGGTAACTGGCGGCGATGTCCTCGAGGACCGCCAGCGGCGTACTGCCCTGGCCGGTGCCGGCCGCCTGCAGGGCATATACCGGCTGGTCCGGCGGCAGTGCGCGGACCAGCGGCAGGTAGCAGAGCACGTGGCCGCCGAGCGGGTGGACGAGGAACAGTGGCGGGCGGCTGCCGCCGGCACGGATCGGTACCAGCGGGTCGAAGGCGCGCACCGCCGAGCGTTCCCGCAGGCGTTCGGCCAGGCCCTCCACGGTCGGCGTCTCGATCAGCGCGGCCATCGGCAAGTCGACGCCATAGCGCTTCTCGATCAGCAGCATGAAGCGCATCGCGCTGAGCGAGGTGCCGCCGAGGTCGAAGAAGCTGTCGCGGATGCCTACCCGGGGACGATCCAGCAACTCGCCGAGGAGTCCGGCCAGGGTGCGCTCGTAGTCGTCGCGCGGGGCCAGGTACTCGATGTTCGTCCCGTGCTCCAGCGGCAGTGCGCGCAGGGCGGCGTCGTCGCGCTTGCCGCTGGGGGTGAGGGCGAAGCCGTCGACCCAGGCGAAGTGTGCCGGCACCATGTGTTCCGGCAGTTCGCTGCGCAGTGCCTGCTTCAGTTCGGCGAGATCCACCGCCTCGGGCTCGCCGAGCAGGAAGGCAGCGAGGAATGCATCGTTGCCCTGGCGCTCGCGAGCCACCACCGCCGCGCCGCGCAGGCCCGGCTGGCGCTCGGCCTGGCGCATGATCGCCAGCTCGACCTCGGCCGGCTCGATGCGGAAGCCGCGGACCTTGACCTGGGTATCGGCGCGGCCGAGCCAGACGATCTCGCCGTTGCCGAGGATGCGCCCGAGGTCGCCGGTGCGGTAGAGCCTGGCGCCGGGGCGCCAGGGATGTTCGACGAAGCGCTCGGCGGTGAGTTCGGGGGCGCGGTGGTAGCCGCGCGCGAGGCAGTCGCCGCCGAAGTACAGCTCGCCGGTAACGCCGACCGGTACCGGGCGCAGCGCGGCGTCGAGCACCTGCACCTCGACCCCGTCCAGCGGCCGGCCGATCGGCGGCAGGTCCGGGTAGTGCGCCGGATCGCCGCTCAGCGAGTGGTAGGTGACCTGGTGCGTCTCGGTGGGACCGTACTGGTTCTCCAGCAGCAGCCCGGGCATCGCCGCGCAGAACGCGCGGACGTCTTCGGTGATGCGCAACTGCTCGCCGGAGGACACCACCACGCGCAGGGAGCCGGGGCGCACGCCCAGCGCGTTGGAGGCCTCGGCGAGGCGTTGCAGGGCGACGAAGGGCAACAGCACGCGCTGGACCTGGCGGCGTTCGAGGACATGCAGCAGCGCGGAGGGGTCCATCCGCTCGCGGTTGGAGATGAGTTGCAGCTCGCCGCCGCCGCACAGCGTGGAGAAGATCTCCTGGAAGGCCATGTCGAAGCTCAGCGGCGCGAACTGCAGGGTGCGCAGCCCCGGTACGCCGCTGGCGACGCGCAATTGCCACTGGGTGTAGTTGGCCCACATCCGGTGGCTAAGCTCGACGCCCTTCGGCCGCCCGGTGGAACCGGAGGTGAACAGCAGCATGGCCAGCTCGTCGAGCTGCGGCGCGGTGAAGGTCTCGGGCTCGATGTCGGCGACCAGTTCCTCTACCGGCAGCACCCGTTCCGCCGCGGCGACATGGGCGTGCTCGGGATGCGCGACCACCCGGAACGGCTGTGCGGTCTCCAGGATCAGTGCCAGGCGCTGCGCGGGATAGCTGACGTCCAGCGGCACGCAGACCAGGCCGGCGCGCAGGATGCCCCAGATCGTCGCGATCATCTCCGGCGAACGGTTCAGCGCCACTCCGATCGCATCGCCGCGGCGCGCGCCGGCGCGGACCAGGCGGGTGGCCACGCAGCGCGCCACATGGTCGAGGTCGCGATAGGTCCAGCGTTGCTCCTCGAAGGCCAGCGCGGCGCTGCCCGGCAGCGCCTCGACCTGGCGTTCGAACAGGCTGACGACGTCGACCAGCGGCTCGGGCTGGGAAGCGGCGTCGCGGCGAGGGGCGAGGAAGGCGAAGTCGGCGGCTTCGTCGGGATGCTCGGCGAGGCGCCACAGGAGCTCGACGAAGGTCGCGCCGATCAGCGCGGCCTGGCTGCGGCTGATGCCGCGGCCGTCGCTGTCGATGCGCAGGTACATGCCGTCGCTGGGCGTGGCGATCACGTTGACCAGCAGGGCGAAGTTGGTTTCTTCCCAGACGCGGAAGTCGCGCAGTTGCCACAGCGGTTCGAGGACATGCAGGTTGACGTAGTTGAAGGCGCTGCTCAGTTCGTCGCCGACGATCTGCTGGATGGCGCTGAGCGGATAGCGGCGATGGGCGTGTCCGTCGCGCTCCTGGCGGAACAGTGCATCGGCTACCTCGATCCAGCTATGCCCGGCAATCTCCGAGCGGACCGGCACGGTATTCAGGAACAGGCCGACCATGCGGTCGGCGTCGGGCAGTTCGGGGCGGCCGTTGCTGATCGCGCCGGTGACCACGCTGTCGCTGCGGGAGAACAGATGCAGGGTCAGGCAATGGGCGGCGAGCAGCAGCGATTTCAACGGCAGTCCGCGTTGCGCCGCAGTGGCCTTGAGTCGTTCGAGCAGCCCGTCCGGCAGCGTTTCGCGATGGCTGGCCGGACCTTGCGCGGCTTGCGGCTCGTGGGCGCCGAAGCCGTCGAGGCGGGTCATCCTCGCGCCCTCCAGCAGCCCGGTCCAGTACCCCACGGCGGCCGGCGAAGCCAGCGCGGCCAGCTCCTCGCGGACATGGCAGGCCAGCGCCGGCGCGGGGCCCGGCAGCGGCTCGCCACGGTAGGCGGCGACCAGCGCGACGATCAGGTTGGCCACGCTCCAGCCGTCGAGGATCGCATGGTGGAAGCTGAACACCAGGTCCAGGCCGTCCTCGCGGACGAACGCGGCGAACAGGAACAGCCCGGGCTGTTGCAGCGAATAGCGATGGAAGCGGCGTTGGCGGATGTGCTCGTCGAGCACCGTCCCGGCCTCCGGGTTGCCGCGCAGGTCCAGGATCAGCGGTTCGCTGCGCGCCTGGGTATGCACCAGTTGCAGCGGTTCGGATGCACCGCTGAGGTCGAACGACGAACGCAGCGCGGGATAGGCGGCGACCACCCGGTCCAGCGCGTGGCGGAACGCGGCTTCGTCCCAGGCCAGGTCGAAGCGGTAGTGGAACACGTCGTGGTAGACCGACGAGTCGGGGCGCTGGCGGCTATGGAAGAGCAGGCCGAGACTCAGCCGGCTGGTCGGGAAGGCGTCCTCCAGCCCTTCCAGGCGCGGCTTGTCGACTTCGGAAACCAGTTCGAAGGGCTGGTAGCTTCGCTCCGCGAGCGGACGCACCAGGCGCCCGGCGAGGCCCGCCACCGTCGGGTTGCGCATCAGGTCGGCGAGTTCGAAGCCCAGGCCGCGCCGCTGTGCGGCGGCGCGGATGCGCAGCATCAGGATCGAGTCGCCGCCGAGGGCGTAGAAGTCGTCGTGCACGCCGACCTCCGCCACGCCGAGGATATCGGCCCACACCGCCGCCAGTTCGGCCTCGGTCGCCGTGCGCGGCGCAACCGCCGCCACCTGTTCCGGCGGTGCCGGCAGTTGCCGGCGGTCGAGCTTGCCGTTGGCGCTGAGCGGGAGGCTGTCGATGCGCACGAAGAAGGCCGGCAGCATGAAGTCCGGCAGCGTCGCCGAAAGTCCGGCGCGCAATTGACCGGGGTCGAGTTCCGCCGCAGCCACGTAGTAGCCGACCAGGTGCGTGCCGCGTACCGCCGAATCGCGTGCCACGACCGCGGCGTCGCGTACGCCGGGAAGCGCGGCGAGGCGGTCGCGTACTTCGTCGGGTTCGACCCGGTTGCCGCGGATCTTCACCTGGTCGTCGGCGCGGCCGAGGTATTCGAGGTTGCCGTCGGCCAGCCAGCGGGCCAGGTCGCCGGTACGGTAGAGACGGCCGCCGGCGACGAAGGGGTCGGCGAGGAAGCGCTCGGCGTTCAGCTCCGGCCGGTTCAGGTAGCCGCGGGCGACGCCGACGCCTCCTATATATAGCTCGCCGACGGCGCCGAGGGGCTGCGGCCTGAGCGCGCGGTCGAGGACGTACAGGCGCAGGTTGTCGATCGGCCGGCCGATCGGGACCCGCGTGGGGTTGTCGCTGGCGCATTCATGGTCGGACACGTCGACGGTGGCCTCGGTCGGTCCGTACAGGTTGACCAGTCGCACGGCGTCGCCGAACAGCCGGCGGAAGCGCGCGACCTGCAACGGCGCGAGGGCTTCGCCGCTGCAGAACACCAGGCGCAGCGAGCTTGCCGCCGTGCGGGCGGTCGGGTCGCCGTCGAGCAGGTCGAGGAACGGCGTCAGCATCGACGGCACGAAGTGGATGACCGTGACCGCGTCGCGCTGGATGCTTCGCAGCATTTCCCGCGGGTCCTTCTCGGCGCCGGGCGGCAACAGCGACAGGCGGGCGCCGGTGAAGCTCCACCAGAACAGTTCCCAGACGGATACGTCGAACGTCACCGGAGTCTTTTGCAGAAGCACGTCGCGTTCGCCGATCGGATAACGACGCTGCATCCAGTTCAGGCGGTTGACCACCGAGCGGTGTTCGACCATCACGCCCTTGGGCACGCCGGTCGAACCGGAGGTATAGATGACATAGGCCAGGTCGTTGGGCGCCACGTTGGCCGCCGGCAGGTCGCCATTGCTCTGCGGCAGGCGTTCGAGGTGCAGCACGCGCGTCTCGCCGAGGCTCTCGCCGAGTGTCGCCGCGCGTTCGTCCACCAGCACCACGCGGGCGCCGCAGTCTTCCAGCAGCAGGCGGACGCGCTCCAGGGGATGGTCGGGATTGATCGGCACATAGGCGCCGCCGGCGCGCTGCACGCCGAGGATAGCCGGCAGCAGGTGGGGACCGCGGGCGACCAGTAGCGCTACCCGCTCGTCGGCGCTAACACCCGCTGCGCGCAGGGCGTCGGCCACGGCCTGGACCTTGGCGTCCAGCTCGGCATAGCTGAGCGTGCCGCCGTCGGCTTCCAGCAGTGCGGTGCGTTGCGGGGTACGCGCCACCTGCTCGGTGAACAGCGTGGGCAGGGTAGCCTGCTCGGGGAATGCCTGGTCGGTGGCGTTGCGGGTGTGGATCAGTTCCTCGCGCTCGGCGGCCGACAGCGGGTCGAGTTCGCCGAGGTGGCGCTCGCCGCCCTCCACCAGGGCGCGCAGGAAGGTTTCGATATGCCGCGCCGCGGCGTCCATGGGGAAGTCGGCGTCGAACACATCGCAGGCGTATTCGAAATCCACCTGCGCGTCGCTGTGCCCGTCGAACTCGGAGACCCAGATGGCCAACGCGTCCGGGTCATGGGCGTGGGTCTGCGCCACGGTCTCGACGCTGGCGTTCGGGATCGCCTGGGCGGCGGGCCAGCGCATGTAGGAAAGGGTGGTGTCGAACAGTGGCGAGGCGCCGCGCAACAGGTCGCCGAGGGGCATCTTCTGGTGGCGCAGCAGCGTCCGGGTCGCCTCGCGCAACTGCGCCAGGAATTCGTCGACGGTCTGTTCCGGCGCGGTGCGGATGCGTAGCGGCAGGGTATTGGCGAAGTGCCCGACCACTTGCTTGGCCGCGCGGTCGGCGCGGTTCAGCACCGGTACGCCGAGGACCACGTCGTCGTTCTGGTGGATCCGCGCCAGGTACAGCGCCACGGCGGCGGAGAGGAACAGGAAGGGCGATTCGCCGCGATCGCGGATCGCGTCGAGCAGCGCGCGTTCCAGCGTCAGCCTGTGGCGCGCGGTGCGGCGCAGCCCGGCCGGGCGCCTGCGGGTGAAGAGGGCCGGCTCCAGGCCCTCCAGGGCCTCGGCGAAATAGGCGCGGTCGCCGCGGTACTGTTCCGAACCGGAGTAGTCGTCGGTCTCGAACTGCGCCAGGAGGGAAGCCGTCGGCATCTGCGCCTGCGGCACGCCTAGCTCGCCCAGGTAGCCGGCGCGCACCCGGCTGAGGAATAGCTGCAGGCCCCAGGCGTCGCTGACGATATGGTGGGTGCGCACGTAGACGTAGAGCGCCTGGTCGCTATGCAGCAGGGCCAGGTCCACCAGGCTGCGGCCGTCCAGCGGGTAGGCGTGACGGAAGGCGTCGCGCAGCCAGGATCGCACGGCGGCCTCGGGGTCGCGGTCGGCGCGCAGGTCGACGTGGCGCGCCTCGAACTCGGCATCCGTGTCCAGCCACTGGTACGGCGTACCGTCCGTCTCGCCGAGGCGCAGGCGGAACGCCTCGGTGTCTCGCGCCGCCTGCAGCAGCGCCCGTTCCAGGGCCTGGGTATCGACCTCGCCGGTGAAGCGGTCGTAGCTGAAGATGGTGTACTGGTCGAGTTCCGGAAACTGCGCGGCGGCGACCCAGATGTCCCGTTGGTAGGGCGATAGCGGCAAGCGAGCGAAACGAACCATCCCTGCGTCCTCTTCAACAATCCATCGATTCGGCGAACACGGGCACCGCACGCCTCGCCGGACAGGTTCCACCCGTCGACGTTTCAGCGCGCCGTAGCCAGCGTGGTTGGCAGGGAAGCGGCGGCACCCGAAGCAAGAGCGGGGTGTACTATTACTTTTGGCAGGCTCGAAGAAATAGCTGTTAATTCTTGCAGGGTAATCGCGTTGTTAACTGTTAATTCTGGTAGGTATTTACGAGGCAACTTACAAATCTGTTAGGTTCCGGGAAACGTGCGTCGCGGCCCTGCATGGCTATGCTTCACGAGATTACCTTCGCCGGTCTTTTCGAAGTTGAAGCAAGCCTTTCGAAAGTGTCTGGCTGATGCATAATGGGCCGCTCGGAAGAGGCGCATTAACGGATATATATCCGCGCCCTGGCGAACAACGAACGCATGCCCTGAAAGGTTTGCCGGATGGATTACCAACAGTTCCAGGAGGTTGCATGAAAACCGATGACAAGGACCGCGAAGGCGGCGACTCCCACGGCGCCATCGGCGCCAAGCTGATGGAGTACGCGCTCAAGGTCAGGAAGGTGTTCGTCACCGGCGGGGTCGACGAGAAGATGGCCAAGGACGTCGTCCAGCAGCTGCACATCCTCGCCTCGATCAGCGACGATCCGATCTACATGTTCGTCAATTCCCCGGGTGGCCACGTCGAATCCGGCGACATGATCTTCGACGCGATCCGCTTCATCACACCGAAGGTCATCATGATCGGTTCCGGCAGCGTTGCCAGCGCCGGCGCGCTGATCTATGCCGCGGCGGACAAGGAAAACCGCTATTCGCTGCCCAATACCCGCTTCCTCCTGCACCAGCCGTCGGGTGGCATCCAGGGGCCGGCGAGCAACATCGAGATCTACCGCCGCGAGATCGTGCGGATGAAGGAACGCCTCGACCGGATCTTCGCCGAAGCCACCGGGCAGACGCCGGAAAAGATCAGTGCCGACACCGAGCGCGACTTCTGGCTGAACGCGGAGGAGGCCGTGCAGTACGGCCTGGTCAACAAGATCATCGTTTCGGAACGGGAGATCACGCTGCCTGGCCAGTGAGTTTCCGCAGGCCGGATAAATACGAAGGCGGGCGCGA
Organism: Pseudomonas sp. P20; assembly: GCF_016463925.1. Taxonomy (NCBI): domain Bacteria; kingdom Pseudomonadati; phylum Pseudomonadota; class Gammaproteobacteria; order Pseudomonadales; family Pseudomonadaceae; genus Pseudomonas; species Pseudomonas sp. P20. The sequence goes on along the minus strand of NZ_JAEMVM010000001.1, from coordinate 42,088 downwards.
AGAGCGTATTTCCCGATTCTCTTCTCGCTCGCTTTTCTTTCTTTAATTTCCGATCGATAGGGTAACTTTTCTTACTTTTATTTTGCTTGTTCTCAAAATGCCATCAGCAAGAATGGCTGGCTTTTGCAAAGTCTCACGTCGCGCGCCCGTTATTTTCAATCATTCTATCGAGCGACATTTTTCAGGCTTACGGAAATTACCTTCCATCTGCCGGCCTTGTTTGACTCGACCTGACGTAACAATGGACAAGCGCCGGGAAAGTTCCAGCTTCCGCGGCGCTTGCCGGTATTTCCAGTGAATTGTTTTCAGGCGTTCGCCGCGCGCCGGGCCGCCGGCGAGTTGGCCAGGTATTCCAGGGCTTCCTGGGTATTCGCCTCGTGCTCGGGGTGGTACCAGGGATTGAAGTAACGGGCGACGTCGCGGAAGGTGCGCGCGAGGTTCGGCAGCAGGCCCTGCTTGCCGAGCCGCCACCAGGTTCGTAGGAATCCCTGGCGCTTGGCGCCGCGCAGGCTCGGGTCCTGGTCGAGGAGGGTGCGGGTGCCGTCGGCGAGCAGGTAGACCAGTATCGCGATGACCAACAGCATGGTCAGTTGCCGGGTGACGAAGCTGCCGCCCAGATGCACGTGCAGGTCGTGGGCGACGCTGCGGTGCTCGACTTCCTCGGCGCCGTGCCAGCGCAGCAGGTCGAGCATCACCGGGTCGCTGCCGCGGCGATCCAGCTCCCGGGCCTCCAGCACCCACTTGCCTAGCACGCAGGTGAAATGTTCCACCGCGGCGATGATCGCGCAGCGCTGGCGCAGCCACCAGCCGTCGAGGGCGCGGGTCAGGCGGTTCTGCCCCAGCGGGTAGTCGCAGAGCAGGCGTTCGAAAAGGAAATCCATCTTGTCGGTGAACGGCTTGGAGTCGATGTCGAACCTGCTCAGGTAGCGCTGGATCGCGCCGTCGTGGGCCCGCGAATGCATCGCTTCCTGGCGGATGAAACCCTGCACGTCGTCGCGCAGGCGGGCGTCGCTAACCAGCGGCAGGGCCTTGTTGTAGAGGCGGCAGAACCACAGTTCGCCGGAAGGCAGGAGCATGTGCAGGACGTTCATCACCTGGGACGCTTCCGCTTCGCCGGGAACCCAGTGCAGGGGGGTATCGCTGAAGTCGAAGCGGACCTTGCGCTGGACCAGCTTGTGGTGGAATTCGCTCATGGCAGGCTCTCAGGAAGTCAGGTCGAAGCGCGCGAGAAACCGCGTGGCCCAGGGCGCGAAGCGCCATTGCAGGGCGCCGAGGTGCACCTCGCTGCCCACCGAGACCACCGCCTTGTTGCGCTCCACGGCGCGCACCAGCTTTTCCCCGACGGTGTCCGGGCTGAGCCGGCGTCGCTTGTAGAAGCGCTGGATCTTCGCCTGGCGCCGTGCCTGGCGTTCGGCGTCCATGCCGACGAAGCGGGTGGCATGGACAATGCCGGTATCGACGAAGCCCGGGCACACCGCGGTGACTCCGATCGAACGTCCGGCCAGTTCCGCCCGCAGGCATTCGCTGAGCATCAGTACCGCGGCCTTGCTGGTGGCGTAGGCGGGGTAGTTGCGCGACGGCGCGAAGGCCACGCCGGAGGCGACATTGACCAGGTGCCCCGGCTTGTTCGCCGCGATCATCTGCCGGCCGAACAGGCGGCAGCCGTCGATCACGCTCCACAGGTTGACCCGCAGCAGGCGCTCCCATTCCGCGGGCGAGGTGTCGAGCATCGGTCCGGCCATGCCGATGCCGGCATTGCTGACTACCACATCCGGGACTCCGAGGGTGTCGCGCACCCACTCGGCGAAGGTCTCCATGGCCTGGGTATCGCCGACGTCGACCTGGTAGACATGGGCCGTGGCGCCAAGGGCGCGGGCCAGTTCGGCGCTGCGTTCGGCGGCTTCCAGATCGAGATCGGCGGCGAGCAGGCTGGCGCCGCGCTCGGCGAAGCTGAGCAGGGTCGAACGGCCGATGCCGCCGCCGGCGCCGGTGACCACCACCAGCTTGCCGCTCATCGAGCGCGCGTCGGGCCGGACCTGGGCGCGTTGCAGGGCCGGCGACGACTCGCCGGTTTCCTGGGCGTCGATGAACTCGCCGAGCCAGCCGGCCAGTTGCTCCGGCTCGGCCAGCAGTTGCCAATGGCCGACGCTCGCCTCGCGCCGCCACAGGCGTGGCGCCCACAGGCTGAGGTGCTGGAACAGCTGGGCGCCGACGTAACGGTCGCGGGTCGGTACGATCAGTTGCACCGGCACTTCGGTGTGGCGCTTGCGCGGACGGAACAGGCTGCGGATGAAGTTGCCGCGGTACAGCTTGACCCCGTGCCGGCCGTCGCTGGCCTGGGTCGGGTTGACCTGCGGATGGCGGACGCCTTCGGCGTGCTTCAGGAACTGCGGCCAGAGCCGGGCCAGGCCGGCGCTCCAGAGCAGCTCGGGTACGACGGGGGTATGGAAGAAGGCGATGTACCAGGAGTGGAGCAACTGGCCGAATACCGCTTTCAGGGCCTTCGGACTGCGCTGCCTGAGGTGTTCGCGCATCCAGAAACCGACATGGTCCAGGCAGGGCCCGGAGATCGAGGTATAGGACGCGATCAGCGGTCGGCACTGCGGATCGGTGACGCTTTCCCAGGTCTGGATCGAGCCCCAGTCATGGGCCAGCAGGTGCACCGGGCGATCCGGGCTGGTGGCGCGAATCACCGCCTGCAGGTCTTCGCTGAGCCGTTGCAGGTGGTAGTCGCGGCTCCAGCGTGGCTTGTCCGAAGCGCCGGCGCCACGCACGTCGTAGGCGACGATGCGGTAGCGCCCAGCCAGTTGGCGGATCAGCGGCAGCCAGGTCTCGTGGTTGTCCGGGTAGCCATGCACCATCAGCAGCGTCGGCTTGTCGTTGTCCGGCGCGCCCCAGCAATGAACCGCCAGGCGCACGTCGCCGGACTGCACGAACAGCCGTTCCGGCTGCAGGTCGGGGAGGGCGAGGAGCGCGTTCATGCGGCCTCCCGTGCTTGCGGCAGCAGGCCGCGCGCCTGCCAGCGGCGGACGTGCGGCAGGTCGTCGTCGAGCCAGTAGGCGTCGTCTTCGGTGACCACCAGCAGTTCCTCGAACTTGGCGCCCACCCCGCGTAGCCCCAGGTGCGGTTCCACCGCCCAGAGACCGGGCGTCGGCGGGTGCTCGGAGCGCTTGCCGCTGGACCACAGCGGCGACCAGCCTTCGCGCTTGCCGGTGACCAGTGCGTTGCGCGTCAGGGTGTACAGGTTGCGCACGCCGAAGCGCGCCACCGAGGGACCGCGGCGGTTGCCGAGCTTTTCCACGCGATGGGCGAGCACTTCGAAGGGATAGGCCTTGTGCCGTGGCAGGGTGCCCTGGATCACGCAGAGCCGGTCGACCGCCTGGCTGACTTCGGCCAGGGGGCGCCGTTCGCGGACCAGGTCAAGGATGGTGCGTCGGTGTATCAGCAGGTCGTCCATCAGCCGCTCCTGCAACAGGTTGTGGCCTAGTGCGCCGGAGTAGCCGACATCGGCGGTATAGGCGCCGAGGGTCGGCGCGCAGTCGAGGATGAACGGCATGCCTTCCTCCAGGCGCTGCTTGCCGGGGTAGAAGGCCAGGTTGAAGCCACCGAGATGACGCAGGCCGTCGAAGCCCTTGAACGAGGTGCGGCTGCCGAACCAGGCGAAGGGCTGGTGGAACCAGTCGTCGACGCCATGATCCTGCAGCCAGGTCTTCATCAGCGCCGCGGCTTCCCTCTCGCTGATGCCGGCGCGCAGTTCGCCGTGGATGGTTTCGCAGCAGGTATAGGCCAGTCGCTGGACCTGGCGGAAGTGATCGAGATCGTCGGGAGTGGGTACCCAGGCGCCTTGGGACATGGCTCTCTCCAGGCTGGCTTGTCGTTATTGTGACATTGATTGATGTCATGGTTGATGCTGGCCCATAAGCAGGCGTTGCGCCAGCCCTGGGAAGTCTCTTCACGCCGGTGTTACGGCACTTGCTACCGGCGCCGGAAGGCCCGGGGCAGAAGGCTCGGGACGTTTCCCCCGGGTTTTGGCGGTGGTGCCGGAGAAGCGGCTGACCGACGAGTCCAGTCTTTGGTTGGCGCCCGCGCATCCGGACGCCGGCAAAGAGCGTTGCGCCCCCGGAGGTTGTGGCCGTTCGGCGGGCCTCGTTATGATCCGCCTCCATGAGCACACCCCTGACCCTCCTGCAGCGCCTGCTGCAACGTGGCGAGCAGCCGTCCGCCGAGGATGCCCGCGAATACAGCGTCGACGAACTGGCTCGCGCGGCCGGCAGCAGCGTGCGCAACGTACGCGCCTACCAGGACCGCGGCCTGCTGCCGCCGCCGGAGCGGCGCGGCCGGGTCGGCGTGTATTTCGACAGTCATCTCAAGCGCCTGCGGCTGATCAGCCAGTTGCTCGAGCGCGGCTATTCCAGCGCCAACATCAAGGAACTGCTGGAAGCCTGGGAACAGGGCCGCGACCTCGACCATGTGCTCGGCCTGGACCAGGCGATCATCGGCGAGTGGAACCTGGAGACGCCCGGCAGCATCGGCTTCGACGAACTCCAGGCGATCTTCGGCGACGAACTGAACGACCGGGTGATCGACAAGGCCCAGGCGCTGGGCCTGCTGCTGTTCGACGGCGAGCGCATGAAGATCCCCAGTCCACGGCTGTTCCAGGCCGGGCTGGAACTGTACCGCAGCGGCATCCCGCTGGAGGCGCTGCTCGATCAACTCGGCGAGTTGCGCAGCGACACCGAGCATCTGGCGGCGGGAATCGTCCGCCTGATCGTCACCCACCTGGTGGACGGCCGCGGCACCGACCTGCTGCCCGGGGCGCCGGACCTGCAGGAGCTGGCCAAGGTGTTCCTGCGCCTGCGCCCGCTGGCGGAACACGTGGTCCAGGTGGAACTGGCGCGCGGCCTCAAGCTGTCGGCCAACGAAATGCTCGGCGAGCGTGTCGGCGAGATGCTGCGCAAGCTGGAAAAGCCTTCCTGACTCTTCTTCAGATCTTCCGCGCCGCCGCCTGGATCTGTTCCCGCAGCCAGGCGCCGGCCGCTTCGCGCTCGGCGTCGCCGCGCCAGATCTGCACATAGTCGAAGCGCGGGATCGCCAGCGGCGGCTCGCAGAGCGCCAGTTCCTCGGGTAGCCGCAACCTTTCGAGGGTGCGTTCGGCGATGGTCAGTACCAGGTCGGTGCCGGCCAGCAGCGCCGGGGCCACGGTGAAGTGCGGCAGGGTCAGCGCCACCTGCCGGCGCAGGCCGCGTTTTTCCAGGGCGCTGTCGACTTCCTCGGCCGGGTTGTCCTGTAGCGAGACGCGCACGTGGCGGGCCGCCAGGTAGCGGTCGAGGGACAGGCCGTCGGGGCGGTCGAACAGGCTGCGCCGACAGACGCAGACGAAACGCTCCTCGAACAGGCGCCTGGCGCGCACGCCCTCCGGAAGCAGGGGGAATACCCCCAGCGCGCAGTCCAGCTGTCCTTCGGCGACCTGACGGGCGGTTTCCAGGCGCGGTTCCTGGACTATCCCGAAGCTCACCCCGGGCGCCAGCGCCTGTTGCTGGCGCAGCAGCGCCGGCAGCACCACCCAGGCGCCGTAGTCGGACATGCCCAGGCGGAAGTGGCGCCGGCTGCGCACCGGCTCGAAGGTCGGCCCGCCGATCACCCCGCGTACCTGGTCGAGGCTGGCCTGGAGCTTCGGCGCCAGCTCCAGCGCCAGGCTGGTCAACTGCATGCGGCTTTTCACCCGCACCAGCAGTGGATCGCCGAACAGTTCGCGGAGACGCCCGAGGGCGTGGCTGACCGCCGGCTGCGACATGGCCAGGCGCTGCGCCGCGCGGGACACGTGGCGCTCGCTGAGGAGCGCGTCGAGCACCACCAGCAGGTTGAGGTCGATACGGCGTAGGTCATGAATCTGCTGCATGGAAGGTGTACCAACTATCGATTTCCATTCGCGAAGTGGATAGCAAAAACTCTGCTCCAGAGGCAAGGGCCGGAGGAGGAGAATCAGCATGCCCAATTATCTGATGGTACTGATGGCAGTTTCGGTGGGCGGCATGGTGGTGCTGCAGGCCGGCAGCAACGCCTTGCTCGGGCGCCTGCTCGGCCATCCGCTGAGCGCCAGCCTGACTTCGCTGGGCGTCAGCCTCGGGGTGGTCAGCCTGGGCCTGCTGCTGGTGCGGGTGCCGCTGCCGGCTATCGCCAGCCTCGGCGGCGCGCCCTGGTGGAGCTGGCTCGGCGGGCTGTTCGGCGCGGCCTACCTGACGGTGGCGATCCTGGTCGCGCCGCGCCTGGGTGCCGCCACTTTCATCGCGTGCGTGGTGGCCGGGCAGATGCTGGTCTCGGCGCTCTGCGACCAGTTCGGCTGGGCCGGTTTCCCGGTGCGCCGTTTGTCCTGGGAGGGCTATCTCGGCCTGGCGCTGGTGGTGGCGGGGGTATTGCTCCTGCAATGGCGGGGAAGAGCGTGAGGAGAGTGCCGGCGAAGGCTGTCAAGTGGAATCTGGCCTAGACCAAAATCTTGATCTCAAATTGTGATGAAGTTGGCGTGAGTAGTTGTTGCAAAGCGTGTTGAAACCAAAGCGTCTTTTTCCCTCACTAGCGTCGTCGGGGTTCGAACAGCTTGCTGCCGAGTGAGCCTGCGGGCGTCATGGATGCGCTCGGCAGCCCTGTGCCACACCCTGACCTGGTGAGTCCCCCGATGATTTCGAAAAGCAGAAGAAGCTTCATCCGCCTGGCCGCCGGTACGGTCGGCGCCACCGTCGCCACCAGCATGCTGCCGTCGAGCATCCAGGCGGCCCTGGCGATTCCCGCGCACCGCCGGCATGGCAACCTCAAGGACGTCGAGCACGTGGTGATCCTGATGCAGGAGAACCGCTCCTTCGACCACTATTTCGGCACCCTCAAGGGCGTCCGCGGCTTCGGCGACCGCATGGCGATCCCGCTGCCCGATGGCCAGCGGGTCTGGCACCAGAAGGGCAGCAAGGGCGAGATCCTGCCCTACCACTTCGACACCAGCACCACCAGCGCCCAGCGCGTCGACGGCACCCCGCACACCTGGCCGGACGCCCAGCAGGCCTGGAACGAAGGGCGCATGGACAAGTGGCTGCCGGCCAAGACCGAGCGTTCCCTGGGCTACTACAAGGAGCAGGACATCGCCTTCCAGTTCGCGATGGCCAACGCCTTCACCATCTGCGACGCCTATCACTGCTCGTTCCAGGGCGGCACCAACCCCAACCGGCTGTTCCTCTGGACCGGCACCAACGACCCGCTCGGCCAGCACGGTGGTCCGGTAACCACCAACGACCACGACAGCAACGGCCCGGTGGAGCAGGGCTACACCTGGACCACCTATCCCGAGCGCCTGCAGGCTGCCGGCATCACCTGGCGGGTCTACCAGGACATGGCCGACAACTTCTCCGACAACCCGCTGATCGGCTTCCGCCAGTACCGCGCCGCGGCGCCTGACTCGCCGCTGATCGTCAACGGCCTGAGCACCTGGAAGCTCGATGCGCTGAAGCGCGACGTGCTGGCCAATAGCCTGCCGCAGGTGTCCTGGATCGTCGCCCCGGCCAAGTACTCCGAACACCCCGGCCCGTCCAGCCCGATCTGGGGGGCCGAGTACACTTCCTGGGTACTCGACGCGCTGACCGCCAACCCGGAGGTCTGGAGCAAGACCGCGCTGCTGGTGATGTTCGACGAGAACGACGGCTTCTTCGACCACGTCGCCCCGCCGGCCGCGCCGAGCCTGAACAAGGACGGCACGCTGCGTGGCAAGACCACCGCCGACGCCACCCTCGAATGGCACACCAAGGGCGATATCCGTTATCGCAACCAGCCCTACGGCCTCGGCCCGCGGGTGCCGATGTACGTGATCTCGCCGTGGAGCAAGGGCGGCTGGGTCAACTCCCAGGTGTTCGACCACACCTCGGTGATCCGCTTCCTGGAGCAGCGCTTCGGGGTCATGGAGCCGAATATCAGTCCCTGGCGTCGTGCCGTCTGCGGCGACCTGACCTCGGCGTTCAACTTCGCCAACCCGAACAACGAGCCGTTCCCCGAACTGCCCGACACCAGCCAGGCCGACGCCATCGTCGCCAGCCAGATCAAGCTGCCGAAGCCGAAGCCGCCGGCGGTGGCCGCCATGCCCAAGCAGGAAATGGGCATCCGTCCGGCCCGCGCCTTGCCCTACGAGCTGGGCGTGCATGCGCGCTACCGCAGCGGCGGAGATGCGCTGAGCCTGACCTTCGCCAACACCGGCAAGGCCGGCGCGGTGTTCCAGGTGTTCGACCTGCTCGACAGCGAGAACCCGCCGAAACGCTACACCGTCGGCGCGCGCAAGCGCCTGCACGACAGCTTCCAGGGCGACGCCAGCGGCGACTACCACCTGGAAGTGCACGGTCCGAACGGTTTCCTCCGGGTCTTTCGCGGCAACCTGCGGCGCGACCTGGCGGAGCGCAAGGCGCCGCTGCCGGAAGTGCGGATCGACTACGAGCCGCTGTTCGGCAACCTGCGCGTGCAACTGATCAACCGTGGCCGCCATCCGGTCAAGCTGACGGTCAAGGACAACGTCTATCGCCAGGGCGAGCGGCGTACCGTCAACGTGCCGCCGGGACAGCGCCGGGAAGTCCGCTATTCGCTGCGCAGCAGCGGCAACTGGTACGACTTCAGCGTCAGCGCGCAGGGGGCGGACAGCTTCCTGCGGCGTTTCAGCGGTCGCATGGAAGATGGTCGCTCCGGCTTCAGCGACCCGGGCATGGGCCTGGGCACGCTGACCTTCTGACCCGGACGGCCGCGCCGGCTCCCTGCAATGGGGCGGCCGGCGCGGACGGCCTGCGCCCTAGTCGAGGGGAACCGGGTAGAGGGTATTGAGGATCCACTTGCCGTCCTTCAGGACGAAACCGTACGAAATCTCCTTGGCCATGTACGTATCCCAGCGCGTGCAGACGCCCTGGCCGTCGGCCTGCTTGCAGGAGTAGGCATCGATCTTGCCCATGTGCAGCTTCTCCAGGGAAACCACCTGGAACTTGCTGTTGCCGCTGCAGGCCACCGGATTGTCGATGTATCCGTACTGGCGCCAGGCCGCGTCGTAGTTGCCTCTCGACTTGAACAGGGTCTTGTCTTTCTGCGACGAGCCGGACGGCGGCGTCATCCCGTAGATGTGCTGGGTCACGTGGCCGCCCATCGAGGTATTGCGCGTGGCGTCGGCGCTTTGCTGCACGCTGGTGATGTCGCGGCAGGCGGCGGCGTTGGCCGAGGAGGCCAGCAGCAGAAGGGCGGAGAAACCCAGGCCGGCGACGCACTGGCGTGCGTCGGGGCGGGGCAGTGAAAAGCGGTTCATCGGCGGCTCCTGTGAGATGGATTGCTTATGAAGGAACGCCGCCGCGCAGTTTTCGTGAAGATGCCTCAGTCGCGATAGCGTGGTGGCGGCGCGTAGCCGCCGCCGTTCCGGGCGTCGGCGGGAAATGCCTGCGGTCCGTCGGCCGGCACCGCGCGACCGCTGGCCGGAGCGTCCAGCTCGAACAGGGCCACGCCGATCACGCCGAGGTTGCGGCTGTCGCCGGCCGCGCTGTTGCTGGCGTAGGCATCGTCGGGGCTGGCGAAGCGGAACGCCGCGACTTCCCGTTCGTTCTTGCGGAAGCCCTCGATCACCAGGCTCTCGCCCGGTTCCAGCACATAGCCGCGGTTCTTCAGGCTGCCCGGCTGGCCGTTGAGCACGTCCAGGCCGTCTACCGTGGAGACCACCTCGTAGGTCGCGCTGCCGAGGTTGTTCAGCCACAGTCGGTAGCGCTGGCCTTCACGACCCTGCAATTGCAGGGTGCTGCGGTGCTGCACGAGGTCGAACTTGCCGCCATCCTCGTCGAGTACGGCGAAGCCCACCCTGCCCTTGGCCAGGGGCAGTTCCTTGATGGCACGTCCATCGAAGCGGCTCGCGCTGTAGAACACCTGGCGGCGATCGACCGGTTGCTCCGATAGACGTCGCAGGGCCACCGAGGTGACCGGCGAGGCGACGCCTTCGCCCCATTGGGTGCCGAGCCGCTGCTCGGTCGGCGCGCCGGCCTGCTGTTGGGGCAGGCTGCAGCCGCCGAGGGCCAGCAGGCCCAGCAGTAATGCGGATAGCAGTGGTTTGCGCATGGTTCCTTCCTCTCCCTGGACACCTGGAGGCGGGGTGCCTCCCTGATGGCTCCGAGCACCGATGATGCCCGATCTTCGGCGGGCTTCATAAATTTCCTCGAACGGGCGCGGCGGCGCGTTTTCCTATTGGCTGACCCAGCGCTGCCGCGCCCAGGCGCTCAGGCTGTCGACCCCGAGCACCAGGACCAGCATGGCCAGGATCACCGTGGCGGCCTGGGCCTGCTGGAACAGGCTCAGGCTGAAATAGAGCATCTGCCCGAGCCCGCCGGCACCGACGAAGCCGAGCACGCTGGCCATGCGGATATTGTTCTCCCAGCGGTACAGGGTATAGGCCACCAGTTGCGGCCAGACCCCCGGCAGGGTGCCATAGGCGAATGCCGCGAGGCGTCCGCTGCCGGCCAGGCGCAAGGCCTCGGCGGGCTGCGCCGGGGTGTTCTCCAGGGCTTCGGCGAACAGCCGGCCGAGCACGCCGCCGGTGTGCAGCGCCAGGGCGAGGGTCCCGGCGTTCGGCCCGAGCCCGGCCGCCAGCACCATCAGCGCGCCCCAGACCAGCTCCGGCACCGCGCGCAGCGCATTGAGCAGGAGTCGCGCCAGGCTCTGCGCCGGCACGCCGAAGCGACCTGCCGCCGGCAGCGCGAAGAGCAGGCCGAGCAGCGCCGCCAGCAGGGTGCCGATGGCCGACATGGCCAGGGTTTCCAGCAGCCCCCGGCCAATCGCCCGCAGGTGCGGAGCGGACAGGTCGGGCGGGAAGAACTCGCTGGCGTAGGCGGCCATCTGGCCCAGTCCCTTGCCGCTGAAAAGACCTGCGGTGTCCATGTCCAGATAGGCGAACGAGGCGCCCACCGCGGCCACCACCAGCAGCGGCCAGAGCAGCAGGCGCCAGGTCCGGCTCATGCCAGCCTCCCGCGCAGGAAGCGGCTCAGCAGGTCGGCGAGGAGGACCAGCAGGAGGAAGGTCAGCAGGATGCTGGCAACCTCGCCGCCGGCGAACATCCGCAGCGACAGGTCGATCTGCTGGCCGAGGCCGCCGGCGCCGACGAAGCCCATCACCACCGAAGCACGGATCGCGCACTCCCAGCGATAGACAGTGTAGGAAATCATTTCCCCGGCGGCGTTCGGCAGCACCCCGTAGGCGAACGCCGCCAGCCGCGATCCGCCGCCCAGCAGCAGGGCGCGGGTGGGGCGCGGATCCACCGACTCGAAGATTTCCGCGTAGACCTTGCCGAGCATGCCGGCATAGGTGATGGCGATGGCCAACACCCCGGCGGTGGGGCCCAGGCCCACGGCGCGGACGAACAGCAGCGCCCAGACGATTTCCGGCACGCTGCGCAGGAGGATCAGCAGGCCGCGCACCGGCCAGCGCAGTGCCCGTGCCCACCAGGCCGGCAGGCCGCCGCGCGGCAGTGCCGAGAGCGACAGGGCGCGGGTCGCCAGCAGTGCGGCGGGAAACGCCAGGAGCCAGGCCAGGGCCATGCCGGCGGTGGCGATGGCGAGGGTTTCCAGGGTGGCGCGGCCGAGCAGGGCGAGGAACCCGGGATCGTGTGCCGGCGGCCAGAAGCCGGCGAGGAAACCGCCCATGGTGCGCGCGTTGTCGCCGCTGAACAGGCCGGGGATATCCAGTTCGCTGAGGCGCAGCCCCGGCCAGAGCAGCAGCAACGCGGCCAGGGTCAGCAGCAGGCGCGGCAGGGCGGCGGGGTCGCGCGGCGGAGAAGCGGCGTTCAGCATCGTGGGATGTGCACCACGGCGGGTTCGCCGGCCGGGCTGGCGCGCTCGGCCTGCAGTTGTTCGTTGGCGTAGAGGGCGTCCAGCGCGGCGCGGTCGACTTCGCCGGCGGGCAGGTCGAAGGCGATGCGTCCGGCGCGCAGGCCGATCACCCGGGGGAAGTGTTGCAGCGCCAGGTCCACCGCGTGCAGGCTGGCCAGCAGGGTGCTGCCGCGCGCGGCGGCCTCGCGGTTGAGCAGGGCCAGGGTATGGCCGGCGAGCACCGGGTCCATGGCCGAGACCGGTTCGTCGGCGAGGATCAGCTCGGCGCGCTGGTAGAGCACCCGGGCGATGCCGACCCGCTGCAACTGGCCGCCGGAAAGCTGGTCGCAGCGCTGGAACAGCTTGTCGCCGAGATCCAGGCGTTGCAGTGCGTCGTGGGCGCCGGCGCGGTCCAGCGGATAGACCAGGCTGACCAGGCTCTTCCATAGCGGCCACTGGCCGAGGCGCCCGGCCAGTACCGCGCTGACCACCCGCTGCCGTGGCGGCAGCGGTGGTGCCTGGTGGACCAGGCCGATGCGCGCGCGCAGGCGTTGGCGGGCGGCGGCGGATAGCGCCCAGGGCTCCTCGCCGAGCAGTTCGACACGGCCGGCGCTGGGCCGCCATTGGCTGGCGAGCACCCGCAGCAGGCTGGTCTTGCCGGCGCCGGAAGGTCCGATCAGGGCTACCCGTTCGCCAGCGGCCAGGCGCAGGCGGATGTCGGCAAGGGCGCGTTGGCCGTCGGCGTGGACCAGGTCCACGCCGTCGAGGCTCAGGCTCACTTCAGCAGGCCGGCGGCGCGTGCGGACTCCTCGATGCCCTTGTAGTTGTCCGGATTGGTCTCGATGAAGCGGCTGGCGGCCTGCAGGTCGAGGATCTCCTTGTCGGCCGGTTTCGCCGGGTCGAGGGCGAGGAAGGCCTGCTTGATCTTCTCGGCCAGGGCCGGGTCGAGGTTGCCGCGCACGGTCCAGTTGTAGTCGTAGTAGGTCGGCGTGGTGGCGAAGACCTTGACCTTGGCGGTATCGACCTTGCCGCTGTCCACCAGCTTCTGCCAGACCGAGGCGTTCAGCACGCCGGCGTCGACCTTGCCGGCCTGGACCCAGGCTACGGTGGCGTCGTGGGCGCCGGAGTAGGCGACGCGGGAGAAGAACTGCTCGGGGACGATGCCGTCCTTCTGCATGAAGTAGCGCGGCATCAGGCTGCCCGAGGTGGAGGAGACCGAGCCGAAGGCGAAGGTCTTGCCCTTCAGGTCCTGCAGGGATTTCACCTGGGGATCGGCCGTGATGAATTTGCTGGTGAACTGCTGGTCCTGCTCGCGCTGCACCAGGGGAATGGCGTTGCCGGTCTTCAGCCGCGCCTGGACGAAGGTGAAGCCGCCCAGCCAGGCCATGTCCAGGCGGTCGGCGGCCAGCGCCTCGACCACCCCGGCGTAGTCGGCCACCGGGACGAACTTCACCGGCATGCCGAGTTGCTTCTCCAGATAGGCGCCGAGCGGCTTGAATTTGCGCAGTAGCTCGGTGGGCGCCTCGTCGGGGATCGCCGAGACCTTGAGTTCTTTCAGGGTTTCGGCGTGGGCGAGCGCGGCGGACAGGGACAGGGCGATGCCGGCGGCGAGCGCCAGGGAGCGTTTCAACATGGGAGAGTTCTCCGGTTCAATGGCGGAAAAAACCCGGGGAGTATAGTGGTGCGCGGCCCGCTTGGGCAGCCGTCGCGGCGTTGCTCGCCGGCGCCTCGCGGGTAATATGGCGCTCCCCGTGCCCATTCGCTGCGTATTGGAGTTCGCCATGTCCGCTTCCCTGCCTTCCCTTGCCTTCGCCGGTCTCGGCCTGATGGGCGTGCCCATGTGCCGCCGGCTGCTGGCCGCCGGCTATCCGCTGGCGGTGTGGAACCGTTCGCCGGGCAAACGCGAGTTGCTCGCGGCCGAGGGCGCGAAAGCCGTCGAGGTCCCGGCCGAGCTGGCCGCCGACGCGGAAATCCTGATGCTTTGCCTGGCCGATACCGCGGCGGTGCGCGAAGTGGTGTTCGGCGCCGGCGGCATCGTCGAGAACGCCAGGCCCGGGCAGTTGCTGGTGGACTTCTCCAGCGCCGAGCCGGCCGCCACCCGCGAGATGGCCGCCGAGCTGGAGGCGCGCTGCGGCGTGCGCTGGGTCGACGCGCCGGTCTCCGGCGGCACGCCGGGCGCGGAAAGCGGCAGCCTGGCGATCATGGCCGGCGGACGCGCAGCGGATATCGAACGCCTGCGGCCGGTCCTCTCCCGGCTTGGCCAGCGCCTGACGCGCATGGGCGAGGTGGGCGCCGGGCAGGTGACCAAGGTCTGCAACCAGATGATCGTTGCCTGCAACGCCCTGGTGATCGCCGAAGTGGTGGCGCTGGCGGAGCGGGCCGGGGTCGACGCCAGCCTGGTCGCTCCGGCGCTGGCGGGCGGCTTCGCCGACTCGAAGCCGTTGCAGATCCTCGCCCCGCAAATGGCCGAGAGCCGTTACGAGCCGGTCAAGTGGCACGTACGGACCCTGCTCAAGGATCTCGATACCGCGGTGAAGCTGTCCCGCGAGCAAGGCGCGGCCACCCCGATGAGCGGGTTGGCCGCGCAGTTGATGCGTCTGCACGGCAGCCAGGGCTATCTCGAACGCGATCCGGCGACCCTGGTGGAGCAATACCGGACCGCCGTCGAGTGAACCTCAGGCCTGGTTCAGGCTGCGCAGCGGCGGCGCGGCGTCGAAGCGGTAGGCGCGGAGGAACTCTTCCAGGGCCGCCAGCGGCAGCGGCCGGCTGAACAGGTAGCCCTGCACCAGCTCGCAATGGTTCTCCCGCAGGAACGCCAGTTGCTGCGGGGTCTCCACGCCCTCGGCGACGACTTTCAGATGGAGCTTCTGGGCCATCGCGATGATCGCCTGGGCGATTTCCATGTCCCGCTGCGAGGCGGGGATGTCCATGATGAACGAGCGATCCACCTTCAGCGCGTCCAGCGGCAGGCGCCGCAGGTAGGCGAGCGACGAATAGCCGGTGCCGAAGTCGTCGATCGACAGGCTGACGCCCAGCTCGCGGAGGCGTTCGAGCAGCGGGATGGTCTGGTCGATGTTGTACATCAGCGCGTCCTCGGTCACCTCCAGTTCGAGGAAGCACGCCGCCAGCCCGGCCTGCTCCAGCGCATGACGGACTTCGTCGACCAGGCTGGCCCGGCCGAGATTGCTGGCGCAGCAGTTGACCGCCACCCGCAGCCGTTCGTGGCCGGCCAGGTGCAGGCTGCGCAGGTCGCGGCAGGCGCGTCGCAGCACCCAGTCGTCGAGCTGGTCGATCATGCCGTTGGCTTCGGCCAGGCCGATGAAGCGGTCCGGACCGAGCAGGCCCTGGGTCGGATGGCGCCAGCGCACCAATGCCTCCAACTGGTGTACCTCGCCGTCGGCGAGGGCGAGGATCGGCTGGTAGTGCAGCTCCAGTTGGTCGTCGCGCAGGGCTTGGCGCAGTTCCTCCTCCATCTGCAGTTCCTGGGTCGCCCGCACCAGCAGTTGCCGGCTGAAGAACTGCGCGTTGTTGCGCCCGCAGGCCTTGGACTGGTGCAGGGCCAGGCCGGCGTTCTTCAGCAGCTCCTCGCACTGCTCGCCGTCGTTCGGGTAGAGGCTGACGCCGACGCTGGCGGTCATCACCAGGGTGCGCCCGTCCAGGGCGATGGGTTCCTTCATCTTCTGCATCAGGCGTTGCGAGAGGATGTGCGCCTCGTGGTCCTGGGTGAGGTCGGCGAGCACGCAGAACTCGTCGCCGGCGAAGCGCGCCACCACGTCGCTATCGCGCAACACGCTGCGGATGCGTTCGGAGACGATCTTCAGCAGTTGGTCGCCAGAGTCGTGGCCGAGGGAATCGTTGATCCGCTTGAAGTGATCGAGGTCGAGGAACATCACCGCCAGGCCCTTGCCTCTCAGGCGACAGTTCTCCAGGTGCTGGACGAACACTTCGTTGAATGCCGTGCGGTTCTGCAGGCCGGTCAGGCTGTCGTAGCGAGCCATCTGGCGCAGCGAGGCGTGGGCGTGGTCGAGCTGGTTGAGCAGGGCGTTGACCCGGCTGTTTTCGCTGAGCCGGCGCTCCCGTTGTTTCTCCGACCATGCGGCCCAGATGCCGCAGGCGGCGATGGCGCTGGCGAGCACTCCGGTGAGCCAGCCCAGGCGCAGCGAGTCGGCGCTGGCTTGCAGTTCCAGCGGCGTGCCGGCGGGTACGCTGAGCACCAGCGCGGCCATCCCGGTGAAATGCATGGCGGCGATGGCGCCGGCCAGCAGCAGGCTGGCGATCAGTTTCATGTAGCGGTAGCGCGCGCTGCGCCGGCCGCGCAGGTAGGGGACCGCGGCGAGGGCGGTGAAGGCGGCGCCGATGGCGATCAGTACCGAAAGGGCGAACAGCGATGGCTGGTAGTACTGGGTGGCCACCGAGCGCATCGCCGCCATCCCGGTGTAGTGCATGGCAGCGATGCCCAGGCCGATGCAGCAGGCGGCGAGCAGGCAGGGCAGCAGGCCGAAGCGCGGGCGGGCGGTCATGTACATCGCCAGGTACGAGGCGGCGACGGCGATCAGCAGCGACAGGCCGGTGATCGGCAGGTCGTAGCGCAGGGCGATCGGCGCGTGGAACGCGAGCATGGCGACGAAATGCGTGGCCCAGATGCCGCTGCCCAGGCAGAACGCCCCGATCCATTGCCAGAGGCGCGGGTGGCTCAGGCTGTTGCCGACCCGCTCGACCATGTCCAGTGCCGTGTACCCGGCGAGGCAGGCGACGAGGAAGGCGAGCGCCACCAGCGACGGCGAATAGGTGCAGTTCTGCAGCACGTAGCCGTCGATGGGAGACTCTCCGAGGAAGCGCAGGCCTTGCCAATCCATAGCGGTGTCTCCCTGGACACGGAAAACCCGCGGACGGCGCGGGTGCGGGCTGGGGGTGGCATTGTGCTTCCAGTATAGATAGCGGGAGCCACCTGCAAGGTCGGCATGGAAGGAAGTCGCTGGCCGCCGACATACGGCCGGTTTCGGCATTTTCCCGGGGAGAAAAGGCATAGCTGAGCTTGTTCCGGCTCCATCGCCACGGGCATGATCGCTGCGCCCGCGAGGGCTCGCGAGGCTTCACGAAATTTTGACCAGGCGCCCGATAGAGTTCGGCCGCCCCGCCACGGGGGGTGGCGGCGGTCCGTTACGTTTCAGGAGTTGCTTCAATGGGTGGGGGTATCAAGCGTTTCTTGCCGGCTATCGGTTCGACCCGGCTGGTGATGCTGTTCGCGCTGGTTCTGGTGGTGTTCTACAACGCGGCGACCTGGAAGGCCCTGCATGGCCTGGTGCCGCTGCAAGGCTTGAAGGGCTTCGCGTTCTTCGCCTCGTTCGCGGCGTTCCTGTGGGCCGCCTTCACGCTCCTGCTGACCCTGGTTTCCTTCCGCCCGCTGCTCAAGCCGGCCTTGACCCTGGTCGCCCTGTGCTCGGCCGGCGCGACCTACTTCATGGGCAGCTACGGCATCAGCATCGACACGGTGATGGTGCAGAACGTCTTCGAGACCAACGCCACCGAGGCCGGCGACCTGGTCAACCCGACCCTGCTCGGCTATCTGCTGTTGCTCGGTGTCCTGCCTTCGCTGCTGATCTGGCTCTGGCCGGTACGCTACCGGCCGTTCTTCCGCGGCCTGCTGAACAAGATCCTGACGCTGCTCGGCTGCCTGCTGATCGTCGCGGTAATGGTAGGCAGCTTCTATTCCACCTACGCCCCGATCTTCCGCGAGGAAGACAAGCTGACCCACTTCATCAACCCGACCAACTACATCTATGCGGTGGGCAAGTACGCCAAGCAGCGCCTGGTGATCAAGGAGCACCTGGTGGTCGAGCCGATCGGCCTGGACGCCCGCCAGGCGCCGGCTGCGCTGCAGCGACAGAAGAAATCGCTGCTGGTGTTCGTGGTCGGCGAGACCGCCCGTGCCGATCATTTCTCGCTGAACGGCTACGCCCGCGAGACCAACCCGGAGCTGAGCAAGCAGGACATCGTCAACTTCACCCAGGTCCGTTCCTGCGGCACTTCCACCGCGGTCTCGGTGCCCTGCATGTTCTCCCAGTACCCGCGCGAGGACTACAGCGACAAGAAGGCCAAGACCCACGAAGGCCTGCTGGACATTCTCCAGCGTGCCGGCGTGCAGGTGTTGTGGCTGGAGAACAACAGCGACTGCAAGGGCACCTGCCTGCGGGTGCCCAACCGGGACATCCCGAAGACCCAGCCGAGTCCGTTCTGCGACGGCAAGAACTGCCTGGACGAGTCGCTGCTGGTAGGCCTGCAGGAGTACATCGACGGGCTGCAGGACGACGCCATCATCGTCCTGCACTCCGATGGCAGCCACGGTCCCGAGTACTACGAGCGCTACCCGAAGGAGATGGAGCGCTTCCAGCCGGTATGCCGGACCAACCAGCTCGGCAGTTGCAGCAAGGAAGAGCTGGTGAACGTCTACGACAACACCATCCTCTATACCGACCACTTCCTGACGAAGGTGATCGAATTGCTCAAGCGGAATGCCGACAAGCGCGATACGGCGATGATCTACGTGTCCGACCACGGCGAGTCGCTGGGCGAGAATGGCGTCTACCTGCACGCGGCGCCCTATTCGATCGCGCCCCAGGCGCAGATCCACGTGCCGATGGTCATGTGGTTCGCCCCGCAGGCGCTGGGCAACTGGGGCATCCAGCGCAGTTGCCTGGACGGCAAGCGCGACGACAAGGACCTGAGCCACGACAACCTGTTCCACTCGGTGCTCGGCCTGCTGGACGTACAGACTTCGTTGTACCAGCCGGCGCTGGACATCTTCGCCAGTTGCCGCGCGCCCAGGGCAGCCCAGTGAGCGACGGGGGCTGAAAGAAAAAAGGCCGTGGAGGATTCCCCCCACGGCCTTTTTCGTCGGCTTTCGCCTTATTTGTCGCGGACCAGCAGGACCGGACGCGAAGCCACGCGGATCAGGCCTTCCGCCACGCTGCCGAGCATCAGGCGGCGCATGCCGCGACGACCATGGGTGCCCATGACCACCACGTCGGCATCGCTGGCCTGGGCCTCGAGCTCGATGCGCTCGGCGATTTCCTCGCTGGCGCGCTCCTGGCAGACGCGATCGAAGGTGGCGCCTTCGACGTTGCTCGCCTCGACCTTCTCGCGGGCCTTGGCCAGGACGTCATCGGCGGCTTTCAGCGCGGCTTCGCGCAGCGGCTCGGGGTTGTAGTACACCGCGTAGTCGGGAAGGTGGCGCAGCGGGCTGTCGACGATGGTGATGACGCGCAGCTTGCCGCCGCTGAGGCCGGCCAGCTTGATGGCCTCTTCCAGGGCGCGGTCGGAGACCGGGCTGCCGTCCACGGCTACCAGAATGCGATCGTACATAAGGTGTCCCTCCAGAGTGAGTGTCCGCCCGCCGGGCGTTCTTGAAACTTCAAGGACACTGTAGACCCTCGCGGCCGGCGGACCTTTGCCGGAGGTCAATAAGTCGCAGGGCGACCGTCGCGATTCCGCTGCGACGCCTGGCTCGCGGCCCGGCGGGGGCCGGGGAACGGGGCGAACGGTCGCCGCGCGGCCATTCGCCGTTGCGGCCTTCGCTGGAAATGAAATGAAAGAAGCCATGGGGGATGCCCATGGCTTCTCGTTTCGCGCAGCCGTTGCCGGGCGTCAGCCGGCGACCAGGATGCGGATCGCCTCGAGGCGCAGGGAGGCCTTGTCGAGCAGGGCCAGGCCTTCCTCGCGCTGGGTGCGCAGGCTGTCCAGCTCGCTGTCGCGGACGCTCGGGTTGACCGCCTTGAGCGCGGTCAGGCGCGCCAGTTCCTCGTCCATGGCGGCGGCGAACTGCTGTTTGGCCCTGGCCACGCGTTCCTCGTGGCGCGGGACGATCTTGCCCTCGGCCACGTCGAACTGCTTGGCCAGCACATCGCGCTGGGCCTGGACGAACTTGTTGGCGCTGACCCGTGGCACGCTTTCCAGCTGGTCGTTGAGGGTTTCCAGGGACACCCGGCCGGCCAGGTCGTTGCCGTTGGCGTCGAGCAGGCAGCGCAGGGCCTGCGGCGGCAGCCAGCGGCCGAGCTGGAGGGCGCGCGGTGCCACGGCCTCGCTGACGAACAGGAGTTCGAGCAGCACGGTGCCAGGCTTCAGCGCCTTGTTCTTGATCAGCGCCACCGAGGTGTTGCCCATCGAGCCGGACAGCACCAGGTCCATGCCGCCCTGAACCATCGGATGTTCCCAGGTGAGGAACTGCATGTCCTCGCGGGCCAGCGCCTGGGCACGGTCGTAGGTGATGGTCACGCCTTCGTCGTCGCCGAGGGGGAAGCCGGCGTCGAGCATCTTCTCGCTTGGCTTGAGGATCAGGGCATTTTCCGAATGGTCTTCGCTGTGGATGCCGTAGGCGTCGAACAGGCGCTCCATGTAGATCGGCAGGGCGAAGTCGTCGTCCTGTTCCTCGATGGCCTCCACCAGCGCCTCGCCTTCGCCGGCGCCGCCGGAGTTCAGCTCGAGCAGGCGGTCGCGACCGCTGTGCAGCTCCGCTTCGAGGGCTTCGCGACGGGCGCGGCCTTCGGCGAGCAGCGCGTCCCAGGCCTTGTCCTCGCCGCCGTCGAGCAGCGGCAGCAGGCGCGGGCCGAACTCGTGTTGCAGGGCGTTGCCGGTGGGGCAGGTATTGAGGAAGGCGTTCAGCGCCTGGTGGTACCACTGGAACAGGCGCTGCTGGGCGCTGTTCTCCAGGTGCGGTACGTGCAACTGGATGGTGTGTCGCTGGCCGATCCGGTCGAGGCGGCCGATGCGCTGCTCGAGCAGGTCCGGGTGGGCCGGCAGGTCGAACAGCACCAGATGGTGGGCGAACTGGAAGTTGCGGCCTTCGCTGCCGATTTCCGAGCAGATCAGCACCTGGGCGCCGAACTCTTCGTCGGCGAAGTAGGCGGCGGCGCGGTCGCGCTCGAGAATGCTCATGCCTTCGTGGAACACCGTGGCGGAGATGCCCGAACGCAGGCGCAGGGCGTCTTCCAGGTCGAGGGCCGTCTCGGCGTGGGCACAGATGACCAGGACCTTGAACTGCTTGAGCATCTTCAGGGTATCGATCAGCCACTCGACGCGCGGGTCGAAGCGCCACCAGCGGTTGTTGTCGTCGCCGTCTTCCCACTGCTGCTGGAAATTCACTTCCGGATACAGGTCCGGGTGTTCGCCGGCCGGCAATTCCTCGTACTGGCTCGGCATCGGCAACGGATAGGCGTGCAGTTCGCGCTGGGGGAAGCCCTGCACGGCGGCACGGGTGTTGCGGAACAGCACGCGACCGGTGCCGTGGCGGTCGAGCAGCTCGCGGACCAGGCGCGAGCGAGCTTCTTCATCGCCGCCCTCGACGCTGGCCAGCAGCTCGTCGCCCTCGCTGCCGAGGAAGCCGTGGATGGCCTTGCGCGCGCCGGCGGAAAGACTGCCGTGGTCGAGCAGTTCCTGCACCGCTTCGGCGACCGGGCGATATTGCTCGCTCTCCCGGCGGAACGCTTCGAGGTCGTGGAAACGATTCGGATCGAGCAGGCGCAGGCGCGCGAAGTGGCTGTCCTGGCCGAGTTGCTCCGGGGTCGCGGTGAGCAACAGGACGCCGGGAATGATCTCCGCCAGTTGCTCGACCAGCGCGTATTCGGCGCTGACCTGGTCCTGGTGCCAGACCAGGTGGTGGGCTTCGTCGACCACCAGCAGGTCCCAGCCGGCGGCGAACAGGGCGTCCTGGGCGCGTTCGTCTTCCTTCAGCCACTCCAGGGCGACCAGGGCCAACTGGGTGTCCTCGAAGGGATTGCTGGCATCGCTTTCGGCGAAGCGCTCCTTGTCGAACAGGGCCACCTGCAGGTTGAAGCGCCGGCGCATCTCCACCAACCACTGGTGCTGGAGGTTTTCCGGGACCAGGATCAGCACCCGCCCGGCGCGGCCGGAGAGCAACTGGCGATGGATGATCAGGCCGGCCTCGATGGTCTTGCCCAGGCCCACTTCGTCGGCCAGCAGGACGCGCGGCGCCATGCGGTCGGCGACTTCGCGGGCGATGTGCAACTGGTGGGCGATCGGCTGGGCGCGGGCGCCGCCGAGGCCCCAGAGCGAGGACTGGAGCAGTTGGCTGCGGCGTTCGAGAGTGTGGTAGCGCAGGGAGAACCAGGGCAGGGGATCGATCTGTCCGGCGAACAGACGGTCGCTGGCGAGGCGGAACTGGATGAAGTTGGAGAGCTGGGTTTCCGGCAGGGTGCGCTGCTCGTTCTGCGCGGTGAGGCCGTGGTACACCAATAGGCCCTCGCTTTCCTCGACCTCGCGAACGGTCATCTTCCAGCCTTCGAAGTGCGTCACTTCATCGCCGGGGGCGAAGCGCACGCGGGTCAGCGGCGCATTGCGCAAGGCGTATTGGCGGGTATCGCCGGTCGCCGGATAGAGCACGGTGAGCAGGCGGCCATCCTGGGCCAGGATGGTCCCCAGGCCCAATTCCGCTTCACTGTCGCTGATCCAGCGTTGCCCCGGTTGATACTGCGCCATGTCCACCTCCCAAAAAAGCCGGGTATGGTACCGCAACGCGTGGCGTTGAGCGACGCTTGGCGATGGATTGCGTGTTGCGCCACGGCTTCGTCGGAGAGCCGTCTGTCGGTACGGGAGCGACCGCCTGGCGGCTGGTTCTCAAGTCGAGCGGCGGGTCGACCGATAACCCTTGTAGAAGAACGCCGCAAACCGGCACGCTGCGAGAACCCATGACGCGGCACTACCCAGAGAGGTTGCCTGCATGCTTCCGCCGATCCCCCAGGGCCTGATCCCGGTCACCGTCCAGCAGGACCCGCCCAAGCCCCGTCCGGCCACGCCGCCGGTCGCGCCGACCCAGGCTGGCGCGGGCAGCGATGGCGTCGCCTTGCGCCAGGAGCGCGACGAGGAAAGCTGGCTGGAAGAGGAATACCGCCGTCGCCAGCGCCGCCAGGGCGGCGAGGCGCACGCGCGGAGCGACGAGGGGGACGAGGCGCCGGCTGACGAGGCGGGGGAGAGCGCCCAGGCGGACGAGCTGCCGCGCAAGGGACAATTGATCGACATCGAAGTGTAACCCTGGTTTTCCAGGCTTCAGCAGCGGCCTTGCGGCGTAGTAACCTGCGGCCCATGGACCTGTTCGCCGACGCACCCCTGACCCTGCCGGACGCCGACCTGCGCTATCTCCCGCATTGGCTGGATGCGCCGCTGGCGAGCGCCTGGCTGTTGCGCCTGGAACAGGAAACGCCCTGGGAACAGCCGATCCTGCGCATCCATGGCGAGGAGCATCCGACCCCGCGCCTGGTGGCCTGGTACGGCGACCCTGACGCCGCCTACCGTTATTCCGGCCAGGTCCACCGGCCGCTGCCATGGACCGCGTTGCTCGGCGAGATCCGCGAGCGCGTGGAGCGCGAGGTCGGCCAGCGGGTCAACGGCGTGCTGCTGAACTACTACCGCGACGGCCAGGACTCCATGGGCTGGCACAGCGACGACGAGCCAGAGCTGCGCCGCGATCCGCTGGTCGCCTCGCTCAGTCTCGGCGGCAGCCGCCGCTTCGACCTGCGGCGCAAGGGCCAGACCCGCATCGCCCACTCTCTGGAACTGACCCATGGCAGCCTGCTGGTCATGCGCGGCGCAACCCAGCATCATTGGCAACATCAGGTGGCGAAGACCCGCCGCTCCTGCATGCCTCGTTTGAACCTGACCTTCCGCCTGGTGTACCCCCAGCCATGAACGACGACGACAAGGTGATCGACCTCAGCGCCGAGCGCGACAAGCGCATCCACGACGTGCACGAGAAGCGCCTGCAGGAGGTCCGCAAGGCCTTCGAACAGGTGTTGCCGCTGGGCAAGCCGCGGAAGAAGCCGAAAGGCAAGCCGAAGAAGCGCTGAAGCCTCCGCCGCCGCGTTCGCCGGCGGCGCATTCCTGCGGGCAACGTGCGGCGATCGGGCAGGTTTTTCCCGGTTATCTGCGGCGTCCGACCGCATTCTCCCTCCTGCGAAACTTGACCTGGGTCAGTGTCATGCACCTGGCCGAAAAAGCCCGTCCGGGCGATTGATCCAGGTCAATATTGCGCCGCCGCGCCTCGCTAATCTGAGCCCATCGAGCAACACCCAACCGGCAACTGGAGGCCATCAACATGTTCATCGACGAAGTGGTTCTCGCAGGGATTCTTACAGTAGGCCTCATGGTCGCTTTCTTCGGTGGGGTCGGTTACTTCATCTGGAAGGATTCCCATAGCCGCAAAGGCTGATCCTCCCGGATACACAGAGCACGCAAGGCACTTAGGGCGACTTCGGTCGCCCGTTTTTTTGCGCCTGGAAAAACACCGGCGCAGCGATCGGGATACTACGAATGTCGCTGGACGATATTGTTAGCAGCCTAATAATATAGGCTGCACATATCGCCTCGGCGTTCGCCGGCTATCTATGCTGATGTAGACCCCGTTTCGGAAGACCCTGTGCCCATTCACTGGAAGCCGTTCCTGGCACCCTCGACGCTGGCGCTCAAGTTCGCCATCAAGACGCTCCTGGCCGGCGGCCTGGCGTTGTGGTGCGCCTTTCGCTTCGACCTGGAGCAGCCGCAATGGGCGCTGATGACCGTGCTGATCGTGTCCCAGCCGTTGTCCGGCATGGTGGTGGCGAAGGGCTTGTTCCGCCTGCTCGGCACCCTGGTCGGCACCGCGATGTCGGTGTTGATGATCGCGCTGTTCGCCCAGGCGCCCTGGTTGTTCCTGCTGGCCATCTCGCTCTGGCTGGGGCTCTGCACGGCGGCCTCGACCTCCCTGCGCAACCACGTTTCCTATGCCTTCGTACTTTCCGGCTATACGGTAGCGATCATTGGCCTGCCGGCGGTGGACCAGCCGCTGCTGGTCTTCGAGCAGGCGGTGGCGCGTTGTACCGAGATCTGCCTGGGGATCATCTGCGCCTCGGCGGTCAGTGCGATCCTCTGGCCGCAGCGGGTCGAGCAGAACCTCGACAAGCAGGCCCACGCCACCTGGCTGCTGGGCATGCAGGCCGCGCGCGGCGAGATCGACCCGCGCCAGCGGCAGCCGCAGGGGCTGCTCAACGCGCTGAGCAAGATCGTCGAGGTCGATGCGCAGCGCGACCATGCCTGGTTCGAAGGCGAGCGCGGGCGCCGCCGGGCCGGCGCCCTGGCGTTGCTCTCGCGCGACCTGCTCAGCCTGTTGCGCACCGCGCGCGGCGTGGCCCGGCAACGGGCGCGGCTGAGCGAAGAGGAAGAGCGCCGGGTGGAGCGCTGGCTGGCCGCGCTGGCCAGCGCCCTGGAAGGAACTGATCCGGCGTCGATGCAGGCGCTGCGCGAGGAGTTGGCGCAGGTCGCGGTCGAGCCGCAGTGGAGCAACGACCAGCGTTACCTGCTGACCCGCTGCTCGGTGCTGCTGCTCAAGGCGGTGAATGCCGAGAAGGGCATGCGCGCGGTGGCCAGCGGCGAGGTCGAGGGGCGGGTGGGCAGCGCCGGCACCCTGTCCTGGCACCGCGACCTGCAGATGGCGCTGTTCTACGGCGCGCGTAGCGCCCTGGCGTTGCTCGGGCTGTCGGTCTACTGGATCTATACCGCGTGGCCGGCGGCGTCCGGCGCGATGCTGCTGGCGGCGGTGGTGTGCAGCCTGTTCGCCAACCGCGACAACGCGGTGGCCATCGGCCTGAGCTTCCTGCGCGGCATCGTCTACGCGATCCCGGCGGCGATGCTGGTCAGCCAATGGCTGCTGCCGCAGTGGAATGGCTTCCCGCTGCTCTGCCTGGCGATGGGCGTGCCGCTGTTCTTCGCCACCCTGGGCATGGCCGTACCGGTTACCGCCGGCACCGCCACCTCGTTCGCGATCCACTTCATCGTCCTGGTCGCGCCGCGCAACCAGATGGACTACAACCTCGCGACCCTGCTGAATTCCGCCCAGGGCGTGCTGATCGGAGTCGGCTTCGCGGTGGTGATCTTCCGCTTGCTGACCTTGCGTCCGGGCTGGCTGACCCGACGCCTGCTGGACGCCACCTGCGTCGATCTCGGCCGCCTCACCCGGCGCCCGCTGGCGCAGGCGGAGAACTGGTTCGGCGGGCGCATGGCCGACCGCCTGTTGCGCCTGGCGCGGCACGCCAACCTGTTGCCGGAGCAGGAGCGGCGGCGTTGGGACGATGGCCTCCTGGCGCTCGACCTGGGTAACGAACTGATCCACCTGCGGGCCTGCCTGGAAGGCGCCCGTGGCGTCCTGCGCAAGGCGCGCGACCGCTTCCTCGGGGAACTGGGCGAACTGCTTGAGGCCGGTCCCGCGGGTCCGCGCAGTGACCGCCTGGAGCGGATCAGCCTGCCGTTGCGCGAAGCCCTGGAGCGTGACGCTCGCCACGACGACGAAGCCAGCCGCCTGGCGCGCGCGGCCCTGGCGCAACTGCTGTTCACCTGGCAGCAGTGGTGCCATCAGGAGGAAAGCCATGAGTCTGCATGAATCGGCCTGGGGCGGCGTCTACCTCAGCCCGCTGTTCGTCTATGCCCTGCTGGCGCTGGCGGCCACCGCCGCGCTGCGGGTGCTGATCCAGAAAACGCCGTTGCGTCGCTGGGTCTGGCACGAGGCGCTGTTCGACTGCGCCCTGTTCATTTTGATGTTGAGTGGCATTACCTGGGCGGCTACGACCTGAATCGTCGCCCCGAGAAGGAGATTCGCATGCGTGCATCGCTTCGCGTCGTCGTCACCCTGCTGGTGGTCGCTGCCGCTGTCCTCGCCGGCATCTGGCTCTGGCGCTACTACATGCTCTCGCCCTGGACCCGCGATGCCCGGGTGCGGGCCGACGTGGTGGTGGTGGCGCCGGACGTGTCCGGCTGGGTGACCGACCTGGAGGTCAAGGACAACCAGGTGGTCAAGGTCGGCGACGTGCTGATGCGCATCGACCAGGAACGCTACCAGGCCAACCTGGAGCAGGCCCGCGCCGTCGCCGAGACCCGTCACCAGCAATACCTGTTGCGCCAGAACGAGGCGGCCCGGCGCAGCCGCCTGGGCATCGGCGCGATCAGCGCCGAGGACAAGGAAAACGCCCAGATCAATGCCGCCATCGCTCGCAGCGAGTACCAGGAGGCGCTGGCCCAGGTGAAGATCGCCGAACTCAACCTCAAGCGCAGCGAGCTGCGCGCCGCGCGCAACGGCCAGGTGACCAACCTGCGCCTGGCCCAGGGCAACTACGCCACGGCGGGCCAGGCGGTGATGGCGTTGGTCGACCAGCAGTCCTTCTATGTGGTCGCCTACTTCGAGGAAACCAAGCTGCCCGGCATCCGCGTCGGCATGCGCGCCCAGGTCCGCCTGATGAGCGGCGATCAGCCGATCGACGGCACGGTGGAGAGCATCAGCAGCGGTATCACCGACCGCAACTCGACGCCGGACGGCCAGTTGCTGGCCAATGTCGAGCCGACCTTCAACTGGGTGCGCCTGGCGCAGCGTATTCCGGTGCGCATCCGCCTCGACCAGGTGCCGGCGGATGTCCACCTGAGCGCCGGGATGACCGCCAGCGTCACCGTGCAGGGGGACTGAACGGCAGCGCTTGCGTGGCGCCATCCAGCGTGCTGGCGCCAAGCGCGCAGGCCAGCGCCGCCAGCACCAGGGCGAGGCCGACCCAGGGCGTCGCGGCGACTCCCAGTGCCGCCACCACCAGGCCGCCCAGCGCCGCGCCGAGGCCCACGCCCAGGTGCATGGCCGAGGTGTTCAGGGCGACGCCGGCGGAACCGCTGGCCGGATCGCTGCGCAGCAGGAAGCTCTGCACCACCGGTGAGATCATCCAGCTGATCGCGCTCCAGACCATCAGTACCGGCAGGAACCCGATGCTGCCCAGGCTCAGCGGCACCGCCGCCAGCGCCAGGGCGAAGGCCGCCGGTACCAGACGCAGGGCGCGCCGGTGGCCGAGGCGGTCGGCCAGCCAGCCGCCGATATAGCCGCCGCTCAGCGCTGCCAGGCCGATCAGCAGGAGGATCAGGCTGATCTCGCTGGGCGAGCGAATACCGGCCATGCTCGCCAGGTACGGGGTGAAATAGGCGAACAGGGTGAAGTGCCCGCCGAGCAACAGGATCGATACCAGTTGCGCGAGCCACAGCGCGGGCTGGCGCAACTGCCGCAGGTAGCCTTCGCGGCCGGGCAGGTCGCCGGCCTGGCGTTGCGGCAGGTAGCGCCAGAGCAGCAGGCACAAGGGCAGCGAATAGACCGCGATGCCGGCGAAGATCCAGCGCCAGCCGAACCAGTCGCTGATCTGTACGCCCAGTGGCACGCCGAACACCAGCGAACCGCTGATGCCCATGAAGATCAGGCCGATCGCCCGGCCGCGCTGGGCCGGGGCGGCCAGCTCGGCGGCGAGCAGGCTGGCGAGGACGATCAGCAGCCCGCAACAGGCCGACATTCCCAGGCGAGCCAGGAGCAGGCCGAGATAGCCCGGAGCGAGGGCGGCGAGCGCGTTGCTGAGGGCGAACAGCAGCAGGGTCGCCAGCAGCAGGCGGCGGCGTTCGATGCGCCGGGTCAGCCAGCCGAGCAGCGGTGCGGCGAGGGCGAAGCCGAGGGAGAACAGGGTGGTGAGCTGGCCGGCCAGGCTGATGGAGACCCGCAGGTCTTCGGCCAGGGGCGGCAGGATGCCGATCAGGATGCTTTCCGCCAGGCCGGCGGCGAAGGTGGTCAGGGATAGCAACAGCAAGCGAAGGTCCATGGCGGCTCCGATTCCCGGTAAGGGGTTTCGGGCGGTGGAATGCCTTCGGTTATCCCTGGTGATTGAGGTAAGACAGCGGACAGGGTAGAGCAGCGCGCGGCGGCCCGGCAAGTCCGCCGGGCCGGATGGCCCGACGGTAGGGAAAGCCGCTCAGCCGATGCTGATCGGTGGCAGTTCGGCCAGCTCGACGCTGAGCTTCTCTTCCGGCGCCATGATCTCTGCTTCGCCGTCGACCACCTGCTTGCCTGCCTGGTTGAACACCCGCGTGGCTATGCGCACGCGGTTCTTCGGCAGCTTCTCGAGGACTTCCAGTTCGACCTTCAGGTCGTCGCCGAGCTTGACCGGACGGGTGAAGCGCAGGGTCTGGCCGAGATAGATGGTGCCTGGGCCGGGCAGCACGGTGGCGATCGCCGCGCTGATCAGGGCGCCGCTGAGCATGCCGTGGGCGATGCGTTCCTTGAACTGGGTGGTGGCCGCGTAGGCGGCGTCCAGATGCACCGGGTTGCGGTCGCCGGAGACTGCGGCGAACAACTGCAGGTCGCGCTCGGCGATGCTGCTGGTGTACTCGGCCTTTTGCCCGACCTCTAGCTCGGCGTAGGGAATGTTCTGGACCTGGCTCATGTTCTCTCCTTTGTCGAATGATCCCGGCGGTGGCGCAGGGCCTGTTCCAGCCAGTCGATCAGGTCTTGGGTGACCGCGTCGCGGTTGCTCTCGTTGAACAGCTCGTGACGGGCCTCGGGATAGGTCTTCAGGGTCACCTGGCGCAGCCCGGCACCGCGCAGGGCGTCGGCCAGGTCGCCCAGGCGCTTGCCCTGGCTGACCGGGTCGCGTTCGCCGCCGATGACCAGCAGCGGCAGGTCGGCATCGATCTGCCCCAGGTGGGTGGGCGGGGTGATATCGGCCAGGCCGCCGAGCAGGTCCACCCACAACTGGTTGCTGCAGCGGAAGCCGCACAGCGGGTCGGCCACGTACCTGTCGACTTCCTGCGGATCGCGACTGAGCCAGTCGAAGGCCGTGCGATTGGGCTTGAACGCCTTGTTGAACGAGCCGAACGAGAGGAAGTCGATCAGCGCGCTCTTGCCCAGCGGCCCCTGGCGCCAGCGCTCGAAGCGGGCGATCAGGCGGGCGATCCGGTAGAGCGCTTGCGGCTGGTAGTTGGAACCGGAAAGGATCGCCCCTTGCAGGCTGCAGCTGTGGTGCAGCAGGTAGGCCATGGAGATGTAGCTGCCCATGCTGTGGCCCAGCAGGAAGATCGGCAGTTCCGGGTGCTGCTGGCGGATATGGTGGTTCAGGCTGGCCAGGTCGCCGACCACCTTGCCCCAGCCGCCCTGGTCGGCGAAGTGGCCCAGCTCGTCGGCTTCGGCGGTCCGGCCGTGGCCGCGCTGGTCGATCGCATAGAAGTGGTAGCCGGCAGCGTTCAGCGCGGCGGCGAGACGCTCGTAGCGACCGGCGTGCTCGGCCATGCCGTGGGACAGCATCACCGCGCCGACGGCCGTTGCGCTCGGCCAGTGGCGGGTGTACAGCGGGGTTTCGTCGCTGGCGGGGAGCCAGTAGGCAGCGGCGGGCATGTTCGTTCCTTGTGCCGGGCGGACGCGTTCCGGCGCATTCTAGCAGCGTACGCGGCTTCGTCCCGGAAAAGCGCCACCCTTGGGCACGGGCCGCTCTGGAATGGCGGGCGGCGAAGAGCGACAGGCTGGAGATTCACACTATCAATAAGGGCAGGAGGAGTATTTGCGCTGTCCGACGCAACTGCTAAGTTGCCCGATGCCCCGCACATGCGGGCCAGACCCGCTCAGGTAAGAGGACAAGAATAAATGCAACCTGAATTCTGGAACGACAAACGCCCGGCCGGCGTACCCGACAGTCTCGACTTCGCCGCCTACCGTTCCGTGGTCGAGGTCTTCGAGCGCTCCTGCAAGAAATTCGCCGACCGCCCGGCCTTCAGCAATCTCGGCGTGACGCTCAGCTACGCCGAACTCGATCGTCTGTCCGCCGCCTTCGCCGCCTACCTGCAGAAACAGACCGATCTCCAGCCCGGCGACCGCATAGCGGTGCAGATGCCCAATGTCCTGCAATATCCCATCGCGGTGTTCGGCGCCTTGCGCGCGGGGCTGGTGGTGGTCAACACCAATCCGCTGTACACCGCCCGCGAAATGCGCCACCAGTTCAAGGACGCCGGCGTGCGTGCGCTGGTCTACCTGAACGTGTTCGGCAAGCTGGTCGAGGAAGTGCTCCCGGATACGCGGATCGAGTACCTGATCGAGGCGCGCATGGGCGACCTGTTGCCGGCGCTGAAGGGTTGGCTGGTGAACAGCGTGGTGAAGTCGGTGAAGAAGATGGTCCCCGATTATCGCTTGCCCCAGGCGCTGCCGTTCAGGCAGGCCTTGAAGCAAGGCCAGGGCCATGCCCTGCAGCCGGTCAGGGTCGGCCTGGAGGATGTCGCCGTGTTGCAGTACACCGGCGGCACCACCGGGGTCTCGAAGGGGGCGATGCTCACCCACGGCAACCTGGTGGCGAACATGCTGCAGGTCCACGCCCAGCTTTCCCAGCTCGGCAAGGATGGCCTGCCGCTGATGAAGGAGGCGCAGGAGGTGATGATCGCGCCGCTGCCGCTCTACCACATCTATGCCTTCACCGCGAACTGCATGTGCATGATGGTCAGCGGCAACCATAACGTGCTGATCACCAACCCGCGCGACATCCCCGGTTTCGTCAAGGAACTGAAGAAGTGGCGTTTCTCCGCGCTGCTCGGCCTCAACACCCTGTTCGTCGCGCTGATGGAGCACCCCGGGTTCAAGGACGTCGATTTCTCCAACCTGAAGCTCACCAACTCCGGCGGCACCGCACTGGTCAGCGCCACCGCCGAGCGCTGGAAGGGCGTCACCGGCTGCACCGTGGTGGAAGGCTATGGCCTCACCGAATGCTCGCCGGTGGTGACCACCAACCCCTACGGCGAGCAGGCACGCCTGGGTACGGTGGGGATACCGGTCGTGGGCACGGCGCTCAAGGTGATCGACGAGCAGGGCAACGAGCTGCCTGTCGGCGAACGTGGCGAACTCTGTGTGAAAGGTCCGCAAGTGATGAAGGGGTACTGGCAGCGTCCCGAGGCCACCGAGGAGATTCTCGATGCCGAAGGCTGGCTGAAGACCGGCGACATCGCGGTGATCGACGAGGACGGCTTCGTGCGCATCGTCGATCGCAAGAAGGACCTGATCCTGGTCTCCGGCTTCAATGTCTACCCCAACGAGATCGAAGACGTGGTGATGGCCCATCCGAAGGTGGCCAGTTGCGCGGCAGTGGGCATTCCCGACGAGAAGTCCGGCGAGGCGGTGAAGCTGTTCGTGGTGGCCCGCGACCCCAGCCTGTCGGTCGAGGAACTCAAGGCCTACTGCAAGGAAAACCTCACCGGATACAAAATTCCGCGACAGATTGTGCTCAAGGATGCATTACCGATGACGCCTGTGGGTAAAATCCTCCGTCGTGAGCTGCGCGAAATCGCCTGATAGCCTTACAAGGCTCTGAAACGGGCATTTGCCGGGGACAGGAAAGACCGTGACCGAGACTAATGTCTCGGTCATTTTTTTGACCGAATAGGTCATGTTTGGTGCTGGTCTGCCTCTGGCAAAGCTGATAATCTCGGCGCGCCTAATAGCCCTGGGTCCAGGGTTAGCGAGCAGATCACAACAAGATGCCGCCATGAGCGGTGAAGATTAGCTGTTGCTTAGGAGTGGGCTTCCATGATCGAAAACTTCTGGAAGGACAAGTACCCAGCGGGTATTGCTGCCGAGATCAATCCCGACCAGTACCCGAACATCCTGTCGGTACTGAAG
The DNA here is from genome assembly GCF_016463925.1 of Pseudomonas sp. P20. Taxonomy (NCBI): domain Bacteria; kingdom Pseudomonadati; phylum Pseudomonadota; class Gammaproteobacteria; order Pseudomonadales; family Pseudomonadaceae; genus Pseudomonas; species Pseudomonas sp. P20. The sequence goes on along the minus strand of NZ_JAEMVM010000001.1, from coordinate 9,763 downwards.
GAGTCCTGCCAACGTTTTGCCACCAAGCCCGCGTTCACCAACCTGGGCAAGACCCTGACCTACGGCGAGCTGTACAAGCTGTCCGGCGACTTCGCCGCCTACCTGCAGCAGCACACCGATCTCAAGCCCGGCGACCGCATCGCCGTCCAGTTGCCCAACGTCCTGCAATACCCGATCGTGGTCTTCGGCGCCATGCGCGCCGGCCTCATCGTGGTCAACACCAACCCGCTGTACACCGCGCGCGAACTGGAACACCAGTTCAACGACTCCGGCGCCAAGGCGGTGGTCTGCCTGGCCAACATGGCCCACCTGGTCGAGGGCGTACTGCCGAAGACCGGCGTCAAGCAGGTGATCGTCACCGAAGTCGGCGACATCCTGCCGCCGCTGAAGCGCTTCATCGTCAACTTCGTGGTCAAGCACATCAAGAAGATGGTGCCGGCCTACAGCCTGCCGCAAGCCACCAAGCTGACCGACGCGCTGGCCAGGGGCGCCGGCAAGTCGTTCCAGGAAGCCGCGCCGCAGGCCGACGACGTCGCCGTGCTGCAATACACCGGCGGCACCACCGGGGTCGCCAAGGGCGCCATGCTGACCCACCGCAACCTGGTGGCCAACATGTTGCAGTGCAAGGCGCTGATGGGCGCCAACCTCAACGAGGGCTGCGAGATCCTCATCGCGCCGCTGCCGCTGTACCACATCTATGCCTTCACCTTCCATTGCATGGCGATGATGCTCACCGGCAACCACAACATCCTGATCACCAACCCGCGCGACCTGCCGTCGATGCTCAAGGACCTCGGCCAGTGGAAGTTCACCGGCTTCGTCGGCCTGAACACCCTGTTCGTCGCCCTGTGCAACAACGAAACCTTCCGCAAGCTGGACTTCTCCGCGCTGAAGCTGACCCTCTCCGGCGGCATGGCGCTGCAACTGGCCACCGCGGAGCGCTGGAAGGAAGTCACCGGCTGCGCCATCTGCGAAGGCTACGGCATGACCGAGACCGCGCCGGTGGTATCGGTCAACCCGTTCCAGAACATCCAGGTCGGCACCATCGGTATCCCGGTGCCCTCGACCCTGTGCAAGGTGATTGGCGACGACGGCCAGGAAGTGCCCCTGGGCGAGCGCGGCGAACTCTGCGTGAAGGGTCCGCAGGTGATGAAGGGCTACTGGCAGCGCCAGGAGGCCACCGACGAGATCCTCGACGCCGATGGTTGGCTGAAGACCGGCGATATCGCCATCATCCAGGAAGACGGCTACATGCGCATCGTCGACCGGAAGAAGGACATGATCCTGGTCTCCGGCTTCAATGTGTATCCGAACGAACTGGAAGACGTGCTGGCGACCCTGCCGGGCGTCCTGCAGTGCGCCGCGATCGGCATCCCCGACGAGAAGTCCGGCGAGTCGATCAAGGTCTTCGTGGTGGTCAAGCCGGGGGCGACCCTGACCAAGGAACAGGTCATGCAGCACATGCATGACAACCTGACCGGCTACAAGCGGCCGAAGGCCGTGGAGTTCCGCGACAGCCTGCCGACCACCAACGTCGGCAAGATCCTGCGCCGCGAACTGCGCGACGAAGAGCTGAAGAAAGCGGGCCAGAAGTAAGTCCGCCGTTGCCTGAAGAAGCCCCGCCGATGCGGGGCTTCTTCGTTGCAGGCAGTCGGTTGCGGGGTGAGCGGGCCTGTGCGGACGTGCCGGCAGCGCATCACCTGCCGGAGGAACCCCCCATGGCCCGCCTCGATCCTGCCCTGGCCGAAGAAATACGCCGTCTGCCGATCAGCCGGCGTCTGGAACTGACCCAGGCATTGCTGCATCGCGCCGGCCTCGAGGTGGAGCGCCAATGGCTGCGAGTGGCCGAGGATCGCCTCGCCGACTGCCGGGCGGGGACCGCCGATGCGCTGCCGCTGGCCGAGATGCTCAAGCGACTGGGGCGCTGAGAGGGCCATCGCCCACCTGCAGCGTCGGCCGTATCGCGGCAGCGAGCGTTAACCGGGATTCTTCCTCTTCCGCTCAAATCTGCGACAATTCCGAATATTTTTCGCCTCGGCAGTGGCCGGAGCTTCTCCCGTCCTCCGCGACTGCGGCACGCTCACAGCATTCGAAAAGCCTAGATGACCGACCAGACTCCTTCCCTCGACCAACTCGTCCGGCGCCTCGACCAGGCCCAGATCAGCGACCGCCACCGCTTGCGCCGGCAGCTCCACGAACTGCGCAAGCAGCCCGACGACGCGCGCCTGGCGCAGTGGGTCGAGCGCTTCCAGACCTCCTGCGCCAAGGTCGAGGCGCGGCGCGCCAGCGTGCCGGCGATCCGCTACGACGACAGCCTGCCGATCGCCGCCAAGCGCGACGAGATCAAGGCCGCTATCGCCGCCCACCAGGTGGTGGTGATCGCCGGCGAGACCGGCTCGGGCAAGACCACCCAGTTGCCGAAGATCTGTCTGGAGCTGGGTCGCGGCATCCACGGCCTGATCGGCCATACCCAGCCGCGTCGGCTGGCGGCGCGCAGCGTGGCGACGCGGGTCGCGGAAGAGATCGGTACGCCGCTGGGCGCGCTGGTCGGCTACCAGGTGCGCTTCGAGGACCAGAGCGACGACAGCACCCTGGTCAAGCTGATGACCGACGGCATCCTCCTGGCCGAGACCCAGCATGACCGCTACCTGGAGCGCTACGACACGCTGATCGTCGACGAAGCCCACGAGCGCAGCCTGAACATCGACTTCCTCCTCGGCTACCTGAAGACCCTGTTGCACCGGCGTCCGGACCTGAAGCTGATCATCACCTCGGCGACCATCGACCTGGAGCGTTTCTCCCGGCATTTCGACGGCGCCCCGGTGATCGAGGTTTCCGGCCGCACCTATCCGGTGGAGACCTGGTACCGGCCGTTGGCGGCGGAAACCGACGAGGAGGGCAACCGGGTCGAGGACGACCTGTCGGTGGACCAGGGCATCCTCGCCGCCCTCGACGAGATCGCCGCCCACGAACGCGAGGTCGGCAAGCGGCCCGGCGACGTGCTGGTGTTCCTCCCCGGCGAGCGGGAGATCCGCGACGCCGCGGAGATGCTGCGCAAGGCCAACCTGCGCCACACCGAGGTGCTGCCGCTGTACGCGCGACTGACCCCGGCCGAGCAGCAGAAGATCTTCCAGCCGCGCCCGGGACGCAAGATCGTGCTGTCCACCAACGTCGCGGAAACCTCGCTGACGGTGCCGGGCATCCGTTACGTGATCGACAGCGGCACCGCGCGGATCAGCCGCTACAGCTACCGCGCCAAGGTCCAGCGGCTGCCCATCGAGGCGGTGTCGCAGGCCAGCGCCAACCAGCGCAAGGGCCGTTGCGGACGGGTCGAGCCGGGCATATGCGTGCGTCTCTACAGCGAGGAGGACTTCAACGCGCGTCCGGCCTTCACCGACCCGGAAATCCTCCGCACCAACCTGGCCGCGGTGATCCTGCAGATGCTGCACCTGCGCCTCGGCGACATCGAGGCGTTCCCCTTCATCGAGCCGCCGGACGGCAAGGCGATCAAGGACGGCTTCACCCTTCTGCAGGAACTGTCGGCGGTCAACCGCGAAGGCCAGCTGACCCCGCTGGGGCGCCAACTGGCGCGCCTGCCGATCGACCCGAGGCTGGGCCGCATGCTGCTGGAGGCGGCCCAGCAGGGTAGCCTCGAGGAAGTGTTGACGGTGGCCAGCGCGCTGTCCGTGCAGGACCCGCGCGAGCGTCCGGTGGAGCGGCAGCAGGCCGCCGACCAGGCGCACGCGCAATGGAAGGACCCGGATTCCGACTTCGCCGCGCTGATCAATCTCTGGCGTGGCTTCGAGGAGCAGCGCCAGGCGCTGGGTTCCAATGCCCTGCGCAGCTGGTGCCGGAAGAACTTCCTCAACTACCTGCGCCTGCGTGAGTGGCGCGACGCCCACCGCCAACTGACCCTGATCTGCCGCGAACTGAAGCTGCCGTTCGGGCGTCCGGCCAAGGCCGAGGCGCGCAAGCCGGAGGCGAAGAAAGGCGCGTCGGCCGACAACGAACGCGAGGTACCGGGGATCGATTACGCGGCGGTCCACAAAGCGATCCTGTCCGGCCTGCTCAGCCAGATCGGGCAGAAGGCCGAGGAAGGCGACTACCTCGGCGCTCGCCAGCGACGTTTCTGGATCCATCCGTCCAGCGGCATCGCTCGCAAGCGCCCGCAATGGATCATGGCCGCGGAACTGGTGGAGACCACCAAGCTGTTCGCCCGAATGGTCGCGAAGATCGAGCCGGACTGGCTGGAGCCGCTGGCCGGGCACCTGATCAAGACCAACCACTTCGAGCCGCACTGGGAGAAGCGTCGCGGCCAGGTGGTGGCGTTCGAGCAGGTCACCCTCTACGGCCTCATCGTCATCGGTCGACGTCCGGTGCACTACGGTCCGATCGACCCGCCGGTGGCGCGCGAGCTGTTCATCCGCGAAGGCCTGGTGCGCGGCGAGATCAACAGCCGCGCCAAGTGCCTGAGCGCCAACCGGCAGTTGCTGGAAAAGCTCGACGAGCTGGAAGCCAAGGCACGCCGGCGCGACATCCTGGCTGACGAGGAAACCCTGTTCGCCTATTACGACGCGCGCCTGCCGGCGGATATCTACCAGACCGCCAGTTTCGAGAAATGGTACGCCCGCGAGCGGCAGAATCAGCCGGACCTGCTGCTGATGCGCGAGGAAGACGTGCTGGCCCGCGAAGCCAGCGAAGTCACTGCGGCGCAGTACCCGGATCGCCTGCGCCTGGGCGACCTGCACCTGTCGCTGAGCTACCAGTTCGAGCCCGGCACCGCGCGCGACGGCGTCACCGTGCGGGTACCGGCGCCGCTGCTGCCGCAATTGCCGGCCGAACGCATCGACTGGCTGGTGCCCGGCCTGCTCTACGACAAGGCGGTGGCGCTGGTGCGCAACCTGCCGAAGGCGATCCGCAAGAGCTTCGTGCCGGTACCGGACTTCGTCCGCGCCGCCCTGGAGCGCATCACCTTCGGCGAAGGTTCGCTGCCGCAGGTGCTGGGCCGCGAGCTTCAGCGCATGACCGGCGTGCGGGTAGCCGACGAGGCCTGGGCCGAGGCGGCGACGCAGTTGGACGATCACCTGCGGATGAACATTGAGGTGGTCGACGCCCAGGGCAAGTTCCTCGGCGAGGGCCGCGACCTGGCCGAACTCACCGCGCGTTTCGCCGAAGCCAGCCAGGCGGCGCTGGCGATACCCCAGGCCGACAAGGAACAGCAGCGTCCGGTGGAGGCCAAGGCCTTCGCCAGCGTCGCCGAGAAGGCCCAGCAGAAGGTCGCCGGATTGTCGATGACGGTATACCCGGCGCTGGTGGAGGAGCAGGGCGAGGTCAAGGAAGGGCGCTTCCCGACCCAGGCCGAGGCCGACTACCAACACCGCCGCGCCCTGCAACGACTGCTGTTGCAGCAACTGGCCGAGCCGGCCAAGTACCTGCGCGCCAAGCTGCCGGGGCAGACCGAGATGGGCCTGCTGTACCGCGAGCTGGGACGGGTCGAGGCGCTGGTCGAGGACATCCTCCTGGCCAGTCTCGACAGTTGCGTGCTGCAGGGCGAAAGCCTGCCGCGCGACGGCGCCGCCCTGGCCGCGCTGGCCGAGCGCAAGCGCGCTGCCTGGAACGAGCACGCCGAGCGCCTGGCACGCCTGGTGCTGGATATCCTCAAGCTCTGGCACGGCCTGCAGAAGCGCTTCAAGGGCAAGGTCGAGCTGGCCATGACCGTGCCGCTGAACGACGTCAAGGGCCAACTGGCCAACCTGGTGTATCCGGGGTTCGTCCGCGCCACCCCGCTGGAGTGGTTGAAGGAGTATCCGCGTTACCTCAAGGCCATCGAGCAGCGCCTGGACAAGGTCGCCGGCCAGGTCCAGCGCGACCGGGTGTGGAGCGGCGAGCTGGGCGAACTCTGGGCGCAATACCAGGCGCGCCTCGCCAAGCACGCCCAGGAAGGCAAGCGCGACGCCGAGTTGCAGGTGTATCGCTGGATGCTGGAGGAGTACCGGGTCTCGCTGTTCGCCCAGCAACTGGGAACCCGGCTGCCGGTCTCGGACAAGCGCCTGGCCAAGCAGTGGAGCCAGGTCGAGGGCTAGTTCCAGGGATACCGCGCGAAATGAAAAAGGCGCGCCGGTCGAAACCGGCGCGCCTTTTTCGTTCTGGTCCGATCAGTCGCGCAGGTTCAGTGCGCGACGGATGGTGAAGAACAGGTCGGTCTGGTCGGTCAGGCCGGTGACATTGGCGGCCTGCGGGCCGTAGGCGGCGATGCGCAACTGGGTGCCGGTGTGCTCCTGGGAGCCTTCCTCGGAGTTGCCGTAGCTGATCGCCAGCGGCGCGCCGTCCTTGGTCGTGAGCAGTTGGGTCAGCCCCGGCGCGGCGGTTTCCGGCGGGATGATCTGGCTGGAGTGGGCGTGGTCGGCGGTGACGATCACCAGGGTCTCGCCATCGGCCTTGGCGAAGGCCAGGGCCTTCTGCACGGCTTCGTCGAGGTCGACGGTCTCGCCGATCTGGCCGCACGGATTCGCGGCGTGGTCCTGCTTGTCGATGGACGCGCCCTCGACCTGCAGGAAGAAGCCGTTCGGATTGTCCTTCAGCAGCTCGATGGCCTTGCTGGTCATTTGCGCCAGGGTCGGGATGTCGGCGGTGCGCTTCGGGTTCGCCTCGCAGCTCACCGCCGGCTGGTTCAGGTTGCCGTGGTAGGTGGCGGTCGGACCGAGCCAGCGCACTGGCATGTTGCCCGGCGCGAACAGGCCGATCAGCGGCTGCTTCTGGTTGGCGCGGCGCACGGCTTTCAGCTCGTCGAGGTTCTCGACGATCCGGTAGCCGCGGGCTTCGGCCTGGGCGCGGAGGGTCTTGCCGGCATAGCGGCCAGCCTTGGCGGTTTCCGCGAAGGTCGCGGCGCCGCCGCCGAGAACCACGTCAGGGCGGGTCTTCAGCCACTGCTCGGTGATCGAGCCGGCGCCGCCGTTCTCCAGGGCATTGCTCGGGCACTGCTTGCTGGTGGCCTCGGGACCGTAGCACTTGCGAGCGGTGACGTGGGCGAGCAGGGCGGCGGGGGTGGCGTCCTGCAGCTCGGCGGTGGAGACGTTGCCGGTGGCCTTGCCGTTGAGCTTGGCCAGCTCCAGCAGGTTGCGGTGCGGCTGTTCGTGGATATCCACGCCGATCGCGCCGTTGTACGACTTGACCCCGGTGGTCCAGGCGGTGGCGGAGGCGGCGGAATCGGTCACGTAGTCCGGCAGGCCGCTGTCCTTGTGCAGGGAGTAGTGGGTGTACTGGCCGGTCAGCGGCAGCGCATCGATACCCTTGAAGTAGCCGCCCGCGCCGCGCGCGTAGTTGCGCGCCACGGTGATCTCGGAGTCGCCCATGCCGTCGCCGATCAGCAGGATCACGTTCTTCGCCTTCTTCTTCGACAGCGACTGCTTCAGGGCCTGGGTCAGGTCCTGCTCGACGCGCCGTGCGCCGCCGTACTCGCTGAGTTCGCCACGGGCCTGGCGGTTGAACAGCGACGGATCGTCCTGGCGCGCCTGGGCCGGCAAGGCGCTGCCGAGCACGGCCATGGAGACGGCAAGAGAGAGGGCGAGGGGATAACCTGGGGTCATGACGCATTTCCCTATGTTGAGGAGGTGGCTGTGCGAGACGGCGGGGCCATCCGGCGAGTGCTACGAAAGTAGGGAAGGGTGATGACGGGCTTGTGACAATTTCTTTCGAAGTGTGTGGCGCGCGCGACGCATCACGTCGTGACGAGCGGGGAGCGAGCCGGTATGGTGCGCAGGTCTATTCCGGTTCGTTCAAGGAAAGCCTCCATGAGTCTGCACGGCGTTTACGATTCCCAGAACATCTTCGCCAAGATCATTCGCGGCGAAGCTCCCTGCTACAAGGTCTACGAAGACGAGGACGTGCTCGCCTTCCTCGATCTGTTCCCGCAGTCCTACGGGCATACCCTGGTGATTCCCAAGCACGCCGAGGCGCGCAACCTGCTCGAGATCGATGCGCAGAACCTGGCCAAGGTCATGGCCGTGGTCCAGCGCCTGACCCGCGCCCTGGTCGAGGAGGTGCAGCCGGACGGCGTGCAGGTCGCCCAGTTCAACGGCGCCCCTGCCGGGCAGACGGTCTTCCACATCCATTTCCACGTCATCCCGCGCTTCAGCGGCGAGAATCTCGGCATCCATGCGGCGAAGCAGGGCGACCCGGAAGTGCTCGCACAACTTCAGGAGCGTTTGGCGCAGCGTCTGCAAGGCTGATTGCGCATGGGCCGGCCCGGTTCGGGGGCGGTCCTTCGCTCGTCGGATTTCTCTGAAATATTTTGTTACATACTGTCGAGGGTCAGGCGCGCCGCGGTTTTCCGGCGATGTGCGCAACAATTTGCACAGTTTTTTTGACGTAGCATCCGCGACATCCCGCTCTTCGGAGCGACCACGGCGAACAGGGACGCCAGCCGTGCAGGTTTTTCGAGCAACAGGGGACAGCGGATGTTCAACCCGGCCAACCAGACCCACTTCAGCCTCACCCTCGACGGCCTCCGCCACGACCTGCAGGTCCTCGCCTTCAACGGCCACGAAGGCATCAGTCGCCCCTACCGTTTCGAACTCGAACTGGTCGGAGAGCGCGCCGGCCTCGACCTCGAAACGTTCCTCCACCGGCCCGCCTTCCTCGCCTTCACCCCGCAGGGCCAGGGTGTCCACGGCCTGGTCTACGGCGCTGCCCAGGGCGATGCCGGCAAGCGCCTGACCCGCTATCGCCTCACCCTCGTCCCGCACCTGGCCTACCTCGCCCAGCGCAACAACCAGCGGATCTTCCAGCACCTCACGGTGCCGCAGATCGTCGCCCTGGTCCTCGAGGAGCACGGCATCCTCGCCGACGCCTACCGCTTCCAGCTCGGCACCCGGTATCCCGAGCGCGAATACTGCGTGCAGTACGACGAAAGCGACCTGCATTTCGTCCAGCGCCTCTGTGCCGAAGAGGGCATCCATTTCCATTTCCGGCACAGCGCCGAGGCGCACCTGCTGGTGTTCGGCGACGACCAGACGGTGTTCCCCCGCCTGGGCCGTCCCACCGCCTACGTGCACGACAGCGGGCTGGTCGCCGACGAACCGGTGATCAAGCGCTTCAGCCTGCGCCTGGCCAGCCGCACCACGCGCACCAC
>NZ_JAEMVM010000001.1:0-560 GCF_016463925.1 Pseudomonas sp. P20 | reverse complement strand
TTCCTGGAGATCGCCGAGCACCCGCGCGCGGAGTGGAACGACCTGTGGCTGCTCAGCGAAGTCTTCCACGAAGGCAAGCAGCCGCAGGTGCTGGAAGAGAACGTTACCTCCGACACGTCGGCCAGCACGGACGACTTCCAGCAGGGCTACCGCAACCGCTTCCTCGCCACGCCCTGGGAGGTGTTCTTCCGCCCGCCGCTGGAGCACCCGAAGCCGCGCGTGCTGGGCAGCCAGACCGCGGTGGTGACCGGCCCGCCGGGCGAGGAAATCCACTGCGACCGCTACGGCCGGGTCAGGGTGCAGTTCCACTGGGACCGCGAGGGCCAGGGCGACGACAAGAGCAGTTGCTGGCTGCGCGTAGCCAGCGGTTGGGCCGGCAACGGCTATGGCGGCATCGTCATTCCGCGGGTCGGCATGGAAGTGCTGGTGGACTTCCTCGAAGGCGATCCCGACCAGCCGCTGGTCAGCGGCTGCGTCTACCACGCCGCCCACCCGGTGCCCTACGAGTTGCCGGCGAACCAGACCCGCAGCGTCTTCAAGAGCCTCAGCAGCCCTGGCGG